>JAZSHQ010000047.1:0-45622 GCA_045533335.1 Eubacteriales bacterium
CTCCCGAAAACTTCAAGCACACAAGCAAGAGCCTTAAAATGGGTAAAATCAAGTACGACTACGCACTTTCCACAGACGTTGAGGGCGCGGTATTCGAATTTGACTTTGAGGGTACGGGCTTCGGACTTCTCGTTTACAAGACACCCAAGGTTTCAAGCATTGACTATTCCGTTGACGGCGGTGAGTTTATCCCCTATGCCATAGGCGATATGCATAACTACAACCACGGTCAGATGTACATAATCGAACACGCACTTGAGAGCGGAAAGCACAATGTAAAAATCAGGAATGTTGCTTCCCAGTACGGCACGGAGCTTAACATTCTCGGCGTTTGCACAAATAAGTAAAATTCAAAATTCCCCGAAATAAAGGTATTATCATGACACCAAAAAACAGAATTCTTCCTTTTTTAAAGAATGTACAGAAGCCCGCAAGATATATCGGCGGTGAGCTTAACGAAGTTATAAAGGACAAAAAGGACGTAAAGCTGAGAGTTGCATTCTGCTTCCCCGACTCCTACGAAATAGGTATGTCCAACCTCGGTATAAAAATTTTAACCGGTTGCTTTAACAACACGGGTTATATAAGCTGTGAGCGTTGCTATATGCCTTGGCCCGATATGCGCGAACAGCTTATAAAGTACGGCTATCCGCTGTATGCGCTCGAAAGCGGCGATCCTCTTAACGTGTTCGATATAGTTGCGTTCACGCTTCAGTACGAGCTTTGCTATACGAACGTCGTGGCTATGCTCGGCTTGGGAAATATTCCTTTGCTTACAAGCGAAAGGACCGACGAGCACCCTATAATCATCGCAGGCGGCCCCTGCGCGTATAACCCCGAGCCTATTGCCGATTTTATAGATATATTTTCGATCGGCGAGGGTGAGGAAGCTCTGCTCGAGCTTACCGAGCTTATAAGAGAATGCAAAAAATCGGGAGCAAGCAGGGAAGAGATACTTTACCGCGCATCTAAGCTTGAAGGTTTCTATGTTCCCTCGCTTTATAACGTAGAATATAACGAAGACGGCACTATTGCTTCATTCGCGCCCAATAAAGAAGGTGTTCCCGCAAGCGTTAAAAAGCGTATAATCGAAAATCTCGATAACGCTTATTTCCCCTGCAAATGCTCTGTTCCCTTCCTCGAAACGGTGCACGACAGAGTTATGCTCGAGGTGTTTCGCGGCTGTATTCGCGGTTGCCGCTTCTGTCAGGCGGGTATGATATACCGCCCCTACCGCGAAAAATCGCCCGAGGTATTGAACGAAAATGCGAAAATCGCTATTGAACATACGGGTTATTCCGAAATATCGCTTACCTCGTTGTCTATCAGCGATTATACCCACCTGCGCGAGCTTATCGACAGTATGCTCCCTTGGACGAACGCGAAGAGCGTAAACCTTTCGCTGCCTTCGATGCGTATCGATAATTTTTACGAGGAACTGCTTGAAAAGGTTTCGTCCGTACGCAAAAGCGGCCTCACCTTCGCGCCCGAGGCGGGTACGCAAAGATTGCGCGACGTTATAAACAAAAACATAACCGAAGAAGAAATAATCACCGCCTGCGAAAAGGCGTTCGACGGCGGCAGAAGCAGCCTAAAGCTTTATTTTATGAACGGTCTGCCCACCGAAACCGATGAGGATATAAAGGGGATCGCCGCGCTTTCGCAGAATATTGTCGATACATATTATTCGAAAAAGCGTTTCGGCGGCGGCAGGGGAGTTAACGTTACGGTAAGCGTTTCCTGCTTTGTGCCCAAGCCCTTTACCCCCTTCCAATGGGAGCCGCAGGACAGCTTGGAGGAGCTTGAACGCAAGCAACAGCTTTTAAAGGGCGAAATAAAAACCAAAAAGATATCATATAAATATCACGACGCTCGCGTTTCGCGTATCGAGGCGGTTTTTGCACGCGGCGACAGAAGGCTCGGCAAGGCATTGCTCGAAGCCTATAAACGCAATATGATGCTTGACGGCTGGGATGAATATTTCAGCTATGATAATTGGATGAACGTGTTCGATTCCTGCGGTATCGACCCTGCGTTTTATGCCAACAGAAGATTCGGACTCGATGAAATTCTGCCGTGGGATTTTATCGATATCGGCGTAACGAAAAAGTTTATGAAGCTCGAATACGAAAGAGCGCGCAAAGCCGAAACAACACCCGATTGCCGCACGAAATGCTCGGGCTGCGGCGCAAGTACGCTTTGCAACGGCAAATGCGTGTGTGACGGAGGTAAAGAAAATGGCTGATATCCGCGTGACCTTTACAAAGCTCGGAAAGCTTAAATATATTTCGCATCTCGATCTTCAACGCGCGATACACCGTATGCTGGTAAGAAGCGGACTTCCCATAGCATACAGCGAGGGTTTTAACCCCCATCCGAGATTGAATATCGCACTCCCGCTTTCGATATATCAAGAAGGTGAACGCGAACTTTTCGATTTCCGTCTAACCGAGGACGTTGAAAGCGATGTGATAACCGAAAGCTTAAGGAAAGCGGCGTTTCCCGAAATGGAAATAATAAAGGCGGAAGTTGCCGTCGGCAAGCTCCACACAAAGCGCGCTCTTTGGCGTTTGGAATTGGAAACAGATATGTCGCTTGACGAAATAAAAAACGCCTTTAACGGTGAAATGATCGTAACTAAACGCTCGAAGAGCGGCGATAAACAGGTCGATATTTCGCCTATGACAAAATTCGTTTCGGTAGAAGGCACAGAAAACGGCGTTATTCTGCGCGTTGAGCTTAACGCCGCGGGCAACGATTACCTCAATCCCTCTTACGTTGCCGCATTTTTCGGCGACAGAGTAAAATTAAAGCGTACTGTTCGCGAGAATATTATATTTTAGAACATTTTTCTATTGATATTGCGGTTTTTGTTTGGTATAATCATAATGATATGAAATATAACAAACCGAATTTACTTAAAAACTTAATATTAATATTGCTTGCGTGCGCGCTTGTGCTTGCATTTTCGGCGTGCGGCGGCGAAGAAACCGCGGAAAGCTCGGTTGCCGAGGAAACGTCGCAACCGCTTGAATTAACGCTTGGCGAAGCGAAGGCGCTTATCGAGCGCGACAGGCTTGTGACCGATATGTTTGTGAACAATTCACTTTGCAGCAAAAAAACTGCCGAGTATGTGCCGGTTATTTCGTTTAACGAATATTCCGATTACGGCAAGCTTGTTTCTCTGCTCGAAAACACCTATACGGCTTCGGGCGGGAGTATTCAGGCGTTCCTTTCCTATCCTAACGAACGCCTCCCTGCGATAAAAAGCATAAACGGCAGGACAAACGTTTTCAACCACGTCGGAAGCAGCTTTAAAGGCTTTGTTGACGATACGAGCGTTTCTGTTTCGGACACCGCGGACGAAGCGATAAAGACTGTTACCGCAACCTCAAAGGACGGCAAGCAGGTCGAATTTACCGCGAAGCACGAAAACGGCAAATGGCTTCTCGAAAAGGGGATATTTCTTTTAAATCCCCCCGCCGAAGATGCATTCACAAAGGAATTTCCGAACTCGTCGCTCGGCTCGTTTATCGATTTTACGGGCGAGGTGCTGGTTATCGAGCTCTTTGTTTCGGATTACCAAACCCAATTCACGCCCGAAGAGGAAGACGTTTTTCACGAAAAGCTCGAAAACGCATTCGGCTATATTCAGGAACAGTCCGAAACGTTCGGAAACGAGGTTAATATAACCTACGAACGCATTTATTACGAATATTCCGGCGTTATGGGCGTCCGCCCGCTCGATTTCGATATCGTTTTTGCCGAAACGGGCTTCGGCACTCTGCAAAAATTCGCCGACGCGAACTACGACCTTACAGCTTACGATAATTACGTTGTCGCGGTGTGTCTAAACAAAGAAGCCGAAACAAGCTATGCTTTATACGACGGTACAAACGAAACCGAAATATATTTCGGCGAGCGTGTAATTATCGGCAAAAACGCGCTCGATACCGATATATGCGTGTCGCTTCTTTCTTTGCTCGGCGCTTACGGATATAACGAAGGCGTCTGCGACGAATATACCGAGGCGCTTTACCGCAAGTATTTCCCGAACGATATAATGGTTTCCGAAAGTCTTGTTTTTTCGGAAATGTCGCCCGTAACCGCGTATGCCTGCGGCATTACCGAAGAGCTTTCGCCGCTATACCAAGTATTTTATTACGATTAAAAAGCGAGGAATTTCAAAATGGCACAGCAATTCAAACGTGTTCTTGTCAAATTAAGCGGAGAAGCTCTCTCCGGAGAGGGCAACCGTATATTGAACGGCGATATGCTTGCGTTGGTTGCCGAAAAGCTTGCCCGCCTTGTGAATGAAGGCGTTCAGGTCTGCGTGGTTATCGGCGCGGGAAATATCTGGCGCGGTGCAAGGCAAAACGGCTTAACGGTAGACCGCGTTCGCGGCGACCATATGGGTATGCTCGCAACCGTTATAAACTCTATCGCTATGCAGGACTATATTATCAAAACCGGCGTTAACGCGCGCGTTATGAGCGCTGTTCAGATACAGCAGTTTTGCGAAACCTATTCGCAGTACAAAGCTATCGAGTGCCTCGAAAAGGGCGAAATCGTTATTCTCGCCTGCGGCGTCGGCTATCCCTTCTTCTCGACCGATACGGGTATGATGCTTCGCGCGGCTGAATTAAAGTGCGATGCCGTGCTTTCGGCAAAGAACGTAGACGGTGTTTACGACAAAGACCCCGCAAAGCATAAGGACGCGAAAAAGTTCGACACTCTTACCTATTCCGAAATGCTCGCACTCGGCTTAAAGGCTATCGACCAAAGCGCCGCCGCTATCGGCGAAGAAAACGGCATAAAAACGGTGCTGTTTCCGCTTTCCGACCCCGAAAACATAATTCTTGCCGCACACGGCGAAAATATCGGCACCCTGCTTTATAACGAATAAAAATTTAAACATATAACCAAAACAAAAAAGGAAGGTAAACACAATGTTCGACATTAAGCCCTTTGAAGAAAGAATGAAAAAGTCTATTTCCGTCCTCGAGGAGGATTTCGCTACCATTCGCGTAGGCAGAGCAAGCGCGAAGGTGCTCGATAAGATAACCGTTCCCTATTACGGCACTCCCACCGGTCTTGACGGCGTTGCTACCATCAAGGCATCCGATGCAAGAACTCTTGTTATCACTCCTTGGGAAGCAAATATGGTAAAGGAAATCGAAAAGGCTATTCTTGCTTCCGACGTGGGCATTACCCCCACCAACGACGGCAAGTGCGTTCGTCTTGTTTTCCCTGCGCTTACCGAAGAACGCAGAAAAGAACTTACCAAGAAGACCGCTAAAATGGGCGAGGACTGCAAGGTTGCTATCCGTAACGTTCGCCGCGATGCAAACGATGCGGCAAAGGCTATGAAAAAGAACTCCGAAATTACCGAGGACGATCTTAAATCCGCAGAAAAGACTATTCAGGACGTTACCGACAAGTACATCAAGGAAGTCGATTCTGTTGTAGCAAGAAAAGACAAGGAAATTATGGAAATCTAATGAGCGCACGCTCGTAATAACGTCTGTTTTTCTCGCCCGAGGAATTTCTTCGGGCGGGAAGTATTATAATAAACGAGGTTTGTTATGGCGGATAAATTAAAACCGCGTCATATAGCGATAATAATGGACGGCAACGGCAGATGGGCGAAAAAGCGTATGCTGCCGCGAAGCGCAGGTCATAAAGCGGGGTTAGATACGTTTGTGGATATTTCGGATGCCTGCAACGATATGGGCATCGAATATCTTACCGTCTATGCCTTTTCCACCGAAAATTGGAATCGCTCCGCCGAAGAGGTCGGCGCGTTAATGGAGCTTATGAGCCGCGGTATCGTAAAATACGAGCCCGAAATGGTCAAGCGCAACGTAAAGCTTAAGCTGTTGGGCGATATCGACCGCTTTGAGCCGCAGTACCGCGATGCACTTTTGGGCGTGCAGGAGCGTCTTTCCGTAAATAGCGGTATGACACTTTGTATATGTCTTTCCTACGGCGGCAGGCAGGAGCTTGTTAACGCCGTTAACCGCATTTTAAAGGAAGGCAAGACCGAAATAACCGCCGAGGATATCGAACGCAACCTTTATTCCGCGGGCATACCCGACCCCGACCTTGTTATACGCACAAGCGGCGAATGCCGTATTTCAAACTTTTTGCTTTGGCAATCTGCTTATGCAGAATATTATTTCACCGACGTTTTCTGGCCCGATTTTAATAAAGAAGAGCTTTTAAAGGCAATCGAGGTCTATTCAAAACGCGAACGCCGTTACGGGAGGTAAAAATGGTCACAAGAATATTAACAGCAATCGTTGCGCTTTTGTTGCTTATTCCTTTGCTTATATTCGGCGGGATGTGGGGCGCAGGCGCGCTTTTCGCGCTTATTTGCGGATTTTCGCTTTATGAAATGCTTTCCTGCTGCGGCTTACTTAAAAATTGGTATATTTCTATCCCCTCGATACTGTTTGCCGCACTTTGTGCGCTTATCCCCGTTATCGGTTATCCTCACACTCTTTTAATAATCGGCTTTTTCCTTGCCGCTGTACCGTTTGCGCTCATTTGCTTTCTTTTCGTATCGGTTGCGGCACATAAAAGTATAAACCCCGAACGTCTTTTAATGTTTTTTGCGCTCGCCATATATATCACCGCAGGCTTTGCGTCGCTTTCGCTTGTTCGCACGATATACGGTTTGTGGTCGGTTGCTTTGGTGCTTTGTATAGCTTGGGTGACCGATACCATGGCGTATTTCACCGGTATGCTGTTCGGAAAAAAGAAGCTTTGCCCCGAAATATCTCCCAAAAAGACGGTTGCAGGTGCTATCGGCGGCACACTTTTCGGTACGCTTGCGGGCGTGGCGGTGTTCTGGATCGCGTTCGGCACTCCGCTTTGGGGGCTTATGGCGCTTCCGCTTTCTATCGTCAGCCAATACGGCGATCTTGCGGCTTCGGTAATCAAGCGCCGCTTCGGCGTTAAGGATTACGGTAAGATATTCCCCGGTCACGGCGGCGTGCTCGACAGGTTCGACAGCATTATCCCCGTGTCGATAATGACCGCGCTTATACTTGTCGCTATCGATACCTTCGCTTGGCTGTTTTAAAGGGGCGTAATTATGCAAAATTCTATTTCTCTGCTGGGCAGTACAGGCTCAATAGGAACTCAAACTCTCGATGTGGCGCGCAAGCTTGGGCTTCGCGTCACTGCGCTTTCGGCACATTCAAACGTTTCTCTGCTCGAAGCACAATGCCGCGAATTCAAACCGAAGCGCGTATGCATCGGAGAGGAAAAATATAACGAATTTAAGCTTGCCGTTAAGGATCTCGATATAGAAATCCTTTGCGGCGACGAGGGCGTTTTGTATCTCGCGAGCGAGGACGAATCTCAAACGCTTGTAAACGCCGTGCTTGGTATGAAGGGCTTGCTCCCCACCATCGCCGCGGCGAATAAGGGCAAAAGAATCGCGTTTGCCAACAAGGAAACACTCGTCGCGGGCGGTACGCTTGTAACCGACGCCGTTAAAAAGGGCGGTGCGGTTTTGCTTCCCGTCGACAGCGAGCATTCCGCGATATTTCAATGCATTCAAGGCGGCGCGGCGATAAAAAAGATACTGCTTACCGGCTCGGGCGGCCCGTTTTTGGGCAAGGACAGTGAATTTCTTAAAACCGTAACCCCCGAAATGGCGGTGCGTCATCCGCGCTGGAATATGGGCAAAAAAATATCGGTCGACAGCGCAAGCCTGATGAATAAAGGCTTGGAGCTTATCGAAGCGGTGCATCTTTTCGACGTTTCACCCGATAGGGTAGAGGTGGTAATTCACCCGCAAAGCATAGTGCATTCGCTTGTCGAATTTGACGATAACGCGATAGTTGCACAGCTCGGTATGCCCGATATGCGCGTTTGCATACAATATGCGATAACCTACCCCGAGCGTAAGCCATCACCCGCCGAAAGTCTTGACCTTTTCGGCAAACAGCTCGATTTTTTAAAGCCCGATGAAGAAACCTTCCCGCTTCTTGCGCTTGCAAAAAGGGCGATAACGAAAAACGGTAATATTCCCGCCGCGATGAACGGCGCAAACGAAATTGCAGTTGCACTTTTCCTCGAAGGAAAAATCAGTTTCCCGAAGCTGTTCGAGCTCGTTATAAAAGCAACCGAAAACGCTTGTTTTGTCGAGCATCCCACAGTCGAAGATATACTCGCCGCGGATACCGCCGCGCGCGAATACGTTTTTTCTCATATTTAGGAGAGATTTTTAATGTTTCAGTCGCTTTTAAGCCTTGCCGTAACCATTTTTGTATTTGGTCTGCTTATCTTTATTCACGAATTCGGTCACTATATCGTCGCGCGGGCATTCGGCGTGGGTATAATCGAATTTTCGATAGGTATGGGACCTACGATAAAAAAGTGGAAGGGTAAATACAACGATTTTTCTATCCGCGCATTCCCGATAGGCGGATTTGTGAATATGGTCGGTGAATACGACGAAGAAATACCCGAGGAGCATCAGTATAAAATACCGCTTAACGAACGCGCGGTCTGGAAGCGCATTCTTATCGTTATCGCGGGTCCGTTTATGAATATTCTCCTCGCTTATGTCGTTATGATCGCGCTTGTTTCGAGCGGAAACGCTATCGGCTCGACAACGGTAAAAGCGTTCGCAGAGGGAAGTATGTCGGATCAATACGGCTTGCAGGTGAACGACGAAATTGTGCGCGTCAACGGCAAGAAGATACATTGCTTCAACGACGTGTCGTATAAAATAATGTCCGACGGTATCGAGCCTATCGATATTGTCGTTATCCGCGACGGCGAGGAAATAACACTTCAAAACGTTCAGTTCCACACTATGAAAGAGGACGGCATCGTTTTCGGTGCAAGAGATTTTGCCGTTTATACCAAGGAAATGACTGTCGGCAACGTTATGAAAGAAGCGTTCTGGCAGGCAAGCTCGACGATTTATATGACGATCGATTCGCTTGTCGATACCTTTACCGGGCGTTACGGTCTAGATGCAGTCGGCGGACCGGTTGCGGTCGGCGGCGAGATAAATACCGTAATAGAGGAAAGCAACGGCTTTGTCGAAACAATGCAGAATCTCGGCACGCTCGTCGTTATGATATCGGTGTCTCTCGGTATTTTTAACCTTCTTCCCATTCCCGTGCTCGACGGCGGCAGATTGCTGTTTTATATAATCGAAGCAATACGCCGTAAACCGATAAATCCTAAATACGAGCAGGCAATAAGCGCGGTGTTTACCGTTTTACTGCTCGGGCTTATGTTCTTTGTATTAATGAAAGATATTGCGGGACTGTTCTGATATGAAAAAAACAAAGATAATCAAAATAGGCAATATATTAATAGGCGGCGGAAATCCTATCGCCATTCAGTCGATGACGAACACCAAAACCGCCGATAAGGAAGCCACGCTTGCACAGATAAAATCGCTTTCTGCGGCAGGCTGTAATATCGTGCGCTTTACGGTAAACGATACGGAAGCGGCAGAGGCTATCCCGTATTACGCGGAAAACACCTCGATTCCGCTTGTTGCCGATATTCATTTCGATTATAAGCTCGCCCTTGCCGCGGCGGAACGCGGGATAAACAAAATCCGCATTAACCCCGGCAATATCGGCGAAAAGGAAAATATAAAAAAGGTTGCCGATGCCTGCCGAAAGAACAATATCCCTATAAGAATCGGCATTAACGGCGGAAGCGCCGAAAAGGAAGTTCTTGCCAAATACGGCGGACCTACCGCCGAAGCACTTGCCGAAAGCGCGCTGAATAACGCAAAAATGTTAGAGGAATGCGATTTCGATAATATCGTGCTTTCGGTTAAAAGCTCGGACGTTAAAACAATGGTCGATGCTGCGCGCATACTTAACGAAAGCTGCAATTACCCTTTGCATATCGGCGTTACCGAAACCGGCGACGTCAGGCGCGGTAACATAAAATCGGCAATCGGCATCGGTGCGTTGCTTTTGGACGGTATCGGCGACACGGTGCGCGTTTCGCTTACCGAAGACCCCGTGCTCGAAATTGCCGCTGCGAAGGATATATTGTTCTGTTGCGGTATCGGTGGAGGTATAAATATTGTGTCCTGTCCCACCTGCGGAAGAACGCAATCGGACGTTATTCCCTTGGTTGCCGAATTGGAGCAAGCCACAAGAAGTATAATCACCGACCGCCGTTTAACGGTTGCGCTTATGGGCTGTGCGGTAAACGGTCCGGGCGAAGCAAAGCACGCCGATTTGGGCGTTGCCTGCGGCAATAAAGAAGGGCTTTTGTTCCGCAAGGGCGAAATAATAAGAAAAATCCCGCAGGAAGAAATAGTAAACACACTCGTAACCGAAATAAAGGAAATGCTTAATGCTTAACGAATTTCTCGCAAAATTCAAAAAAGCGTCCTTTTCGCAAAAATCGAAGGACACCATATCGAAATTCGATTCATTCTCTGTACTCGTCGACCGCGAGCGTATGACGATAGCGGTCAAAACAGAGCTTTCTTGCTATGTCAAGCCGTCGTTGTTTTTCGCAGTCGAGGATGAAATAAAAAAGGCATACGCCGTTAACGCGGTGAATATCTATCCGCACTACAATATCGAATTCGAAGCCGAATATATGGACGGCATTATCGAAACTTTAAAGCATATTTCCAAACTCGATTACGGCTTTTTCGACCAATGCAGCTATAACTATATAAAGGAAAGCGGCATTTTTACAATAAAATTGCGCCGAAATATCACGGCGGATATTCCCGAAGCCAACGGCGCAGAGCAGTTTATAACACAGTGCGCGCTCGACCAGTTCGGAATAAAGCTTTCTGTAAGGTTTGAATACGAAAGGATCGATCTTTTCAATTACCGCAACGAACGCGAAACACAGCTTGCCGAAAGCATACGCGAAACCAAGTTCGAAATAGCGCAGGAAACCGAAAAAGAGCCACCCCGCGCTTCCTTTTTTAACGAGGAGGTAGAGGATGCCGAATATAGTGAAGAGGACGGCAAGCGTATTGTAAAGCTCGGTAAGATGACGCTTGATATAACAACCCCCGAGCCTATTTACGGTGAACGCCGAAATTGGAACTTCACCCCCATTTCGCATATTAAAAGCGACACGGGTGTTTGTGTTGCGGGTAAGCTTTTCCTTGTCGAAAGCAAGGAAAACTACGAAGGCGAAAAAATGACCTTCACAATATATATAACCGATAATTCCGCCTCTATTTCGGGCAGATTTACCTGTAAAAAGAGCGAAGCACCCAAATTAAAGCCGCCTATGTACGTTATGGTTGCCGGCAAGGCGGAGCACAGACGCATTTTCGACCGTAATAAGCAGGAATGGGTCGAGGACGACGAAATTACGCTTAATATAAAGGCTATATCAAAATGCGGCTTCATAGGCAGAAAGGATAACGCCGAGGAAAAGCGCGTAGAGCTTCACCTGCATACAAATATGTCGGCGACCGACGCACTTACCGATGCTTCCGACATAATGGCGCGCGCTCACGCTTGGGGAATGCCCGCCGTTGCCTTTACCGACCACGGTACACTTCAGGCATATCCTATCGTTATGAAGGCGGCAAAGAAATACCCCGACGTAAAGCCTATTTACGGTATAGAAGGCTACCTTGTCGACGATACAGCGCGTGCGGTGTTCCGTTATGACGACGCTTCGAATACAAGATTCGTCGAGGATGAATTTATTATCTTCGATATCGAAACTACGGGTCTTTCGCCGAAAACCTGCGGTATAACGCAAATCGGCGCGCTTAAATATAAAAACGGCGAAATAATCGGCGAATTTTCCACCTTTGTCGATTGCGGTATGCCCATACCCGAAAATATTATAAAGCTTACCGGCATTACCGATGAAATGGTAAAGGGCGCACCGAACGAAAAAGAAGCGGTAACGCAATTTCTTGAATTCTGCGGAAGCAGAATGCTTGTAGCGCATAACGCGAATTTCGATATTTCGTTTATTCGCCGCGTTGCCGACGATAACGCAATACCCTTCGACAACGCATATCTCGATACGGTTGCGCTTTCGCGCTACATCAACAGCGATATTAACAAGCACACTCTCGATACGCTTGCAAAATACTATAAATTGGGCGAATTCGACCACCACAAGGCGGATGCCGATACCGAAATGCTTGCAAAGATATTTGAATGTATGTCGCGCAAGCTCGCCGCGAACGGCATTTTCACAATTAACGAAATGAACGCTGCGATGGCAGGAAACGCCGACCCGAAGCGCCTGAAAAGCTACCACGTTGTAATACTTGTTAAAAATCTTAAGGGGCTTAAAAACCTTTATAAATTGGTTTCGCGCTCCTATATCGATTATTTCCATAAGCATCCGCGTATTCCCAAAACCCTGCTTAACGAATACCGCGAAGGTCTTGTTGTCGGCTCTGCCTGCTCCTCGGGCGAGCTTTACGACGCAATATTGCAGGGAAGACCCGATAACGAGCTTTACCGTATTGCCGATTTTTACGATTATCTCGAAATCCAGCCCGATTGCAACAACGGCTATCTTATCGAGGAAAATCAGGCAACGCTCGAACAGCTTCACGATAACGTTCGCAAAATAATCGGTATTGCCAACAAGCAAAATAAGCTCGTTGTCGCAACGGGCGACGTTCATTTTCTCGATCCCGAGGATGAAATATACCGCCAGATAATGCTTTCCGGCAAGGGCTTTTCCGATGCAATGCGCGAAACACGCATATTTTTCCGCACAACCGATGAAATGCTTGCCGAGTTCGCTTATCTAGGCGAAGAGCTTGCATATAAGGTGGTTATCGAAAACCCGAAAAGGATCATCGAGGATTTTGATGCGATAAAGCCTATTCCCGACGGTACCTACACCCCAAAGATCGACGGCGCGGAAGAGGAATTGCAAGAACTCTGCGAAAAGACCGCGATGGAAATGTACGGTCATAACGGCGTGATTCCCGAGGTTGTTCGCAACCGAATGGACAGAGAGCTTACCTCTATTATCAAAAACGGCTTCGCGGTACTTTACGTTATTGCGCGCAGACTTGTTCAAAACAGCGAAGAACACGGCTATCTCGTCGGTTCGCGCGGGTCTGTCGGCTCTTCTTTTGCGGCGACGCTTGCAAAAATATCCGAGGTTAACCCTCTGCCGCCGCACTACGCTTGCCCGAAGTGCAAGTATTCCGAATTCTTCCTTGACGGCTCTGTCGGCTCGGGCTTCGACCTGCCCGATAAAAACTGTCCCGAATGCGGTACGGCGATGCGCCCCGACGGTCACGATATCCCCTTCGAAACCTTCCTTGGCTTCCACGGCGAAAAAGCACCCGATATCGACCTTAACTTCTCGGGCGACGTTCAATCGGAAGCGCATAAATACACCGAAGTTCTTTTCGGCAAGGAAAATATATTCCGCGCGGGTACGGTTGGTACTCTTCAGGATAAGAACTGCTTCGGTTATGTTAAAAAGTATCTCGAAAAAGAAAATATTTCTATTACAAAAGCAGAACAGCAGCGCCTTGTTCAAGGCTTTGTCGGCGTGCAGAACACTACCGGACAGCACCCCGGCGGTATCGTCGTTATTCCAAAAGAATACGAAATTTACGATTTTACCCCCGTTCAGTACCCCGCAAACAAGGCTTCGAGCGGCGTTATAACCACCCACTTCGCGTTCGAATATCTGCACGATACGATACTTAAGCTCGATATACTCGGGCACGATGTTCCGACCTATTACAGGTATTTTCAAAACTATACGGGTATCGACGTGCGCGACGTTCCTATGAACGATAAAAACGTTATCGAGCTGTTTGCTTCCACAAAGCCGCTCGGCGTTACGCCCGACCAAATCGGCTGTCCGATAGGCACAATGGGTATCCCCGAATTCGGTACCGATTACTCGATACAGATGATACTCGACGCAAAGCCGAAATCCTTTGCCGACCTTGTTCAGATCGCGGGGCTTTCCCACGGTACGGGTATCTGGCTCGGCAACGGTAAGGACCTTATCGAAAGCGGCACCTGCACTATCGATGAAATTATCGGTACGCGTGACAGTATAATGGTATATCTTATGCATAAGGGACTCGATTCTGCTATCGCGTTTGACTCTATGGAAAGAACGCGAAAGGGAAGAGGTTTGCTCCCCGAGCAGGAAGCGGCTATGCGCGAAAAGGACGTTCCTCAATGGTATATCGATTCCTGCAATAAAATACAGTATATGTTCCCCAAGGCGCACGCCGCGGCATATACGATAGCGTCGCTCCGATTGAGCTGGTTTAAAATTTATCAGCCGGTTGCCTTTTATGCGACCTATTTCACCATAAAACGCAAATTCTTCGACGGCGAGCTCGTTATGCGCGGCAAATCGCGTATTGAGGAACGCTTGAATACACTTCGTCAAGCACCCGACCTTTCGGCAACCGAGGAAGGCGCAATAATCATATTGCGTATTGTGCTGGAAATGTTTGCTCGCGGTTTTTCCTTCCTGCCGATTGAAATAGGCAAATCCGAAGCCATGGCGTTCGTTCCCGAAAACGGAAAGATACGTCTGCCGCTTTGCGCGCTTAACGGCTTGGGCGAATCGGTGGCGGAAAAAATCGTAGAGGTCGTAAAAAGCGGCGAAGCAACGACTATCGAGGAAATACGCGTTAAGGCGCAGGTAAATAAATCTATTATGGACCTGCTTTACAAGAATAATTGCTTCGGCAATATTCCCGAATCGGACCAGATAACTTTATTCTAATACAGCTTAAATTAAGGCAAATACTATGTTTGACAATCATTCACACACACAATATTCGGGCGATATCCCGAAGGGCAAAGGAAATTCGGTGCGCGAGCTCTGCCTTGCCGCAATCGATAAGGGCTTAACGGGTATCGCGATAACCGACCATTTCGATATCGACGGCATACGCGACGGCTTTTTTCCGCCGCTCGAGCACGATAGCGTCGCACGTGATATTTACGCCGCGCGCGAAGAATTTAAAGGCAGGCTTGTTATATTGCAAGGCATCGAGCTCGGTCAGGCAACACATATGCCAAATGAATCGCATTCCCAGCTAAACAGCCAACCCTACGATATAGTGCTCGGCTCTGTTCACGCGGTGCGCGGCATAATCGATTTTGCCGATACCGATATAAAATCGATGCAAAAAAACGAATATATAAGGCTTTGGGAGCAATATATCGAAGAAATGCTCGATACGATAGAATGGGGAAATTTCGACGTGCTTACCCATATCACCTACCCAAAACGTTATTATCTCGCCAATGGTATAACCGAATTTCCCGATATTAAAAATAAGGGCAGAGAATATTTCGAGCCTATATTAAAAGCGATTATAAATAAAGGCTTAACGCTTGAATGTAACACGTCGGGATTGCGCCAAGCTATGGGTGAATGCCTGCCGAACGAGGACCTTTTGCGCTTTTATTACGAGCTCGGCGGAAGGGACGTAACAATCGGAAGCGATGCTCACAAAGCAATCGATTTAGGCGCAAACTTCGGCGATGCGTGTGAAATGCTTGCAAATATCGGCTTTACGCATCTCGCAAAATTCAATTCCCGCAAAAAAGACTTTTACAAAATTTCGGAGGAATAACAATGAAAGAACGTATTCTTGCTTATCTCGAAAAGGATGCCCGCACCACCCCCGCGGATATCGCAACAATGCTCGGTATATCCGAAAAAGAGGTAACCGATATAATCGCCGAATGCGAAGCGGACGGCACAATAGTTAGCTACCGCACGGTCGTTAATTGGGAAAAAACGGGCAAAAGCAGCGTTACCGCGCTTATCGAATTAAAAACCATTCCCCAGCGCGATAAAGGCTTCGATTCGGTTGCCGAACGTATCTGCAATTTCCCCGAGGTAAAATCGGTTGCTCTTATGTCGGGCGGCTTCGATCTTGCAATAACCGTTGAATGTGCGAATATGCGCGACGTTGCCTTTTTCGTTGCCGAAAAGCTTGCGACAATCGAAGGCGTAACCGCCACCGCAACCCATTTCGAGCTTCAGATATATAAAGAAAACGGCGTCGTTTACGGCACCGAGAAAACCGATAAAAGAGGAAACAGCTGGTGAAATTCGACGCAAATAAATGCCTTCCGGCAAAAATAACCGAAATAAAACCGTCGGGTATCCGTAAATTTTTCGACCTTTTGGGCGAAATGAAGGATGTCGTCGGCTTAACGGTAGGACAGCCCGATTTCGATACTCCTTGGCATATCCGCAACGCGGGTATCCGCTCGCTCGAAGAGGGGCACACCTACTATACCTCGAATAACGGCATAATGGAAATGCGCGAGGAGATTGCAAATTACCAAAAACGCCGTTTCGGTCTTGAATACGATGCCGCAAGCGAAATAATCGTAACCGTCGGTGGAAGCGAAGCTATCGACCTTGCTCTGCGCGCGCTTATCGAGCCGGGCGACGAGGTTATAATCCCTCAACCCTGCTTTGTCTGCTACGAGCCGTTGGCGCGCCTCGCGGGCGCAGTCCCCGTGACGGTCGACCTTTCTGCCGATAACGGCTTTAAACTCACCGCCGAACAGCTAAAGAGCGCGATAACCGAAAAAACCAAAATGCTTATACTCGCGTTCCCGAATAACCCGACAGGCTCTGTGCTTCGTAAAGACGACCTCGAAGAGCTTGCAAACGTACTGCGCGAAACGAATATCGTCGTGCTTTCCGACGAAATATATGCCGAGCTTACCTACGGCGAAAAGCATATCTCTATCGCTTCGCTTGACGGTATGCGCGAACGCACGATTATTGCAAACGGCTTTTCAAAGGCGTATGCGATGACGGGTTGGCGAATGGGCTATACCCTTGCGCCCAAATATTTTACCGAGCAGATGGCGAAAATACATCAGTACGGTATTATGAGCGCCCCCACGACGAGCCAGTATGCCTCTATCGAAGCACTTAAAAACGGCGATGCCGATATAGAATATATGAAAAGCGAATACGAAGCGCGCCGCCGTCTTATCGTAAGCGAGCTTAACCGTATAGGTATCGAAACCTTTATGCCCGAAGGCGCGTTTTACGTGTTTGCAGACCTGCGTAAATTCGGGCTCGACGATGAAACCTTCTGCGAAAGACTGCTTTACGAGCATAAATGTGCAATAGTGCCGGGTAGCGCGTTCGGCGAAAGCGGCAAAGGCTTTGCAAGACTTTCTTATGCATATTCGCCCGCACATATACATAAGGCGATTGCGCGCATCGAAGAATTTGTTAAAACGCTATGAAATTAAAGGCTTACGCAAAAATCAACCTAACGCTCGATATTACGGGCGTGCGCCCCGACGGCTTTCACGGGCTGCGCTCGGTAATGGCGCCTACCACTCTTTGCGATACGTTAACCTTTGCAAAGAGCGATTCGTTTGCGTTTGACTGCAGTATAAAAGAGCTTTGCGGCGAGGACAACCTTTGTGTCCGAGCAGCAAAACTCTTTTTCGAAAATGCAGAAATACCGCCCGAAATATCTATATATCTCGAAAAAAATATTCCGTTCCCCGCGGGCTTGGGCGGCGGAAGTGCCGATGCGGCTTGCGTGTTGCGGGGTTTGAACGAATTTTACGGCAACCCTATTGCAAAAGAAAAGCTGTTTTCGCTTGCCGAAAAATTAGGGTCCGACGTTCCCTTCTGCTTGCTTAATTCCGCCGCGCTGTGCGAAGGCAGGGGAGAAATACTTACCACGATAAACGGTATGCCCGAGCTTGATATCGTTATCGCGATAGGAAAGGCGCGCTTAAAAACCCCCGAGGTTTTCCGCGCTTACGACAGCTTAATGCCCGACGTTCGCAACGATACCGAGCGGCTGTTAAACGCAATAAAAACAAACAGTAAGGGAGTACTTATTTCCGCTTTTGGCAACGCCTTCGAGCCGATAACCGACATTCTTGCACCCGAAACAAAGGAATTGCGAAGCATTATGCTTTCTTTGGGTGCAACGAATTCCCGCCTTTCGGGAAGCGGTCCTTCGGTCTATGGCGTGTTCGAAAATGCGCATAAAGCCGAGGCTTGTGCCGAAAAGCTTAAAAAAATGGGCTATTTTGCTGTTTGCTGTAAAACACTTGCCTGAATAAATATGAATAATTTTCCTTTTTCGGGACAACAATTTCTTCAAACTGAAAAAGGAGATTTATAAATGAAACTCAAAACAAAAATCCTTGCGCTGTTTTGCGCCTGCTTTATGCTGCTTAATATCGTGGATATGGTAATTCCGCGAAGCGAAGCAAAAATATTCGATAACGCCGTTCGCCTGCATATTCTTGCTACGGATAATTCCGAAGCGGCGCAAAGCCTAAAATTAACCGTGCGCGACGCCATACTTGAAGAATACGGCGAGCTTTTCGATAATAATGCGAATATTAACGAGGCAAGCGCATCCGTTACCGAAAACCTTGCCGCTATCGAACGCACCGCAAACCGCGTGCTTTCCGAAAACGGCGCGAATTATAAAGCGATTGCGGAATGGGGCTACGAGGAATATCCCACGCGTGTTTACGAAAACGTTACGCTCCCCGCGGGAACATACCGCTCGCTTAGGATAAAATTGGGAAGCGGAGAGGGGAATAATTGGTGGTGCGTCCTTTTTCCGCCGCTTTGCACAAAGGCGGCAAGCGACAGTAACGACCTTTCCTCCTCGGGCGTGAACGCCAACGATTCTGCGGTGTTCACAAGCAAAAAATATCTGTTCCGATTTAAATTACTTGAACTGTTTGGTGGTTAAAAATGCTGTATCGTGTAATGGGTGGCTCCGGAAGCGGAAAAACCGAATGCATACTTCAAAATCTAAACGACGCGCTCAAAAAGGGCAGGCGTTGCTTTGTAATCGTGCCCGAACAGCAATCGGTTGCGTATGAATCGATGCTTTGCGAACGCTTCGGCGACGGTGTAAACTTGCTTTGCGAGGTGCTTAATTTCGAGCGCCTTCCTAACCGTGTCGCGCGCGAATACGGCGGACTTGCCGCAAGAAATATCGATAAAGGGGGCGCTTGCGCCCTTTTGTCGCTTATTGCAGAATCGTTAAAGGAAGAGCTTGGCGAATATTCCGCGGTTGCGGCAGACCCCGATTTTGCGCGTTCTCTTTATAACCTTATTTCGCGTATGAAAATGGGTATGATAACCCCGCAAAGGCTTTTTAAAGATGCAGAAAGCGACCTGCTCGAGGGCGATGCGCGCATTAAATCAAAGCTTACCGACATTGCAAAAATCTACGCTAAATACGAATCACATTTCAACAGCGAACTTCACGACCCGCGTGATGCGCTCACCAAGCTTGCTGAGGAGCTTAAAAGCAAGCCGTTTTTCGAAAACACAAGCGTTTTTATAGACGGCTATTATACGTTTACGGCTCAGGAATACGCCGTTATCGAAAGAATAATACAGCAAAGCAAGGATACTTATATTTCCTTTACCGTCGATAAAACGCGCTCTGTTTTTAAAGAAAACGAAAATGCGGCAAAACAGGTTGCTTCACGCGCTCACGGTAATTACGACGATTTGCCTATGGATGTTCCCAAAAGAGCCAAGTCCGAATCGTTGCGCTATATCGAACGAAATATTTGGAAAAGCAACGTTTCTCCGATGAGCGAAAACGACGGTGCGGTAAAAATGATAACCGCACGCAACCGCTTCGATGAGGTAGAAGCGGCGGCTTCGGAAATACTTGCTTTTGTTCGCGATGGCGGCAGATTCCGCGACATTACTTTGCTTACCGCAAACGTAAATGCCTATGCTTCTATTGCCGATTCGGTGTTTTCGCGTGCTGAAATACCCGTATATATGTCCACAAAGGAAGAGCTTGCGGTAAAGCCGCTGTTTTCCTTCCTTCTTGCAAGCCTTTCCGTTGTTATCGAGGATTTCTCGCTTAGAAGTATAAAGCGTTACATAAAAAGCGGTTATACCGACCTTACAATAGCCGAAAGCGACGCGCTTTTAAGCTATGCCTATTCTTGGAAGCTTCGCGGCAAGGCGTGGTACAACGGTATGCCGTGGACCTTGGACCCCGAAGGCTACCGCGAGGGCGACCTTACCGACCGCGGTGCAAATATGCTTAAGCTTGCAAACCAAGCGCGCGACAAAATCGTTGCGCCGCTTGCCGCCCTGCGCGAGTCATTACAGGGCGAGCAGACGGTTTCAACAGCTCTGCGCGCACTTTACACCCACCTTATAGCTATGGGCGCGGATGAACGCCTGCGTAAAAATGCCGAAAGACTGCTGAACAAAGGCGAAAGAGAGCGCAGTGAACGCGAAATCCAGCTTTGGAAGCTTCTTATAAATATAATCGATCAGCTCGATAACCTCTGCGGAGATACGAAGGTGAGCCCGAAACGACTTCTTTCGCTTATCAAGCTTATGTGCGATAATTATTCGCTCGGTGCTATTCCCGCATCTGCCGATTCGGTCACCTTCGGCGATGCGTCGCTTATTCGTGCAGGCGGCAGTAAGCTTGTAATAATTCTCGGCGTATGCGACGGCGAATTTCCCGCATCGGTGCAAAACGGCGGATTTTTCGACCGCACCGAGGCAATTACGCTTGAAAATCTCGACCTCTGCCTTGCCGACACTATGGAAAAGCAGATAAATACAAACCGATTTTTCGTATATGCCGCGCTTAGCGCACCAACCGAAAAGCTTGTTCTGCTGTGTCCGCGAAGCGAGCTTGCGGGCGGCGACCTTCGTCCCTCTGCAGCTTGGCTCGCTGTCGAAAAAATGTTCCCGAAGGAAAAATTTAAAATAATCGACTATTCACTCGGCGATATGCTGTACTCGCGTGAATCTGTCGCGGCGGCGTTTCCTTCTTTTGAAAAAGGCACGATGCGCGATGAGCTGGAAGATGCACTACGCAAATCAAACCAACCCTTCCTGCACGAGCATCCCGAGGTTACCGAAAAGCGTTCGCGCATAGAGTTCACCGAAAACGTTTTAAACCTTTCCCCTTCGAAATTCGAAACCTATGCGAAATGTCCGTTTTCGTTTTTCGGAAGCTATCTTTTGGGGTTAAAGGAGAAAAAACTCAACGAGTTTTCTATGCCCGAAATAGGTAACTTCGTTCATAAAATATTAGAGCTTTTTATGCGCGAATGCGTAAAGACCGGACGTTTTGTTCGTCCCGATAACACAGCGCGCAGAGCGCTTATCGAATCGCTTGCAAAGGAATATTTCCTCGAGGTTATCGGCATTCAGGCGGCAGAGGACAAGCGTTTTCTCCACACCTATGCGAATATGGTAAAAACTATCGATTTTGTTACCGAAAGCCTTTGCAACGAATTCGAGGAAAGCGATTTTATCCCTTCGGGCTTTGAGTTTAAAATAGGACTCAAGGGCGAGGATATCCCCGCTATCGAATACGATGTCGACGGAAAACGCGTATTCCTGCGCGGCTCGATCGACAGGGTCGACACTTATGTCGAAAACGGCGTAAAATACGTGCGTGTTGTCGATTACAAAACCTACAATAAAAGCTTTACCGCCGATCTTGTCGCATACGGACTCGACAGCCAGCTTCTTCACTATCTTTTTGCCTATTGCAAAAAGACCGATTCCAAGCCTGCGGGCGCGCTCTATTATACCGTTACTCTGCCTAACGTAAGCATAACCGGCAGAGAAAGCGACGAAGAAATAGCAAAAGCAATAGAAAAAAGCATAAAAAGAAGCGGTATAGTAATAAACGACCTCGATATAGTATGCGCTATGAGCCACGATTTGTCCTTCGTTCCGGTAAATAAAAAGAAGGACGGCACCTTGTGGCACCGCGGCGAATCGAAAAAGCTTTATACCGACGAGGAATTCGTCGACCTCGAAACCCTGCTCTGCGAGCAGATAAATAAGCTTGCGGGCAACGTATTCTGCGGCAAAATGGATATATCCCCGCTTGAAATAGAAGACGTAAAGACCGAGCCCTGCAAATACTGTGCACTCGGCGACCTTTGCCGCAACAAAAAACAGGAAGAGGAGGACGGAGATGACGGAAGCGAAGAATAACAAGCCCGAATTTACCCCAATGCAGGAAAAAGCCATAAACACTCCCGACAAAACCCTTCTTGTAAGCGCAGGTGCGGGAAGCGGTAAGACCACCGTGCTCACTCAGCGCCTTATAGAACGCATTAAGGCAAAAGGAAAGGTGACCGAATTTCTTGTCGTTACCTTTATGAAAGCCGCGGCGGCAGATATTAAGCGCAAGCTTTACGATGCGCTTCTCGAAGAAATTTCCGCAGACCCAAATAACGATCATTTATATCATCAATCGCTCCTTGTGAGCGAGGCAAATATCTGCACGATTTCGTCTTACTGCCTTAATCTCGTAAAAGAAAATTTTGCATTGCTCGGAATATCGCCAAAGGTGCGCGTAATGGATGAAACCGAAGCGGCGATGATGCTTCGCAACGTTGCCGATGAGCTGATAGCAAAGGGCTACGATAGCTCCGACGCCGCATTCCTGCTTATTGCAGATAATTTTACGGGCGATAAAAACGATATGCCGCTTGCCGATTCGATGATAAAACTCTATAATTCGCTCCGCGTTACGCTCGGTAGGGAAGAAATGCTTGTTTCCTGCGCCCAAGAGCTTAGAAGCGAAGCGGTGGTATTGCGTGAGCAGGGCTTTTTCGCAACGAATGTGGGGAAGGCGACAAGAGCTCGTCTTACGCGGCTTTACGATGAATTTATCGAGGAGGCAAACGAAATACGCGATTTCGCCGAAGTCGTTGCTATCGATGAAAAATATCTGATTCCGCTCGATAAGCTCGTGCAGGCGTTCGAAAGCGTAAGAGCAAGCTTGGATACAAATTATGTAAACTATTGCTCGCTGGCGGAAACCGCGTTTTTAAAACTTTCGCTCTCGCGCACGGGGTGTGATGAGGATAGCCGAAAGATAATTTCCGAACGCAAGAAAAAGCTTATGGAGGAGCATTCCAAGGTTAGAACGCGTTACGTTCGCGGTAACGATGAATACAACGCCGAAAGCTTCGAAAAATGCGCCGATATAGTTCTTGCGATAAATTCGTTTTTAAATTCTTTGGAAAAAGGATATGAGCGCGCCAAGCTCGAAAACGGCGTGCTCGATTATACCGATTTCGAACAAAAGGCGTTGCAACTGCTCGAAAACCGCGACGAAAACGGAAATTATCAGCCTACCGAGCTCTGCCTTAAAAAGCGCGCCGAATTCACCGAAATACTTATCGACGAATATCAGGACGTCAACCCTATGCAGGACAGACTTTTTAACCTTCTTGCGGGCGACGGCAGACGCTTTATGGTTGGCGATATAAAGCAAAGCATTTACCGATTCCGTAACGCATACCCCGATATATTTATCGGCTACAAAGAAGCTTTTCCGAATATCGAAAATGCAGATGACAGTAAAAACGCCTGCATCTTCCTGCGCGAAAACTTTCGTTGCGGCGAGGCTGTGATAAATTATGTAAACTTCTTGTTCGAAAGCATAACCAACGGCACGCCCTATTACCGCGAATACGACGGCGAATGGCTTGTGAAAGCGACGAAACGCAACGATATGAAGCACCCCGTAACGATCGCTGTTGCAGATAAAGCCAAGGGCAAGACGGTCGAGGCAAGATGCACCGAAGCAGAATATATCGCAAGCGAAATAAGGCGTCTTATGCTCGAGGAAACCGATGACGAAGGAAATAAATTCAAATTTTCGGATTTCGCGGTTATGCTCGGCGCGATGAAGGGCTATTCGATAGAATACGAAAAGGCTTTCAGAAAATTCGGCATCCCGTATAAGACCGAAACCTCCGAAAACTTCCTCGAAAACCCCGATATACGGCTTGCCGTTTCTTCGCTTAAAGCGATCGACGACCCCACCGACGATATTTCGCTCTGCTCGCTTATGCGCAGTCCGATAGCTAACTTCGATTCGAATGACCTTTATTCTATAAGAAAAAGGGTAAAGGATGTCGCTTTTTGGTATGCGCTCGAGGCTATTGCGGCACCCAAACGCGCCGAACGCATAACAAAAAAACGTTTTACGTTCACCAAAAAATCGGGAAAAGCCTGCCTTGCGTTAAGGTGCAGAGCCTTTGTTAAGCGCATAAACGAATGGCGTTACGAAAGCACGGGCGTGCCCTGCCGCGACTTTTTAAAAAGCTTTTTCGTTTCCTCGGGGCTTTTACGCATCGCAAGTGCCAACGGAAGCCGCGAAAGTCTGCTTCTGCTATTTGATTATGCTAGCCGCTACGAAACCCCGCAAAATCAAGGACTTTCGGGATTTCTCGATTATCTGTCAGAGCTGTCTATGGGCGATAGGGAAATATCCGATGCCGCACGTGCGGGCGATGAAGCGGCGGTTTCGTTCATAACCGTGCATAAATCAAAGGGACTTGAATTCAAGGTCTGCTTCCTTGCGGGTTGCGAAAAGCAATTCAGAGGTCTTAAAAACTCCTCGGATATTACTCTTCTTCGCGGAAAAGGCATATTCTTCCGCCTGCGCGATCGGGTTAAATTCACCAGCTTCGACCCGCTTTGCAATATTTACGCCGCAGACGAAGAACGCGACGCCGCAAAGGGTGAGGAGCTTCGAAAGCTCTACGTTGCGTTGACAAGAGCAAAGGAACGGTTGTATATAACCGGCAGTGCCGAGGAGGGCTGGAGAGAAAATCGTTACAGCCGCGATTCGGCGAAAAGCTGGCTCGATATGGTGCTTTATGCATCCTTGGGTACAGAACGCGAATTTTTCACATTGCGTACGATAGAAAAATCGGATGCCGAAGCATCTTACCGTGAATTTTCACAGCGCAAACAGCTTGACGTTACGCGTGAAATACTCGATATCGTCACCTTTGAATATCCATATCCGAAGGCGGTGAACGCCGCCGCGAAAATATCGGTTTCCGAGCTTCGCGAGGGCTTGCTCGAGGACGATGAATATAACCGCACCGTACTTTCTGTTCCCGCGTCACGCGTGTCGATGCGCCCCGCATTTGCTTCGGATATTGCGATTTCCGCCGCAGATATAGGTACTGCAAACCATTTGTTTATGCAGTTTAGCGATTTTGCACGGGTCGAATCGGAAGGTGTAGAAAAAGAAGCAAAGCGTCTTCTCGATATACAAATGCTCACAGCCGAGCAGTACGAAATGCTTGAATTCAAAGCGCTTGAACGCTTTTTCGGAAGCGAGCTTTACCTTCAAATACGTTCTTCCAAGCGGGTTTACCGCGAAAAACGTTTTTCGGTAAGCGATACCGATAAAGCAAGCGGCGAAACAATGCTGGTGCAAGGGGTAATAGACTGCTTCTTCGAAAACCCCGACGGCAGTTACACGGTAGTCGACTATAAGACCGACCGAGTTAAGACCCTGCAGGAGCTTGCAGACCGTCACCGCGTCCAGCTCGAGTATTACCGTCGCGCGGTCGAACGTATGACGGGTAAAAGCGTTTCGGTTGCTTTGCTTTACTCGTTTGCGCTGAACGGAACGGTAGAAATATAACAAAAATGTCAACCTTTGCAGCACGCGAGGTTGACATTTTGATTCTTGTGTGATATATTTTGTTGGAAGGGAAGTGAGCTTAATGAAAAATCGCGAAAAAATAAGAAATATGACACATATCGCGCTTTATTCTATAATGCTCACTGTATGCTCGTGGCTGTCGGTGCCGCTTGCCGTTCCGATAACGTTGCAGACCTTCGGTGTGTTTTTCATACTTTTTTACGCTGGGGGTAAAAAAGCACTCGCTTCGTTGTTGCTTTATATCGCGCTCGGTGCAATAGGCTTGCCCGTGTTTTCGGGTTTTGGTAACGGTATGAGCGTGCTTGTCGGGCCTACCGGCGGATATATATTGGGCTTTCTTGCCGCAGGAGCCGTCTATTTTGCCGCAGAAGCGATTTTCAAAGAAGGAATGAACAAGCGGTGGGTGAAATATTGTGTTGCAACAGTCGCCCTTTTTGCCTGTTATTCGCTGGGCGCGCTCGGCGTGATAAAATATGCTTCCGATTCTGCGCTTGGCTATTTCGAAGTATTTTTCGGCAGCGTCGCCGCATACGGTATCGCAGACGCATTAAAAATCGTATCTGCCGAGTTGTTGTGCGGCTATATCCGTAAATACGTTAAAGCTTAACGCTTATTTCGCCGCTGTTTAAAATAAGCGTTTCGCCGTTTTCGGTCAAAACCTCAAGCCCGCCGTCGTCGTGTATCGCCAAAGCTTTCGCGCGGTATTCCGTTCCGTTTCGCGAAAAACTTATTTCATTGCCCAAAACAAGGGAACGCTTGCGGTATTCCTCCATAAATCCTCTGTCGGGAAGCTTTTCGCAAAGGTTTTTTAACCGCGAATATATGTCTGCTATAAGCTCGCAACGGTCTATAGAAGTGCCGAGCGATGCCGCGATTCCCATAAGTTCGTCGGGGAAATTTTCGGTAGTAAGATTAATGCCTATGCCGAGTATCACCGCCTGCACCGTCCCGCTTTCGAAATCCGAAACCGCTTCGGTAAGAATTCCGCAAACCTTTTTTCGGTCGATGAATATATCGTTCACCCACTTTATCTGTGGGTGTTTTTTTGTTACATTTTCGATAGCTTTGCATACCGCAACGGCTGC
Source organism: Eubacteriales bacterium (assembly GCA_045533335.1). Taxonomy (GTDB): domain Bacteria; phylum Bacillota; class Clostridia; order Oscillospirales; family CAG-382; genus Coliplasma. The sequence goes on from JAZSHQ010000047.1 coordinate 26,548, forward strand.
GGCGGAGGTAAGTGCCGCCGAATCGGCAAGCCCTACGTTCGGATGCAGCAGACAGGAAAAATAAACACCGCTCTGCTTCGGAGAAAAAAAGCTTTTGCCACTGCGTCCTCTGCCGGCGGTCTGCTCCTCTGCGGCGAATATCGCGTTTCCTTGCAAACCGTTGCTTAAGGCGCGTTTTGCTTCGCTGTTGGTGGAATCGATACGTTTAAATACTTTAATTTCGGTATCTGCGTCGTTCAAAGCGGCAAGAATGCCCGATTCCGAAAGTATATCACAGCTTTTGTCGAGGCTGTGACCGAGATTGTTCACAGAACTTATCGGATAACCCTCTGCCTTGAGCGCGCTCACGCATTTCGCTACCGCGCTGCGCGATACCTTGCATTCATCTGCAATATCCTGCCCCGAAATATATTCGCCCTTTCGGCTTTCGAGAATATATATAACCTTGTCGCGTAACGTCATATATCTACCTCTAAAATCAAAAGCCCCGATTTGGGGCTTTTGTCGTTAATACATCTGTTCTTCTTTTACCAAAATTCTTCTCGAAGCTATTCTTCCGTCGTCAATATCATCGTCGTCGATAGAAATTTCGCTTACAAAGCTTTCGGGCACAACGTATTCGAAGGTTTTAACGAATACCTCGCTTACCGATTCGGCAAGAAATTCTTCCTTAATCGCTTCGACCTTTTGGCTTTCCTTGTCGCCCTTGCCGAAAGTGGGGATTATACCTGCAAAGAAATTATCCTCTTCAACCTCTTCCGAAACTTCTTCGGGATTTTCAAAAGAAACATCCTCGGAAACAATATCCGAAGCCTCGTTTGAGCTATCGGAAACAATGCCGCTTTCATTGGATTCGCTTTCATTATCGCGGTTCATTAAAGAGTTTTCGAGATACTCGTTATATTTCTTTTCGGTAACGTATGTCATTTTAATGCGGTAGGTGCCGTTTTGCATTCCCGCAACCTTGTCTTCGGGAACAGAAACGTTCCAGCCTTCGCCGGGTTCAAGCTCTGCAAACGTGTCGCCGTAAAGCTTGGAAACCGCATGAGCGTTGCCTGCGGTGTAGCTCACGTCGCAATATTCGACCCAACCGTCCTCGCTTAAATATTCGATCTTGCCTGTAATTTCGGCATTTTCGTAGAAGAGAAGTGTCGAGCCGGCCATATTGCGCACCGAAATAATAACTTCGTTACTGCCTTCTTCGGTTTCGCTGACGATTGCAACGGATATATCTTGGCTTTGCCATAAAAGGACTTGCACCGCCAAAGCTGTGAAGACCAACATAAATATTAAAGCTAATGTGATAATTGTCAATACGGTTGACTTTTTGCGTTCTATTGCGTATCACCTCGACATTAATATACCATTATAATCGTATTTTGTAAATGTGATTTTTTACCAAAAAATCACCTTTTCATATCCTCTGCATAGAATAGTATTGATAATATCACACAATAATTCCGCAATATAAGATATTATCCAAACAAGGAGGAATTATAATGAATGAAAAAAACGGCCTGCTCGGCGGGCTTTGCGGCAACGGCAAAGAACAGCTTTGCTGCATCAGCGTAGATAAGGTTTTCGATTCTGCGCGCGATAAGGATTGTCTTGAGGATGTTCGTGTGCACCTCTGCGATATGGGACAGGAGATAATCGACAGAGCGAGCGCGGTAAGATGTAAATGCGTCGAGGTTATCAATACCAGCATCAACATCGAGCCCGTCCCCTTCAACAAAGGCTTTTATCAGGTAACCGTGCGTTACTATTTCTGCGTAACTCTCGAAGCCTGCGTATGCGGCGGCAGAGTTCAGGAGGTAAAGGGTCTTTGCGCCTTCGATAAGAAAATTATTCTCTTCGGCAGCGAAAAGAACGTTTCGGTGTTCACGTCCGACCCCGAAACGAACTCGTTCTGCTTCGATGAGCACGAGCTTCGCTGTGACAGCGAGCCCACTCTTCCCACGGTAGTTGTCGAGGTTGCTTCTCCTATCTGCCTCGATAGCAAGGTTGTCGAGCGTTGCAAGCCCTACGGCCATTGTTGTATGTGCATCGACGCGATTCCTGAGCTTATCCGCTCGCGCTTCGACGGCAGCTTTGTCGACGGTGTCGGCGCAAACAACGTCTACGTTACAATCGGCGTCTTCTCGGTCATTCGTATGGAGCGCAAGGTACAGCTTATGCTTCCCGCCTGCCACTTCTGCCTGCCCGAAAAGGACAGCAAGCCCTGCAATAACGACGACCCCTGCTCTATCTTCGGTAAAATGCAGTTCCCCATCGGCGAATTTTACCCCTATGCCGAGGACCAGTACGGCAACAACGACCGTTGCGGCAACCAGAACTCCAAAGGCTGCTGCGATAAGGGCTGTAAATAGCCGAATAAAAGCATCGCCGCGAATTACTCGCGGCGGTGTTTTTTATGTTGCAAAACTGCTTTAAAAGTGTTATTATAATAACAGAATGTAAAAACGGAGGTGTTATTATGAACTACGTAGAGGTTGTAAATCAAAATCAGCACTTGCAGGGCTTTTCGAACGGAAACGGCTTTATGTATTGGTCGTTTACCGACAGCCTTGTAAAAACTACGCTGAACGGCACGGTGAAATGTCAGGTAGAGATACACGGCGGCCATCTCGGCGATATCGATTACCACAACGGAAAAATATACGGAAGCTATCTTAAAAATTCGCTCCCCGGACACGCGTGGGAGGATTGGACCGGCTTTAAAATATACGTTTTCGATGCAGACGACCTTCACACCGTGGATATTATTAATCTTGATATATGCGATTACTATAAAAGCATTACCTGTTCTCCCGAGGATACCCGCGGCTTTCAGGGTATTGACGGCGTCGCAATCGCACCCGACCCCAAAACCGGCGAAGACAGAATGTTCGTTGCCTGCGCACTTTATACAGGCGAAAAATATAAGAATCAGATAATATTGCAATTCACCTTGGACGGTACCTACGAAACCGAATACCATATTCCCACGGGCAACACGGTTTTCGGCATACAAAATCTCGATTACGATGCAGAAAACAAGGAATTTTGGTTTACTACCTACGGTCCTTCACAGCCTTATCAGCCAAAAGAACTGCTTTTCTGTGTATCGGGCGATTTTAAGGAAATTAAGCGTAAATATATATTCTCTACGCCTTACGGTATTGATTGCTTGGGCAAAGAGGGTTTTTACGCTTCGGTGCAGTACGGTAAAAACCAAAAGCGCGGCGGCATAGCTTACCGATGTGAGGAATCCTTCTTCGAAACCCCGAAAACCGAGTCGGAGCTGCTTGAAATCAAAGCGGCTCTCGAAGCGCAGGAAGGCTAACGGTTTACAAAAAATACCCTGTTGTCTTATTCGGCAACAGGGTATATTTTTTATTCTTCGGTTGTTTCGGTTGAGCTTTCCGTTTCTGTTTCTGTTTCCGTTTCCGTTTCCGTTTTCGTTTCCGTTTCTGTTTCCGTTTCCTCTGTGACTTCCTCGGCTGTTTCGGGAACTGCTTCCTCGTCAGCCTCGTCGACTATATCGGGAACGCCGTCAACCGTCGCTATACCGACCGCGGTTATTTGTTTAACCTCGTCAAACTCGGCACCGCAATCGTCATAGAAATCAAAGCTGAAGAACTTGGTTTCTGCCTTGTGCTTTCTTAAAACAAGGTAATAAAGCATATAAAGCAGATACAGAACGAGCGCGATAAGCGATATCCACACACCGCCGGGGAGCTTCATTTCGATGCCTGCAAAGCTTACGTTGCTCGAAACAACAAGACCGGGGGTAGAATAATCGAATACAATTTCGTTTTCGCCCGCTTCGCATTCAACCGCGACAAAACCGTAGGTTACGCGTAAAACCTCGGTTTCCTTGCCGTTTACGGTTGCACTCCAACCGTTTTCCTCGTAAGGAACGCTGAAATATACGATGTTCGGCTTATCAAGCGTAATGGTTGCGTTAAAGCCGTCGCTCGAATAATTAAAATCGTCACAGCACATAGTTTTGCGCTCCGCAACCGATTCTTCAAAAAGCGTATCGCTCGCCTTTTCCTTTTCCTTGTATTCGACGTGGGTCATAAACTGCGAATAGTATTCGACCATATCGTCGGGTACTACAAGGTATTTGCAAAGCATTTTATCGCGGTTGGTCTTGGTGTATGCCGTTTCGAAATCGGTCTGGGTCATAAATTCGGTATAGGCAAAGCCCATAGGGATATAATTTTCGTTTATATAAATATCATATCCGTTTTGCGATTCGAGATAGCTAAAGCCAAAAGCATTATGCGCCTCGGAATAGCTTCCGTCGCTCTTTTGCTTTCTCTTGTTCTTCGTGGTTTCGATAAACGAATACTTCGTCGAGGTAAAGGCGCGCAAGCCGTGAAGCGAGCTTTCGGGACGCGAGCCCACGTTTCTCGTAACGCCGATAACGGGATAAAATTCCATTATCGAAGGCGGAACGACGGTGTGGAAGCATTCGATGGTGGGGTAATTCCAATAAATACCCAAGTTGTCAAGGGTAGAAAGCGAGGAAGTGCGGAAAAAGTCTATTCGGTAAAAATCCTCGTGCGGGTCGGGTAAAACAACCTCGCCCTCGATACATTGGTCGACAAGGAATTTACTGCTGTGCGAATATTGCTTGCCGTTGGTTATATGAACACAGCCGTAAAGCAACGTCATACCGCATACGCCGTAAATCAACGCGCGTTCGAAAAGCTTGGTGCCGCGGTATCTGCGAATAATATATGCGGTAAGCGCGATACCTAAAATTGCTATCGCAACGTAAAGCCAGAATCTGAATCGGTACGGCGGATAGCCAAGCTCCATTACCTCGTTGTCGTTTTCGTGCCATATAAGCCCGAGCGGGAAAGCAACGGCGGTGCAGAAGAAGGTCATTATTGCGGTGGGCACGCGCCATTTCGTGCGGTTGTCTTCAAGGCTGACTACCGTTGCGAGCGAAAGCATAAGAATCATCATATACAGCCATCTCGCGTAGTAAGAGGAATTGAAGAGGAAGAAGCTGCTGTTGAGTATAGGAACGAACGAGAAGACAACGAGCGTGATAATAAGTCCCTTTAACCACTTGCGCTTTTTTACCGTGAACAAGGCAAACACGCCCGAAAGACCGAACATCGGCAGGTACATCGAAATCGAAGCCCATCTCGTTTCGTGGCCGCTAAAGAAGTTCACGCGGGAAGGAATATCGGGCGGGAAGAAGTAGGATTCGAATATCTGTCCGTATCTTTGCCAGTAAAATTCGCCGCTTTTGCGCCAAACGAGAAGCGATTTAAGGCTGTTTACGGCAGAATCGGTCTTGCCGTCCTTTAAATATTCGATAATCTTTGAAATAGTGCCGGTGTAGGAATTCGATATTCTGTCGTTCCCCATAAGCGCGGTCGCCGCAGGCAGGAATATGAACATCGACATCGCAAATCCAAGCACCGCTTCGATAATAAGACCGCCCAATTTGCCGAGCGTGATTTTGAAGGATTTGGTGGGCATTCTGAACATAAAATAGATAACGCAGAAAACCACCTGACCTGCGAACATAAAGTAGTTGATAAGCGCGTTTACGGTTACCGCAAGAGCAAATATGCCCTTTCTGTCGTTCTGAATAAATTCCTCCATACCGATAAGCAGCAAGGGGAAGAAAGCAACGACGTCGTGGAACTGATTAAAGAAGGTGTTGTATATCTGGAAACCCGAAAACGCATAAAGCAATGCACCTACAACAGCGTAATTCTTGTTCTTTACAAAGCGTTGCAGATAGGCATAAGCGATTAACGCCGCAACCATATATTTCACCATATACATCGGCGCCATAAGATAGGGCGCCCACGTAGCGGGGAATATACACATTATCCAGAAGAAGGGGCTTCCGAGCATATAGTAGGAATAGCTGCCGATGAAGTTCGAACCCATATCGGTAACCCAGTCCCAACCGAAATCGCCGTTTCGCACCATTCTTACGCAGTTTTCGTAAAAACATATCTGCTGTGCGTTGTAATCGCCGTAATAAAGAAATACGGGCGAGCCGGTTTTTATCCATTCGAAAATAACGAACGGAACGGTTATGCAGGCAGAAACTATGAACGACCACCAAAGCACCGTGCGGTAAAAATGCCACGGACTTTCGGGGTCGAATTTGAATTTGCTTTTCAAAACTTTTGTAATCGTCATAGAGATTACTCCCGAAATTTTACTTATACCCGTTTATTTTACACCTTTTTGCACCGAAAGTCAATATAACCTATATATCAATATGAGGATATAAATAAAAATTGCCGCCGTTTGTCTGTTGACTAGCGTTGCATAACTGTGTTATAATACAAAAAATGAAATTTCGGAGGTTTTGGTTTTGAAAAAAATATTATCCTTGCTGTTATGCGCGTTTATGCTCGCCTCGGTTTTGCCCGCCTGCATATACGGTGACGAAGCGAACGATTATGTTGCGATAGACGGTTATTTATACAACGTTCTTGAAAAAACACCGAAGGGTGAGCTCGAAAAACGCGGATATACCCTTGAAAGCTCCGAAAATGAATACGTAGCCACCGGCGATGTCGTGACCGATAAAAACGGCAACGAGCTTGAAGTCGTTATTTACGGCGACGGTGACGGCGACGGAGAAGTAACGGTTTACGACTATATTCGGGTCAGACGTCTGTATATGGGCACGATAAAGCTCGAAGGTGCGTATGAGCTGGCGTGCAGAATGGAAGATACCGTTACCCCTTATGATTATATACTCGTCAAACGTCACGTTCTCGGTACCTATATAATAGGCACACAGCCTCACCGCATTCCTCTGCCGAATCAAGATGAGTCTGATGACACAAGCGACACAAGCGATACAAGCGACACAAGCGACACAAGTGATACAAGCGATACAAGTGATACCGACGATACAAACAGAATAGACGGCAACGGTATAAAAATAGCATACGTCCCGCTCGATAACCGCCCCGTTAATAAAGACCGCGTTGAATTTCTTGCGGCTTCCGCAGGTTTTGAACTGCTTATCCCCGAAGAAGAACTTTACCGCACCGCGCTCGATAATATGACACCCAATTCCGACGGCTCGACGATAGGCAACCGCGAAGCACTTTTGGATTGGCTGAAATCGGTCGAGAATGAATGCGATTATTTCGTGATCTCACTTGACCAGCTCATATCGGGCGGTCTGGTTGGCTCGCGTTATCTCTGCAACACCGACCTCAGCTTCGAAATGGAGGTCAGCGATTATATCGTCCGCCTTGCGGAAGAGAAGCACGTCGTGCTGTTCGATACGGTTATGCGCCTTGCTTCTACCGTCGGCTATCAGGGCTACGATCTCGATACCTACAATATTTTGCGCGCTTACGGACAAAAGGAAAGAAAACAGCTAAGCGGAAGCGAGCTGACCGTGGATAACATCGTTGCGGGCTACCGCTTCGATAAAAACGGCAGAGAAATATCGGTAAATCTTTCAAACGAAGTTATTGACAGATACTTCGCCTCGCGCGAGCGTAAATTGCGCGTTATGGATTATCTTCTTGCTAACGCATCCGAAACGATCGAAAGAATATACGTCGGTGTCGACGATTCGTCGCCGCAGATTACGGTACAAACAAACGAGATCAACTATATCAAATCCAAGGGCGGAAAAAATCTTACCCTTTTCGCAGGTGCGGACGAGCTTGGGCTTATGGGTATCGCCGCCGTTGCGACCGACGTTTACGGCTCTGCCGAATGTAAGGTGACCTATTTCGGAGAGGGCAAGGACCTTCCCGCCGATGAGTTCGACACCGCAACGCTTGCAAGCAATATCGAAAACCATTTCAATTCTATCGGCGCAACTATGAACAGCGAAAACGAAAACGCACTTCAGGTGCTTGTGCTTACCCGTTCGAACAGCCTTTCGGCAAATGCCGATAAGCTTATGAAGCAGGCGATCGAAAATATCGAAAAGGGAATACCCACCTGCATTATCGACGCTTCCAACAACAATCAAACGCTCCCGCAGAAAATGCTTGATTATAAATACGACATAGCAAAGCTTTTGGGATACAGCAACTGGAATACCGTCGCAAATGCAACGGGCATCGCGCTTTCGAATGCAGTTGCAAGATATGTTTATATCAACAACGTAAACGATGTCACCGAGGCTTCGAACGAGGCGTTCGTAAAGACGCTCACCTTCTCGCTGATAAAGGATATTTCCTATAAACGCAAAGGCATTACAAACCTTTCTGACAGCTCGGCATACGGTCCTGCAACTATTGTTAACCGCATAAACGATTCCAAAATAATGGGCAAGGATTGCGAATATATCGCCCACGGCAGCGTAAGCGTTTCGAACTTCCGCTACCCGTGGAACAGAACGTTCGAAGCAACCTTCGATATAACGGTAAAATAAATAAACAAAAGGCTTTCCGTCGTTTGGCGGAAAGCCTTTTTGTTATGCGATTATACTCAATTATTTAACTGCGGGGATGCTATATGCATTTGCATAAACTTCGTAATCGTGGCGGAACTGTTCGTCGTTGCCGCTCTTCACGTTGTTCAGATATTTGTGGGTTGCGAATTCACCTTCGGCAACCTCGATCAAAGCAACCGCGATGTTCGAGCAGTGGTCGGAAACGCGTTCGAAGCAGTTTATAAGGTCGCTAAGTATAAATCCAAGCTCGATAGTGCAGCTTCCTGCCTTGAGTCTTGCAATATGGTTGCTCCTCATAACCGCGGTAATACTGTCGATAACCTGTTCAAGCGGCTCTACCTTACGTGCAAGCGCGGTGTCGCCGTTTTCAAATGCGGTGAAGGTAATGTCGATTATTTCGCGAAGTGCGCTTTCTGCAATCGCAACCTCTTTCTGTGCATCGTCCGAGAATTTAAGCTTCTTTTCGTTGAGCTCTTCGGCGGTTTTAGCTATTTCAACGGCGTGGTCGGAAATGCGCTCGAAATTGCCGATGGAGTGAAGCATCGTCGAAACGTTTTGCGAGTCGCGCTCGGTTATATCGTCGCTCGAAAGCTTTACAAGATAAGTACCGAGCTTGTCCTCGTATTTATCGACAACACTCTCGTCCTCTACGACCTTTTCGACAAGTGCTTTGTCGTACTTGTTCAGCACAGCGATCGAATCGAGCAGCGCGCTTTTTACTATGCCGCTCATTCTTACGGTAATGTTGCGGCATTCCGAAATTGCAATCGCAGGGGTTGCAAGAAGTCTTTCGTCAAGCAACTGTACCTTTTCGGTAACACCTTCCTTGTCGCGCACGATCTTGTTCGCAAGAACGACAAGCTTGTTGCGGAAGGGAAGAAGAACCACGGTAGTAATAAGATTGAACAATGCGTGGCAGATAGAAATGCCAAAGGAATCGATTTCTGCCGAAACTATTGCGAAATTAAAGATCCAATGCAGCAGATAGAACGCGGCAAGGCAGATTATCGTACCGATGATGTTGAACGCTACGTGGACTATCGCAACTCGCTTTGCGTTGCGGTTTACACCGAAGCTCGAAATAAGCGCGGTTACGCAGGTACCGATGTTCTGACCCATAATAATGGGAATTGCCATACCGTAGGTAAAGCCCGAGCCGGGACCAACGAGAGTTTGAAGGATAGCTACCGATGCTGCCGAGCTCTGAATAATACCGGTTATCAACGCACCGATAAGTACGCCGAACAAGGGGTTGTTAAATACGGTGAGCAACTTTGCAAATTCGGGGTCGTCTTTAAGTGCCGAAACCGAATCACCCATAAGCCCCATACCGCACATAAGTACGGCAAAGCCGACGATGATGTTGCCTATATCTTTGCGCTTTTTGTTCTTGCCCATAACGAACAGAACGCCGATAAGCGCGAAAAGAAGCGAGAAATTTGCAGGCTTCATAAGGTCCATAACGTTGAAGCCTTCTCCGCCGCCTTCTACACCGACCAAGGCGGTAAGGAATGAGGTAAGCGTTGTACCGATGTTAGAGCCCATAATAAGCCCGACGGTCTGCTTGAGGTCCATAATGCCGGAGTTAACAAGACCGACAAGCATTACCGTCATCGCCGATGACGATTGCATCGCGATGGTAATGCCTGCACCGAGTGCAAGACTTTTGAACACGTTGGAGGTCATCTTTTTGAGCGTAGCTTCAAGCTTGCCGCCCGACATTTTCTCCAAGCCGTTCGACATAACGGTCATACCGTAGAGGAAGAACGCTACGCCTCCGATGAGAGTGATAAATTCAATAATTCCCATTTTTTCTCCTGATTCGCTCGCTTCTTGATTTCTTTAAAGCGGGTGTTACGGCCGCCGTGTTCCTGTCGCAGCTGTGGGTAAGATGTTTGTGAAAACCGCAAAATTTGCGTCGAATTCGAATTTCCCTCAAATATATCTTATCAAAATACGCACCGACTGTCAACAGTTTTTTTACCAAAACTTCACCCGCATTTTACTTAAATTTTACCTATAATGATAATAATTAAAAAACAACGCTTCGCGTAACACGAAGCGTTGCAGTGAAATTGTAAAAGCGTGTGTTATTCGGTGCGTAAAGCAACAACGGGGTCCTTCTTTGCCGCACTGCGCGAGGGAATAATGCCCGCAAAAAGTGTAAGCAGTACGCTTATCGCGATAAGAATCAATGCCACGGGAATGGGAAGTATCGCGTTAAGATTGCTTATGTCGGTCACGGCGTGCAAGATTGCGTTAATGGGAATGCAAAGCAGGTAGGTGATTATAATTCCCAATGCGCCCGACGTGAAACCGATTATTACCGTTTCTGCGTTGAACATTCTCGAAACGTTCTTCTTCGAAGCACCTATCGCACGGAGTATGCCTATTTCCTTCGTGCGTTCCTGTACCGAGATAAGGGTAATAACACCTATCATGATCGAGGAAACGATAAGCGAAATAGCAACGAATGCGATAAGCACATAGGTGATAGCGTTGATAATGGTGGTTACCGAGGACATCATAAGACCAACGTAGTCGGTATAGGTGATCTTTTCGAGGTCGGGTACGTTGTCGTTGTAGGCGAGTATCGCTTCTTCGATAATATCCTTCTGTTCGAACGATGCCGCATAAAGATTTATCGATGCGGGGCTGTCTATATCAACGTAGCCAAGCTCTTTGAGGTTGTTTTCGTAGCTCGATTCCGAAAATTCAAGAACTTCGTCGTAATAAAGTACAAGCTGTTCTTTGGTGTAAAGCGGAAGTTCGGTATCAAGCATAGCCGCAAGCTGTTCTTCGGTAAGAGATGATAGCTGTTGTTTTACCTGTGCGGCATATTGCGCCTTTGTCTGCTCGGTTATCATCTGGGTGAAGATCTCTTCTATGTCTTCGTCGTTCATAGAAGCGAGGTATCCCGCAATATCGTCTTCCGACATACCCATTTGCGCGGTAATGAACTGCACCATCGCGTTTTCCATATCCTCGCGAGTCATTCCGCCGAGCGTTTCTTTAACGATTTTATCGAGTTCTTCCTGCGAAGGAGTGCTCTTTATTGCTATATATGCCTCTGCCTTGCCCTTGGTATCGAGCGTTTTGATATAGTTGTTGAATTCGTCTATCTTTTCGAGCTCGGTCAGATTGCCGGTGTTTTCGTGGAAGGGAAGATTTGTGAAAATGTCGGTTTCGGGGTTTTCGAGCTGCGCCTGAACAGCAACCGAATTCTTGGATTTTTCTATAACGTATTCGGTCAGCTTGTGGGTATAGCCGATAGCGCCGGTGAGCATAGTTGAAACTGCTTCTTCGCTCGGGCGGATAATGCCCGTGATCTTAAGGTCAAGACCGTTTGCGTAAAGCACCTTTAAACCTGCCTGAGTATCGCGAAGGTCAACGTATGCACCCGTGTTTTCGTCCTTGGTGTAGCAATCGGCAGAGAGTATCGTGCGGAATTCCATATTGCAGATCTCTTCATAGGTCCACTTCTCGTGAGTGGTTTCGATAGGTTGCTTGTTGAATGCAGCCTTTGCGAGTGCGTCGATATCCTCTTTCGACTTCAAGCCTAGTGCAAAAAGCGTCATATCGTCGATTTCGTTGTTTTCGTCCACGACAAGAACTACTTCGTTATAAGAATTGGGCCAAGAGCCGTAGATAACGTCGTACTGCTTTTTGAGCAAGGGGTTAATGGGGTCGCCGTTATCACCGGGGAGAATTTCCTGCCAAAGTGTAACCGAAGAGCCCATGCTCATCATACTCGAGCCCATCATATTTTCGCTCATTTGGTTATATGCAGTAAGATCCAAACCGAAATATTCTATCATAAGCTCCTGCATAAGAGCCTGAGAGTCGGATTGAATAATATTACCGTCGATATTTTCCGTATATATCAGCATATCAAGGTCGTAGGTGTATTGAATGCCGTTTATCGCATCCTTTAGCTTCGATTCGCCCTCGCCTTTGGCACGCTCGGCTTCAAGAAATTTCTTGAACGCCTTCAGGTCGTTTTCGTTGGTTTCCATAGCGTTTAATGCGTTTACAAGGTTGTAAAACATCGCTTTTTGGTAAATAGCGTCGTTTTCGTGCGCCTCGGCCGAGGTTGCTTCGCTTATGAACGCCGCCAAAAGCGAGCCGACGTCCATATGCTGTGCTTCAAGCGTAAGGGGATAAGAAGAAAGTGTATCCTCCTGAAGCGTATCGATATAGGTCGTCATACCCTGCGATACCGCGAAAATAAGCGCGATGCCGATAATGCCGATGCTGCCTGCAAAGCTCGTTAAAGCCGTTCTGCCCTTTTTGGTAAAAAGGTTTTTAAGCGAAAGCCCGAACGAGGTTTTTAAGGACATAGAAGGCTTCTTCGCCTTTTTCTCCTTTTCGGTCTTTGCACTGTCGTTTTGACGTTCCTTATTCATTTCTTCTTCGGTCAGCGGCGAAGAATCCGAAACAATAACACCGTCGAGCATTCTTATGGTGCGGGTTGCGTAATTGTCGGCAAGTTCGGGGTTGTGAGTAACCATTATAACAAGGCGGTCCTTCGCAACCTCTTTAAGAATATCCATAACCTGCAAGCTGGTTTCGCTGTCGAGCGCGCCTGTCGGCTCGTCTGCAAGAATAATATCGGGGCTGTTTACAAGCGCACGCGCAATAGCAACGCGCTGCATCTGTCCGCCCGACATTTCGGCAGGCTTTTTGTAAAGCTGGTCGCCGAGTCCTACGTCCTCAAGTGCCTTTTTGGCGCGTCTTCTGCGCTCTGCCTTCGAAACGCCGCCGAGCGAAAGCGCAAGCTCAACGTTTGCAAGTACGTTTTGGTGGGGTATAAGGTTATACGACTGAAAAACAAAGCCGATAGAGTAGTTGCGGTATTTGTCCCAATCGGAATCCTTGTATTCCTTTGTCGATCTGCCGTTAATAACAAGATCGCCCGAATCGTATTTGTCAAGACCGCCGATAACGTTCAAAAGCGTGGTCTTGCCGCAACCCGATTGACCGAGTATCGCAACAAATTCGCTTTCGCGGAAATTTATCGATATACCCTTAAGCGCTTCGGTAACGGTATTGCCGACTCTGTATGATTTGTATATATCACGCAGTTCAAGCATTGTCTTCCTCCTGAATAAATGTATGTGTAAAATAAAATCCGAAAAATCAGCATTATAATAATAAAACAGATTGTAAGTGTTTGTCAATAACAATTATTATATATTTTGTAAACATTTAAACAAAAACAGAGTATTATACAAAAAAACACAAAAATCCCCTCGGTCTGCTTAAAGCAACCCGAAGGGAGGATTCAAAAAAGTGCTTGTTCTTCGTTCAAAAATGATTTATCCCAGTTTTTGCGATAATATTTGAATTCTGCGTTCCAATAGCTTTTTGGCAAAACGAACTTGTGCTCGGCAATATCTATCGGCAGGTTGTGCAAACAGTCCGCCAAAGCTTCCGCCTGCTCCCACGTTTCGTTATTTATTAGGCCTAACAAATTCTGCGTTGCTTTAATCAACACCAGATACACTTTTTCGTCTTTCAAAAAGCCTGAAATATAGCTATATACGTTAAGCGTATCAACAAAAGGATATAAATTTCTGTCGAGATTCGATATCTCTTGTAACGCAATTCTGATTTGATTTGGGCCGTGGCGATGATTTCTGTGCGAAAAAACCTCGAGAATACACTCTAAAACGGTTTCGTTGTATTCGTACTTGGGCTTTTCTCTTATCGCCGTGAATACCGCCGATAGGTCATATAAATCGTAAACGCTGAACATTTTCGCACCTCGATTCTATCAAGAAAACATACCGCTATATGTTTAACGAATTATTTTTCGATTAAATTTTATCATACACACCTATACTTGTCAAGCAGACAAAAAGACCGCCGGAGCGGTCTTTTCGGTATTACAAAAGCTTAAACGTGTGTATTTCGTAGGGTTTGAATTCGGTTTCGCCGTCGGCTTCGCCAATAATGTTTTCTAGTAGATCGCAAAGATAGCATTTTCTTTCGCCGAACGCGCTGTTGAGCGTGATTTTTGCCTTTGCGCCCTTGCCTGCGTATTCATAAGCGCGAACGATAATGCCGTTTCCGTCCTCTGCGCGTTTTACCCAATCTATCGCAACGCCGTCTGCATTGCACTTTGCAACAGGTGCATCGGTAAAGGCTTCGGGTGCCGCACCGTCAAACGCCTTCGGGGGCATATTAAGCGCATATCCCTCTGCGTTGATTTGGTTGACATAATCAGCTCTGTGCACGAAGAACGAATAAGTGAACTCCTGCGCGCCCTTGTCGGCATCCTTGCCGGGGTACATACTGCTTCGAAGCAGGTCGATGTCAAGCACGCTGTCCCAAACCCTATAACCGTATTTGCAGTCGTTCATCAAAGCCGCGCCGTGCTCGCTGTCGGAAATATCTATCCACTTGTGTGCGCAGATCTCCTTTTTCGCGGCGGCAAAGCTGTCGCGCTTGTGCGTCGGGCGCATAATGCTGCCGTACTGAATGTCGCACCTTGCCTCGTCGCTTTGCGCAGTGAGAGGGAATGCGGCGCGGAGCATTTTGTGGGTTTCCTGCCAATCCACCTCGGTTTTGAAGTCTATTCTCGAACTTTCGGGGTATATCTTAACGGTTTGAACGATGGTGCTGTTGCCTACGGTATAAACGGTTCTTCTTTCGGCAACGCCGTCGATAACCCTTTGCGAAACCTCTGTAACTGCAAGCCTTACGCGCGGATTTACCGCGTAATCGGCGGGTACTTCCCAAGCGTTCAAGGTATCGGAATATGCATTAAGCACATTACCCTCGCCGCGCAGATATTCAAAACCGTCCTGCTTGCCGATAACCGACGAAATGCCGCCCTCGGCAGTAAAGGTCACCTTGATTTTGCTGTTTTCGATAGTGTTTTCACCCAAAATAACGGCGGGATTTTCGTCTTTTGCAACAGAAGTAAAGCTCATCGGAAGTGCGTTTACATAGTCGTATCCGCCCTCTTTTTCGATATATCCGTTAAACGCAAAGGGCGAGGGGTTGAAATAACATCTGCCTTCGCCGCCCGAAATCGCTTCGAACGCTTCGCGCTCGATACGCTTTATTTCGCCGAGAATATATGCGTATCTTACGTCGGTTTCGTCGTAAACGCGTTTTATCGAGCTGCCGGGAATTATATCGTGGAACTGATAAAGCAGTACTTCTTTCCAAAGCTTTTCAAGCTCTTCCCTCGGGTATTTCTTGCCGTCGCAAAGTAAAGAAATGGTTGACATAATTTCGGCATCGTGAAAACCGATTTCGCACTTGCGGTTGAATCGCTTATTGCGGGATTGGGTGGTGTAGGTGCCTTGGTGCTTTTCGAGATAAAGCTCGCCGTTATAGCTCGGGAACTTGTCTTGGTCCTTTTCTATTTCGCGGAAAAAATCTATCGCAAAGCCCTGCTTTACCTTCGGTAAGCCGATAAGGTCATATTCGCGCTCTAAACGCTCCAAATGCTCCATACCGGGGCCGCCGCCGCCGTCGCCGATACCGTAAAGCAACATCGAACGGTTGTCGATTTCACGTTCTCTGAACTTCTCCTCGGTAATAATAAAGGATTCCGCGCGCGCCGCGCTGTTGTAATTGCCCTCCGGCGGCATATGTGTAAGTATCTTCGAGCCGTCAAGCCCTATCCAATTAAAGGTGCTGTGCGGGAACAGATTGACCGCGTTCCAGCTCATTTTAATGGTAAGAAAATACTTAACACCGCTTTTTGCCATTATCTGCGGGAGCTGTGCTGTATAGCCGAAAACGTCAGGAATCCAGAGAATTTCCTGCTCGTAGCCGAATTCTTCCTTAAAGAACTTTTTGCCGTAAAGCATTTGCCTTACAAGGCTTTCGCCGCTCGGCACGTTGGTGTCGCTTTCTACCCAAAATCCGCCCTGAAGCTCAAGCCTGCCGTCGTCGTAAAGCTTTTTCATCTGCGCGTAAAGCTCGGGATGGGTGTCCTTTATCCATTCAAGCATCTGCGGCTGGCTTACGCCGAAAAGATAATTTTTATATCTTTCGCTGTTGCGCAAAACCGTCGCAAACGTTCTTTCTGCCTTGCGCTTGGTTTCGCGTAGCGGCCAAAGCCACGCTAAGTCGATGTGTGCGTGACCGAGCGCGGTTATTTCGAAATCGCTTTCGCTTCTTTGCGAAAGGAACGCCTTAGTGATCCCGCTTGCTTTGGAAATATCGCTTTCATACACAGCTATTGCGTCTTCGAAGCATTTTTTTGCGGTTTCCTTAAGCTTTTCGTCCTTGGTTGCCTCGGCAAGATGCCAAATAACTTCCAAATCGTAATAAAGCTCACGCTTTGCGTTGTTAACGGTTGCGATACGTGCCTTGTGAAGCACGCCGATTTTATCGAGCGGGGCGTGCTCGTCTTCGCCGAAAAGGTCGTTCGCGCCGCAGTCTATCCAAATATCGATATTTCCTCCGTTTAACATTTTTTCGTCGGGGAAAACCACTACCTTACCGGGCATGCCCAAATGGAAGGAATAAAAGCTGTCTTTGTTGGTGATGCCCTTGAAAGGAACGCCTTCGGAATCGAAAACACAGCCTTCACCGCCAACATCGAGCAGGAACGCTATGTTGCCGAGCGCAATTCCTTCGGGAACCTTGCCCTTCATATTCATCCAAGCGCAATCCCAAAGCTTGCCCCAGCGTTCGCCCTCGGCAAGAATTTTCTTTTCACCGTTTTTGCGTTTGAGGTAGGGGAGCGGTTCTTCGGTAATATAGGCTGCAACCTCGAACTCTGCTACCGAGGTGTATATTTTTTCAAACAGTTTGTTTAATCTTTCGTCCATATCAGACCTCTTAAAGACTTTCCGAGACGGGTGCGTCTCGGAAATCTGTAGTTATTTATTGAGCAATATCTTGCAATCGTCGGTGCAGGAAGCGATTTTGCATTCCGCATCGGAGTCGCTTTCTGCGCGGATAAGGATATAAGCCTTTATTTTCGGCTCTGTACCCGAGGGACGGATAATGACCGCAGAGCCGCCCTCCAATTCATAATAAAGCATATTGCTTGCGGGCAGTCCCGTAGGCGCTTCGCTTCCGTCGAGCTTTTTAATAATGCCCGTCGAATAATCGCGCACCGCGGTAACCTTCATATTGCCTATGGTTTCGATAGTCTTGCCGCGAATATCCGCCATTATTTCGCCCATAAGTCCCATCGGGTCGATGCCGGTTATCTTGACGTTCAGCACGCTTTCTTTAAAAATGCCGTATTCGCTGTAAATGTTTTGCAAAGCTTCGTAAACCGTTCTGCCCTCTGCGTAATGGCGGCATACCATTTCCGCCGCGAGCACGCTTGCGCCGATTGCGTCCTTGTCGCGCGCGTAGCCTGCGGAAAGATAACCCTGACTTTCTTCGTAACCGAAAATAAAGGTGTTGCTTCCGTCCGCCGCCCATTCCTTTATCTTTTCGCCGATATATTTAAAGCCGGTAAGCACGCTTATGTGTCTTACACCGTGCTTTTCGCATATAGCATCGAAAAGATTCGAGGATACGACCGATTTTATCGCGCAGGCGTTTTCGGGAAGAATGCCGTTTTTCTTCCTTATTTTAATAATATGGTCGATAAGCAACGCACCTATCTGGTTGCCCGAAAGTGCAATAAATTCGCCCTTGTCGTTCTTTATTGCAAGGCCTATTCTGTCCGCGTCGGGGTCGGTCGCGATAATTGCGCCGCAGTTTACGCCAAGCTCGTTCAGCTTTTTAACGGCTTCCTCGAAGCATTCGCGGTTTTCGGGGTTGGGTGAAGCAACGGTGGGGAAGTTGCCGTCGGGAATCATCTGGCTGTCGATAGTAATAAGCTTGTCGATACCGCAACGCTTTAAAGCCTCGGGAACAAGCTTGTAACCCGTGCCGTGAAGAGCCGAGTAGGCAAGACCTACCTCGTTGCCGTATTTCTTGGTGTTTTCTGCATCAAGACGGCAATCGAGCACGGCTTTAAGAAAGGCTTCGTCACATTCGTCACCGATCATAATAAGCAGACCGCTCTTTTTCGCATCTTCAAGACACATTGTCTTAACGCCGTCGAAAATATCGGTTGCCGCGGCAGAAGCCGAAACAACGTCCGCGTGCTCGGGAGGAAGCTGTGCGCCGTCTTCCCAATAAACCTTGTAGCCGTTATATTCCTTCGGGTTGTGCGAAGCGGTAACGTTAATACCTGCAATGCAGTTGTAGTAAAGTATGGCAAAAGAAAGCTCGGGCGTGGGGCGTATGCCGTCGAAAAGATATACCTTAATTCCGTTTGCGGTAAGCACGCTCGCCGCGGTGCGGGCAAAGGTGTCGGAATCGTTTCGGCTGTCGTAGCTTATCGCAACGCCTCTTTCCTGTCCGTTTGCGGAAATAATAAGCTCTGCAAGTCCCTGCGTGGTCTGACCTACGGTGTAGATGTTCATTTTCGAAATGCCCACGTCCATAGTGCTGCGCAGTCCCGCCGTACCGAAGCTCATAGGTATTGCAAAACGCTCTGCGATAGCGGTTTCGTCGCCTGCTATTTCGCGAAGCCTTGCTTTGGAAGCTTCGTCAAGCTTGTCGTTGTTTAACCATCTTTCAAATTCCTTGTTCATAATAGGAATCCCCCAATTTATATGTTTTGTGATTATAATTCGGAAATTGCTTCTTCCCTCGCCTGCGCAAGCTGGTCGGGGACGGAGGTGGTTTTGAATC
>JAZSHQ010000002.1:0-26764 GCA_045533335.1 Eubacteriales bacterium
CAAACCTTCAGTGGTCCCTTTTAGGGACGAAGCCTGTATTAGCCCCTTATAGGGGCTGTGCAAACCACCAGTTCAACTGGTGGTTTTGATTCGGTTACCAAAAAAGGAACTTCAATTGAAGTTCCTTTTTGCTATTTCGAAAATTATTTCACAAACTTAAAATTGTCTTTTATGCTTGCCATAATGCCGCTTGTTTTATCGGCGAACTGCTCGGGAACGACAAGAGTTATAAGAAATACTTCGCCGTAGCGGCAGCAGATAAGCTGTTCGTTAACGTAGGTAATGCCGTTTATCGCGCCTTGGTATTTAACCTTAATAGCAGGGGAATCGTCAAGGTACTTATCGGCTTCTGTGTATTCCTCGGTATCCAAAAGCTTGTAATCGGTATAAATGCCCTGAATTTGCTTTTCGTGCTCGGTCCAATATGCCTTTGCGGTCTGCGCGGCGTCTTTAAGAGTAAAGGTGAGCGAGGTAACCGTTGCGTACTGTGCGGTAGCCGCGCTGTCGTCGCAGTCGAAGCGAAGCTCGATAACGCCGTCGTTACGGACAAGCTCCCATTCCTCGGGGTAGGTAAAGTTGTACTGCACCGCATCGTTACCCGCATCGCGGCCGGCAAGCTTCATACCGTCCTGAACGACGATTTCGCTTTCGTTTCCGCAAGCGCAAAGCGAGAATGCAAGCATTATCGAAATTAAAGCAAGTATAAATCTTTTCATTGTAAAAGCTCCTTTATTCCTCGTTAAAGGAAAGTACGTGGTCCTTTTCGGAATCTTTGTAATATATCTTTTCTATTTTGCCGAGGTTTTTAAACTCAAGCTCGATATATCCGTCTTTATCGGTTTCGAGCGCACGCTTTTCGCCCGCGGTAACGTAAAGCGTTATGTATAGCTTGCCGTCTGCGACGAAATATTTATAGTCGCATATCTTTCTGCCTTCCTTTTCGCAAAGGAATTTTCCGCTTACGTCGCCGTTTTTGTGAAGCGTAAGCTCCTCAAAAACAAAATCGTTACGGTCAAGCTCGGCTTTGTGATAGCTGTATGCCGTATAGGTTGTAAAAGCAACCCCGAACGCAATCGCGATGAGTATGATAAAAATAACGGCTCGCCGCATAATTTGCTCCTTTTAATCATTATTATACCTATTATATCATTATTTTACAAAAACGCAATAGCGAAACACCTAAAATTTCGTAAGTATTTTATTTGCGGGATTCTTTATTTTTATATGTTGTTGTGTTATAATAAGCTAAATTAGATAATTTTGGAGAAATACCCCGATGACCAATGCAAAAAACGGCGCAAATCCGCTCGGATACGAAAAAATATCCACTCTTTTGCGCAAATTCGCAACGCCAAGCGTTGTCGCGATGCTTGTCAGCTCGCTTTATAATATAGTCGACCAAATCTTTATCGGTCAGTACGTCGGCACGCTCGGCAACGCCGCGACCAACGTTGCGTTTCCGATAACGACGATATGCATAGCCATTTCGGTGCTTTGCGGCGTGGGCGGTGCATCCTGCTTTTCGATAGAGCTCGGACGCGGACACAAGGAAGAAGCGTCGCGCTGTATCGGTACCGCGCTTATCACGGCGGGCGCGCTCGGCGCGGTCTATGCGCTTGCGGCGGGCTTTTTCGGGCGGGGAATGCTCAACCTTTTCGGCGGAAGCGGTCAAACGCTCGATTATGCCGTTAATTATTGCTCTTACCTTGTTTTCGGTATCCCCTTCCTTGTACTAGGCAACGTAATAAGCAACTTTATACGCGCCGACGGCAGTCCGAAATATTCGATGGTTTGTATGGCAAGCGGCGGTATAATTAATATTGCGCTTGATGCGATACTCGTCCCCTACGGCGGGGTAGAATGGGGTATGCAGGGCGCGGCACTTGCGACGGTTATATCTCAGGTCATTTCGTTTGCCATCGCGGCGATATATCTTAAACGCTTTAAAAGCGTAAGCTTTAAATTATCCGATATTAAATTCAGCTTTAAGCGCGCTATGAATATCTGCTCGCTCGGTATGAGCAACTGCGTAAACCAGCTTGCGATACTTGTTGTGCAGATAACGATGAACAACCAGCTCGATGCATACGGTCTTATCGAATACGGCGAGGAGCTTAAGCATATTCCGCAGGCGGCGTTCGGCGTTGTTATTAAGGTTAATTCGATGCTTATTTCCTTCTTTGTCGGTATGGCGCAGGGGTCGCAGCCGATAGTCGGATTTAATTACGGCGCAAATCAATGGTATCGCTCAAAGCACACGTTTAAGCTTTCCGCGGGTATATGTCTTGCGGTTGCAACGGTTGGGTTTATAATATTCCAAACGGTCCCGCAGGCGGTTATATCGATTTTCGGCTCGGGCGATGCGGCATATAACGAATTTGCCGAAAAAACAATGCGCATCTTCCTTTCGATGATAATGCTGAACGGCGTTCAGATGACGATTTCGAACTATTTTTCGGCGATAGGAAAGCCGATAAAGGGCATTATCCTTTCGCTTATCCGTCAGGTAATAATAATCGTACCGTTGATGTGGATACTTCCGCTTTATTTGGGGCTCGACGGAGTTCTCTACGCCGCCCCGATAACCGATTTTATATCCTTTGTTGTGGCAATGGTGTTTATAATTAAAGAGTTTAAAATCAAAGGATATAAGAGTAAATAGAGAAAAAAGAAGCAATTTTTTGCTTCTTTTTTTAGATAAGAGATAATAGATAAGAGATAAGAGATAAGAGATAATAGATAATAGATAATAGATAATAGATAATAGATAAGAGATATTAACGTTGAAGCCTTCCATTTATTGGGTACTTTTTCAACACACGCGCGACAAATTTGTATAACGAAAAAATGACAGACAAGAAACTTTTTTGAAATAGAAAGTTTTGAAGAGAGCACGAGAGGGACTTTTTCAAAAGTCCCTCTCGTATCTTTCTATTCAATTACTTAATCACATAAGTTCCAAAATAATGGCGTGCAATAAGAATGTAGTCGAACTGGTCAACTTTTTCGTCGCCGTTGACGTCCGCGCGGGTGAATTCATCGTCGGTGAGCGTGCGGGTTTCGAAGTAGTGGCGCTTTACGAGGATGTAATCGTACTGGTCGATTGCATCGTCGTTGTTAACGTCGCCGAGCTTAACTTCGGGGTCGACGGGCGGGTTAACGGGCGGGTTAACGGGCGGGTCGACAGGGGGATTAACGGGCTCGTCGGATTCTTCGCCGTTTATCTTGATTTCGTTGATAAACGCGAACACGCCGTTAAGCTCAACCTCGAGCTTGACGTAGCGAGCAACGCCCTTGGTTTCTGCCTGCACGAGATAAGCAACGCCCTTTTGGGTCGTGGGGATGGTAAGAGGAATTGCGTTGCCCCAGCTTTCGCCGTCTTTGGAGAAGTAAACCTTCATAGACTTGGGCGGGTTAATACCCGAATCGCCCTGAAGATCGATGGTGTTTACCATAACCTTGGTTACGTCGTAAAGGTCTTCGAGGTCGATGATTATCGAGCCGACGCCGTTGGGTGCGTTGATAATGGTTGCATCGTCGCCGTTGTTATAGAAGGTAAACCAGTTGTTGTCGTAAGCGATAGCGGTGTATGCGTTACCGTCGGTGAGGTTTGCGGTGTACTGCGCGTAGGGCTTGCCGTTGCCCGAGATTGTGTATTTTTTGCCGAGCGCGATGTTTTCCGCGGTTTCGAAATCGGGGTCTTGGTCTACGATAGGAGTGCCGAGCACGCCGTAAACGCTAAGCTCGCTCGTCCAGGTGCATACCATATTAACGATGTTAAAACGAACGTATCTTGCGGTGGTGTTTGCGGGTGCGGCGAGGGTAAAGTCGACGCTTGTCCAGCCGTTGGTTACAGCCGAGTTGGATTTAGACGCGGTGCCCAAGGATTTGTAGTTCACGCCGTCGTTGGATACCGAAACGTTAACGGTTGCGCTGTTCGGGTTGGCAATGCCCCAGTTGTTGCCGAATAGGGTTGTCTTGATCGCCTTTATATCGGAATAAGCCTTTAGGTCGATATCGATGTTAACGTTGTTGCCGTTGTATGCGCCGATAGCCTTGTCGTTACCAAGGGTAGCGAACTTGCCGTCGGTGAGCTTGCCGAGAGGCTTGCCGTTGCTGCCGGTGTCGGTCCAAGTTGCGGTGCCGTAAGCGGCGCCGTCGGAAACGTAAGACTTGCCGAGCGCGATGTTTTGGTAGGTTGTGCCGTTTGCGGTGTAGGTGTTGTAGCGGCCGGGGTAGGGATAACCCTGCTCAACCGCGAGCTTTGCACATTCCTGAAGTCTTGCAACGGTGGTGGCGTCCATATCTGCGGTGTAGGTGTTGCCCGTGGGGTCGATACCGAGGTAGGAATAGAGCCATACACAGCCGATAAGGTAAGAGCCTTCCTTGGAATGGTGGCCGCCGTCTTCTGCATAAAGGGTTATCGACGGATATTTAGCGTGGCAGAAGATGAATGCGTCTGCCGCGGGGGAAACGCGAAGGTCGTATTCTGTTGCGAGTGCGGTGTAGGTGTCGTAATGCTTCTTTGCGTTAATGGTGTTCTGTTCGAGTGTGCTTGCGGCGGAGTATCTCATATAAAGCAGAGGTTCTGCGCCGTTTTTGTTGATTTCGGAAACGATGGTGTGGACGTAATCCTTAACCTTATCGTAGGTTGCGGAGGCTTCGCCCTGAATAACTACGTAATCGTATTTGTTGTTGGCGAGCATATTACGCATAGCAACACCGCGTTCGTGGGTGGAGGAAGCGAATTCCCAAAGCATTGCCGAGCCGTAGGTGCAGTAGTCAACGTCGATTTCAACGCCCGCCGCCTGAGCAAGACCCTTGAATTTTATCGGTGTGCCGTTGAAGTAGGTCGAGCTGTTACCGATAAACATAAATTTCTTTGCGTTAGCCGAGGGAGCTTTGGGGTTGTTGTATTGAATGGTGAGCTTGTTTGTGCTGGTGCTGTAACTGCCGTAAACGTCGTAGATTACCGACATAGTTGCGTTGTAAATTACTGCGCCTTCCAATGCAACGTTGTAAACGTTTGTGAGAGAAGTGGATGCGCTGTTGCCGAAGACGACCATAAAGCCGCCTGCGGGGATAATAACCTTAGATTGGGGAGAACCGGTAACGGTGCTTGAGTTAGCAAAAAGTCCGTTGCCCGCTTCGATCAATTTACCGCTTCCGTTGAAAATAAGAAGCTTTGCTTCGCGGAAGCTGTAATTTGCCACGTAAACGGTTTTTGCGCTTGAGCCGGTGTTGGTGAATACGGTAACACCGTATGTGCCTGGGGAGGAATTGTAGCCGCTTATGCTTACACTAACCGTGTTGTCGTAAGCCGCCGCGGTAAGCGGGGTGGCAAGTGCCGCAAGCATTAGGGTTACTAGCACAAACGCAAGCAGCTTTTTAAAAAGGTTTGTTTTCATTTTTTACTCTTCTTTCGTTGTTAGGCAATAGTGTAGGTGCCGAAGTAGTGGCGTGCAATAAGAATGTAGTCGAACTGGTCGACCTTGGTATCTTTGTTGACGTCCGCGCGGGAGAATTCGTCGTCGGTAAGGGTGCGGGTTTCGAAGTAGTGACGTTTTACAAGAATGTAATCGTACTGGTCGATCGCGCCGTCGTTGTTAACGTCGCCGAGCTTGCCTTCGGGGGCAACGGGCGGATTTACAGGCGGGTCAACGGGCGGGTCGACGGGGGTTTCTGCCTCTTTGCCGTAAATTTCAATTTCGTTCATAAATGCGAATGTGCCGTTGAGCTCGACTTCTATCTTAACGAATCTTGCGTTACCGTTGGTTGCGACCTCTACAAACTCGGCAACGCCCTTTTCGAGCGCAGGCATTGTAACCGCAATCGCGCTGCCCCAGGTTTTTCCGTCTTCGGATAGGTAAACTCTCATAGCCTTGGGACCGTTGATGCCCGAATCGCCCTTAAGGTCAATGGTGTTTACCGCAACCTTGTTTACGTTGTAAACCTTTTCAAGGTCGACTATGATGTGGCCGACGCCGTTGGGTGCGTTGATAATGCTTGCGTCGTTGCCGTTGTTATAGAAGGTAAACCATTTGTTGTCGTAGGAAATTGCCGAAGCGGCTTCGCCGTCGGTAAGGTTTGCGGTGTATTTGTCGTAGTTCTTGCCGTTGCCCGAAATGGTGTAGCTCTTATCGAGTGCAAGGTTGTTCGGTGCGTCGGGGTCGTACTCTTTGCCGTGTACCTCAACCTCGTTAAGATACATAAATCCGCCGTCAAGCGTGAACTTGAAGATAACGGTATCGGTAACGATGCCCTTCGAAGTACCGCTTATCCAATATGCAACGACGTCCTGCGAGGAGATGCCCGTAAGGTCGCAGATCTTAACCTCTTTGCCGTCCACAAGTGCGTAAACGCTTGCCGATTTGGGTGCTTTAACGCCCATACCTGCAACGTTGTTAAAGAGGTGTGCGCGGAGCTTGGTTATTTCGTATTTGCCGCCGAGGTTAATGGTAACACTGCCGACGCCGTTTACTACGTTGGGCTTGTATGCCGAGAAGGCAAACCAGCTGTCGTCGCTTGCATTGAAGGTGGTTGCCGCCACACCGTCGGTAAGGTTTGCGGCGTAGGAGGTGTTGTATTGGGGCGAGCCCGTATTTTCGTTGGTAACCGAGATGGTGTATGTCTTGCCGCGCGCGAGGTTATTTTCGGGTGCGCTGCTTTCGTTGTTGCCGCCGAGCGACGGTGTTCTTCCGCTGGGGTCGTAAACAAACTGCCATACGCATTCGGTGTGAACTGTTTTACCCTTCGCGTATTTGGTGAGAGCGTTGTCGCATTTCGAGAAGTAGAGCTTGTTCTGGGTGGCGTTCATATCCCAGAATGCGGTGAGGAAACTGTTTTTCTGGCTTTCAAGCGAATCCTCATAAGTGTTTACGCGGATATCGAACTGATATTGCGAATTGTTCTTGCCGTAAAGGATCGCGCGGGTTGCCTTGTTGCCGTTGTTCATCGAGCCCGAGTAGTCTGCCTTGCCGACTTCTGCGGTTTCTATCGTGCGAACAAAGTTGCCGTCCTTATCGTACATATCGGCATAAAGACCGTATTTCTTTGCGATGGGGAACATACAGGTGTAGGAAATGCCGTGGTAAACGTCCATAACGTATTCGTAGTCGACGTTAAGCTTTACCTGCGGACCGGTCACCGTGTATTTACGGGTAACGTTTGCGAATACGTCGTTTTGGGTGTAGGATTGGTTTTTGTTAATGTAGTCGCCGATGCTGTCGCCGTTGGCGTCGGGGAAATACAAAAGCTTGGTCTGTTCGATAATGTGAAGCTGGTTAACGGTAACGCTCTGGCCGTTCGAAAGGTTTATCTTCTGACCGTTTTCTGCGTTGTAGAAACTAAGCGAGATAAGAGCCTCGTTACCGTGGTTGCCGCCCGTGAAATATGCCGTGCCGTTTGCCGTTTTGCTTGTGCGGTAAACGTATTCAAGGTCGGTACCGCCGGAAAGGAAGGTGTGAGTGGTGCCGTTTTTATCGACAAGATACCACTTCGAGAGGTTAAAAGTACCCCAGTCGGTTTCGTAAAGAGTAATGGTGGTCTTGCCTGCTTCGGTTTCACTCTCCATACTGTATTCCTTGTCGCTTATTTTGGTAAGCTTGGTAGGATGGGAGGTGTATTCTTTTGTACCGGGGTTTGTAAACGTGTCGTAATCGTCATAGCCCCAATAAGCGTTCGCGGCAAAAACCATAGGTACCGCCGTTGCACAGATAAGTGTGCAGAGAACGAGCGAAAGAATGCGTCTTAATGCTTTCTTCATTTTTTTATCTCCTTTATTTTTTCTTTTTGCTTATAAATACTGCAATACCTATCGCGAGTGCCGCAACCGCGCCGCCGATGACCCAGTAAAGCCAAGACTTATTCTGGTTTTCGGGCACTACGTAATCTGACCCCTGCGAGGTTTCTTCCGCTTCGCTTTGAGGCTGCTGGGGGTCGTCGTTTTCGAATACAGCGCCGTAAACGCCAACCTCGCTCGACCATACAAATCCGCTTCCGATATAGCTAACGCGAATGTAACGCGCGTTTACCGGCGAGCCGAGCTCGAGAATATATTCGCGCTTTTTCCAATCGCCGCTTGCCTCTTCGTCGGACATCGCAACCTCGCCGAGGTCCATAAAGTTTATTCCGTCGTTCGACATTTCCATTTTCACCGTAAACACGGTCGGGTCTTTTATTCCCCAGCCTTCGTTACCGTGAAGGTCGGTCTTTATCGCGCGGACGTTGGATATCTTTTCAAGGTCTATCGTAATGCTGTGGTTTGTGCCGCTGTAACAGCCGACCGCTTGGTCCGCGCCGTTCTTTGCATATTTACCGTCGGTAAGCTTGCCCAAGGGCTTGCCGTCGCTTCCGGTATCGGTCCAGTTGCCGTTGTAAGGACTGCCGGTGGGGGTGTATTTTTTGCCGACTGCGATATTTTCGTAGCTGTTGCCGCTTTTATCGGTGTAAACATCCTTCGGCTCATCGGGGTAGGGATAGCCTTCCTCGACAGCGAGCTTTGCACATTCCTGAAGCTTTGCAACCGTGTCTGCATCCATCTGTGCGGTGTAGCTGTTGCCCACGGGGTCGATACCCAAGTAGGAATAGAGCCAGCAGCAGGCGATAAGATAAGAGCCTTCCTTGGAATGGTGTCCGCCGTCATCGGCGTAAAGGTTAATATCGGGATATTTTTCGCAGGAGTAGATAAATGCATCTGCCGCGGGCGAGCAAACAAGCGAAAAATCCTTTGCTATCTGCGAATAGTTGTTGTGGTGCTTTTTAGCGTTTTCTATCTTCTGTTCAAGCGTGCTTGCCGCAGAATAGCGTTTGTAAAGCACAGCCTCCGCCCCGTTTTTCTGAATAAGCGGAAGAATGGTTTCTATCGCGGGCTTGGTGGAGTAATAATCGGCTCCCGCCGCGTCCTGAAGCACAACGTAATCGTATTTCCTGCTTTGAAGCTGATTGCGCAGCGCCGCGCCGCGGGTGTGGGTTTCGTCGGCGAATTCCGAAAGATATGCACTGCCGAAGGTGCAGTAATCAACGTCGACCTGAATCCCTGCCGCGCTTGCAAGCGCCTTGAATTTTATCGGCGTGCCGTTGAAATAGGTGGTGCTGTTGCCGACAAAGAGAAACTTCTTTGCGTCGGTCGCATCGGGAGCGGGGTTGTCATATTCAAGCTTAAGGGTTTTGTCGTTATAAGAGCCCTTTACGGGGTAAATTACCGACATTGTCGCGTTGTAGAGCATCGCGCCCTCCATCGCGGTTTCGAATGCGGCGTAGGCTTTGGGGGCAGAGCCGTTTTTAAAGGCAACGAGGAAGCCGCCCGCAGGCACGCTTACGCTAATCTGCGGAGCACCCGTAACGGTTGCGCTGTTTTCGTAAATTTCGCCGCCTGCTTCGATAAGCATACCGTCGGCGTCGAACACCATAAGCTTGGTGTAACGGAAGCCGTATTCGTTTGCCATAATAACACGCGTTTCATCGCTTTCGTTCGGATAAACGAAAAGCTTTCCGTTGTCGGTCTTGCAATCGAAGCCGCTTATCGGCTCTTCGACCGAATTGTCGTATTGGTCGGCGAACGCGGCGGTGGGTATCAGCGTTCCCAGCGATGAAAGCAGGGTGATAAGCGCCAACATCCTCAAAAATCTCTTTTTCATAACCACTTTCCTCTTATATATATTTATACTTATATATATAACATATATATAGGGCGCGCGTCAATCTGCTATTTAGTTAAAAAACACAAAAATCTTTGGTTATTATGCACAATTCATTTAATAAAAAGAAATAGCCGCGGTCGGTAATATGCCGAAAGAAAACGCGATATTGACAAAACCGAGCAAAAGGGGTATCATAAAAATATATAAATACGGTTTAAAAAGAGGTATCTGTTATGTTTGAAAAAAAACTCACAACCAAGCTTGTTATAGAAGGAATGCATTGTAACCATTGCAAGGCAAGAGTAGAAGCGGCGATAAAGGGCGTAAAGGGCGTAAAATGCTATACCGTTACGCTTGAAACTGCGGAAGCAGAGGTGGTTTACGCAGAGGGAAAAACCACGCCCGCGGATATCGCGAACGCCGTGACCGCTTGCGGCTTTGAAGCAAGCGTAAAATGAGAATCGACAAAACCATAAAGGTCGGGGGAATGTCCTGCGTGCGCTGCTCCGCCGCGGTGGAACACGCGCTTAATGCGCAAGAAGGCGTTATAAGCTGCAGCGTTTCCTATGCGAACGGCAGGGCAGACGTTTCCTTCGACGATGAAAAAACGAATATAAAGGCGCTCGAAAAAGCCATAAAAAAGGCGGGCTACGAGGTGCTTACCGATATACGAACGGCGAGAAAGCGCGAATTCAAGGCAAGCGTAACAGCCTTTTGCTTTTCGCTTTTGTTTTCTCTTCCGTTTTTCGTAATGATGGGCTTTATGCTGTTCGGAAGGCATATTGCGTTTATGCACAACGGTCTTCAACAGCTCCTTTTTGCTACCCCCGTGCAGTTTATCGCGGGGTGGCGTTTTTACCGCGGTGCTTTTAACAGCATTAAGAACAAAAGCCCGAGTATGGACCTGCTTGTTGCGCTCGGAACAACAGCCTCGTTTGCATACAGCGTTTACAGCCTTATCATCGGCGGAAGCGTATTCTATTTCGAAAGCTCTGCGATGATAATAACGCTTGTTCTGCTCGGCAAAATGCTCGAATCCCGCGCGAAGGCGAAAACCGGCGCGGCGATTGAAAAGCTAATGGACCTTGCGCCGAAAAACGCAACCGTTTTGCGGAACGGCAGGGAAGAGATAATCCCCGCCTCGCAGATAGAAATAGGCGATATAATTCTCGTCCGCCCCGGCGAAGCGTTACCTGCCGACGGCGTAATAACCGAGGGCGAGGCGCATATCGACGAATCGATGCTCACGGGCGAAAGTATGCCTGTCGGCAAATCAAGCGGCGATAAGGTGTTCGGCGGTACCGTGAACGGAAAAAGCTCGTTTTGCTTCCGCGCCGAGGGCATCGGGGGCGATACCGTTCTTTCTTCAATTATCCGTATGGTCGAAAACGCGCAGTCCTCGAAGGCGCAAATCCAAAATACCGCCGATAAGGTTTCGGCAATATTCGTTCCGACGGTTACGGTTATTTCGGTAATAACCTTTATCGTAACCTATTTCGTAACAAAAAGCGCAAGCAACGCGCTCGACAGCGCGGTCGCCGTGCTGGTTATCGCCTGCCCCTGCTCGTTGGGTCTTGCAACCCCAACCGCGTTAATGGTCGGCATCGGCAGAGGTGCTTCTATGGGCATACTCATAAAAAATGCCGATTCGCTCGAGCACGCCTGCAAAATCAAAGCGATAGTGCTGGATAAAACCGGTACCGTGACCGAGGGCAGACCGCGCGTTACCTCTGTAATAACGCTCGACGAAACGGTCGACGACGCATTAAAGCTCGTTGCCGCGGCGGAATCGCGCTCGGAACACCCGATAGGCGAAGCTATCGTAAAAATTTACGAAGGAAGCCTTCCCGAGGTAACGTTCTTCGAATCGGTCGTCGGTAACGGCGTGCGGGCGACCGTCGAGGATCGAGAAATTCTCGTCGGCAAGCCCGAATGGATAGAGCGCGAATGTAAAACAACGCTTCCTTCGCAGGTTGCCGCGCTCCAAAACGGCGGAAACACGGTTACCGTCGCGGCGATAAATCAAAAAGCTGCGCTTGCCGTTGCGGTTTCCGACCCCGTCCGTGCCGATTCGCCCAAAGCTGTTGCGCGATTAAAGGCGCAGGGCATAAAAACCTTCCTTGTTACGGGCGATAACGACGCCGCGGCAAAAACCGCCGCGGAAATTGCGGGTATCGACGAATACGTTGCTAACGTTCTGCCCGAAGGCAAGGTAAACGAAATAGAAAAGCTTAAAAGCCAATACGGCGTTACCGCTATGGTCGGCGACGGCATTAACGATGCGCCCGCGCTTACCGCCGCAGACGTCGGCTTCGCTGTCGGAAGCGGTACCGATATTGCGATGGAATCGGGCGATATTGTGCTTGCCTCGGGCGGGATTTCCGCCGTTGCAGATGCGTATATGCTCTCCCGCGCGACGATGCGCAAGATAAAGCAAAACCTTTTCTGGGCGTTTTTCTATAATACCGTGGGTATTCCGCTTGCCGCATTCGGTTTGCTAAACCCCATTATCGCGGGGGCGGCGATGGCGTTTTCCTCGGTTTCGGTCGTTACAAATTCGCTGCTTTTGAAAAGAGTTAAGCTGTAAATATTGAAATTTTAAAACCGCTGTGGTATAATTTTTAAAAATTTGAAAGGAAGTATTTTCATGGACATTAAGGCAAAAATCACCGAATTGGTCGATAAAATCAAAAACGACCCTGCTCTCGCAGAAAAATTCAAAAACGACCCCGTTGCTACCGTAGAAGGTCTTATCGGTGTCGATCTCCCCAACGATCAGGTCGAAAAGATCGTTGACGGCATAAAGGCAAAAATCTCGCTCGATAAGCTTGGCGGTCTCGGCGACAAGCTCGGTGGATTGTTCGGGAAATAAAAAACGAAAAAACAAGATATTACGAGAGAGGAACTTATGGGGTCCCCGAAAAATCAAAGATTTTTTGGGGTAGTACAAAAAGTTCCTCTCTCGTGCTCTCTCCCAAAAACTTTTAGTTTAGGGAAGGCTACAAAGTTAATCTCTTATCTCTTATCTCTTATCTCTTATCTAAACAAAAAAGCTCACCTCGGTGAGCTTTTTGTTCATTTATTTACTGCTTTTTCTTCTTAACAAGAACGATAACTACTGCGATAACAGCAACAACCGCAACGCCGATAATCACATAAAGCCATACGCCCAAGCCGCCTTCGTTTGCTTCGTCGTCGGTGCTTTCGGTAGCCGAAGCCTCGTTGGACTCTTCCTTGGATTCGGTATTCGATTCGGTTTTGGATTCGGTTTTGGATTCTTCTTTGGATTCTTCCTCACTCGATTCGTCTTCGCTTACGGCTTCCTCGCTCGATTCGGTATCGCTTACCGCTTCCTCGCTCGATTCATCGCCGGCGGGGACTTCCGCTTCGTCGTTAGCAACAATATCAAGTGCGCGAACGGTAACGGTAGCGCCGTTTACCGAGTAAACCTGAATACCGGTGAAGATAATTTCGTTATCCTCGGTAATAAACTCCGCATTAAACTTCGAGGAATCATAAAATTTGGTCGAGTTAACAAAATCGGAAAGCTTGATAACGCCCCTGTAATCGCCGTTCAAAAGGTCGCCCGAGCCTGATTCGTAGTTTACGTTGCCGAGGGTGTTGTTGGCGATAGTGTAGGAAAAGGAACTGCCGAAGCCGTCGGTGAAATAAAAGTTTATATTGGTTGCGCCGCCGCTTACGCTAAAGTCGTAAACAAGAGAATATTCGTCGATGTTCGCCTTAATAATCGCATCGGAAGGGTAATAGGTATCTACGCAGGGCCAAGTGTCGGAAAAGGAGCCGCTGAACACAACCGTTTGCTCGGTTTCCTCAACGCTCACGCTTGCACCGTTGTGGTCGGTTTTGTTCCAGCTTGCGCCGATAGGTATAAGCTCGTAGCTTTCAGCCGCGCTGACAGAAAAAACGCTCATCGAAAGCACAAGGCAAATTACGAAAACGGTAGTAAGAATACGCTTCATAAATAAAGCCTCCACATTTTTAATTTATAGCACAATTTTAGCATATCAAAAAAAATTAGTCAAGCGTTTGCGATATTAAATCGTTGACTATTCATCAAGTTTCTGTTAAAATAAAACAAGAAAAATCAGCGAGGTATGGCTATGAATACACAGCTTGCATTTGAATATCTTAACCAAACAAAGCGCTTTGACCGCGATATTGCGTTTGAATATTCGCGCAGGGGCGCAGAGGAAGGAATTGTCCTGCTCGAAAACAAAAACCGCACCCTGCCCTTTAATAAAAGCACCAAGGCGGCGTTCTTCGGCAGAATGCAAAAGCATTATCTTATGCTCGGAACAGGCTCGGGCGGCAGAGTTGTTCCGCTTGTAAAAACCAACGTTTTCGATTCTCTTGCCGAACTCGGTCTTTGCCTTGATAAAGAGGTAGAGGAGTTTTACGATGATTACGTTGCAAAGAATCCCTATAACGAAGCAGACGGCTGGATACATCCCTGCAATCAGGAGGAGCCGAAGCTGAAGGAAGGCTTTGTTGCAGAAGCGGCAAGCCGCAACGAAAACGCTCTTTTCGTTATTACCCGCACCGCGGGCGAGGATAAAGACCTCGAAAACGGCAGAGGCGGCTATATGCTTACCGAAACCGAGCTTTATAATTTAAAGCTTATCCGCAAGTATTTTGCAAAGCTTACCGTGCTTTTAAACGTTTGCGGCGTTATCGACGTTTCCGAAATAAACTCGGCTTCGCCGGATGCGCTTTTAATGCTTTGGACGGGCGGTATGCTCGGCGGAAAAGCGGCGGCAAGGGTAATTATGGGCGAAATAAACCCCTCCGGCAGGTTGCCCGACACAATGGCTGTAAGCCGAAAAGCCTACCCCGCTTATGATAACTGCGGCAAGCCCGCGCAGGCGATATATAAAGAAGATATTTACGTCGGCTACCGCCATTTCAACACCTTCGCGACCGAGGATATTATTTACCCCTTCGGCTACGGGCTTTCCTATACCGAATTCGATTGCTTTTTCATCGATATCCACCGCAACGAGGGCAAAACCCGCATTCGCGCCGTTGTTAGCAACCTCGGAACGGTTGCGGGCAGGGAAGTGCTTCAATGCTACGTTAAGCAGCCCTGCGGTAAATTGGGCAAGCCCAAAAAGGTGCTCGCCGCGTTTGCAAAAACCCCGCTTCTTCAAGCGGGCGAAAGCTGTACCGTCGACCTTTATTTTTCCGATTATTCAATAGCGTCCTACGACGATTCGGGAGCGACAGGCAATAAATACTGCTACGTTTTGGAAGCGGGCGAATATATTGTCGAGCTTGGAAGCAACAGCCTTTCTGCTGCCGAGGCGTGCTCCTTTACGGTAAACACCGATACCATCGTCAAAAGCGTTCAAAGCGCGCTTGCACCGATTACCCCCTTTGAAAGAACGGTTAACAAAAGCGGTATTAAAACCACCGAGCCCGCGCCGTTACGCATCAAGACCGCAGAGCCGATACCCGCGGAGATACCGCAGGTTAAAAAGGACGGCTTAACGCTCGACGACGTTTACGAGGGCAGAGCGACGGTAAACGACCTTATCGCAAGGCTTGATGACAAAGACCTTGTTCACATCGTCCGCGCAGAGGGGATGTCCTCGCCAAAGGTGACCCCCGGCACGGCGGCGGCTTTCGTCGGCGTTACCCCTTCGTTAAAGGCGTTGAAACTACCCACGCTTTGCTGTACCGACGGCCCTTCGGGCATTCGCATTATGGGCGACGTAAAGTGTGTTTGCTATCCCGCCGCGACCTGCCTTGCTGCTACTTGGGATACCGAGCTTGTGCGCGATATGTATTTCCATTGCGGTTGTGAGCTTGCGAGCTTCAACGTCGATATTCTTCTCGGCCCCGGCACGAACATTCACCGCGACGTACTTTGCGGACGCAATTTCGAATACTTTTCCGAAGATCCGCTTCTTTCGGGCAAAATGGCGGCGGCTGTCTGCCAAGGGCTCGACAGCGCGGGCGTAAGCGGTGCGGTCAAGCACTTTATGGCGAACAACCAAGAAACCGACCGCCACGGTGTCGACGCTGTGTTAAGCGAACGCGCCGTGCGCGAAATATACGCGCGCCCCTTTGAAATTTGCGTGAACGAAAGCGGCGTGCGCTCGGTAATGACCTCGTATAACCCCGTTAACGGACGCTGGGCGGCATCGAATTACGATCTAACTGTCAAGCTGCTTCGCAACGATTTCGGCTTCGACGGATTCGTTATGTCCGACTGGTGGGCGCGTGTTTCCGCCGAGGACGGAAGCGCGTCTGTTACCAACCTAAAGGCTATGGCGCACGCGCAAAACGACGTTTATATGGTTTGCCCCGACGCCGTCCTGCGCGAGGATAACCTGCAAAGCAGTCTTGCCGACGGCTCTCTTACCCGCGGCGAGCTTCAGGAATGCGCGCGCAATCTTATTAACTTCTCGCTTATCAGCCTTTCCTACCTTGCGCAACGAAACGGATTCGGACAGCGCGATCTAAAGAGCGAGATAGAGGGCAAAACGCCTATCCTTGCACTCGAGGTAAAAAAGAACAGCGTGGTTATCTCTTCCGAAAATACCGTCAAGGCGATAATACGCGTTTCGTTTATCTCGAATACGCCTACGCTTACCCAAACCAACGTCGGAATGAGCATTTCGACAAAGAACGCGGGCGGCTTTATCGTCGGCGGCACAGAGGGTAAAATCGTTACCGACCTGCGCGAAATATCGCTTAACGAGGGCGAAAACGAATTCGTCTTCACCTCCGAAACCGACCTTTGCAGGGCTGTCGCGATTGAACTTTATGTTGATTGATATAAAAAATATACGAGAAAACCTTTTTATAAAAAGGTTTTCTCGCGCTCTTTCCCAAAATTTTTGGTTTTTAAATTTTTCTTGTGTGTCATTGTGAGATAAGAATAAACGCAACATAGAAAAAGCCTGCAATCGCAGGCTTTTTACAATTATATTTTTATATTTTTCGGCGACAGGCGCGTCGAAAAATATACCTATGATGACCGAGCGTTTGGACAACGAGCGAAGCGAGGCGCACAAATGCTGCGCGAGCGTACGGTCATCTAAAATCCCGTTGAAAACCGTGTTTTCAACGGAAAGCGTTAGCTTTCGCAGTATTCATCCAGCGTCAAGCCCTTTTCGAACATTTCGGTCGCGGCTGTTCTGCCGACGTAGCGGAAATGCCACGATTCGTGCTTAATGCCCGTGATATGCTGTGTGTTCGGGGGATAGCGAAGGATAAAGCCGAAGCGGTGCGCGTTTGCGGCAAGCCAATTC
Organism: Eubacteriales bacterium; assembly: GCA_045533335.1. GTDB lineage: Bacteria > Bacillota > Clostridia > Oscillospirales > CAG-382 > Coliplasma. The sequence continues at coordinate 16,919 of JAZSHQ010000002.1, forward strand.
GCTTCGGGGGTGTTGTCGAACGCGCTTGTCGAGTTGGGCAGGTTGTGCATATCACAACACAAGCCCGATTGATGCTCGCTCGTACCGGGTTTTGTCGAATATGTCAGCACGTGCGCTTCGGTTTCCTGCTCGGTGGGGCGGCGAACGGCGTTGCCGCATTTTGCACAGCAAACAACGGTTGCGGTGTCGGCAACCGACATACAGCCTTCGCAGTATTTTTCGCCGTCGAGCTCGGTTATTTCGCCCTTGCAGGCGTTGCAGCGCTCGGCCTTTTTAACCTTTTCGGGGAAATAGGAAATATCGAAATATTCGTTGCAGGTGTCGCACTTATAATCCTGCTTAATGTCGTTATCGAAATAGCGTTGATATATGCTGGCTTGGGAATTATAAGAACGGTATGCGCTTGTAACGGTAATATCATCAAAGCCGTAATATGCCGCTTCCTTCAAAAACGCTTCGAGCGCCTTATTCGCCGTTGCGTCCATTTTCGACCAGCTATCGGGCTGTGTTTCGCGGAAATAGGTGCATCGTACAAGGTTTGCGGGCACAAAGTCCGCGCCGAGCGGGTGGCTCGGGTTAACGAGGAAAACAAAATCGCTTTCGTTTTCGGGGCATACGTATTGCTCGTAATCGGTCATATCGACCATATATTCAACGCCGATGTATTGCTCGTATGCTTCTGTCGGGTCGAGCGGAATTTCGGAAGATTCGGCCTGCGAGCTTTCCTCGGTATCGGGCAAAGAGCTTTCGGGCGCGCTCGATTCGTCAACGCTTTGCTCGGGAACGCTTACGGCTTGCGAGCTTTCCTCGGGCGCTTCCTCGTTACAGCCGACAAGCAGGCAGATAAGCACCGTTGCGATAACCATAAAAACGAAAAGCAGGGTTAGAGCTATGTATAAATAATTGTCCGCCTTCTTTTTGCGCTTGCGCCTTGCGGGCGGGCGTTTTTGTGAATTTGTTCTTCTTTGTTCAGCCATTTTTTATTCTCCGCGTGCGGCTGTAAGCAAAAGCTCTGCCGCTTTCTTAATATCTTCCTTGCCAAGCACACTGCTTCCTGCTACAAGCACGTTCGCGCCCGAATCAACGCAAAGGCGCGCATTTTCTGCCGAAACGCCGCCGTCGACGCTTATTTCGTAATCGAGATTATGTTCGTTTGCATAGTCGCGAAGAAATTCACATTTCGGCATCATATCCGCCATAAACTTCTGTCCGCCAAACCCCGGCTCGACCGACATAACAAGAACAAGGTCGCAAATATCGAGATAGGGAACTATCTCCGAAACGTCGGTCTTCGGCTTAAGCGAAATGCCCGCCTTTTTGCCAAGCTCGCGTATCTTTTCAAGCGTTGCGCGGACGTTATAGCAGGCTTCGACGTGAACGGTAATAATGTCTGCACCCGCATTAGCGAAATCCTCGATATACCTGATCGGCTCGGTTATCATCAAATGCACGTCGAGCACAAGGTCGGTGCTTTTGCCGAGCGATTTTACAACAGGCTGACCGAACGATATGTTGGGGACGAAAATGCCGTCCATAACGTCTAAATGCAGGTATTCCGCGCCGCCTTCCCTGGCGGCTTCTATCTGTTTACCCGCGTTTGCAAAATCGCAGGCAAGCGCAGACGGCGAAAGCTTTATTTTTTTCATTTTTTGTTTCCTTTTCGACAGGTATTGTCATATTATGATAATGAATACAAGGCGGCTGAAAAGGGCAGGGAAGTAAAAGACAAAGGACTAATAAGATTAACCCTTTTTTACCGTCATATTCATATATATAATAAACCTTTTAAAACGTTCTGTCAATGCAAAATCAAAAAACATTATAAAAGCTCGGATATTCGCTGTGATATAATTCCGATACGGCGTCGCGGAAGCCAAGCAGCGCGCTTTCCGCCTCGCCGTCCTCAAGCGCGGTTTCGCTCGTAAGCTTTTCTACGTGCGCCTGAACAACGTCCAGCTCGGCATCGCGCACGAATACCGAAATGTATTTTCTTTTTTCGTTCCAAAGCTCAAAAGCGCGCTCGCTCTCGCCCGAATCGATATACGCTGTTATGTCGTCGCATATATCGCAAATAATAAAAGAATTCACCGCGGTAAAAATAATTACCGCCGCAAGCAATATAGAAGCAAATATAAAGTTTCCCATTTTATCCTCCCGATTGGTTAGAAGTCGAGCTGTTCTTCGGCAACACGCTCATTTTCCCCGTGCGCTCGAGTATAACCTTGCTTACCTCGTCCATCGTTTCAAAGCCGTTTATGCGGCATTGTGCCTCGATATCCTCGGTCGAAACTCTCGCCTTCGTAAGGTTTTCCTCTATAAATTTGTCGCTTTCGTAAAGCGTTATCGGGTTGCCGTTTAAAAGCACGCGAAACCATTTGCTCTTTCGGCTTGCAAACGAAACGATAACCTCGATAGAAGAAAGCAAAAGCAAGGGCAAAACGCCGTGAATAAGGGGAATATCGGTGTCGGTAACCGGCAAAACGGCAAGCTCGGAAAGCAAAACCGTCGTTACAAGCTCGCTTAACTGCATTTCGCCTATCTGCCGCTTGCCCATAAGCTTCATCATAAGCGTAAGTAATATATAAAATATAAAAGCACGGATAACGATTACCGTCATTACAGCACACCCCCGAAATATTTTTGCCGTTTATTTCTTGACTTATGCTTTGAAAAAGTATAAGATGTAAAAAACGACAAAAACGAGGTACAAAATGATGAATCACCGCGAAAAAGCCGAGGAATTATTCAATTCGGGCTATAACTGCGCGCAGGCTGTCTTTTGCGCGTTTGGCGATAAAACGGGTATAGATAACGCAACCGCGATTAAGCTTATGTCGTCCTTCGGCGGCGGTATGGGCAAGCTTCGCGAGGTGTGCGGCGCCTGCTCGGGTGCTTTCGCCGTTGCGGGGCTTTTATACGGCAGCACCGACCCCAACGATAATAACGCAAAAACCGAGCACTACGCGCTTATACGCAAAATCGCTTCCGAATTTGTCGAGCTTAACGGTACGTACAATTGCGGCAAGCTTATGGAGGGTATAGCGAATGCGGCAGGTTCCGACCCCGCGCCCCGCACGCCCGAATATTACAAAACGCGCCCCTGCTGCAAATTCGTCGGCGACGCCGCGGAAATTTTGGATAGGATTATTAACGAGAGGGAATAGCCCAAAAAACCGCCAAAAACACACAAAAAATAAAAAAGAAAAAAAATCTAAAAAATTTCGAAAAAGGTATTGCATTTTTGAAAAAGATATGCTATTATAATCAAGCGCGCTGACGCAAGGCCATACGGTTCGGTAGTTCAGTTGGTTAGAATGCCGCCCTGTCAAGGCGGAGCTCGTGGGTTCGAGTCCCATCCGAATCGCCAAGCTTTCCCGCAATAGCGGGGAAGCGAAATGCCTCTGTAGCTCAGTTGGTAGAGCAGGAGACTGAAAATCTCCGTGTCATTGGTTCAATTCCGATCGGAGGCACCAAAAATCCCGCACGAAAGTGTGGGATTTTTACTTTTTCACTATTCACTATTCACTTTTCACTAACTCGGCGGGATTTTTGGAAAGTAATAGGTAATAGTGAAAAGTGAAGAGGTAAGGTAGCTTTTCGCCGAAGCGAAAAGCAATTTTTATTTTAAGGTTCGAAGTTATAGTGAAGAGTGAAGATGTATTGACAAACAAATCATCATATTGTATTATTTTAATAAAAAACGAGGTCAAAAACGACTATGAAAGATTTTCTCGATAAGCTTTACGGTAATACAAGACCTGCGATGACGTTTCCGCTGTTTACCGCGTTGGTTTCTTATCTGCTGTTCGCAATCTTCGGTGTTACCGACAATACAAAGAATTTGCTGTTTGCCGCACCTATCGTCAGCGTGATTTTATTCTTTATGTTGTTTTTTATGATTTATATTCAAATCAAAAACACTTCTTGCCCCGAGTGGTTTTTAAATCTTTGTGAGTTACTGTTTACGATTTTTTCGTTTTTGATGTTTGTTAGAGGAATATTCCCGTTTTTCTTCAGCGGCTTCGAGGATTTTTTAACCGTCTGCTTCGGATGTGTCGCATTCAGCTCGATCGCTTGGGCTCACAGCAAAAGAAAATAGTAAAAAATAGAACAAAAAACCGTCCGATTTGACTCGGACGGTTTTTCGTTTTACCTCTCAATCAGCAGTATAAGTGCCAAAGTAGATGCGTTTTATTAAAATATAATCGTACTGGTCGACAACACCGTCGCGGTTAACGTCGGCGCGGGATTTTTCGTATGCATTAGGACTGTAAGTACCGAAATACGCGCGCTTTGCGTAGATGTAATCGTAAACCTCGATAAATCCGTTTCCGTCCACGTCGCCCTTGCGGTTGCACTCGGTCATACTTACAAAATAATTGCTGTATTCCTCTTCGGGCCGTGCAAGCGAGATGACGATAAGAGAGCACTGCACCGCCATATCCATAGCATTCGAGCGGTCGTAGGTGGCGTTTATCCACAAATTGTTCACGTCGTCGGCAGATATCGCGCCTATTTCGTATTTTACAGTTTGCGTGGGCGAAACGGCAAGGAAATAAAGCAGGAAATTGTCTTCGAAAAAGTTTTCGGGCAGGGCTTCGGCGTATTCGTCAAGGCTTGCATCAGGATAGCGTGTGCGAAGCTCCGCAAGCCGGGAAACGCTTTCTATCGGGGATGGCTGTGCGTGAACGCCGTAGTAATATTTCGGGTCGATGTCGACTAAAACCGAGCTGATATCAAATACCTGATATTTTCGCGCAATAGTGTCGCCGAGGGTGATACGCGGGTTAAGAACGATATTTTCGGGTACCGTGTCGCCGAAATGCTCGCGGCTTACGTGGATTTCGATAACGTCGCGCTGGATCCCTTCAAACGATTCGTCGGTCGGCTGTATGCAGGTGTAATCGATATAAACGATATCGGAGCCGAAGCAGTAAACGTCGTTTACCTCGTACCTATGGAAAAATTCGGGCGCTTCTGCATAGATTAATACGACAAAATTTTCATCGAAATAGCTTGAATCCATATTCAGAACAGTCGGTCCCCAAGGAATTGCAAGGTCATATTCCTCGCGGGTTTCTATTATCAAGGGAACGCAACCTGTTCCGTATCGCGAGGGCAGACAGCCTTTGCTTTCAAGGTAATCGGTATTCATAAGAAATCCGTCTTCGAAATTCGAATGAACGTAATAGGTAAAATCAAGCCGAAAGGGCGGAGCAAGCGCAATCGCGCTGTTCGGCGTAAGCGAAGTAAAGAGCAAAATTGCAAGTAATAAAATGGCAAAGCGTTTCATTTTTGTCCTCCTTTTAATGTATTCTACCTATTGTACGCACGGGAAAGAAAAAACACTCACCGTAGTGAGTGTTTTTTTGTAAAAGTTGGTTGAGCATTAATCGTAACCGATGCAGTTGTTTTTCTTGCTCTTGCTTTTTAAAAGATCGGGGCGGCGGTATTTAAGATGCGCCTGAAAAAGATCGTCATCTGCCGCTTCGGTGTGGAACGACCAGGCAAGAGGCGAGTCGTCGTAGTTCAGCTTATAGCGCTTGCCCTGCGGCGATTTGTTGCGCGCCCTGCCGAATTTGTCGTAAACCGGCGTAACGGTGTGGGTTTCGGTATAGGCAACACAAAATGCCGCGGACGGCGATTGCAACGAAGCTTCGGACGGTACAAGACGCGAAAAGCCGATTTCGGTAATGTCCTTCCAAGCCAAAGTACCGACTTTGCGCCAATTCTTGTAAAAGGTTATCTCCTCGATGCCGAAAACGACCTTTTCGAACGAAACAAAACGAATAAAGAAAATCGGAACAACAACAAAGGTGTAAATGCAGAACACCGCGATTTCAAAAGCGTCGTTTTCGCTCGGAGTAAAAGCATATATTGCAAGAATGGGCACTATTATCAAAATTATGAATAACAAAAAACTGCAAAATCTGTAATTCGTTTTTTGTGTTTGCATAGATTTTTCTCCTAATTAATACATAAGAGTTTTTTAGAAAGAGCTCGCGGGGAAAAACTTTTTTAAAGCTTCCCCCGCGCGATTATATTTTTAAATCACATAAAAATCCGCGACACGTGCGTGGATTTTTATACCTTGGAGCGTCGAGCATTTGGACAAGCCGTAGGCGCGCACAAATGCTGCGCGAGCGAACGACGCTCACAAAAGACGACCGAAATGCTTGCATTTCGTGTCGGGAGCGTCAGCGACTTCGGGGTCCCCGAAAACGCTTGCGTTTTTGGGGAGGTGGATTCAATCAACCGTTACCCAATGCGTTGTGCCGCCGTTGGAGTTGCCGAGAATCACGTAATCGATGCTTATGCGCTTTACCGTGTTCGGCTCGACGGTGATCTTTATAACCTCGCTGCGCTCGTCGATAACGTCGCAATAGGGTCTGCCGTCGGCAACCTTAAACCACCACCTGCCGTTTTTCTGAACAAGCAGCGATTTGTTTACCCCCGCGAAGCATTCTTCAAGACTGCCGAAATTGTAAGGGCCGGTAAGGGCCTTTGCGTTTAGGATGTTGCCCGCATCGTCGCGCGTCATTACAAACAGAACGCCGCTGTTACCGCGCTTGAAGAAGGTAAAGGTTTTTGCCTCGCTTGCCGTGTTGATAAGCGTGAAATTATCGGTATATTGCACCATCCAGTTGCCGATGTTGGCGGGCTCGCCCGACGAATCGGCGCGCTCGGTGTCGATAACAATCTCGTTGCCCTCGGTATCAACGCATTGGAAAATCATCATATCCGTGCCGATAGCCTTGTCGACGCCGTTGGGGTTAAGCGCGGTGACCCATTCGGTCGAATTGATAATTCTCGGCTTGAGGTCGTATTTCGCGTAAGGCGTGTTTTTCGAAGCGAAGTCGGGGTCGTAATACTTTGTGTAGGTAATGGGGAGCTTGCCCGCCTTTGTTTCGTCGTCGACAACAAAGGTGATGTTCGATTCGATCAAGCCTGCGGTCGGGTCAACGCCCTTGTATTGCTTGGAGTAATCGGTAAGCTTGCCGGTTTTGCTGTTGAAGCGCTCGGTAATAAAGCCCTGCTCCTTGGGGTTTGCCTGCACCTGCGAAGCTTCGGTATAAACATAAAATGTGCCGGTTACGCTGCCGCCCGAAACGTTGAATTTAACTACCGCGTTCGAGCATTTGCCTTGCAAAATGGGGGTGTCGGCGGATCCGAAAACATTGGCGTTGCCGTATGCGTCTGCGCTGGTGCCGCCGAGTACGTAAATGTATTCGCCGGCGGGAATGGTGTAACTTACAGGCTCGCGCTTTACGGGGGTGTAGTCGATATAGTCACAGCCCACGTAAATGGGGTTTACGCTTCCGTCTTCGTAGAAATAATCCTCGGGAAGCTCGAAGCGGTAATTGAAATAATCGCTCCAAGAACGCTGACCGAGCCATTCACCGTCGGGCTGGAAGCCGAGATTGTTTACGGTGACGGTAACCTCGGTTTCGCCCTCGTTCAAAAGCTGATAACCGAAATAAACGGGAACGCCCGTGTGGTTGGAATGCTCGTAGGTGAAAATACAATCGCCTTTAAGGTCTTTCGTGCGTAAGATCGCCTGACCGATATCCTCGGGCGCGAGCATTTCGGGGTTGTTGGAATAGATATAGGTGCCGCCTTCGCGCTTGGTGTATTCGATAGTTGCGCGCTTGGAAGCGGCGTTGGTTATCTCTATCGTCTTTTTGCCGTAATAAAAATCGTTGCTGAAGGGCTGACCGTTTGCGTTGTATTCCTTTTTTGCAAATTCAAGCTCTAAGGTGTAGCCGTTTTCGGTGGTTGTCTTGTTCATCGTGTAGCCGTCCTTTAAAAGTTGTTCGTTAACGCTTGTTTCTTCGGTAATGCCGCTTTCGTTCGCGCCGTTGTTGCAGGCGGCAAGCAGGGTGCATACCGCAAGGAGTAAAAGTATCGCTTTAAGCGCCCGCGTAAGCAAAATACCACCGTCCTCCCGTTTTTACTGCAAGATAATTGCGGGTGGTTTCGCTGTCACCCTTAATAACCTTCATACGAACTATCGCGATTTTATCGACGTTATCGCCGTCGGCTTTTTGGGTGTATTTTTTCATCGCTTCTTCGTACTTTTTGCTGCCCTTTTCGTATTCGAGCGAGGAAACCAGCTGAAAGCTTATTTCGCTTTCGGTGTATTGAGGCTTGTTGTCGGCATACGCCTTATTAAGATAGGCTTTTAGCAATCTGTCGCTCGTTTTTTGGTTGCCGTTAAGTACGGTTTTGTTGTATTCCGAGGAATATTCTATCATACCGTCAACGTCGTAAAGAATAGCCGCACGCTCGTATTCGGCAATAGCCTTTTCGGGGCTGGGTGCGCCGGCAAAAGCCATATCGAATATAATTATTCCGCCCGCCGCCAGCGCAATACCAAGCACAACGCAAAGGATATAGATAAAAGTCTTTTTAACCTTGGGGTTTGCCTGCTTTTTCTGCGGGAGCTTGTCCTCGGGGGAATCGTAAATGTCGATTTCTCTTCTCATAGCTTGTTTCCTATTTCTTTTTCAAGAACAAAACCGTAACGACAGCGGCAACCAAAATAACAGCACTTGCCGCAAGTATTATCCACTTGATGTTGGATTTTTCGTTTGTGTCGGGCTCGCTTTCGATTTGCGCAATCGGCTCGCTTGCCTCCTCGCTCGATTCCTGCTTAAGCTCGGGATAGCGGTCGGAAAGCTTGCATTCGAAGAGGTTGTCTAAAAGCCCTTCGGTTGCGAACGCTTGATTCCAAATGCCGTGACCGCCGGTTGTATATTCGGTGTATTCAATCTTTTCGCCGCCGGCATTCTTTATCGCGTTTACCGTGTCGCGCGTGCCGGAAACCGGAACAGCCGAATCGTTAACTGCGTGGAAGGTGAAAATGGGGGTTTCCTTCAAAAGCTCTGCTTTGCTTATGTCACCGCCGCCGCAAACGGGTATGCCTGCCGCAAAAAGGTCGTTGTGGCGCATAATTGCATCCCAAGTAGCAAAGCCGCCCATAGAAATGCCTGCCGCGTAGATGCGGTCGGAATCGACGGAATATTTGGTTTGAAGTTCGCCGATAAGCTCAACAACTGCCTTCATTTCGTTCGATTCGGGAACGTTATCTACCGAATAAGCGCCAAGCGACCAAGGGGTGTCTACCCATTGGTTGTTTAACGGGCATTGAGGCGCAAGAATAATGCAGGGCTCGGGGGTGTTATCGTGTAGATACTGAACACAATGGAAAAATTGAAGCTCGTTATCGTTTCCGCGCTCGCCCGCACCGTGGAAGAATACGATCATCGGGTATTCCTTGGATTCGTCGTAATTTTCGGGCAGAATAAGACGGTAGGGGAGCGTGGTGTCGGAATTGGTGTAGGTAAGCTTTTCCGATTCGTTTATGTCGTAAGCATTTGCCGTAAGCGGGAGCATAAGGCAAAGCGACGCGAGAATGATGCTGAACAGTCTTCTTTTCATTTTGTTTCTCCTTGTTTGTTCTTTATAAAATTATACAACGATGAAAAGGAAAATGCAATATTAAATTAGATAATAGATAATGGATAATAGATAATAGATAAGAGATAAGGGATAAGGGATAAGAGATAAAATGACACACAAGAAACTTTTTTGAAATAAAAAGTTTTTGGGTAAGAGCTCGAGAGAGGGGATTTTTACAAAAATCCCCTCTCTCGTATCGTTTATTCAATTACTTAATCACGTAAGTTCCAAAATAATGGCGGGCGATAAGGATGTAGTCGAACTGGTCGACCTTTTCGTCACCGTTTACGTCCGCGCGGGTGAATTCGTCGTCGGTATGTATGCCGGTTTCGAAGTACTGGCGAGTAAAGATGATGTAATCGTATTGGTCGATCGCGCCGTCGT
>JAZSHQ010000011.1:0-15289 GCA_045533335.1 Eubacteriales bacterium
GATTATTCTCTCGATGAAACGCCCAAGTACAGCATTGAGGAGTGCAAGGAGCGCGACCTCAATTACGCAACTCCCTTTAAGGTGACGGTTCGCCTTACAAACAAAATAACCAACGAGGTTAAGGAACAGGAAATCTATATGGGTGATTTCCCGCTTATGACCGACAGCGGTACCTTTATTATCAACGGTGCGGAACGTGTCGTTGTTTCTCAGGTCGTCCGCTCGCCCGGTATCTATTACGATGCGATCGACGATAAGTCGGGCAGACATCTCCTTACCGCAACGGTTATCCCCTATCGCGGTGCGTGGCTCGAATACGAAACCGACAACTCGGACGTATTCTACGTACGTATCGATAAAAACCGCAAAATTCCCATTACCGTATTGCTTCGTGCATTCGGCTTGGGAACAAACGAAGCTATTCTTGAAAAGTTCGGCGACGAGCCTCTTCTCAAAGCCACCTTCGAAAAGGATACTATGCTTCAGGAGGTAGACCGTGTTATTCAGACGGGCGGTATGACCAATCCCGTTGATGAAGCGCTTAAAGAAATCTACCGCAAACTGCGTCCCGGCGATCCTCCTATCGTCGAAAGCGCACAGATCCTTATTAACAACCTTTTCTTTGATGAAAAGAGATACGACATTTCTCCGGTCGGCAGATATAAATTCAATAAAAAGCTTGCGCTCGCAAAGCGCATAACAGGACATACCCTTTCCCGCGATGCCGTTTCCCCCATAACCGGTGAGGTTATCTACGAAGCGGGCAGAAAGCTTTCGCGCTCTGAAGCAGAAGCTATCGAGCGTGCAGGCGTTTGCGAAGTATGGCTCGTTGCGGAAGAGGAAGAAAAGGAAATCGAAGTAAAGGTATTCACTAACCGTATGGTCGATGCATCTGCGGTTACCGGCATTTCCAACGAAGTGCTCGGTCTTGAAGAATACGTTGCTATCGATCCTCTTATGAGAATCATCGGCGAAGTCGGCATTTCGGATACCGAAGCGTTCGCAAAGGCTTGCGCGAAGGCACACGACGAGCTTATTCCCAAGCACATCACTATCGACGATATTCTTGCATCGGTTAACTATATCTTCTGTCTCTACCACGGAATCGGTAAGACCGACGATATCGACCACCTCGGCAACAGACGTTTGCGTTCGGTAGGCGAGCTTCTCCTTAACCAGCTCCGTATCGGCTTCTCGCGTATGGACAAGATCGTTAAGGAAAAGATGACTACTCAGGATATCGATACCGTAACTCCTCAATCGCTTATCAATATCCGTCCCATCGTTTCGGCTATACGTGACTTCTTCGGCTCCAGCCCGCTTTCCCAGTTTATGGATCAGGCTAACCCCCTTGCCGAGCTTACTCACAAGAGAAGACTTTCTGCACTCGGTCCCGGCGGTCTTTCGCGTGACCGTGCATCCTTCGAAGTTCGTGACGTACACTACACCCATTACGGCAGAATGTGTCCTATCGAAACCCCCGAAGGTCCCAACATCGGTCTTATCTCCTCGCTTGCTACCTATGCAAAGGTTAATAATTTCGGATTTATCGAAGCACCCTACCGCGTTGTTAAAAACGGCGTCGTAACGAAGGAGGTTGTTTACATCTCCGCGGACGTCGAGGACGAATACGTTGTAGCTACCGCTAACGAGCCTATCGACGAAAACGGCCACTTCCTTAACCGTAAGATCGTTGCCCGTCACAGAGATGAAATTCTCGAATTCGAGGCATCCAAGATCGACCTTATGGACGTTTCGCCCAAGATGGTGGTATCGGTTGCAACCTCGATGATCCCCTTCCTTGAAAACGACGATAACACCCGTGCGCTGATGGGCTCGAACATGCAGAAGCAGGCTGTTCCCCTTATGATCACCGAAGCACCCGTTATCGGTACCGGTATGGAATACAAGGCTGCTTACGACAGCGGCGTTCTTGTGCTCTGCCGTAACGACGGTATCGTCGAAAGCGTTTCCTCCGACAGCGTTGTCGTTCGTAAGGATAACGGCGGCACCGATGTATATAACCTTATTAAATTCAAGCGCTCCAACCAGGGCACTTGCGTAAACCAGCGTCCCGTTGTAAAGAAGGGCGAAAGAGTTCTTGCGGGCGATATTATCGCAGACGGTCCTGCGACCGATAACGGCGAAGTCGCACTCGGTAAGAACGTTCTTATCGGCTTTATGACTTGGGAAGGCTATAACTACGAGGACGCGGTCCTTCTTAACGAAAGACTCGTTCGCGATGACGTTTACACCTCTATCCATATTGAAGAATACTACTGCGAATCGCGCGATACCAAGCTCGGTCCGGAAGAAATCACCCGCGAGCTTCCCAACGTCGGCGATGAAGCACTGCGCGACCTCGATGCAGACGGTATCGTCCGTATCGGTGCGGAGGTACATTCCGGCGATATTCTCGTAGGTAAGGTTACCCCGAAGGGCGAAACCGAGCTTACCGCAGAAGAACGCCTCTTGCGTGCTATTTTCGGTGAAAAAGCGCGCGAGGTAAGAGATACTTCGCTTAAGCTTCCTCACGGCGAATCGGGTATCGTTGTAGACGTTCAGGTATTCTCGCGCGATGATTGTGACATTCTTGCTCCCGGCGTAATCAAGGTTGCAAGAGTTTATATCGCACAGAAGAGAAAAATCTCTGTCGGCGATAAGATGGCGGGCCGCCACGGTAACAAGGGCGTTATTTCCCGTATCCTCCCCAGCGAGGATATGCCCTTCCTCCCCGACGGTACTCCGCTTGATATAGTTCTTAACCCGCTCGGCGTTCCTTCACGTATGAACTTCGGTCAGGTACTTGTTGTCCACCTCGGCAGGGCCGCATGAGCGCTCGGCTGGAAGGTAATGACCCCCGTATTCGACGGTGCAAACGAAAAGACATCGAAGAATGCCTGAGCGAAGCTAACCTTTACCGCGATCTCCGCTACGATGAAACCGCGGAAGGTAAGGCGCTTTACAAAGAAGTCACCGATCCCGATACCGGCGACAAGCATATCGAAAAGCTCACCCGTGAATGGGTTGCCGAAAATAAGGAAGAATTCGAAGAATTGCGCAAGGCAAACCTTGTTAAGGTTGTTGACGGTAAGACCGTTCTTTACGACGGACGTACCGGTCAGCCCTTCGATAACCCCGTTACCGTCGGTTATATGTACTTCCTTAAGCTCCACCACCTCGTTGACGATAAGATCCACGCTCGTTCTACCGGTCCCTACTCGCTCGTTACACAGCAGCCCTTGGGCGGTAAAGCGCAGTTCGGCGGTCAGCGTTTCGGTGAAATGGAGGTTTGGGCGCTCGAAGCATACGGCGCAGCTTACACCCTTCAGGAAATTCTTACCGTTAAGTCCGACGATATCAAGGGCCGTGTAAAGGCTTACGAGGCTATCGTCAAGGGTCAGAACATCCCCACTCCCGGCGTTCCCGCATCCTTCAAGGTGCTTGCTAAGGAACTTCAGTCGCTCGCACTCGACGTACGTGTGCTCGACAAGGACGACAACGAAATTCCGCTTAAGGATTACTCGGATGACGATGACGGACCCGACGAAAGAAAGTTCAGCGAAGAGGAACTCGGAAAGAGCGTGCTCGAAAACGGCGACGACGTTATGTATGACGACGAGCTCAGCGAGCTTGAGCCTCTTGAAGAAGAACAGGACGATCTCGGTCTTGACGATGAAGTATTCGTTTACGATGAAAACGAAAACAGCTATGAAGACTAATTGAAAAGGAGATGCGATAAATGGAAAACAACATTGAATTTGAGTCGATAAAAATTGGCTTAGCCTCTCCCGAAATGATAAGATCGTGGTCCTACGGCGAAGTAAAAAAGCCCGAGACCATTAACTACCGTACCTTAAAGCCCGAACGCGACGGTCTTTTCTGCGAGCGTATTTTCGGCCCGACCAAGGACTGGGAATGCCACTGCGGTAAGTATAAAAGAGGCGCGCGCTACAAGGGCAAGGTCTGCGAAAAGTGCGGCGTTGAAATAACCACCAGCCGTGTTCGCCGCGAAAGAATGGGTCACGTCGAATTGGCGGCTCCCGTTTCGCATATCTGGTACTTCAGAGCGATCCCCTCCAGAATGGGTCTTTTGCTCAACCTTTCTCCGAAGCTTTTGGAAAAGGTGCTCTATTTTGCACAGTATATAGTAACCGACCCCGGTGAAACTCCTCTTGCAAAATATCAGCTCCTTACCGAACAGCAGTATCGCGAATACCGCGAAAAATATGAAGACGATTTTAAGGCAGGTATGGGTGCAGAGGCTATTAAAAAGCTTCTCGCCGAAATCGACCTCGAAGCAGAATCGGAAAGACTCAAGAAGGAGCTTCTTACCGCTCAGGGCCAGCGCAAGGTGCGCGATATTAAGCGCCTTGAGGTTGTCGAAGCATTCCGTCTTTCGGGCAACCGTCCCGAATGGATGATTCTCGATGCGCTTCCCGTTATCCCGCCCGAAATCCGTCCTATGGTACAGCTCGACGGCGGCAGATTTGCCACCTCGGATATCAACGACCTCTACCGTCGTGTTATCAACCGTAATAACCGCCTTATGAAGCTTATGGAGCTTCAGGCACCCGATATTATTATCCGTAACGAAAAGAGAATGCTTCAGGAAGCCGTTGACGCTTTGTTCGATAACGGCAGAAGAGGCAGACCGGTTACCGGTCCCAACAACCGTCCCCTTAAATCTCTTTCCGAAATGCTCCGCGGTAAGCAGGGCCGTTTCAGACAGAATCTTTTGGGTAAGCGTGTTGACTACTCCGGCCGTTCGGTTATCGTCGTAGGCCCCGAGCTCAAGATTTATCAGTGCGGTCTTCCCAAGGAAATGGCGCTCGGGCTCTTCAAGCCCTTCGTTATGAAGCAGCTTGTCGCTACCGGCAAGTCTTCGAACATCAAGGATGCGAAGAAGCGTGTTGAACGTGCTACTCCCGAGGTTTGGGACGCACTCGAAGTGGTTATCAAGGAACATCCCGTTCTTCTTAACCATGCGCCTACTCTCCACAGAATTTCGGTTCAGGCGTTCGAGCCTATACTCGTAGAAGGCAGAGCTATTAAGCTTCACCCGCTCGTTTGTACGGCGTTCAACGCCGACTTCGACGGCGACCAGATGCCTGTTCACGTTCCTCTTTCGGCAGAGGCGCAGGCAGAAGCAAGATTCCTTATGCTTTCTCCCAACAACCTCTTAAAACCCGCTAACGGACGCGCTGTTACCGTTCCTTCGCAGGATATGGTCCTCGGCTCGTTCTACCTCACGCTCGATAAGAGCGGCGAGCCCGGCGAAGGCAAATATTTCGGCAGTATGGACGAAGCCGTTATGGCTTACGAAAACGGCGAGCTCGGCATTCACGCCAAGATCAAGGTACGCGTTACCAAGGTTATCGACGGCGTAGAGCGCACCGGTATTACCGAAACTACGCTCGGCAGACTTATCTTCAACATTCCCATTCCTCAGGACCTCGGATTTGTTGACAGAAGCAAGCCCGAAAACGCATTTAAGCTTGAGGTTGATTTCGTTACCACCAACAGCGAGCTTTCCACTATCGTCGACCGCTGTATCAGAATTCACGGCAACGCCGTTACCTGTGAAGTGCTCGACCAGATGAAGGCTCAGGGCTTTAAATATTCCACCCGCGGATCTATTACCATTTCGGTTTACGATATGACCATTCCTCCCGAAAAGGCAGGCTTGCTTGCCGCGGCTGAACAGAAGGTCGATATCATTACCGACTTTTACCGCAAGGGTCTTCTTTCCGATGAAGAAAGAAGCCAGCGCGTAGTATCGGTTTGGGACGAATGTACCAAGGACGTTGCTACCGCACTTCAGAAAAACCTCGATAAGTATAACCCCATCAATATGATGGCGGTTTCGGGTGCGCGTGGCTCGATCAAGCAGATCCGTCAGCTTGCGGGTATGCGCGGACTTATGGCGAGTGCAACCGGTAAAACCATTGAAATGCCTATTAAGGCGAACTTCCGCGAGGGTATGAAGATTCTCGAATACTTCACCGCAGCCCGCGGTGCGCGTAAGGGTCTTGCAGATACCGCGCTCCGTACCGCAGACTCGGGTTACCTTACCCGCCGTCTTGTTGACGTTTCGCAGGACGTTATCATCCGTGAGGTTGACTGCGGCGACACCGAAGGTCTTTGGGTAAGCCGTATCGTCGACGTACTTCCCGGCGGTAAGGAAGCTGTTATCGAGCCGTTCGAAGACAGACTTATCGGCAGATTTACCATCGGCGACGTTGTCGATCCCGCTACCGGCGAAGTTATCGTTCCCGATAACACTATGATCGAGGAAGCGGCTATTAAGAAGATCATCGCTGCAGGTATCGAAAGCGTTCGTATCCGTTCGCTTATCAACTGCCGCGCTAAGCACGGTGTGTGCGCACACTGCTACGGTGCGGATATGACCAGCGGCAAGCCCGTTAACATCGGCGAAGCAGTAGGTATCATCGCGGCTCAGTCTATCGGTGAACCTGGTACACAGCTTACGATGAGAACGTTCCACTCGGGCGGTGTTGCAGGCGGCGATATTACGCAGGGTCTTCCCAGAGTTGAAGAAATCTTCGAAGCGAGAAAACCCAAAAAGACTGCCGTTCTTGCAGAATTCAACGGTACCTTCCGTATCGAAGAAAGCAAGAAGACCAAGCAGCTTATCGTTCGTGATGACGAAACCGGCGAAGAAAAGGCAACCAGCGTTCCTCTTCTTACCAAGGTTATCGTAGAAGACGGCGCGAAGGTCGTTAAGTGCCAGAAGCTTACCGACGGTACCGAATGCCCTGCGGACATTCTCCGCATTAAGGGTCTTGACGCCGTTTACGATTATATTATCAAGGAAATTCAGCGCGTTTACCGTCTGCAGGCGGTTGAAACTGCGGATAAGCATATCGAAGTTATCGCACGTCAGATGACCCGCAAGATCAGAATCGATTCGAGCGGCGATACCGATCTGCTTGTAGGCGCACTCGTGGACGTTTCGGAATTCTATGCGGCTAACAAGGCTGTCGAAGAATACAACGCATCGCATCCCGAGGAAACCGCAAAGATTCCCGCAGAGGGTACAAACCAGCTTCTCGGTATTACCAAAGCATCGCTTTCTACCGAATCCTTCCTCTCTGCCGCTTCCTTCCAGGAAACCACCAAGGTACTTGCGGAAGCAGCTATCAAGGGTAAGAAGGACCCGCTTCTCGGCTTGAAGGAAAACGTGCTTATCGGTAAGCTCATTCCCGCAGGTACGGGTATGAGAGCATACCGTGAAACCGACGTCGATACCGGCGACGCTCCCACAGGCGGAGTGTTCGATGCCGAATAATCGGTCGGGACAAAGCAAATAATAAACCGTCGGGCGTGTATATGTTACACGCCCGAAAATACAGTAAAAAGGAAATTATCTTAAAATGAGCGACAATCCCTGCCCGCGACGAAGAATAGCGGGCTACAATCAGTTCGTTAAGCTTCTCCGCCGCGGGAAAGCGATAAAGGTTTACCTCGCAAACGACGCCGACGTGTATTTTGCCGACGGCGTAAAGCGCGAGCTTAAAGCACATCCCGAGGTGTTGCTCGACAACACGCACACCTGCGACGACCTTGCCGCGATGGCGGGCGTGGACGTGCCTACCGCTGTTATCACAGAAGCCGAGCAATAAAGTGCCGTTTTAACGCGCTAAAATAAAATTGCTCTTTTATGGCTAAAATATCAAAAAAACCTTTGAAACAGCGGGAAAATAAGTAAAAAAGCTATTGACAAAGCGCAACAGTTTGAAGTATAATCAAACTGTTGCGTTTTGCGATAATTTTGGAAGAAAGGAGAAAACGATGCCTACATTCAACCAGCTGGTAAAGCACGGTAGACAGGACAAGACCTACAAGTCCAAGTCCCCCGCTCTCCAGAGAAGCACCAACTCGATCAAGAACGTTGCAGTTGACATCTCCAGCCCTCAGAAGAGAGGCGTTTGCACTAAGGTGGCGATCAAGACCCCTAAGAAGCCGAACTCCGCTCAGAGAAAGATCGCAAGAGTAAGACTCACCAACGGTCTCGAAGTTACCGCTTACATCCCCGGTATAGGCCACAACCTTCAGGAACACTCTGTTGTTCTTATCAGGGGCGGTAGAGTTAAGGACCTTCCCGGTGTGCGTTACCACATCATCCGCGGCAAGCTCGATACTCAGGGTGTTGCCAACAGAAACCAGAGCCGTTCGAAATACGGCGCAAAGAAGCCTAAGAAATAATATTTCTTAAGGTTTAATTTCAGGAACGATAATTTCGCTTTCCTCGTGCTGATACGAAGAAATTCATATAGATATCGGCACTAACGGAAATAAAAATTTTCGAGTACCTGTGAATTCATTGAAGCGTAAAAACGCTATCTTTATGAAGGAGGGAAGTAAAGTGCCCAGAAGAGTACATGGTTTTAAAAGAGAAGTTCTTCCGGATCCGATGTATAATTCCCAGCTCGTTACTAAGTTGGTAAACAACATTATGTACGACGGCAAGAAGTCCATCGCCCAGAAGATCGTCTACGACGCATTCGCTATCATCGAACAGAAGACAGGCAACGATCCTCTTGAACAGTTCAAGAAGGCTCTTGAAAACATCATGCCTGCATTGGAAGTTAAGGCAGTGCGCAGAGGCGGCTCTAACTATCAGGTTCCTATGGACGTTCGCCCCGAGAGACGTCAGACTCTCGGCCTTAGATGGCTTATCACCTATGCGAGATCGAGAAGCGACCGCAAGATGAGCGAACGCCTTGCTGCAGAAATCATCGATGCCGTTAACGGTACCGGCGGTGCAGTTAAGAAGAAGGAAGATACTCACAAGATGGCAGAAGCAAACAAAGCTTTTGCGCATTACAAGTGGTAAACCGCGTCATTTTATACGCGACATTTCATTAAGGAGAAAAATATATGGCCAGACAAACTCCGCTTGAGCTTACCCGTAATATCGGTATTATGGCTCATATAGACGCGGGTAAGACGACCACAACCGAAAGAATCCTGTATTACACAGGTAAAACTCATAAGATCGGCGAAACCCACGAAGGTTCCGCTACGATGGACTGGATGGAACAGGAACAGGAGCGCGGTATTACCATTACCTCTGCTGCTACCACCTGCTTCTGGCAGAACCACCGTATCAACATTATCGATACCCCGGGTCACGTTGACTTCACCGTAGAGGTTGAAAGATCTCTCCGTGTTCTCGACGGCTCGGTTACCGTTCTTTGTGCAAAGGGCGGCGTTGAGCCTCAGTCCGAAACCGTATGGCGTCAGGCTGACAAGTACAAAGTTCCCAGAATGTGCAACGTTAACAAGATGGACATTATGGGTGCAAACTTCTATCGCGTCGTTGATATGATCAAGGACAGATTGAAGGCAAACGCTGTTCCCATTCAGCTCCCCATCGGCGCTGAAGCAGATTTCAAGGGTATCATCGACCTCGTTAAGATGAAGGCTTACTTCTATCTTGACGATCTCGGACAGAATATCGAAGAACGCGATATTCCCGCAGATTTGGCAGATAAGGCAGAAGAATACCATCAGGCACTCATCGAAGCTGTTGCAGAATTCGATGAATCGCTTATGGAACTCTGGCTTATGGGCGAAGAACTCCCGATGGACGACGTTAAGAAGGCTATCCGCGCAGCTACCATCGCTAACAAGATGGTACCCGTTGTTTGCGGTACTTCCTACAAGAACAAAGGCGTTCAGAAGCTCCTCGACGCTATCGTAGATTATATGCCCGCTCCTACCGATATCGAAGATATCAAGGGTATAGACTGCAAGACCGACGAAGAAACCACCCGTCCCACTTCGGACGACGAGCCCTTCTCGGCTCTCGCATTTAAGATCGCTACCGACCCGTTCGTTGGTAAGATCTGCTTCGTTCGTGTTTACTCGGGCTGCGTACAGTCCGGCGCGACCGTATATAACGCAACCAAGGGCGGCAGAGAAAGACTCGGCAGAATCCTTCTTATGCACGCTAACCACCGCGAGGACGTTGATGAGATCCGCGCAGGCGATATCGCTGCAGTAGTCGGTGTCAAGAACACCACCACCGGCGACACCCTTTGCGACGAAAAGGCTCCCGTTATCCTCGAATCGATGGAATTCCCCGAACCCGTTATCCGCGTTGCTATCGAGCCCAAGACCAAAGCAGGTCAGGAAAAAATGGGTATCGCTCTTGCAAAGCTTGCTGAAGAAGACCCCACCTTCAAGGCTTACACCGATGAAGAAACCGGTCAGACTATCATCGCAGGTATGGGCGAACTCCACCTCGAAATCATCGTTGACAGACTTCTCCGCGAATTCCGCGTTGAAGCAAACGTTGGTAAGCCTCAGGTTTCCTACCGCGAAACCATCACCAAGCCCGCAACCGAAAACTGCAAGTATGCACGTCAGTCGGGTGGTAAGGGTCAGTACGGCCACGTTATTATTAACGTTGAGCCCAACCCCGGCAAAGGCTACGAATTTGTCAACGAAGTTACCGGCGGCGACGTTCCGAAGGAATATATCCCCGCTGTTGACGCAGGTATCAAGGGCGCAATGCTTTCCGGCGTAGTTGCAGGCTACAACGTAGTTGACGTTAAGGTAACTCTTACCGGCGGCTCCTACCACGAAGTCGACTCTTCGGAAATGGCATTCAAGATTGCAGGCTCTATGGCGTTCAAGAACGCTATGAAGAATGCAGGTCCCATTCTTACCGAGCCCATTATGAAGGTCGTTGTCACCACTCCCGACGATTACCTCGGCACCGTTATCGGCGATATCAACTCTCGCCGCGGCGCAATGCAGGGTACCGAAAATGTTGGTGGCGGTCAGCAGATCACTGCTCACGTACCTCTTTCCCAGATGTTCGGTTACGCTACCGACCTTCGTTCCAAGACTCAGGGTCGCGGTCAGTATGTAATGGAACCCAGCCACTACGAGCTTGTTCCTAAGTCGATTCTCGAAGCAATCGTCGCAGGAA
The DNA here is from genome assembly GCA_045533335.1 of Eubacteriales bacterium. Taxonomy (GTDB): domain Bacteria; phylum Bacillota; class Clostridia; order Oscillospirales; family CAG-382; genus Coliplasma. Next base: position 10,967 of record JAZSHQ010000011.1, read on the forward strand.
AAACGAAATAAGCTATAAAAAACAAAAAATGCCTTGACATAGGCGAAAAATTCGATATAATGAATTTATAATAATATCAAAAACGGATGATTTTAATAATGGCAAAGGCTAAATTTGAAAGAACAAAGCCCCACGTTAACATTGGTACCATCGGTCACGTTGACCATGGTAAGGCCACCCTTACCGCTGCTATCACCAAGACTCTTTCTCTCACCAACGCAAACATCGAATTCCAGGCATACGACCAGATCGACAACGCTCCCGAAGAAAGAGCTCGTGGTATCACAATCAACACCCGTCACGTTGAATACGAAACCGACGCACGTCACTACGCGCACGTTGACTGCCCGGGCCACGCTGACTACGTTAAGAATATGATCACCGGTGCTGCTCAGATGGACGGCGCAATCCTCGTTGTTGCTGCTACCGACGGTCCTATGCAGCAGACTCGTGAACACATCCTTCTCGCTCGTCAGGTTGGCGTTCCCGCTCTCGTTGTATTCCTCAACAAGTGCGACCTCGTTGACGACGAAGAACTTCTCGAAATCGTTGAAATGGAAGTTCGCGAACTTCTTTCCGAGTATGACTTCCCGGGCGATGAAATTCCCATCGTTAAAGGCTCTGCAAGAGAAGCTCTCCTTTCCGAAAACAAGGATCAGTCCTCTGCTGAATACGCTCCTATCGTTGAGCTTATGAACGCAGTTGACGAATATATCCCCACTCCCGCTCGTAACGACGACCTTCCCTTCCTTATGCCTGTTGAAGACGTCTTCTCCATCTCCGGTCGTGGTACCGTTGCTACCGGCCGTGTAGAACGTGGCGTTGTTAAGATGGGCGACGAAGTTGAAATCGTTGGTATCAGCGAAACTTCCAAGACCACCGTTACCGGTATCGAAATGTTCCGTAAGCTTCTCGACTCTGCAGAAGCAGGCGACAACATCGGTGCACTTCTCCGTGGCGTTAAGAAGACCGACATCGAAAGAGGTCAGGTACTTGCAAAGCCCGGCTCCATCAACCCCCACACCAAGTTCATCGGTCAGGTTTACGTTCTTACCGAAAAGGAAGGCGGCCGTCATAAGCCCTTCTTCCCCGGTTACAGACCTCAGTTCTACTTCAGAACTACCGACGTTACCGGTATCATCAATCTTCCCGAAGGCGCTGAAATGTGCCGTCCCGGCGACAACGTTGACATGAAGGTTGAACTCATCGCTCCTATCGCTATTGAAAAGGGTCTCCGCTTCGCTATCCGTGAAGGCGGCAGAACCGTTGGTTCGGGCGTTGTTATCGACATCGAAGGCTAATTCGATCTCGTAAATTAACAAGTCAATTTTGTTAAAGAAAGACGGTGCTTTTCGTGCCGTCTTTCTTGTATTTTTATTCAAATCGGGTGTTTTATGCTTTGTTTCCGCGCAATCGAAAAAAGCGATATAGCAGTTATAAGGGAATATACGCAAAATTGCGGCATCCAAAGCTGCGATTTCACGCTTTGCGGCATCTACCTTTGGGGCGTTTATTATAAATACGAGATTTGTGTTTATAAAAATACGCTGTTTATAAAGGGTATCGACGAATCGGGCAGGGCGGCGTTTGCCGTTCCGTTCGGCGAAATGGATACCTCAAATGCCGTCGCGCGGGTGCGCGATTATTGCAAAATGCATAATATAGAGCCGCGTTTTTCGTTTGTGCCAAAATGCGCTCTGCCTGCGTTTTCGGGCGGAAGCGCCCTTAAATTAGAAGGCTGGTCGGACTATATTTACAGCGCCGAATCGCTTTCGACCCTTTCGGGCAAAAGGCTCCACAAGAAAAAGAATCGTTTTAATAAATTCATAAAAACCTATGAAAATCATCGTTTTTTATGCGTAAATAGCGAAAATATCGACCGCCTGCGCGAATTTTATGAGCATTTCAAAGCCGAAAATCCCGCAGACAGCGAAAGACTTTTTGCAGAGAAAGAAATAATCCAACGCCTGCTCGACGACTATCACGAGCTCGGCTTAAACGGCGGAATGTTAGAGGTTAACGGCGAAATAATTGCGTTTGCCATAGGCGAGCGCGTGGGCGACACGCTTTATGTGCATTTCGAAAAGGCGCTCCGCTCGTTCGACGGCGCGTTCGAGGCGGTTAATTGCTTCTTTGTACGCGAGTTTGCAAACGGCGCAACCTTTGTCGACCGCGAAGAGGATATGAACGACCTCGGTCTGCGTCAGGCAAAAACGGCGTATGCGCCGCTGTATCTGGTCGATAAATACGAGGTTGTTTTTGGATGAGTGAATTGAGATTGGTGCTCCCCTCAACTGAATATTCGGCAGAGATAGCGGCATTTCGCGAGGAAATGCTTGCAGCGGGAAGCGATTTTGCGGGCTGCGGCGGACTAAAGGACTGCGAAACTGCCGAGGAATGGCTTACCGAGCTTGAATTGCTGAAAAACGAGCAAACGATCCCAACTGGGTATGTTCCTTCGAACACTTTTCTTGCCGTTCGCGTAGACGACGGTCGGCTGGTCGGCACAATCGAGCTTCGACACCGTATCAACACTCCCGTTTTGAGCACTTGGGGCGGGCATATCGGGTTTTCGGTGCGCCCTTCCGAACGAAATAAAGGATACGCAAAGGAAATTCTTCGCCTTTTGCTTGCGATCTGCAAGGAACGCGGATATACCAAGGTTTTGCTGACCTGCAACAGCGAAAATATCGCAAGCGAGAGAACGATAACCGCAAACGGCGGCGTGCTTGAAAACACGGTTTTCTGCGACGGAAGAGAAATAAAGCGTTTTTGGATAGAGATTTAAAAAGACGGTACGAAAGTACCGCCTTAATTCTATGTTCGTTGCTTATGCCCGAAGCAGAAAGCACAAACGGTTGAAGCTGTTTTCGACGTGCTCCGAGCTGAAATCATCTCTGTTGTGGTGTGTGAAAACAAGCATCCACGAAAAGCTTTCGTCAAAAACGTATAAATCTTGGGGCAAAACGGAATCAAAATAAAAATCGTTCATATCGTTGAATCTGCGCCATTCGTAATATATAAAATCCGCAAATTCCTTTGGGTTATCGGTTTCTGCAACAAAACCGATTGAAGCTTTGTTGTCCTGCAATAAATGCATGCCGACGTATCCTTCTAATTCGAGGTCGCTCATAAAATACACGGGGTTGCCGATCTTCGAAAGAAAGGATAATACGTCTGCAAAAGCTATTTCTTTGTAGGACTTGATTTTCGACCAGTATATAACCTCGTTGTAGTTTGGAATTGGATAAACATGTGCGTTTGGATTTTCTGCAAAGTATTCTTCGCGCCGCTTGGCAGAACTTACTGCGTATTCTTCCGGAGTTTCGATAAAAGCTGCCTCGAACGTTTGGCGTACCTGCTTGGCCTGTTCTTCACTTAAAAGTGTGTAGTTCATAGTACCCTCCTATAAAATGAGTTTTTAACATTACGTTATATTTACGCATATACTGTTTGTCAAGAGAAAGTTAATAATATTGACAAAGTGTAAGAAATATGTTATATATAGTTTGAAAAGTCAAAGGAGGTTTTCGTTTATGGCTATGATAAAGTGCGGTAATTGCGGTCGGAATGTGTCGGATACCGAGAAGGTTTGTCCTCATTGCGAACAAAAAATCGAGAAAAAGCTCGCTTGTCCTAAATGCGGTAACGAAGACGTCGAATTTTCGCTTTTGGGAAAAACGGGTATATTTGAATGTAAACAATGCGGCTACAAATTTACGGTAAGTCAAACGGGCGAAGTAAGAGATTATGTGGGCGCAAAGGTAGAAGATTTTAATATTCTTACGGCGTTTTTGAGTATATACAAGAAAATATTCAACTTTAAGGGCCGTGCACGCAGAAAAGAATATTGGCTTTCTCTGCCTTTGTTTTACGTGTCTTTTGGATTGATGTATGCGTTGGTGATAGTTGCCGGTTTTTCCGAATCGGTAATCGCGGCATTTTTAAGCATTATGCTGCTGATCGTGTATTCGATTGCGACGGCTGTCGGGATGCTTGCTATGGAAATCCGAAGATTGCACGATACGGGACGTCCGTGGACCTCTATATTCGTTACGTATATTCCGCTTGTCGGACAGATTATTCTGCTTTACTATATGATAGAAGACAGTCAATTCGGTCCTAACGAATACGGACCAAACCCCAAGGGCAAGGAATAATGCAATAAAAGGGCGGGCGGTCAAACGTCCGCTCGTTTTATTTGTGATTCACAGGCGGTTTATAACGATAATATTTTCGCGCAAACTATTGACATTCAAGCACTTTTGTGATATTCTATCTTGGCTGACTAATTCGGAGAGATATCGAAGCGGTCATAACGAG
>JAZSHQ010000012.1:0-18514 GCA_045533335.1 Eubacteriales bacterium
ACATGGCTACACTCCGACTTTTTCCAATAAGGAAAAATCTTACTGTTAACATTATAACACGCTTGTTTGATAAAATCAAGAGTTTTATTTTTCACGCTTGCGTTTCGCAACTTATGCTTGTAACTAAAAAGCCGTACAGGAAAACCCGTACGGCTTTTTGTAGCAAATAAGTTAACCAAAGGCGCGCTATTTTGAGGCTAAAATCGGGATTTTCGGTGAGAGGCTGTAGAAATCTACTGCCCGAGCCGAAAAGCACGATAGAAAAAATCTTAATAAAAACCTTATTGTAACGATTATATCGCACGCAACACCCACGCGTGTAGAAGGTATGAATTAATCTCAACCTCTACCGCGGGGAACTTAAAAAAGATTTTTTCGGTTTAGACCAAAATAGAAGCCTTACTTCTTAATATACTTAGGTCTGGGAATATAGTGAGTATGAAGAAGCTCGTGTGCCTTATGGGAGTTCGGCTCGCCGAGGAATTCCTTATAAAGGGTCTGAACTTCAACGTTTTCGTGCGACTTACGCTTTGCCTTGCCTGCATCCTCGCCGTAAAGCGCCTTTGCACGTTCGGTCTTGAGGTCGATATAGGAAAGGGTGGTTGCATCGACAATAGGAGTACCGCCGCCGGTTACACAGCCGCCGGGACAGCCCATAATTTCGATGAACTGGTAATCCTTTTCGCCGTTCTTAACCATATCGAGAAGTTCTTTTGCATTGCCGGTGCCGTGAGCAACAGCTACGCGAACGGTGGTGCCGTTAAGGTCGATTTCCGCTTCCTTAATACCGTCGGTACCGCGAACGCAAGCGAATTCAACGTTTTCGAGCGTTTTGCCGGTAACAACCTCGTAAACGGTACGCAAAGCTGCTTCCATAACGCCGCCGGTTGCACCGAAGATAACGCCCGCACCGGTGGATTCACCGAGAACAGAATCGAAATCTTCATCGGGGAGACGCTTGAAGTCGATACCCGCGTTCTTGATCATTCTTGCAAGTTCGCGAACGGTGATAACCGCGTCAACATCCTGCAAGCCGTTAACCGAAAGCTCTTCTCTGCCTGCTTCGAACTTCTTTGCGGTACAAGGCATTACCGAAACAACGTAGATGTCCTTCGGGTCGATGCCTGCCTTTTCTGCATAGTAGCTCTTGATAACCGCGCCGAGCATTTCGTGCGGGGATTTGCAGGAGGAGAGGTTGGGAAGGAATTCGGGATAGAATTCTTCGCAATATTTGATCCAGCCGGGCGAGCAGGAGGTAATCATCGGGAGCTTACCGCCGTTATTGAGTCTGCCGAGAAGCTCGGTGCCTTCTTCCATAATGGTAAGGTCAGCCGCGAAGTCGGTATCGAACACCTTATCGAAGCCGAGTCTGCGCAAAGCGGAAACGAGCTTGCCGGTTACGGATGTGCCGATTTCCATACCGAATTCTTCGCCGAGAGTTGCTCTTACTGCGGGAGCGGGCTGAACAACAACGTGCTTGGTGGGGTCTGCGATAGCCGCATAAACTTCTGCGGTGCTGTCCTTTTCCTTCAATGCACCGACAGGGCAAGCGAGGATACACTGACCGCAGTTAATGCAGGGGCTGTCTGCAAGGCTTAAATCATAGATACAGCCGACGGTGGTATTGAAGCCGCGCTTCGAAACGCCGATAGCGCCGATCTTCTGTACCTTATTACAAGCCGCTACGCAACGGCGGCAGGAGATACATTTGGTATTATCGCGAACGATAGAGGGAGAAATATCGTCGATCTTTGCTTCGGACTTGTTGCCGTCGTAGGGGTAATCCTCTACGCCGTATTCCTTACAAAGCTGCTGAAGCTCGCAGTTGCCGCTTCTTACGCAGGAGGTGCATTCGCGGTTGTGGTTGGAAAGAATGAGCTCGAGATTGAGCTTTCTTGCCTTGCGAAGCTTTTCGTTATTGGTGCAAACCACCATACCCTCGCCTACGGGAGATACGCAGGATGCCTGAAGAGCGCGCGCGCCCTGAATTTCAACAAGGCAAAGACGGCAAGCGCCGATTTCGTTCACATCCTTGAGATAGCAAAGAGTCGGGATATTGATGTGAGCCTCGCGTGCAGCTTCGAGAATTGTATAATTAGCGGGAACAGTTACCTGTACGCCGTCTATTGTAAGAGTTACCATATTCATTTATCCTTCCTCCTTATTTCTTCGAGATTGCGCCGAACTTACAGCTGTCGATACAGGTGCCGCACTTGATACACTTATCCTGATCGATAACGAACGGGCTCTTTACAACGCCTTCGATAGCGTTAACGGGACACTTTCTCGCACAGAGCGAGCAGCCCTTACAGAGCTCACGGTCGATAACGAATCTTGCAAGCGCCTTACACTGACCTGCGGGGCAGCGCTTTTCGCGGATGTGCGCTTCGTATTCATCGCGGAAGTAGCGAATGGTGGAAAGTACGGGGTTAGGAGCGGTCTGGCCCAAGCCGCAAAGTGCGGTAGCCTTGATATTGTTAGCAAGCTCTTCGAGCTTTTCGATATCGCCCTCTTCGCCCTTACCTTCGGTAATGCGGTTAAGGATATCGAGCATTCTTCTCGTACCGATACGGCAGGGGGTGCACTTACCGCAGGATTCATCAACCGTGAATTCGAGGAAGAACTTCGCGATGTCAACCATACAGTTGTCTTCGTCCATAACGATAAGACCGCCCGAGCCCATCATCGAGCCGATAGACATAAGAGATTCATAGTCAACGGGGGTATCGATAAGCGATGCGGGGATACAGCCGCCGGAGGGGCCGCCGGTTTGAGCCGCTTTGAACTTTTTGCCGTTGGGAATGCCGCCGCCGATATCTTCGATAATGGTGCGGAGAGGAGTACCCATGGGAATTTCAACAAGACCGGTGTGGTTGATCTTGCCGCCAAGCGCGAATACCTTTGTACCGGTAGACTTTTCGGTACCCATAGATTTAAACCAATCTGCGCCGTTATTGATTATCTGTGCGATATTTGCAAGAGTTTCAACGTTATTGATGATGGTAGGCTGACCGAAAAGACCCTTTACTGCGGGGAACGGAGGACGGGGTCTGGGCTCGCCGCGGTTACCTTCGATAGAGGTAAGAAGCGCGGTTTCTTCGCCGCATACGAACGCGCCCGAGCCAAGACGGATATGTACGTCGAAGCTGAAGTCGGTGCCGAAAACGTTTTTGCCGAGTATGCCGTATTCACGAGCCTGCTCGATAGCGATAGCAAGACGCTTAACCGCGATAGGATATTCCGCACGTACGTAAACAAAGCCTTCGTCTGCGCCGATAGCGTAGCCTGCGATAGCCATAGCTTCGATAACAGCGTGGGGGTCGCCTTCGAGTACCGAACGGTCCATAAACGCACCGGGGTCGCCTTCATCGGCGTTACATACAACGTATTTCTTGTCCGAAACGCTGTTCTTTGCGAACTGCCACTTTCTTGCGGTGGGGAAGCCCGCGCCGCCTCTGCCGCGCAAGCCCGATTCGAGCACTACCGAGATAACCTCGTCGGGGGTCATTTCGGTAAGCACCTTGCCGAGTGCGAGGTAGCCGTCGGTAGCGATATATTCATCGATGCTTTCGGGGTCGATAACGCCGCAGTTACGCAACGCAACGCGGTTTTGGTCCTTATAGAAGCCGGTTTCGTTAAGTGCAACGGGGCCTTCTGCCTTTTTGCCGCCGCCGATATCGTCGTAAACCAATCTTTGAACGAGGTCGCCGTTCACAAGGTGAGAGGAAACGATTTCGGGAACGTCCTCGGGAGTTACCTGAGAATAGAAGGTGCCTTCGGGATATACGATAACAACAGGGCCGAGAGCGCAAAGACCGAAGCAGCCGGTTTGAACGATTTTAACGTCGTTTTCGATACCGCTCGCTTTGAGCTCCTTTTCGAACACTTCGCGAATGGTTACCGAGCCCGAGGAGGTACAGCCGGTACCGCCGCAGACAAGAACGTGTCTTTTAACTTTGTTATCGGAAAGAGATTTATCCTGCATACGGATCGCAATGGATTTTTTCATTTCACTGCGAATCTCGGCAAGTTGAGCTAATGATTTCATTTATTGAATTCCTTTCGACAAATAATTCTTAATATTTAGCGAGAATATCCTTAACGTCGGCGGGGTCGAGTCTGCCGTAAACGTCGTTATTGATGACCATTACGGGAGCAAGACCGCAGCAACCGAGGCAACGGGTATCCTGAATGGAGAACTTGCCGTCTGCGGTGGTTTCGCCCGATTCGATACCGAGCTGATTCTTAACTTCATCGAGAACTGCCTGCGCGCCTTTAACGTAGCAAGCGGTACCTGTGCATACCGAAATAACGTGGTCGCCCTTCGGGGTGAGCGAGAAGAGTGCGTAGAAGGTTGCTACGCCGTAGATTTCCGAAACGGGAACGTCAAGACGTTCGGAGATAAGCTCCATCGTTTCAAAAGAGAGGTAGCCAAAAAGCTCCTGCGCTTTTTGCATTACGGGGATAAGTGCGCCCTTAACATCCTTTTGCTCGGATATGTAGGCTTCGAGCTCCGCGGTCTTTTCCGCGATCTGCTGCTGGGTAAGTGCCATTCGGGAATTCCTCCTGATTTATGTGTTTTTATTTTTTGCGCGAAAACAAGCGGTGTAATATCAGACGACACAACACCGATATATAATATAACATATAACTCGTGCTTTTTCAATGGTTATTTACAAAAAATATATAACAATTATTGTATTTTACGAAAAATTATGGTATAACCGAATTTAGAAGGAGTTGATTTTTTATGAACAACCAAAACTGGAAAAGAAAAATAGCTTACCAGATATACCCCCGCAGCTTTTGCGATGCCAACGGCGACGGTATCGGCGATTTAAAGGGTATTACAAGCAAGCTTGATTATTTAAAAGACCTTGGAATCGATTATATTTGGATATGCCCCGTTTACGCCTCGCCTATGGACGACGGCGGCTACGATATTTCGGATTACTACGCGATAAACCCGATGTTCGGCACTATGGAGGATATGGACGAGCTTCTTGCAGAAGCGAAAAAGCGCAACATAAAAATCGTTATGGACCTTGTTGTAAACCATTGCTCCGACGAGCACGAATGGTTCAAGAAGGCGCTTGCCGACCCGAACTGCGAGGAAGCCGAATACTTCTATTTCCGCAACAGCGATCAGGGCCCGCCCAACAACTGGCGTTCTATGTTCGGCGGCAGCGCTTGGGAGCACGTAGGCGGCGGCAGATACTATATGCACCTCTTTTCGAAAAAGCAGCCCGACCTTAATTGGGAAAACCCCAAGCTTCGCGAGCGCATTTACGAAATGGTGAATTGGTGGCTCGATAAGGGCTTGGGCGGCTGGCGTATCGACGCGATAACCCACCTTAAAAAGGAGCCGACTCTTTCTTCCCTCCCGCCCGACGGCGACGACGGAATGGTTGGATGCTTTGAGCCTACCCGAAACTACCCCGGCATCGGAGATTTTCTTACCGAGCTTCGCGAGCGCACCTTCGACCGTTACGATTGCTTTACGGTTGCCGAAGCGGCGGGCGTGCCTTACCACCAGCTCGGCGAATATATCGGCGAAAACGGCTATTTCTCTACCCTTTTCGATTTTTCGTATTCCGAGCTTTATTCCTACGGACACACCTGGTACACCTGCAAAAAGGCTTGGGAATGGCCGATATCGCTGCTTCGCGATAAAATGTTTGCTTCCCAGATAGAAACCGAAAAAATCGGCTTCGGCGCGGTCTATTTCGAAAACCACGATTACCCCCGTGCCTGCGAAAAGTTCCTACCGCGGGAATACCAAAACGAATACACCCAAAAAATGCTCGGCACGCTTTGGTTTTACCTGCGCGGCATTCCCTTTATCTATCAGGGGCAGGAGCTGGGTATGACCAACACGGTGTTTGCAAGCATCGACGAAGTTGACGATATTTCCACCAAAAACCATTACAGCATCGCTATTAACGACGGTCTTACCCCCGAAGAGGCAATTAAAGCAGTCAACCGTTACAGCCGCGATAACGGACGCGTTCCCTTCCCGTGGACATCGGGCGAAAACGGCGGTTTTACAAGCGCAAAGCCTTGGATGAAGGTGCACCCCGAATACATTCGTTTTAACGCAGAAGACGAAGCAAAGGACGAAAACAGCGTTCTGAATTACTACAAAAAGATGATATCGCTTCGCAAAAACGAGGAATACGTCGAAACGCTTTCTGTCGGCACGATAAAGCCGGTAATGCTCGATTACAACGATATTATCGCTTATCAGCGTATCGGCAACGGCAAAACGGTTACCGTGGTTTGCTCCTTCTCGCCCTACCCTCTCGACGTCAAAACCGAAATCGAGGGTAAAAAGCTTCTTATTTCCAACTTCGAAGATGCAACACTTCCCAAAAACGGCGTTCTTAAGCTCGCCCCCTTCGAAGCGGTTGTTTTCGAAAGCTGAATTTGTTTTTGATTACGAAAAAGAAAAGTTTTATTACAAAAAGGACAGATTTTCTCTGTCCTTTTTTGTTTGCCGAGCGTGAGAAAAAAATGAAAAAAATAGAGAAAAAGTTGGGACAAAATTGAGAAAAAGTTGAGAATAAAATGAGAAAATAAAATAAAAATCCGCGACAAGCGCGTGGATTTTTATACCTATGATGCACGCGAGCGGTGAGCGAGGCGCGAGCGCACGTGCATCCAAAACCCGCCGCGCGGTACGGGGTCCCCGAAAATGCTTGCATTTTTGGGGAGAGCGAAGCGATGAGAAAAAATAGAGAAAAAGTCGGGACAGAAATGAGACAAAATCGAGACAAAATTGAGAAAAAATAGAGAAAAAGTTGAGAAAAAAATGAGATGAAATTTGCTGAAGAATAATATATAATATACCCACGGGGCGGCAAGAAAAAGAAAAACGAAAAGAAAGAAAAAAAGAAGCGAAAGGAAAAAGAAAAGAAGCAAAAGAAAAATCAAAGACAAGAAAAAAAGTAAAGAAAAGAAAAAAGAAAAAGAAAATTTCGTTGTTGTTGTCCTGAAGTCCAACAACAACTCAAAAGAACACAACAACAATACAACAACATAACAACAACATAACGCAACAGACTTGTAGGGGTTTTTAAGCGCTGTTGCCGTGCTTTGGCTTTGTATGCTTCACAAAGACAACAACAACACAAAAAAGTTTTTATCGCTTTTAAAAAGCAAAGGGCTTTCGCCTTTTAACGAAAACCCAATAACTTGTTCAATGCCTAAAGCATCACACTATCTATTATCTATTATCTATTATCTTTTATCATTATCTTACTGTTTCGTATATCCTTCGACTACGCGGCTTTCGCCGCTTCGCTCAGGATGACAGGCTTCGCCTTATTTCGAAACCTTTGCGCTTTCTTCGTTTTCGACGATTATTTCTATACGGCATTCATCCCAAAATCCGCCTTCAAAGCCTTTTGCTTCGGGATTGATATAAACGGTAAAATCGGTATTGTTCGGGAAGGTATAATCTATGCTGTACCCATATCCGTCGTCCTCCTCCGAGGTTATCTTCACCTCCGGCGCATCGCCGAGGAAGGTAAGCTTTTCGAGCCGGTAACAGCAGTTAAACGACCAGCCCCAGAAGGTCTTGAAGCCCGCAGGGAGCGTAAGCTCGGTTATAGCGGTGCTCTCGAACGCTTCTTCGCCGATATATTCAAGCGATTCGGGAATGTTTATGCTTTTGAGCTTCCCCGTTGCTTCGAACGCATAATCGCCGATAATTTTCAACCCCTCGGGAAGCGTGAGCGATTCGATTCTTGTGCTTCTTAGCGCGCTCTCGCCTATCTCCGTAAGCCCTGCGGGGAGCGTGAGCTGTGTAAGAGCGTAATTCGCAAAGAACATCGCTTCGGGCAAAACCTTCATATCCGCGGGAAGCGTTACGTCGCTTATTGAATTGCAATTCTGGAAAATATGGTCGCCCCAATTCTTCACGCCCTCGGAAAGCACGACCTTTACAATTCCGTCGTTAAAGGCAAAGGCATCGCTTCCGATCGTTTCGACACCTTGGGGGATATTCAGCTCGGTAAGCGCGCTGCAACCCGCAAACGCCGCGCTTCCGATTTCCTTAAGCGTGCTCGGAAGCTCAAGCTTTTCCAATCCCTCACAATTCATAAACGCGCGGTTGCCGATCTTTTCAAGCGTTGCGGGGAATTTGATACTTTTAACCGTTTCGTTTCCGGCGAAGGCGCGTATGCCTATTTCGGTTACCGCTTTTCCGTCTATACTTTCGGGGATAACGACGTCCCCACCGTTGCCGAGATAACCCGAAATTGCAACACCGTTTTCGTTTTCGAAATATTCAAAATCGCCGCTTGTTTTGGGCATTTCGCTCGAATCGGTATAGCGCACGGGGAATCCGTTCCAGCGCGGGAAGCTAAAGCCCTTTGCCGATTTGCTTATATGGATTTCATAAGATATATTCGGCTCGTTGAACGCATCCTCCCAATCGGTAAAGAAAAGCGGCGCATCGCCGAGGAAGATAAGCCGTTCGAACGTCTCGCTGTTGAACGCGTAATCGGAGACCTCCTTAACGCTTGAAGGGATTACCGCTTCTTTAATAAGCGTTTTTTCGAATGCACGGTCCTCGATACGCTCCAAGCCCTCGGGAAGCGATATTTCGGTCAACGGGCAGTTATAAAAGGCACCGGTGCCGATCACCTTTAAGCTGCTCGGCAGGGTTACGCTTTTAACGGTTGCGTGCGCAAATTCGGCGTAGCACAGCTCCGTAACGCCCTCGGGAACGACGATGCTTTCGATACAACAGCCGGTGAGCGAGCCGTTGCCGAACACCGCTTTCGGCAGATAGGTACCCGTAAGACTTACACAGCCCTCGAATATCGAGTTACCAACCTTTTGCAAACTGTCGGGCAGGTTGATTTCGCGCAGGTGCGTGAAGTTCTTGAAGGCGCTGTTGTCTATGTGGGTCAAGGTGCTCGGAAGCACGATTTTTTCGACGGTGGTGGTAGCAGGCTGTTCGTTTGACATCAGCCAAGCGCTTAATTTGGTTACGCCCTCGGGGATATAAAGAGTTTTCAGCTTTTCGTTATAACGGAAGGAGCTAACACGAACGTCCTTTACCGGCTTGCCCTTTATCTCTGCGGGAATAACCACTACCTCGTCGCCGCCGTAGTAATATTCGACGCTTAAACCGCTTCCGTCCTCGAGCTCGGTGTATTGAAAATCCTCGGCGGGTGTTTCGGGGTAGGATTCGATTTGCGATGATTCGTCTACCGTTTCTTTTTCGCAGGCGCAAAGCGCGAAAAGCATTGTAAATACAAGCAGTATTGATAATATTTTTTTCATAATTTACTCCTATTCATCCTCTTCTGGCTCTCTGTATTCTCTCGGCAGAGCGCCGCAGCCGTAAAAGCTCCAATAGCTCCATTCGGTGCCTTCGGGAATGGTTACCCTTGCAAGCCGCCGACATTCCTGAAAATCGCTCGAGCCGATTTTTGCAAGCCCTTCCTCGAACACGACCTCGGTAAGTCCGCTCGAGGCAAAGCTGCTTCCGCCCCAATAGGTAACGCTTTTGGGGATTTCAACGCATTTTAAGCCGTAGCATTTTTGGAAAGCACCGTTTCCGATTCTTTGCAACGTGCTCGGAAGCTCGATTTCCTTTAAACTTTTGCAGTTTGCAAAGGCGTGGTCGCCGATGCCGTAAAGCGCAATCGGCAGATGCACGCTTTCGAGATTCATACAGTTTTCGAACGCGCCGCCGTTTATTTGGTAAACGGTATCGGGAATATAAACGCTTTTTATATTCATATTCGATTCGAACGCCGAGCCGGATATCGTAATAACCGCCTTGCCGTCGATAACGGTGGGAATCACAACGTGCTCATCGTTGCCGTTGTATTTAACTATCGACTTTCCGCCGTAATAGTTGTTGCGGTATTCAAAATCGCTTATCGGCGAATGTTTTTCGGGCGGGAGAGTGCCGAAGGTATGGAGCGAAACTACCTCCTTTAAACGCGGAATGCGTTCCTCGGTATCCCAATCGCCTGTGTGCACCACGCGCACCTTACCGCCGATTTTTATTTCGGGTATGCTTCCCTTTTGCGTCTTTAACGGAACACGGTAAATTCCGTCCTCGGCATCGGGCAGGGGCGCAAAAACAATATTTCTTGCCAGCATATATCCGCTTTCGACGTCTATGACTATCGTATCCAGGAAGAACTCGCCCTCGTTTGGCTCGGTCGGCATTTCATCGGCAGGTGCGGGCTTGGGGTTTGTAAGAAAGAATATAGGTATGACGGCAACCGCGATGACCGAAACGGCGATAACCCAAAACGCAGGCTTTTTGTAATTAAGCACGTTTCTTATTCTTTCCTTTATCGCGTTTTCGCCGAATGCAACGGGGCAGGCGGTGATAAACCTTCGGTCGCCCGAGCAATTAAGCAAGGCTTTGCTGTATTGAATCTTTATCTCCTCGCCCTTTGATCTTATAACCTTTTCGTCGGTCGCCTGCTCGATATCGCGGCAGAAAATAATATAAGCCACCCAAAGAATCGGGTTGAACCAATAAACCGAAAGAAGCAAAAAGGCAAGCGGCTTCCAGATATAGTCTTTTCTTGCGATATGCGCCTTTTCGTGCGCGATAACACATTCGGCATCCGCCCGCGAAATAACCGACGGCATATATATTTTCGGCTTTATAAGTCCCAAAATAAACGGCGAAGGAATGTGATCGCAGATATAAATGCGCTCTTTTTTGGTGAAAAGCGGAACAGCCTCGCGCAGTCTGCGCTTTATTCTTATATAGCTTATAACCGAATACAAAAGCATTAAAGCAACGCCGATTACCCAAACGGTGCTTGCAACAGCGAAAAAGAGCTGCATCGGTGCAATACTTTCGGTATCGCCGTGGGTAAAGTTTTCGACAAGTATTCCGTCGACCGCCGAATCGATAAACGGCAGGTTGGAATTTATCTGCGGAACGGCTGTATCGGTTATGTTCTGCGGCAGGGTTTCGCCCGAGGGGATAAGCGACACATCGCTTTCGAAATCAAACGGCAGAATAAGCCTTACCGCCACGAACGCCCAAAGTATTACCGAAACAAACCTCGGAAGCTTTTTAAATATCGCGTTCAGCAACAAAACGGCAATCGCCAGAAAGGAAGCGGTTATGCTCATATTTATGAGCTTTATGAATATCGCGCTCATTCCGTCCCCTCCGCAAATTCCTCGAGCATTTTTTTAATTTCGTCAACCTCCTCGCGGGTCAGCGATTTGCTTTTGGTAAACGCGGTTAAAAACGCAGGCAGCGAGCCCTTGAAGTTATCCTCGACAAAGCGTTCGCTTTGAAGCGAATAATACTCCTCTTTACTTATAAGCGAGCTTACTTTTCCGCCATCGTTTTTGAAAATACCCTTATCGCAAAGCCTTTTTAAAACGGTATAGGTGGTGCTTTTCTTCCACGAAAGCTTTTCGAGGCTTAATTTTGCAAGCTCTGTCGAGCTTATCGGCTCGTTTTCCCATATAATTTCGGCAAATCGGGTCTCTATTTCGCCCATTTGGTAATCGTTCATAGGTTTCCTCCATTCTACATCTTGTAGACCACCGCCATTCTACACCTTGTAGACCAATTTGTCAAGAGCTTTTTTATAAAAAAGAAAGGCTTTTGCAAACCTGTGTTGCAAAAGCCTACCTTACTTATTCACTCTTCACTATTACCTTTTACCTCAAACCTCCCGAACGTTCCCTGCGCGCGGGCATCGCATTCGGCGGTTATAAGCGCGCCCTCTGCGATATATTCACATTCCAGCACGGTTGCAAGGCGGTAAATTTCGGTAACAACGCCCGCTTCGGAATGGGGGACGAGAAGCTTCATTTTCTTCTTGCCGGAAGAAACGAGTTCGTCTAATTTTTCGAGCAGAGCTTGGGTACCCTCGCCGCTTTTTGCCGAAATTTCGATAGTGCCTTTAGGGAACGGCGTATCGCGCAGAGCGATATCGCACTTATTGAACACCTCGAGCATCGGCTTATCGGAAGCTCCCAGTTCTGAAATAAGCTGAAGCGTTACCGCTCTCTTGCGCTCGCGCTCCTCGATATCCTCGCTCGCATCGGTTATATTAATAATGTAATCGGCGTATTTAAGTTCCTCAAGCGTCGATTTGAACGCCTTTACAAGATGCGTCGGCAGTCTGTCGATAAAACCTACCGTATCGGTAAGCAATATTTCGGCTCCGCTGGGAAGCGTCAGCCTGCGCGTTGTCGGGTCGAGCGTGGCAAAGAGCTTATCCTCTGCCAAAATGCCCGCATCGGTAAGGGTATTCAAAAGCGTCGATTTACCCGCGTTGGTATAGCCGATTATTGCGGCGGACTTTATGCCGGAACGCAATCTCGTTGCGCGCTTTACGCTGCGCGTGCGCTCGATTTCGGCGATCTCCTCCGAAAGCGCGGCAATGCGGCGTTTAATGTGGCGTCGGTCGCTTTCCAGCTTCGATTCACCCGGTCCGCGCGTACCGATACCGCCGCCAAGCCGCGAAAGTTCTTTGCCTCTGCCCGTAAGTCGGGGTGCGGTATAGCGAAGGCAGGCTATTTCCACCTGCAATTTACCCTCGCCGGTTACGGCGTGAAGCGCGAAAATATCCAAAATAAGCATTGTTCTGTCGATAACGCGAACGCCCTGAATCTCACGCTCTAAATTCGCGATCTGCGAGGGGGTGAGCTCGTTATCAAAGATAACAAGCGAAATATCGCCGTCGTTCTTTATAAATTCGGCTATCTCCTGCACCTTGCCGCTTCCGATATAGGTCGCCTTGTCGGGCGTAGCACGGTTTTGTATAACGCGCGCCGCCTCTTCCCCGCCTGCGGTTTCCAAAAGCCCCGCAAGCTCATCGAGCGAGCGGTTGGTGCGCTCGTTTTCATCGACGGTAGAAAGCGCAACGAGCAACGCCCTGCCGTTCCCGCTTTGTAATTCATTCGTTATATTTAGGTTTTCAGCCACGGTTTTTTTCTCCGAAAAAAGGTTAGAGGTAATAGTGAATAGTGAAGAAGTAAGGTAGGTTTTGCAAGCAAAACCGAAAAATTTAATCAAATTGCTTTTCGCCTGCGAAAAGCATTCCGCACCTTTTCACTTTTCACTATTACTTATTAGTTTTATTTTTGCAAAACCAAAAACAAAGGCGGCACGCCGTGCCGCCCTTTAACTATGCTACGATTAGTCGAGATTGAACTTCTTCTTGAACTTGTCTACACGTCCGCCTGCATCTACAAACTTCTGCTTGCCGGTGAAAAACGGATGGCATTTAGAGCAAATATCAACCTTAACGTTGTCTTTAACAGACTTGGTAACATATTCTGCGCCACAAGCACACTTAATAGTGGTGGTCTTGTAATCGGGATGGATACCCTGCTTCATTTTATTATTCCTCTCTTTCGATATGATAAGGAGCGCAAAGCCCCAATAATTCGCACACTAAAGTATAACACGCGTATTTAAAAAATGCAATACCTTTTTTCGAATTTTTATAAATTTATTTATCTTTTTTAAATATGGCGCTTTTATACTTGAAATTCGGCGTTTTTAATATTATAATGTAAATTGTAATATTATGAAATTTTTTATAAAGAGGATAACGATATGAAGCTTACATATTTGGGTACTGCGGCGGCAGAGGGCTGGCCCGCGATATTTTGCAACTGCGAATACTGCGTTCGTGCAAAGGAATTGGGCGGCAAAAACATACGCACCCGCTCGCAAGCGCTTATAAACGACGATCTTTTAATAGATTTCCCTGCCGACACCTATAACCACATGCTTAATAACAAGCTCGACCTTTCGAAGGTGAAATATTGCTTTGTCACACACTCGCATATCGACCATTTCGAGCCGACCGACCTGATAATGCGTATGGAAAGCTGCTTTGCCCACGATATGAAAGAGCCGACTCTGCACGTTTACGGCAACAAGGCTGTGCTTGACCGTTACAAACACTTCGTGCGTGACACCGAAGAGGAGGAAATACCCCCTTCGGTTACCGTAAACGAAATAGAAACCTACGACGTTACAACCGCGGGTAAATACACCGTTACCGCACTTCCCGCCTTTCACGCACCGAAGGAAACACCGTTCGTTTATATTATCACCGACGGCGAAAAAACTATACTTTATCTGCACGATACAGGCTTGCTCTTCGACGAGGTTTACGGTTACCTTGAAAAGAACGGCATAAAGGCAGACCTTGTAAGCTACGATTGCACCTACGGCGCGCTCCCCAGCGCAGGCGGACATTTAGGCTTGGACAGCGTGCCCGTTGTTAAGGAAAGGCTTACGAAAATAGGCGTTTGCAACGAAAGCACGGTGCATATCGTTAACCATTTTTCCCACAACGGCAAGCTTCTTCACGACGAGCTTTGCGAAGAAGCGGCAAAGCTTGGATTTTTAACCTCTTACGACGGAATGGTAGTTGAAATATGATGCTCAAAAGAATATTTGCCCTGCTTCTTTCGGTATTACTGCTCACTTCGATGCTTGCGGTAATGCCCAAAGCCGAGGAAAGCCCAAGCTTTATATTCGTAAACGGCGAAAACATAACCCGCTCTGCCGATACGGTGATCATCTATAAAGATGTTTCCGCAACAGGTCAGACCCAATGGGGGCACAATATTGTTATCGATTCCGAAGGAAAGGTAACCGATATTGTCGAAGCGGGCCTGCCCGAGGGCGAAAACCTTGCCGTCCCCGAAAACGGCGCCGTAATTTCGGCTTCGGGTACAAAGGCACAATGGTTTAAAACCAACGTAAAGGTCGGAACTCGTCTTTATTACGACAGTTACACACAACGCCTTTTCCTTTGCGATGCCAACGGCAATTTCGACCCTTATTTCGAAATAAGCTTTGAAGTAAGCGGCGGCGAAAACGCGTATATCATCTCCGACCCGACTGCCGAAAGCTCGCCGGTTTATACTTATGATATTACCGTAAATGCCGAAGGCTTTATCGTTGCACGCGGAAGCAACCACGCTATCCCCGAAGGCGGTTTTTCGCTCTCCGCCGCAACCGAAAGCACGATGCAGCAGCTTATTACCTATTCGCTTCTCGGCGCGAAATGCGTTGTGAGCGAGGGTGTTGCGACCCTTACCTACGATAAAAATATGTTCAAGCGCACGCTTGAATACGAGCTTGCAAATTCCGAAAGCCTTATAAATGCATCGCTTGCGGAATACCGCAATATCGATGCTGATGCGATGAACGCGATCATTGCAGAACTGCGCGGAAGCGCAAGCGAGCTTAACTACAAATCGCTCGTTGCAAATACCGAACGCTTGGAATCCGAAATAAATTCGCTTTGCCGCGACCAACGCTTTGCCGAAACCCGCGGCGCCTTCCACACACCTGCCGAAACCGACATTAACCAAGTCCGTGCAACCGTTAAAAAGGCAAAGGCGGCGGGCTTGAACACGCTGTTTTTGCGCGTTTCCAACGGCTATGCCACCTGTGTTCCGATGCCGGAAAACGCAAAGTTCAAGCAAGACAGCGCGTTCGGCGGCTTTGACGTTTTAAAGGCATATATAACCGTTTGCGAGGAGGAGGGCATCGCGCTGGGGCTCTCGCTCGAGGTTTATTACAACCAATACGCATCTATTGCCGCGCCCGATTGGATGACCGAGCAAAACGGCAGCGGCGAAGGCTTGGCGAATAAATATTATTCCCCGCAAAACGCCGAATTTAAGGAATATTACCTTGATTACGTTAAGCATATAGTAAGCAATTACGACATAGATACGGTCATATTCGAGCATCTGCGCTACCCGAAATTCCAAACCGATTGCGATTTGGGCTACGATACCGCAACGCTTAACGATTTTTCGGACAAGTATCAGCTTCCGATAGGCGAAGTAAGCGAAATAGGAACGCTTTTGTTCGATTCTCCCCATTGGGACAAATGGGTGGAATATAAAACAACGCTTGTGACCGATATGGCAAAAAGCCTTTCGGAAGCAGTCCGCGCGATAAGAAGCGATACCACCCTTATCGCCGCCGCAGGACGCGACAGCGTGGCGCATTATTATATGCAGGATTCTATCGGCTGGATAGAAGAGGGCATTTTCGACGGGCTCTGCTTGGTGCTTTACGAGGGCGATTCCGACGAAAACGACAAAACCGACCTGCTTGCCTATTCCGACGGCTACGTTGCGGCAAAAAGCGCGCTTTTCGCCGCTTATACCGACAAGGAAAAATACTTTTTAACCGCGCTCGAAGCCGAAAAATCCTTCCCCGCCGAGGTTATTGCAAACGCGATAGACGAAGGACGCTCGCTTAATTCCGACGGCTTTATTATGAGCTCGCTCGATTCCTATTGCGCGCAGAATTATTTTAAATATCTCGAAAACAACCTGTTCAAAGGCGGCTCGGCTTCTACCCTGCTTGTGAACACCGCAACGGTAAAGGCTGTGCTTGAATATTCGAAAACCAAAATAAACGGCTATATTCTCGCAAACGGCGGAACAGACGCCGATACAGCCGCGCTTGCGCTTTCGAAGATAAACAACGCGCTCCTTTTGCTCGATTCGGGTATGCTTACCCACGCGCAGGCGCAAACGCTCGAAAACGATATTGCTATGCTCTTCTCGTCAAGTCCCGCAAAGCAGGTGATTTTAAAGGAATTCGAAGCGGTTACAAAGCTTGCCCTGCTTTATAAGGAGGAATCGGCTGTCGTTCCCCCCGTGGATCCCGATAACAGCGTGCCCGAGGACGAAAGCAAGCCGGATACAAGCACCGAGGAAAGCTCGGAAGCCGTTGAAGAAAGCACCGAGCAAAGCGAAAGCACCCCGATTCAGAGCAATGAGCCAAAGGTAAACGTCGGCGATATTCTGGTTTACGTCTTTGTTGCGCTTGCATTTATCGGCGGCGCGGCGGTGATGATTATTGCGATAAAGCGCAAAAACACCCGTCCCAAGAATGCTCATATGCCCAAAGCAAGCCAAACCGACGAAGGCAACGAGCAATAAAACGCAAAAAGACGCAAAAATGTGTTGACTTAATCGTCTGTTTGGTGTATAATTAATCGAATTTAAGTATTTTCGGAGGATATTACAATGAAACATATCAAAACCTTGGAAACCCGTAATCTTTGCGAAAGCGCGAAACACGGCGACTGCGGCGAATGCCAGACCTCCTGCCAGTCGGCTTGCAAGACTTCCTGCGGCATCGCTAACCAGCAGTGCGAAAACAAAAAGGAATCCAAATAAGTTTTAGGGCTGTCGCTTTTGGTCTAAACCGAAAAAATCTTTTTTAAGTTCCCGCGGAAAAGGCTGAGTTTTTTTCATGACTTCTACCCGCGGGGGCGTTATGTACGATATAATCGCTACAATAAGGATTTTATTACGATTTTTTCTATCGTGCTTTTCGGCTCGGGCAGTAGATGTCTACAGCCGTTCGCCGAAAATCCCGATTTTAGCCTCAAAATCGTTCGCCCACGAGTTAGCTGTCGCAAGTTTGAATTTGCGGCAGCTTATTTCATAATGAGGGATATATGATACATCAATACAAACTCCTCGGCTGCAATATCGTTCTCGATATCTGCTCCGGCTCGGTGCACGCGGTCGACGATATCGCTTACGATATTATTTCGCTTTACGAAAAAGAAAGCAAGGAATTTATCCTTGCGGAAATGAATAAAAAATACGCGGGTGTAAGCGGCGTTACCGAAGCCGATATTGCCGAATGCTACGACCAAGTAACCGAGCTTAAGGAAGCAAACAAGCTCTTTACCCCCGACAGCTTTCAGCCAATGGCGGGCGAGCTTAAAAGAAAGACCGCGGGCGTTGTTAAGGCGCTTTGCCTGCATATCGCGCACACCTGCAATTTGAATTGCGAATACTGCTTCGCAAGCCAAGGCAAATACCACGGCGAACGCGCTGTTATGAGCTTCGAAACCGGCAAGCGCGCGCTTGATTTCCTTATCGAAAATTCGGGAACAAGGCGCAACCTCGAAGTGGATTTCTTCGGCGGCGAGCCTTTGATGAACTTTGAAGTTGTAAAACAGCTCGTTGCTTATGCGCGCTCTGTCGAAAAGGAAAAGAACAAAAATTTCCGCTTCACGCTCACCACAAACGGTTTGCTTATCGACGATGACGTTATCGATTTCGCCAACCGCGAAATGAGCAACGTTGTGCTTTCGCTCGACGGCAGAAAAGAGATTCACGACAGATACCGTGTCGATTACGCCGGCAACGGAAGCTGGGAAAGGATCGTTCCCAAGTTCCAAAAGCTTGTAAATGCGCGCGGCGGCAAGGGATATTATATGCGCGGGACCTTCACCCACGCAAACCCCGATTTTTTAAAGGATATTCAAACAATGCTCGATTTGGGCTTTTCCGAATTAAGTATGGAGCCCGTCGTTTGCCCCTCGGGCGATAAAAACGAGCTTACCGAGCAAGACCTTCCCGTAGTTCTTTCGCAATACGAACAGCTTGCGGAATTAATGCTCCGACGCGAGCGCGATGGCAAGCCCTTTACCTTTTACCACTATATGATCGACCTTTCGGGCGGTCCCTGCATTTACAAGCGCATTTC
>JAZSHQ010000058.1:0-2721 GCA_045533335.1 Eubacteriales bacterium
CGCGTTTTGACTATCAAGCATTAAGATATCGAGATTCGCGGGGAGAAGCTGGTAAGACAGCCACAGCCCACGCAATTAAATTTAAAGGTCTCGCGGGGAGATGTTAGCAAAAAAGTTACATCCCTCTCCGCGAATATAAAAAAAGGAGTTAGTTTATTATGACAAAGGTTACCATTATCGGCACCGGCAGCGTCGGTTCCACTATCGCTTACACACTTACCGTTCAGGGTATCGCTTCCGAAATCGTTATGATCGACATTAACGGCGAAAAGGCTATGGGCGAAGCGCTTGACATCCGTCAGGGTACCCCCTTCTGCAACCCCTGCACCATTTATGCGGGCAGCTATTCCGACGCGGCAGGCTCGGACATAGTTATTCTTACCTCGGGCGTTGCAAGAAAGCCCGGTCAGTCCAGACTCGACCTCGCGCAGATCAACGTTAACATCACCAAGCAGATCATTCCCGAGATTACCAAATACGCACCCGACGCTACTTATGTTATTGTAAGTAACCCCGTTGATATACTCACCTACACCTTCTGCAAGTATTCGGGTCTTCCCACCGAACGCATTATCGGCTCGGGTACTATTCTCGATACTTCCAGACTTCGTTCGAGAATTTCGGAATACTACCACGTAAACCAGCAAAACGTTCACGCATACGTTTTGGGCGAGCACGGCGACAGCTGCTTTATTCCCTGGTCGCTTGCCAACATCAGTAACGTTCCCGTTAAGGATTACCGTCAGTCGCTTCTCGGCACAGAGGGCGTTTATCCCGAACTTAACGAGGCAGAGGTTGAAGAATACGTTCGCAAGTCGGGCGCAAGAGTTATTCAGCGCAAAGGCGCAACCTTCTATGCCGTTTCTATCTCGGTTTGCAGAGTAGTTAAGGCACTTCTTTCGGGTATCGACACGACCCTTACCGTTTCTACCCTTTGCGAAGGCGAATACGGCATTAGCGACGTATGTCTTTCGCTTCTTAACGTCGTTGGCAGCAAGGGCGCACACGGAAAGGTACTTCTCCCGCTTAACGACAAGGAAATCGAAGCGCTTCACAACAGCGCGAACACCTTAAAGGATATCATAAAGGCTATTGACCTTTAATCTGTTATATATAGAAAGGAAGCAATTCAAGATGGAATACCGTATAGAACACGATTCTATGGGCGAAATGAAGGTGCCTGCCGACAGTCTTTGGGCGGCGCAGACACAGAGAAGCCGTGAGAATTTTGAAATAGGCGTGGGCATTGAAACCATGCCCGCAGAAATCATACACGCGTTCGGCGTACTTAAAAAGGCGGCTGCGATCACCAACAACGCATTGAAGCCCGAAAAGATGACCGACGAAAAGTTAGGCGCATTAAAGCAGGCGTGCGACGAGGTTATGGCGGGCGTGCTTAACGCTCACTTCCCGCTCGTTGTTTGGCAAACCGGCTCGGGCACACAGTCGAATATGAACTCGAACGAGGTCATCGCAAACCGTTCCAACCAGATACTCGGCAAAAAGCTGCTTCACCCGAACGATGACGTAAATATGAGCCAGTCCTCGAACGACACCTTCCCCACCGCAATGCATATTGCGGCGGTTATCGCGCTGGAGGATAAGCTTATCCCCGCGGTAGAGGAGCTTATCGCAACCTTTATCCGTCTTGAAGCAGAAAACGAAGGCATTGTAAAGAGCGGCAGAACGCATCTTCAGGATGCCACCCCCATTACCTTCAGCCAAGAAATTTCGGGCTGGAGATCGAGCTTACAGAAGGATGTTGAGCTTATAAAGCGTTCTATCGACCCGCTTCGCGAGCTTGCTTTGGGCGGCACGGCGGTCGGTACCGGTCTTAACGCGCCCAAGGGCTTCGCCGAAAGAGTTGCAGAGGAAGTAAGCAACATTACCGGCAAGAAGTTTGTTACCGCAGAAAACAAGTTCCATTCGCTTACCTCGAAGGACGAGCTTGTGTTTGCGCACGGCGCAATCAAGGCGCTTGCTTGCGATATGATGAAGATTGCAAACGATATTCGTTGGCTCGCTTCGGGCCCGCGCGACGGTTTGGGAGAAATCTTTATTCCCGAAAACGAGCCCGGCAGCTCGATTATGCCCGGCAAGGTAAACCCCACCCAGTGCGAGGCGGTTACTATGGTTGCCGTTCAGGTTATGGGTAACGACGTTGCCGTTTCGATGGCGGCATCGCAGGGCAACTTCGAGCTTAACGTATTTATGCCGGTATGTATATACAACTTCCTTCAGTCCGCAAGACTTTTGGCAGAAGCGATTATTTCCTTTAACAGAAAGTGCGCTATCGGCATTACCGCAAACAGAGAAAAGATGCACTACAATCTGCATCATTCGCTTATGCTCGTTACGGCGCTCAATCCTTATATAGGATATGAGAACGCGGCAAAGGTAGCAAAGCTTGCGTACAAGGAAAATATTACCCTCAAGGAGGCCTGCGTACGTCTTGGCTTCCTTACTCCCGAGCGTTTTGACGAGGTCTTTCACCCCGAAAAAATGATATAAACTAAAGCACTCTAAAATACAAAGGTAAAAGAAATGGACATCAAAAAGGAATCACTGAAAAAGCATTACGAATGGCAAGGCAAGATAGAGGTCGTCTCTCGCTGCAAGGTGGAAACCCGTGAGGATCTGTCTCTGGCATATAGCGCCATTGTTGATGAGCCCTACTGTGATACACAGAAGAATATAAACAGATCCTACGAGCTGACACGC
>JAZSHQ010000060.1:0-13352 GCA_045533335.1 Eubacteriales bacterium
AAGGTCGTAATAATCGGTGAAGTTGTAGTTCGTGGTGGGAACGGTATAAAGGACCTCGTTTACACTATTGATAAAGTCGTAATTGCTGGCTAACGTTTCGTTAAATCCCGAAATTTTATTATCCCAATAGTTCATCTGGGCTTTATCCGAAATGGGGGTGGTGCCTTGGAAACCGCCTTCGCCCAAGCCGCCCCAGAAGCGGGGAGTATAGCCGAGCGAATTGATGTAAACAATTAGGTCGTTGGTGTATTTACGCATAAGCTCTGCGTATTCGCGGGGGTATTCGTCGGTACCGATATGTACCACCTTGCCGACGAAAACAGGGTCGCTGCCCGTCATGTATTCGGCAAACAGTTTTTTAACGAATTCAAGAGTTTCGGGCTTGGAAATATCAAGACAGCGGTAGTTACCGGGAAGGAAGGGGGGCGGGTTTTCCGCCTTTGAATAACAGCTCGAATGGAAGGGCGTATCGATTTCGGTAACAACTGTCACGCCGTATTCGAGCATATCCTTTTGGTACTGACGGTATTCAGCCTTGGTGTAATAGCCGTCTGTCGAGGTGAGTCCCTTAATGTCACTTTCCAAACGGAAGGCGGAATAGCCGTTCACGCCGTCGTCGTTAATGTGAAGATGTATTTCGTTAAGCTTGAAATACGCCATATAGCGGGTAATTTCTTCGACGTAATCGAGCGGAATCCAAGCTCTGCCGACGTCGAGCATACCCGAACGAACGGGGTAAGCGGGATAGTCGACAGCACTGCCGCAGGGGAAAAAGCCGTCCGCGGTAACGCTTTGAACGACCGAAATACCGCCGTAAAGCAGACCGGTTTCGGTCGGAGCCTTTATGGTGATGACCGAAGCGGTTGCGTTTAAGGTGTAGCCCTCTTCGCCTACCGTCGTTAAAAGCGAGGTATCGAGCTGGAAAACTATTTCGTTTTGGCCTCTTGCGGTTTTGGTTATCGCAGGGGTAATGTTAACCATTTCGCCGAAAAAGCCTTTTACCTTTTCAACCGCTTTAGAGCTCGAAGGGTTTACGAGCACGGTTTGGGCGTTGGGAACAAATTTGCCGCTGCCGCCGTTCCATTCGCGTATCGCGGGAATGACAGAGGGCGCGGCGTTGCCTGCCGCACTTACAGCGCCAAAGGGAAGCATTGTTGTGATTAACAGCAACAACGACATACAGAAAGCGAAGATCTTCTTCATTACTGTTCTCCTTCTTTTTGTTACTTAATTATAATTATAGTAACATATTAAAACACAGCTGTCAATGCTTTTGTGCTCTGTTGCCGTAAAACACAAAAAGACACTTCCGCGTTTGAAAGTGTCTTTATATATTTTACCTAGAGGTATATTCGCTTATTATCTCGTTTTTCAGGTGTTGGCTTTTTTCGAGGTATTCGGTATAGGCGCGTTCGGCATCGAACAGTTGCTGCGCGTTTTCGCCGCTGCGCGAATGGTGCAAAAGGGCAAACATCAGCTTCGAAAGCCGCTCCTCGCCCTCGAGCCGCAAAAGCTCCAATTTCAACCGTTCCTCGCGCTTTTTCTCGGCGTCGCGCTTTGCCTTGTTTAAAGCAAGGGTAAGAAATGCCGAAAACACGCCCCCCGTAACCCCGGCAGAGGTGAGTATAACGGGAAGGAGCTCGGCTATAACCTCGCCCCAACCCATTAATCGTATATCGCGGTGTAGATAAGTATTGCGAAATCAGCGATCAGCCTCGCCGCCGCTTTTATAAGCATCCTCATCCGCGTCCTTTTTCAGCTGTTTAAAGATATTGTTTGCGTAAACGCTCGCCGAGGCACACAAAAGCCCCTGCGTCACCCCTGCGAAAATAACCGTTAAAACACCGTCAAAGCCGTAAACGTCGTTCCCGATAAGCGAATAAACGGTTGCGAGAATTATTCCCATAACCCCTAAGATAAGCGGAATATACCTGTCGGATACTTCGCTTTTTTTGATCATTACGCCCAGCATATAAAGCACGGGAACGGTAATTAAAAGTTCGGGCTCGATGTAGGTTGTAATATCCATATTTTCCTCCTATTTAAGCGAGTTATAGGTATGCTTGCCTCCGCCCCCGCCCGATGCTTTCTTTTCTTCGGCTTCGGAATCTTCCTTTATCGGCTTGCGTGCTTCGATAAAGGCGTTCACCTCGGATACGGGTATGCCCACGTTTTCGCAGCATTTTCTGAACTCGTTTTCGTTTTCGGTGCGCGAGTAACTATATTCAAGCGCGTCGTTGCGCGCTTCGGTGCCAGCAAACGCGCTTGCCGAAAGCTCGTGCTTGCCCGAAATAATTGCGCTGTCGAAGCGAGAATTGTAGCTTTGTTCATAATATTCCTTTGCCTCGCGGGATATTACCTGAATACGCATTTCCGCACGCGGAGTTGCGGGATAGCCGTATGCCTTAAGCATAAAAACAAGCTCGTCCATATATCCGTCGGGGAGCGTGTAATTGTCGTAAAGCTCGAGCATATAACGGTTTATAAGATATTCGTCGTAATCGCTTCTTATATAACCGTCGTCGGTCGCGGAGGTAACAAGCAGCTTCGCAAGCTCCTTGGGCGAAGCCTCGGGGTCGAATCCGTTTAAAGCGTTTAAGCCGTTTCCTCCGCCTATGCCGACGTTAACGTTGTTTCCACCGTTCGTATTGCCTGCGTTTTGGGTGGAATTGCCGTATTTCGCGGCAAGTTCTGCCTTTTGCATATCCTTTTCGGCTTTAAGCCTTGCCTGCTCCTGCTCGTAATCCAGCTCGGTTTTTGCGATATCGCTTGCAATATCGGCGCGGTTTTTGTCGAGCGCACTTTGTCTTTCTGCCGCATCGAGCGCAAGAGCTTGCTTTTGCTGATTCAAAGCCAAATCAAGCTCGGTTTGGGCATTCGCCTTTTCGCGCGTTAGTGCGCCGAGCCTTTCGGAAAGTAAAACGTTCGAATTAAGCTTCGCCTGAGCCGCCTCGCCCGAAAATCCAAGCCCGCGTGAGGCAAGCATATTCATCGTGTTGCGCTCCTCGCGCGCGGTGTCGGCATAAGCCTCGTTTCTGTCGCGGTAGTGCTGTTTTTCAAGCGCCTCGAGCGATGCCTTGCGGCTCGCCTCGGCGTTTTCTACCGCGTTTTTGTAAAGCGTTTGAAGCTTGCCCGATTCGGCGGAATAGCCGTCGAGCAGCTCCTTTAGCTTTTGTATGCTTTCAGAGTATGCCAAATCTTCTGCTCCTTTCTTTTTTTCTTGTTTTCGCCGTTAAGCTGTGTAAAACGCATAACCCGCCTTCCATATATACCGACAAACGGAAGGGAAGCGCACGCTTTAACGACGGACGGAAGGCGATACGCATATATCTGTCGGTGTCTGCGCCGAAGCTGAATTTGCGTGTTTTGCGCTCGCCGTTGCTTTTTTCGGCGGTAAAGGTAACCGAAGCGCCGCCGCGAACGTAAATATCCGCCTGAATAAGCGTTACGTCGCATTCGTTGTCGTCGTGGCCGTTCGAAATATAGTTGCTTTGCCAATATCCGCCGCTTTCGCGTTCAAATGCTTCGGAATATGCACAAAGCCCGCTTCCCGACGCATAATACAGCTTATCGCGCCACACCCTGAAATGGCTTCCGCCGAAGCTGTCGTAGCAATACCACGCGCCGAGCCGATAATTGTAAACAAAGGCTGTGCCGTTGGCGATAAAATAAAGCTCGCCCAACGCCTGCAGGTCGAACAAAAACAGCTCGTCGCCAAATGAAACCGATTCGCGAATAGCTTCGTTTATCGGGTCGGAAAAGCAGATCGCGTTCTTTTCGTTTTCTACGCTTGTCGATTCCCACATATTCAGTCCGTCGTCGCAAAGCGTAACGGGGCGGTTGTCGATAACACAGCCGTTCGTTTCAAATAGGCACCCCTTGCCGCCGTTTAAGCTGAACACGGGGAAGGAAGAAACGACGTTGCCCAATGCGTCGGCTTTAAGCTCGCAGTAGGAATAAAACGCCTCGTTTTTCGTGAATATCAGCATTTTGTCGTATTGCTGAATTATGCAGTTTATCTTACTGCTTCCGATAAGCGTAAAGCCGTTTACGGGGAAGTATTCGGCAGAGGGGACGCCGTTTGCGAGCTCGGAATGGAATCGGCAGTTTGGCATATCCTCGTTGCCCCAAAGAAATACACGCCCGTCGGAATTACCGCCGAAAAGCATAGCGCGCTTGCATTTCATAATGCGGCTTTTGTCGCTTTCGCCGTATGCCTTGCGGTAGGTTATTTCGATATTGTTCAGCCCCGCATTGGGGTATTTTTCAAAGCTTACCGCGCCAATCGTTGAATCGAGCGAGTAGTTGCCGACGTATTCAACGCCGTCTACCTTTATCGAAATTATTTCACTTATATCGGCTTCGGCAAGGCGGTAATACAGACTGTCGCCATCGCCCGAAAAAAGCTGTCTGCGCTTATCGGAAAGCAGGTTTATTTCCTCGAAAAGCTCGCCCTCGCCGCTCGGCGCACAGCTTATCGCAACGCAGGGGATATAGCCCTCGACCTCGGCAAGGGTGTTTCCGTCGTATTTGCCGTAATAGCCTTCTGTTTTGCAATAAACGCAGTTGGCAAATTCAAACATCAGGCATTCGCCCAAGCCGATACTGCCCAGCGCGCTTGCGCTATACGTATTCGGGTCGATAAGATAAAGCATTCCGCCAGCCGCGGCAAGAATGATCTCGCGCTTGTCAAGGCTGCCGCACCAAAGCCCCTCTATTTCGCTGTTCAGCACGCAAAGCGTTTTCGTCCTCGCGCGCATTTCGAGCGAGCCGCCGTGGGTCACCCTTAAATTACGCATATCAAATGCGCTGCTCGGCGTGCTTTGAAGCTTTTTTCTTCGGTCGATGCCGACAAAGCTTTTAACCGAGGTAACGTTCATTCGTAAACCTCCGTTATCGGCGAAATTTTCGCCTTGCCGAATCTTAGCGCGCTCTTTCTTGCTTCGGAATAAGCTCTGCCGAGCTCGCTTGCCAAGCCGTCGTCCTCGCCAAGCATAAAAAGACTTGCAAGACCGTAGGGAAGCACGCTTTCGGTAACGATGTCGCTCATATCAATGACGCTGTCCAGCGTGTCGAGTGTGCAAACGCTGTGCTCTATGCGCCTTATCCTGCAATCAAGCTCGGAATTTTCGGCAAGCAGAAGGTTTATAAGCGCAAGCGCGCGTGTTTGAAGGTCGTCGGTATCGATACTCGGTGCGCCTTGGGAATTAATAAGCCCCAAAAGCGAATAGGCAGAATTGACTAATTGTGTTCCTGTCAAAAAATCTCCTCCTTCCGGCAGGGGTTGCCGCGCAAAACGGCAACCCCGAATTCCTGCCTTTAATCAGTGGTTTTCGACCTCTGTGTGAGTAACAATGCAGATGCCGGAATTAAGCGCAGAAACGCTGCTTGCGTTGGTGCTGAACACAAAATCTGCCGTGCCGTCGGGCTTTTTAATGCCGTGTGTGGTAAGGCGGATAACGTTTATACAGCCGCAGTTAAGAGTGAAATTCGTTTCCTTTAAACCGTCTGCCGATTTGCAGGTAAGCACGTGGTCGCCCAATGCGTCGTCGGGCATATAAACAAGAAGGGTAAGGGCGTCCTTGCCGCCTTTAATATCGGCGGTCAGCTCGAGCGTTTTTCCGCTCGAACTGAGCGATTGAAGTTTTGCGTAGCAGGGGGTGAAAAGACCGTAGCTGTTATGGGTTTGTACGTTTGCCATATTTTATAGCTCCTTTCGAATCGTGTTTTAAATTAAAGAGTGTTGCCGCCGTCGGAAACAGGGCAGCATACAAGCTCGTTGGGCTTGATTACCTTCGCGCCGAACACGAGTCTGCCGCGTACAGCCTTGTCGAAGGAGTTTTCCAAGCGGTCGAGCACTTGGGTTTCAAGTACCTGCTCGGCATAAGCGATAGCCGAATAAGAGCCTGCAAGCATCATCGTGTTTGCGCCCTCGGTTGCAAGCTGGTTGGAAACGAAAATGTCACAGCCGAGCTCGTCGGTAAATGCAACCGCGCCGGTGCCGTTTACGCCGTTGTTTATCTGGAACTTAACGCCCGCAAGCATAAGCTTGGTCTTGATAAACGGGGGAACGACTATCCAGGTTCTGCCGTCGGGTACGTTCGATTCCTCTAACTTCTGCTTCATTTCGGCAACCGTCTGGAGCACGTTTTCGGGGGTAGCCGCAACCGCGTCGAGCGAATGGCCCGCTTCGCCGTAAAGACCGAACACGTAGGTGTCGACCTCGTTCTTAAGAAGATAGCTTGCGCGCTTGGTCTGGCTGTCCTCGAGACCGATAGAGGAGCGCAAAGCCTCGATGTCCTTTATCTTAAAGGAAAACGCCTTGTCCTGATCGATAAGGAGCATAAGCGAGGAATCGTCGATGTCCTCGTAGGTAATGCTGCCCTCGTAATCGTAAACGGTGGGGTCGTTAAGACCGATAAAGGTCACGCTGTCGCCGCGGTTTTTAATGTCGCCCGCGAAATCGGTGTTGCAAACCGTGTTTGCAAGAAGGTTGTCCTCGTTGGTGCGGAGAATCTCCGCCGAAATGATTTTTTCGATAGAATTGTAGTTTGCCATATTGTTCCTTTCGTATGTTTGTTGTTTTTTTTGGAAGAAGTTTTTTTGTTTTTGCAAGAAACTTTTTGAAAAAAGTTTCTTCCGAACTTCAAAAACTTTTAATATAATAAAAATTCCATAAAAATCCGCGACAGGTGCGTGGATTTTTATACCTTAGAGTTCCGAGGCTTTGGACAAGGAACGAAACTGGGGTGCCCCGAAAATCGAAGATTTTTGGGGGTGTTAAGTGACGCGCACAAAGCCTGCCCGAGCGAACGGAACTCATAAAACCGATTAAAACGCTTGTCGTTTTAATCGAAAGCGAAGCGCTTAATATCTCCAGCTTTTCATCGCTTTTAAGATGTTCTTGTAGTTGGACTTAACGTCCTTGCCCGACATTCTTTCGACCTGCTCCTTGGTAAAGGTAGGCTCGGTCGAGCCTGCGGAGACCGCCTTCGCGTCGACACCGCCGTTTCTGCGGTTAACACCTTCGGCGATGCGCTTAAGGCTTTCCTCGGTGAGCGTATAAAGCGCGTAGGCGTGTGCAAGGCTAACGCCGTTTTCCACCTCTGCCCAAACGCTTTCGGGAATATCTTCGGCGGAAATTTCGGGGAATAGCTCGCGGAAACGCTTTATATCCTCGTTCATCGCGGCTTCGCTCTGCTGAATTCTCGCGTTTTTGCGCTGTTCTGCGCGGTAGCCCTTTGCCGCATCAAGCTCGGCAATAACGTTTTCGGGCAGGCCTGTTCTGTCTATCGGCTGTTCGCCGAATTCCTCGTCAAGCCTTTCCATAAATTCGTCGATTCTCAAGCCGTTCGCGTCCGCAAGGTCGTAAACGGTATCGAGAATGGTTTCGTTGTTAATTCTTTTCATCTGTTTCAACTCCTTTCACCGCGCTCTCGTTCGCGCGTATTTCTTCAATAAGCTTTTGTTTTTCGGGAATTATCCCTTCGGGAATTCGCTCGAGATACTGCACAGTGCTTATCTTTCCGAGCTTAAGCAAGGAATCGAGCGTGTTCAGCGCGCTTATTTCGCTCCAATAGCTGCTTGCGCCGACGTCCACTCTGCAGGAGAAAAGCGAATCCTTGTATTTGGAAAGCGAAAAGCTTTCGAACCCGTTTTCGCTTGCGACAAGACGTCGGTCATCGTAGTACGAGAACATAAAATCGAGCCAGATAAGCCCAATATCCTCGACAAACTGATACATATTGCGCTTGACGTTCTCCAATGGAACTGCGCTGGTGTTTTGCAAAGCGAGTATCGCGCTGGTGTTGTTTGGTGCGACGTTGCCAAGCGCGGCGTCGGTCGCGCCCATAAATTCCTTCGTGTCGGCAATCGCCATCGAAAGCACCTCGAGCATACCCGATTGCATCGCACCGGGAGAAATGACCTTTGCAACGTTCTCGACAGGGCCGTTCACGGCGATAGCCTCGCCCACACGATCGGACCAGCCGTCGAGAAGCGTCGAATCGTACACCACCTTCGAAAAAGCGGTGTCCATCAAATGCTTCATCACCATCGCGTAGCCCTTGTTAATAAAGCGCTGGTTGTCGATAAGTCCCTTGCCGACAGCCGTGCCGTGCCAGCTGTTCTTAACGCCGCTCCAGTTAAAGAAGGTAACGGGGTAAAGCGAAAGCAGGGTGTCGGTGGTTTCTTTAATAACCGTGTTTCTTACCGATTTGCGGTAAAGCACTTTGCCGTTTTCGTCCTTCCAAAGCTTGATAAGCGAAATGCATTTCGTGTTTTCAAGCTCGTGCGCCGCCATATCGCCCGATTGGGTAAGCGTGTCGCTGTCGGGTACTATCTTGTCGGTTTCGCTCTTCGGCATACCGTTGTCGCGCGCCTGCTTAATAAGGTCGGCAACCGTTTCGCGCTGGGCGATAAGAATATAGGGCTGCTTCTGTACGTCCTTCGAATTCGGATCGCCGAAAAACACGTTCGTGTTATCGATAAGCACGGTTTTAAAATCGCCTGTAAAGGGCTGACCGGTCTTAATTGCGCTGTCCCAATAGGTATAACAAACGGCGTCGCCGGTAACCGCGGCATCGGTAAGCGCGTTCGAAAGCAGGTCGTTCATTTTGCACTTTTCCCAACGCATATCCGCAATAGCATTAAGCTTTTTCGCGATAAGCGCGCTTTCGCCCCCATTTATTCCGAACGGAGCCTCGAAGCTGTAACGAAGCCTTACGTCGGTTTGCATAATAGAGCTTGTGAAATAACCTATAATGCGCTTAAAGATGTTGAACACGGGTGTCGGCAATCCGTTCGATTGCACGTTTTCCCATTGGTCTCCGCGGTAAAAACGCTCGTAGGTATTCACGTTTTCGTATAAATCTACCGAGTAATTGTATTCCTTGCCTTTTTCGTAAAGCTCCCACTCCTCGGTAAAGTGGCTGTTTCTGTTCTTCTTCATTCTCTGCCTTTCAGTAATCGATAATGTCGTCAAACCCTCGCGCGTCCTCGGCAGGGGTGTCGAAGGTGTAGATGCTCGAAACAAATCCGTTCCGCTTCGGCGGTGCCGGCTTGGGCGAGCGCGACATAAGGGCGTAACGCAAAGCCTCGGGTGAATGTGTTATCTCGTGCGGGGAGCCCGACGCGTCCTCACGGGTGTGCTCGTCAAACCGTAAGAGGGGAAGACATCTTGTAAGGTCGACACAGCAATCCATAATGCGCAGCTTCGGCTCTCCGCCGTAAAGCGAGCCCGATTTAAGATATTCGCGCACAACACGCCAGCCCGCAATACGGCTGTTGTCCGCCTTTACCATACGCGCAAGCCCGTTTTGCGACATAATTTCAAACCCGCTTTTGCCGCTTTCCTGCCTTCTGTTCCATAAATCGGGTGATGCGACTGTGTAGCGAATGTTTTCCTCCTTCGGAGTCATCGCGACAATTTTTTTCGCCGCTTCGGAAAGCAAAAGGTTTTTCTCGGTCAGCTCGCGATAAACGTAAATGTTTCCGTGTCTGTCGCAGGCGCACCAAAGACAGGCGGTCATATCCAACCCGTAATCGAGCGCGCGGAAGCGTATTGCCCCTTCGGGAAGGTCGATGTCAGAGCGAATAATATGCCTTTCTCGGTCGAACTCGGGGAAGAAAGCTCCCTCGAAGGCATCCCAATCGCCGTAAAGCATCGCTCGCTTGCGTGTTTCGGGCAGGTTTTTAAGCGTTTCAATATATTCGGGGTTGTTTTCTACAATGTATCTGTTATCGAACACAAGGCTTTTAATAAAAAGGTAGTCCTCGGCTTTCTCGCTCCCGCGGAAGCACTTATCTATAAACAGCCTTTTTACCCAGCTGTGTCCCACCCCGCCGGGGTTGCAGGTAAAATACATTCGCGGCGAAAACTTTGCTTTCATATTACCGCTTAATCGGTTGCTTTCGGTCAATGCTTGGAATTGAAACTCGGTAAAATGCGTTGCCTCCTCCAAGCCGATAACCTCGTATGCCTGACCCTGAAACTGAAGCACGTCGTTTTCGCTGTCACAATAGCCCAGCTTTATGCGCGACCCGTTGTTAAATCGAAACTCCTTCTCGCCCGAAACGTACCCCGCGACACCCTTTAAAAGCTTTGTCATCGGCAATAAATGGTTTTCGCGAAGCTCGGCAAGCGTCCGCCGAAGCAAAAGTATCTGTATGCCGCCGTAGTTCAGCGCAAGAAGAATAAGCTTCATTCGCATCGCCCAGCTTTTTCCGCCGCCACGCGCTCCTCCGTATGCGGTGTACTTCGCCTTCGATTCGAAGAATGCCTTTTGCTTCTCGTTCGGCGTGATAACGATTTCCCTCATTGTGCCCACTCCGCCGCTTTGCCGCTAAAAACAACGCTTTCTGCCGAGGCCGTTTCGTTGTCGTCGGGCTTGTCGCGGTAGCCGTGGTTGTTTTTAAGGTCGAACGAAAGCACGGTTGCGGGTATCTTGCCGCCGAACGCAAGCTGCTTTTTTATTTTCGCTATGCGATTCCGCGCAAGCCGAAGAATCCGTCCGTATTTTTCGTCGTTCATCATCGTATTCATTTCGTCGCGTGTCGTACCCAGATAGTCTGCCAAGCCTTCTATGTCCGCCACCTCTCCGCTTTCCGGAAGATAACGCTCGAAATAATCGTCGATGGTAAATATCAACGCCTTTTTGCTTTTCGGGAATTTTGTTAATTGGCTCATCCTTTCACCTCCTGCCGTGGTTTTGTGCCGTCGTTTCGTTCACCCGACGCTTATATTTTATCACCCCTAAAGTAAAGATTCATCTCGTTTTTGTCTCACGAAAATCTCACTTTTTAACCCCTTGTAATTTCGTAAAAAGAGTGATATAATAAAGAAAATAACCCGAAAAAGGCGGTTTTTATGAATAAATTTATGAAATCGGCTATCGAGCAGGCGCGCACCGGTATAAAAAATAACGAAGGCGGCCCGTTCGGAAGCGTTATAGTAAAAAACGGTGAAATTGTCGGCAGCGGCCATAATCAGGTGCTTGCCAATTCCGACCCTACCTGCCACGGCGAAATGCAGGCAATCCGCGACGCCTGCAAAAACCTTTCCACCCACGACCTTTCCGGCTGTGAGATTTACACCACGGGCGAGCCCTGCCCGATGTGCCTTGCGGCGTGTATGTGGGCGAATATCGGCAAAATTTATTACGGATGCACCATTGACGATAACGAAAGCATCGGCTTCCGTGATAAGCTGTTTTTCGATATGCTCGGCGGGAAAGAGGGGGTAAAGCCCGATTATCTCGAATGTATCGACCGCGATGAATGCAAAAAGCTGTTTGCGGAATACGCGAGCGACGAAACCGCCGAAAATTATTAAGGAGGGCGCGTAATGGATAATATATTCATCGGCTGGAGCGGTAACCAAAGCTTGGCTATCGAGCTCGGCAAGGAAATCGACAAAAATAAATCATTCAAAGCAATCGTCGGCGGCGGCACGCCCACCAAAATGTTTATCGGCGATCAGGTGCTTGAACAGATAAAGGACAGCGACTACGCCATTCTTTTAATGGAAAAGAAAAACGGCGCGATAAGCCCCAACCTTATGTTCGAGCTTGGCTATATCTTCGCGAAAATGCCTGTAAACCGCGTGTTCTTGGTGCTTATCAATATGGAAAGCAACGAGCTTGCAAGCGATATTCTCGGCGCGTGGATATTTAAAACAAAGCAATTCGACCGCGAAACGAAAAGCGAAACCGATTTTGCGCGTGAGCTGTATAACGATTTTGTCGAGTTCGAGCATAACAGAGTCCTTGTCGGTCAAAGCAATTATTTCGATTATATCGACCGCTGGGAGGATTGCTTCTCCGACCTTAAAAACGACAGCCGTATTTCCACCAACGACAGCGAATACATAATTCTCGGCTGTCTTGCGGCTTATTATTACAACGATTATAAGGAATTGTACGATTATCTAAACAGCGTTACCTGCGACGAGGCGGTCAGCAATATCGTCTATTTTGCAAGGGCGTATATCAGCATCTTCCTCGATAGCGGCAATATGATGTATCCGCTTAACGACGACCAGATAATGACCTGCCGCGAAACCTTCGAATCGCTTCTCGAGCGCGAACGCGTGCTTTCGCCCAAGCTCGATGCGATTTTGGATATACTTGTGCACGATGCTTACGGGCTTGCTTGTATGCTTTATCTGCGCAACGAGGAACTTGATGAGGATGAGCGCGAATACTTCAATATCCTCTGCGAGGAGCATCTTTTAAAGGTATTCGACCTTATCGACGAATACCGTAACCAATTCGGCGACGATAATAAGGTGCTTATGAGCCTTTTCGACGCCTATATCTGCAACGACCTCGCGAAGCTCTTCCGCCGCGACCCCGAAACCGAGGAAAAGCATTTTTATTACCTCGACCGCTCGGTTAACACGCGTAAGGGATTGTTTAAATCGGTCCAGCTGCTTTATCCGCAAAATAAATTCCTTATCGAAAAAATGGAGCAGGAATATAATATCGCGCTTGCCGACCAGTGCAAGTATATGAAGGATGCCGTTTTGAAAAAGATGACGGTGAAAAAGATTAAAAAACGCCTTGACGAATGGGTGAGCAATTATAAGGCTCTCCGCTCGATGCTCGAACGTATCGAGGTGAATTTAAAGGCAATAGACGAATAACGCGATTGCATAAAAAAAGTTGCCTTCGGGCAACTTTTTTTATGTAATGTTTCGCCAAAATTCCTATCTTTGTAGGGATAACCAAGAAAATAAGTAAAATTTCAAATATAGAATCGTAATAGTATGACCAGAGAAGTCAGAGTTCGTTTCGCTCCAAGTCCTACCGGAGCATTGCATATTGGCGGTGTTCGCACTGCGCTTTATAACTACCTTTTTGCTCGTCAGAAGGGTGGTAAATTTATTCTTCGTATCGAGGATACCGACTCGCAACGATTTGTGCCCGGAGCCGAGGAGTATATTATGGAGTCGCTCGAATGGTGCGGTATCAAGATTGATGAGGGTATCCGTGAGGGAGGCCCCCACGCTCCGTATCGCCAAAGCGAACGTAAGGCAATCTATAAGAAATACGCCTTGCAACTTGTCGAGAGCGGTAATGCTTACTATGCATTTGATACCCCCGAGGAGTTGAATGCTCTTCGCGCCGAGATGGAGGCCAAAGGCGAAATCTTTGCTTATAACCACGCAGTTCGTACACAGTTGGCAACTTCGCTTCGTTTGTCGGCCGAGGAGGTTGAAGAGAGAATTGCTCGTGGCGACCAATATGTTATCCGTTTCAAAATGCCCGAGAACGAGAGTGTTGAGATGCACGATATGATTCGTGGAAATGTGACTATCAATACCTCGACTCTTGACGATAAGGTGCTTTATA
>JAZSHQ010000048.1:0-7887 GCA_045533335.1 Eubacteriales bacterium
TATGTATTTCCAAAAGTAGTTGTGCAAGTGGCTTTTTAATGGTAACATTATAAAAGCAATAAACGCATACTATGGATGTTTATTATAGAAACCACCGTTGAAAAAGCTTTCAACGGTGGTGGTCGGAGTGACAGGACTTGAACCTGCGGCCTGATGGTCCCAAACCACCCGCTCTACCAGCTGAGCCACACCCCGATTTTTATTCGATTTTTTATTGTTTTTGCGTAGAAGTGGGACAAACTGTGGTCAAACCCGATTTTTACGCTTTTTTGAGATTTTGTAAAGTGCCGAAAATGCCCGTATTACAAGGCTTTTTCGCACTTTTGCTTTTTCAGAATGGTGTAACTTGTTCACGCTCCCAAAGCAAGCGCGCTACCAATTGCGCTACACCTCGATGGTGAAAAAACTTATGAAATTGTAGTTCTCACAGAACTGGTCAAAATTGTGGTCAAGCGGTGTTTTTGAAGAACTGTAACATATTTATTATATACTCTTTTTGAAAATTGTCAAGCGTATGGGTGATTTTTGTCGCGCTGTTATATTTGTCGATATGGCGAAAAGTGCGAGTATTTCCCTGCTGTTTATAATTTTTATGACAATACGTTTTGAAAAGGACACGAGAGAACGCGGTTTCGCCCTCTCGTGTCTTTATTATTTAGTATTTATTTTATAACGAAGGTGCCGAAGTAGTGACGCGCGATGAGAATATAGTCGAACTGGTCAACCTTGCTGTCACGGTTTACGTCAGCGCGGGTATTTTCGTCATCGGTGAGTATGCGGGTTTCGAAATAATGACGTTTAACGAGTATGTAGTCATACTGATCGATTGTACCGTCATTATTAACGTCACCAAGTATCACCTCGGGATCGGGGTCAGGATCGGGATCGGGATCGGGATCGGGGTCAGGATCGGGGTCGGGATCGGGATTGGGATCGGGATCGGGATCGGGGTCGGGATTGGGTTCGGGATCGGGATCGGGATCAGGATCGGGATCGGGATCGGGGTCGGGTGCAGGAAGTGTCGCATCGGCAGAGCCGAAGAAGAAATAGCTTACGACCGCATTGCCCTGTCTGGGTTTATAGAACTTCATTTGGTTGATAACCCATTTTTGAACGTCCTTATTAACAAGGTATTCACGCATATCGATAACGCCCGTTTGACTCGTTCTGATATATTGCTGACGGTCGGTATTCGCATCCCAATTTGCCGCACCGCTGTTAAGGGTAGGCTTTTCTGCCGAAAGCTGTGCATCGAGATAGGTAAGCCACGGCGAATAATTGGAATTACTGTATATCGAGAAGGTGAATTCCCCGCCCTCGGGTACTATGAACGAGTAGTAGAGGTAGGGAGTCTTTTCGAGGTCGATTTCGAGCCCCAAGCCGTTTGCGGTTTCCAAGGTAGCGGAAACTATCGGGTGGTTGCCTGCGTTGAAATAGGGCATAAGGTCGACCTTTTCGCTAACCTCGGGAGGATTCTTTGCGGCGTGGTTATGAACGGGATTTTCGGGGATAGCAGGATCGCCGTAGCTTGCTTCGGGCCAATCGAAGGTATCGAGGGCAACCATTTCTGCCGTTTCGAGAGTAAATTTGCCCTTGCCGGTAACAAGGATTATGAATTGTTCGAAGTAAACTTCGGTTTTATTTGTAATCGCTGTGCAATTATCGCGGAGTTCAAGGTAAACATCGTATTGACCTGCGGCTGCACGATCATCGGTTACCGCAAAAATATCGGTAAAGGAGGAGGTAGTGGGCCAAGCCGAGGTATTATCGGTACTCTTTACGTTATACGCCATTTTGAAGGGGATTTCGCTATCGACAACGAGGTGGAGTGCATTGAGAATTTCGAGATTGAAGAGGTCTGCCGATTTAAAGGCAACGCGAAGGTCGCCTTCGCCCTCGTTGACAACAGTGATAACGCCGTTTTCGAGGGTAACACTTCCCTCTCCTTCAACAAGCGTAAGTTCCTCCTCGGTTTCGGGAAGGAGGTTTGCGAGTTCATCCTCTATTTCGGGAGGAGCGACGTAATCGGTGATTTGAAGCTTGCGGATAGTTACCGCAGAGCCTTCGCCTGCCGCACCGACCGCAAAGACGCGCAAGGTGGTGATGCTTATATTTTCTTT
Organism: Eubacteriales bacterium; assembly: GCA_045533335.1. Taxonomy (GTDB): domain Bacteria; phylum Bacillota; class Clostridia; order Oscillospirales; family CAG-382; genus Coliplasma. Next base: position 2,121 of record JAZSHQ010000048.1, read on the forward strand.
ATCGGAAAGCTTGGAAAGCGGAATTTCGACGGTATAGCTGCCTGCTTTGATATCGCCCGAAGCGGAATCGCGGTTCGAGGTGATATGCTCGTTAAGATATACCCATTCGCCGTCGACACTTAAAATAAAGCTTGCGTCGCCCGCCACGGTGATATCTACCGAAAGGGACTTATCCTTTGTAGCGATAGTGAGCGCGGGGTTGAACACGCGATCTGCGCTCGGCCATTTGCCGTTGGTATTTTGAAGCACGGTATAGTTATCTTCATCGCGGAAGATCTTCATTGTGCCGATTTCGTTCTGTTGCCATTCGCCTTCGTCAGCAGGGATCAAACTTCCCTCGGGCTCGGGAACGATTTCGGAAAGCAGTTTAAGTCCTTCCATCGCCTGCTCAAGCAGGAGTGCGGCGAGGTTTATTTCTGCCTGAACGGTAAGGTCGAGTGCCGATTCTGCCTTTGCGAGAGCTTCTGCAACGCTTGCGTAGCTGCCTATGGTGTAAAGCGAAGAATCGAGCGATTCGGCGTCGGATATAGCCTTTTCGAGTCTTGCTTTATCGAGTTCGCTAGATGCTTTATCGGTAAGATATTCTACGTATTTGTAGCTTACGTCGCCGGGGACGATAAAGAGATAGGTGGTGTTTACGGTTATTGTCGCAGTGGGGTCGAAACCTGCTGCAACGAATGCCTCGGTTACATCGTAAACGCCCTGATAGTTACCGTTGTAGCTGTCGGCATCGGTGCGGTTGAACGCATTATCGATAGCGAAGTTCATACGGAGAGAGGTGGAAAGATTTGCCTGACTTGCTTCGATATAGATAGACCAAGCAGAGTTGGCTTCGATATCGAGATTCATATAAATCTTGCCGTTTTCGGGCTTGATATCGTACGAATCGGTATTCTTTATGGACGCCCAGCCGTTGTTGTTGCCTTCGGCGCGTTCCATATAAATACCTGTCGGGTCGAGCTGTGTCATCGCCACGTCGCTTGTAGTCCATTTCGACGTAGTAAGGTCGTAAACGTAAATAGAGGAAAGCGTCGAGGGGTCGATAACTTCCTTTTTCTTTTCAAGCGCGCCGATTGCGTTTGCGAGCATTGTATAAGCAGATTGAATGCTGTATTCCGAGGTGTCATCTGCCTCATAAGCATTTTGAAGAGCGAGCTCGAGTGCCGCGATGCTTTCTTCGGTATAGGGTGCGGTATCGATAGCGCTTGCTTTCTCTACAAGTGCGTTCAAAGCAGGAAGGTCTTCTGGGATGATTTCGCTATCCTCGGGGATTTCGGGATACGAAATATACGAAACGTGGTGATAGGTTTTATTGCCGTTTGCATCGGTAATGACGATTGCCGTTTCGTTCGAAGGGAATTGTTCTTCGTTTACTTCGCCGAGTGTGTATGCGCTGAATGCCGCTGTGGTAATATAACGGCCGGGCGCGCCGCAATCGAGGTTTATGGTTACGTTTTCGCGGTCGCCGTAGGGGTTATATCTGCCGGTTACGGGAGAATAGGTAATGCTGGTAAGGGTTTCGCCCGAAACGGTGAGAAGGCGGATATAACCGTCGCCGCAGCATTCGGGAACAGAGCCGATGTAGTGCTCGTTTTTATAGAAGCTATCGTCCTCTGCTTCTACAAACTGGTAGTCGCAAAGAACTTCGTAAACGGTGCGTCCGTCGGATGCTATACGCTCTAAGCAGAGCGAGCCGTCGTCGTGGCCGCACAATACCATTTTCACATTGGGGTTGGGGTCGACGATCTTATCGAAGATCAGATCCGCGCGGGACTGTGTTGAATGTATCGCTGCTGTTGCATCGAGATATTCGTGGGTAGCAACGATTGCTGTGCGGTGAGAATAGGTTTGAAGCACATCGTTTGCCCACGCAATAGTTTCGTCGGTAGCCTCGACACCGTAGCCGAGGAAGAGGATAATGAAATCTACGTTGCCTATTGTAACAAGGTCGTAGTGCGAAATATTGTTGTTAAGGCTTCCGCCGTACCATGCTTCGGTATTATAGCGCGAAGCGTTAAAGTATTCGAGATATTTGGAGTAATCAACGTTCGCGTCGCCCGCGGTATAATCGGGCTGTTTGAAGGTTTTTACGTCATGGTTACCCGAAACGATACCGTTGGGCATACCTACCTCTTCGATATAGGACATCGCCTTATCGGCAACCTTCCATTGCTCGATAGCGGCAGAGGTATTGGGAAGGTCATCGACAATATCGCCGGTGGTGAGTATATAGCCCACGTTGCCCTTTACGTATTCTTCAGCCGCGTACTGATAAATTTTGTAGTAATATTCGTTAAGGTCGGCAAACTTTGTGTAGTGCTGGGGGTCTGTCGACCAGATCATAGTATCTGCGCCGTTGGTTACGTAATCGAGAACAGCCGCAACGTGAACGGTGCCGTTATCGGAATAGGTTGCAATATCAACAGCTTCAGAAACCGAGCCCGAGCCTATTATTGTGCCGACGGTATCCCAAGCAGAGGTTTTAACGTTATACGCCTTGACTGCGATACGTTCGCCTACGTAGGTTGCGCCCGTGTAGCGGATCACTACTTCCCCTTCGGTCTTGCCGCTTACGTCAACGTCGAAGAGCAGGTAAGGAATTCCCGAAACAGAATTAAGCTCGATAGACTCGTTGAAATACTTAAGCGCATATATATCGTAATCGCTGTACGAGAGCGCAGATTCAACAAAGAGAGTTCCGTCAGAGGTTGTGCCGTAGCCGATAGAATAGGGCAACGATTCTACGATATACGTTTCTGCTGTTGCGTCAGGGTCTGTGGGAACGATATCCTCATTTTCGTTGTAATAGAAATCGATATCAATTTTTTCGGTAACCGTAAAGATGAGCGTTTTGAACGCTTTGTTGCCGTTTGTATCTTTTGCCTCTGCAACGAGAGTATAAACGCCGTTTGCGAGCGATTTATCCGCAGGTGTGAAAGAAACAGAGGTAGCTTTTGAGATCGTTTCTCCTTCAAGACGGGTTTCACATTCGGCGATACCCGCAACGCCGTAGGATTCATAATCGACCTCTATAACGGTGTTCGGCGTTACGTATTCATAGCGATCGATATTAAAGGAAATAAAAATTTCCGCTTCGGTTTCCGCAAAGGTAACGATACCGCAAAGCGGTGTAATTACAAACAATGCGGACAGCAGTAACGAAATGATTTTTTTGATCGTTTTCATCAAAGTTATCCTCCTTGTAGTACGTTAATTTAATAATACACTATTTCGAATAGATTTTCAATAGTTTTTTGCACTTTAAAAAACAAAAGCAGAGCGATTTGCCCTGCTTTGATATGCGTGAATTCACTTTTTAGATACAGCCCAGCCGACAGCCGAAACGATTACGAGCGCAAACGACGCGCAAAGAAGCATAAAGATCGGGTTTTGAAACACGAGCGTGCGGGTTACGAAAATTGCGGTAGGACCATCTGCACCGCCGATTATTCCGACAGAGCTTGTATGTTCTTTTGACGCCGAAACAACCGAAACCGCAATAATCACAGAAAGCAATACGATAATGGCAAGCGATACAAAAAATGTGATTTTAAAAGCTTTTTTCATATTTTCCGTTCCTTTTAGCATATTATTTTTCAGGCGACGCTGTTGCAAAAACAACCGAAGTTTACGGTGTGTTTTTACCGTGAATGATAGTATATTATAACAACATGAAGGTTATTTTTCAAGAAGCAGAGCCTGTTTTTATTATTTTGCATAAAAAACGGGTGTAAAAAATGTGTAAATCTATAATTCTCATTATTGATTTTGTGCAAAAGTTATTGTATTATAAGAATGGCATTATAAGGAATTTAATTAAGAAAGAGGTTTTTTAAACATGGCTAACATCGATCTTAGCAAGTACGGTATTACCGGCACTACCGAAATCGTTCATAACCCCTCCTATGAAGTACTTTTTGCAGAAGAAACCAAGCCCGAGCTTGAAGGCTTTGAAAAGGGTCAGGTAAGCGAACTTGGCGCAGTTAACGTAATGACCGGTATCTACACCGGCCGTTCGCCCAAAGACAAGTACATCGTTATGGACGAAAACTCCAAGGACACCGTTTGGTGGACTTCCGACGAATACAAGAATCACCACCACCCTGCTTCCATCGAAACCTGGAACGTATTGAAGGACCTCGCTGTTAAAGAGCTTTCCAACAAGAGACTCTTCGTTGTTGACGCTTTCTGCGGCGCAAACAAGGACACCAGAATGGCTGTTCGCTTCATCGTTGAAGTTGCTTGGCAGGCTCACTTTATTAAGAACATGTTCATCGCTCCTTCTGCTGAAGAACTCGCAACCTTCGAACCCGATTTCGTAGTTTACAACGCTTCTAAAGCAAAGGTTGAAAACTATCAGGAACTCGGTCTTAACTCCGAAACCGCAGTAGTATTCAACATCACCTCTCGCGAGCAGGTTATCCTTAACACCTGGTACGGCGGCGAAATGAAGAAGGGTATGTTCTCGATGATGAACTACTACCTCCCCCTCAAGGGCATCGCTTCTATGCACTGCTCCGCAAACACCGATATGAACGGCGAAAACACCGCTCTCTTCTTCGGTCTTTCGGGTACCGGTAAGACCACCCTTTCCACCGATCCTAAGCGTCTCCTTATCGGCGACGACGAACACGGCTGGGACGACAACGGCGTATTCAACTTCGAGGGCGGCTGCTACGCAAAGGTTATCAACCTTGACAAGGATTCCGAGCCCGATATCTACAACGCTATCAAGAGAAACGCTCTTCTCGAAAACGTTACTCTCGATGAAAACGGCGTTATCGATTTCGCTGACAAGAGCGTAACCGAAAACACCCGCGTTTCCTACCCCATCGATCACATCAACAACATCGTTCGTCCCGTTTCTGCAGCTCCTGCAGCAAAGAACGTTATCTTCCTTTCCGCTGATGCATTCGGCGTACTTCCCCCTGTTTCGATCCTCACTCCCGAACAGGCTCAGTACTACTTCCTCTCCGGCTTCACTGCAAAGCTTGCAGGTACCGAACGCGGTATTAAGGAGCCCACTCCTACCTTCTCTGCTTGCTTCGGTCAGGCGTTCCTCGAACTCCACCCCACCAAGTATGCTGAAGAGCTCGTTAAGAAGATGGAAGTAAGCGGCGCAAAGGCTTACCTTGTAAACACCGGCTGGAACGGCACCGGCAAGCGTATCTCCATTAAGGATACCCGCGGCATCATCGACGGCATCCTCAACGGCGACATTGCTAACGTTCCCACCAAGAAGATCCCCTACTTCGATTTCGAAGTTCCCACCGAACTTCCCGGCGTAGACAGCGGCATTCTCGATCCCAGAGATACCTATGCAAATGTTGCTGATTGGGAAGAAAAGGCAAAGGATCTTGCTTCCAGATTCATCAAGAACTTTGAAAAGTACACCGGCAACGAAGCTGGCAAGGCTCTTGTAGAAGCAGGTCCCAAGCTTTAATCGAGTCGTTCATACGGCACAGAACGAACAAAAAAAATATTCATTTTAGAATAGATTAAGGTTGAAACCGCGTTATTACGCGGTTTCTTCTTTTTCCTCATTGTATTTTTTTGTTCTTCGCACAAAGACCGCCTCTCGCAGTAGATTTCTACAGCTTCGGACGGTCTTTGCGCGATCTGCACTCGCCTAAACGCCTCTCATATCGCTTCGCTCTCGACACAAAATGCCAAGCATTTTGGTCGGTTTTGGATGCCCGTGCGCTCGCGCCTCGCTCACCGCTCGCGGACATCTAAGGTATAAAAATCCACGCACCTGTCGCGGATT
>JAZSHQ010000028.1:0-47123 GCA_045533335.1 Eubacteriales bacterium
TGTGTAGTTAGATGCACTTTGGGTTTCGCTTGTTTCGGTTGCTTCGGTTGTTTGATTATTAATATTTTCGTTCATATTGTCCTCCAAAAATTCATTCGGCGGACCCGCAAGGCATATTTTATTTCCATCTATGAAGCGTGCCCTGCCGTTTTTAACAAGTCCCTTTGCCCTTTTCGGGTAGGTGGCTCCATATTCGTTTCCTTGCTCATCTACAACGATAACGTTTTTTGTCATGGGTGTCTTCCCCCTCGCGGTAAATATTCAAGCTTTCTTTTGCGATTCGGTTTTTTGTTATGGGTGACATCCCCGCTCGCTTATTCAGTTTAACACAATAAATACGTTTTGTCAACCAACGCGCTGTTGAAATTCCTAAGATTTTGTGTTAAACTGTAAAAAACGAAAACGGACAAAGCTATGGAATTTGAATACGCGATACTTGATTTTATAAGAAATAATCTATCCTCCCCTTTTGCCGACGGATTGATGAGAGCAATTTCCTTTCTCGGCAACGCGGGTTGGATATGGATATTAACCGCTGTCTGCCTAATGCTTTTTCGAAAGACACGCAGGATAGGCGTCACGGTCGCTTGTGCGATGATATTCAGCCTTTTAATATGCAATCTTACATTAAAGCCGTTAGTCGCGCGCGTGCGCCCCTACGACCTTAAACAGGGTATATCGCTAATTATATCCCCGCCCACAGATCATTCCTTCCCCTCGGGGCATACAAGCATATCCTTCGCGGCGGCGATTGCGATTTTTAGCCAAAACAAAAAATGGGGTGTTGCGGCGATTTTTCTCGCCCTGCTTATCGCCTTTTCGCGGCTTTATCTTTACGTTCACTTCCCCACCGATATTTTAGGCGGTATAATTATCGGCTCGCTTTGCGGCGTGCTTGCGTATTTTTCGGTTAAAGTAATAAAAAAGATATAAAAAATAATGCTGTTACGTTTGATTTGCGTAACAGCATTTTTTATTTTTAGTTAGCTTCCTGCATTTCCTTTGCCGATTCGGCAACACGGTTAATTTCGTTCGGCTCGCGGAAGGTGGGAACAACGGATTTTATCGCCGCCTTTATTCTTGCAGAGCCGAGCTCGCGGCTCGAAACCGAAACCGCCTTATTAAGTATTTCAAGCTTTTCGCCGACCGCTTCGCGGGTAAGGGGAGCATCGCGCTCGATAAAAATCATATTGTTATCGGTCTTGTCAAGCGTTTCGGTCTGCATAAGCAGTTCCTCGTAAAGTTTTTCGCCCGGACGCAAGCCGATTTCTTCGATTTTTATATCAACGTCGGGCTCGAAGCCCGAAAGCCTTATCATATTTCTTGCAAGGTCGTAAATACGAACGGGCTTGCCCATATCGAGCACAAAAAGCTCGCCCTTTTTCGCCATCGCGCCCGCCTGCATAACAAGCTGGCTTGCTTCGGGAATAGTCATAAAATAGCGTATTATGCGTTTGTCGGTAATGGTAACCGGGCCGCCCATAGCAATCTGACGCTTGAACAGCGGTATTACCGAGCCGTTCGACCCGAGCACGTTGCCGAATCTTACCGCCGCAAACGATGTTTTGCTGTCGCTTCGGCATTGAACGACCATTTCGCAAAGACGCTTAGAGGCACCCATAATATTCGTGGGGTTTACCGCCTTGTCGGTCGATATAAGTATAAACTTCTCTGCGCCGTATTTTTCCGCCATATCGGCGGTGTTCGCCGTTCCGAAAACGTTGTTCTTTACCGCTTCCGCGCCGCTTTGCTCCATTAACGGAACGTGCTTATGCGCCGCCGCGTGGAACACTATTTCGGGACGGTAGTTAGAAAACAGACATTCAAGCCTTTCCCTATCACGCACCGAGCCGATTTCGACAGCAAGGTCAAGCCCTTCGCCGTAAGTGCGAACAAGCTCTTGCTGTATTTCATAAGCATTGTTTTCGTAAATATCAAAAACAATCAGCTTTTTGGGCGAGCAACGCGCAATCTGACGGCAAAGCTCGCTTCCTATCGACCCACCGCCGCCGGTTACAAGCACGGTCTTGCCGTTGTAGTAATTAAGGTCGTCCTTATCGGCAACGTTCACAGGCTCGCGGAACAAAAGGTCCTCGATTTGGAATTCGCGCACCGTCGGCTTAACGTTACCGCTGTTATCGGCTTCGCGCACGGGAAGGTCGTATATTTTTATCTTGCAGCCGGTAAGGCTGTAAAAATCGTAAAGTCGGGTAGCCTCTTCGCTGTCGAGATTGGCAAGCGCGATAAATATTTCGCTTATGCCGCCGTGCTTTATCTGTTCGAACACCGAGGTGTTTTCGTAATATACGGGCAAGCCGTACACGCGCGAGCCGACCTTTGCTTTATCCTTATCGATAAAGAACACGGGGGTGTATATCGAGCGGCGGTTGTTGGTAAGGTCGCTGGCAAGCAGCACGCCCAACTGGCCCGCGCCGACGATAGCAACCCTTATGCTCGGCCCGTCCTCGCTGTCGATTACGTTGCGGTGTTTATAAAGAAGTCGGTAGGAAAGGCGCGACATTATTGTAGCAAGCGCGGTAAGCGACGCTACGGTTATAAAATGCCATACGCCGAAATATATAAACAGTATGCGCGAAAGAATAACGGCAATTATACCGCCGCACATATCTGCAAGCACTAAATTGAAATACGCGCGCGTGCTGGTATAACGCCAGACGTTCGAATAGATTCTGAAAGCAAAGCGTATCGCAAAAATCAAAGCGAACAGTATTATCGAGTTATACAAAAACACGTCCGAGGGGTAATCGGGGGTGTTTTCGAACACCTTTGTCGAAAAATAATACGCCGCATTTATCGCCGCAAAGCAGAGTATATCAAAAAATATAAGTATAAAATGTCTTGCTTTTCCGCGTTTGAACAGAAAATCCATTTTTACACCCCGTTAAGACACAATTTTTCAAAAATATATTAACACATCCGTCAACAAAAGTCAAGGCAAGGTATAATTTACCGAAGATGAATAAAAAAGCGAAGCCGTTACGCTTCGCTCTTTTTATTTTAATATAAGTAGCCCTGACGGTAAAGAAGCTCTGCGCCGAGAACAGCGCCGCCTGCCGCACCTCTTAACGTATTGTGGGAGAGGCAAACGAATTTATAATCGAAAATAGTATCCTCGCGCAGTCTGCCGATAGAAATACCCATACCGCCGTAAAGGTCGCGGTCAAGACCGGTCTGAGGACGGTTATCCTCTTCGAAATAGGTAAGGAACTTTTCGGGCGCGTGGGGAAGCTCAAGTCTTTGCGCTTCGCCGACATAATTTGCCCAATCCGCCTTAATTTCTTCGATAGAGGGCTTGTTTTCAAAGCTTACCGAAACAGCCGCCAAATGTCCGTCGGATGCGGGAACGCGAATGCACTGTGCCGAGATAACGGGGGTGGTTGCGTTTACGATAACGCCGTTTTCGACAGTACCCCAAACCTTAAGCGGCTCTTTTTCGCTCTTTTCCTCTTCGCCGCCGATAAAGGGAATAACGTTATCGACCATTTCGGGCCAGGTTTCGAAATTCTTGCCTGCACCGGAGATAGCTTGGAAGGTGGTTACGTTAACAGCCTTGATACCGTACTTGCGAAGCGGCTCGAGCGCGGGAACGTAGCTCTGGATAGAGCAGTTGGGTTTTACCGAAATAAAGCCCTTCTTTGTGCCCAAGCGTGCCTTTTGTGCTTCGATAACAGCGGTGTGAGCGTAGTTGATTTCGGGAATAAGCATAGGAACGTCGGCAGTGCCGCGGTTTGCGGAGTTATTCGAAACAACGGGAATTTCTGCCTTTGCATAAGCTTCTTCCAAAGCCTTGGTTGCATCCTTTGCCATATTTACCGCGCAGAATACAAAATCTACGTGAGGCTTTACGCTTTCGATATCCTCTGCGTTGAGCACCACCATATTCGCAATACGTTCGCTTATGGGCGTTTTCATCATCCAACGACCCTTAACTGCTTCACCGTAGGTCTTGCCTGCGGAGGAGGGGCTTGCAATAAGCGCCGAAAGCTTGAAATAGGGGTGATTTTCAATAAGTGTAATGAATCTCTGGCCGACCATACCCGTCGCGCCAATGATTCCTGCTCTGATTTTCTTCATAATATACCTTCTTAACGGTTAAAATAAGTCTTTATAAATTCCGGGGATACTGCCTTCTATAACAGTCGCACCCGACATTTTGTTGTAAAAGTCAACAGGGCCTGCCGAGCCGATTATTGCATAGCCGTAGCCTTCATCACGCATAGCTTCCATACAGCGCAAAAAGAGAGCGCCGCCGATACCTTTGCCGCGTTGAGTTATATCAACACCGGTAGGTCCGAAGAAATCCTTATAGGTGCAGTCGTAACCCGCAAAGCCGAGCATCTTCTTTTCGTTTACGTCGTATGCGATAAAGCAGCTTACGGGGTGTTTGGTGAACGCCGCGGAAATTTCGTCCGCCCAGCCGTCGTGGAAATGTTCGCGCACCCATTCAACCACCTTTGTTTTGTTGGGGGTCATCGGGCGCATTATTTTAATACCCTGATCTTCGAGCTTTTTGTAAAGCGCGGTAGTATCGGGAAGTTCGTAAAGTTTAACGAGCATATCGGGCATAATAAATACCTCCGTTTATTACAAATTGTAAGGACTGCTGCCGATCAGCAGCAGCCCTTTTATTGCTGAATATTACTTCTTTTCGGTGTCTTCCTTATAGGTGATCTTCATCGTCGAGAACTTCTTCTGGAGTTCCTTAATGGTGGTTTCATCCGTGGTAGCAACCTTGGTGCCGATAATAGAAAGCTCAAGGCCGGTGGTTGTCGGGAAGTTATCCATTATTGCGGAAAGCGAAAGGAGTTCCTTGTTGTTATCGAGGTTAAGGGTTTTAAGACCGGTAAGCTTGCCGATAGCGGTGATATCGGTAATTTCGTTGCCCGAAAGGGTAAGGCCGGTAAGCGAGGTAAGGGTTTCGAGCTTGGAAATATCGGTAAGCTTGTTGTTTGCGAGGTTAAGGGTGGTAAGAACGGTCTGTTCCTTTTCCTTTTCGGAATCTGCGTCTGCAGCGGCACCGCTTACGTCGGTAATAAGGTTATCGTTAAGGGTAAGGGTGGTGAGCTTCGCACAGCCGGTCACGTCGGGAACAGCGGTGAGCGCGTTGCCGTGTGCATCGACAGAGGTGAGCTTCTTGAGTCCCTTGATAACGAGCTCGGTGATACCAACCTTTTCGGGAGCGACAGGTTCGACGGGGTCAACGGGATTTTCTTCTTCGCCGTTGCCTTCGCCTTCGGCAGAGGTGTCGCCTTCTGCTTCGGTTTCGGTGCCTGCGCCGCCTTCAGAGGTTTCTTCCTTGCTTTCGTCGTCCTTCTTGTCTTCGTCCTTCTTGTCCTCTTCCTCTTCCTTCTCTATGTAGATATTAAGAGTGGTGAGTTCGGTACAGCCGGAAAGGTCGAGCTTGCCTTCAAGCTTATTGTTATAAGCGTTGATAGTGGTAAGCTTTGCGCAGCCGTTAAGACCGCTGATATCGGTAATTTCGTTATCGTAGATAGAAATGGTGGTAAGCTCGTCGAGCTTGCTCAGATCGCCGATGGTGGTGATAGCGTTATCGTAAGCGTTAATGCTGGTGAGCTTAGTGCAGCTTGCAAGAGTGCTTATATCGGTAATCTTGTTGCTGTATGCTTCGAAGGTAGCGAGCTCGGTAAGCTTGCTAAGGTCGCCGATAGTGGTGATTTCGTTGTTATAAACGCTTATGCCGGTAAGCTTGATGCATCCGCCGAGCGCGCTTATATCGGTAATCTTGTTATCGTATGCATAAAGGGTTTCGAGTGCGGTGCAGCTCGAAAGACCGCTGATATCGGTAAGATGGTTATCTGCAACAGCAAGAGCCTTGAGCGAGGTGAGTGCCGAAAGATCGTTAAGATTTTCGACGCAGTTGCTGTTCATAGTAAGATTTTCGAGCTTGTTCAAGCCCTTGAGTGCGGAAATATCGGTAATCGAGTTACCTGCGATATTAAGGCTCTTGAGCTCGGAAAGCGAAGCAAGCGCGGAAATATCGGTAATACCTGCGTGGGTGTGCTTTTCTTCCTCTTCCTTTTCTTCGTCCTTATCGGATTCCGAGGTTTCGGCAGAGGTTTCGGCAGAGGTTTCTTCTTCTACAACTCTTTCGCCCATCTGAACAATGGTAAGGTCGGTAAGACCGTTAACCTTCGAAAGTGCATCGAGCTCGGTAACTACGGTGTTGCCGATGTCGAGCTTTTTAAGGTTTTCGAACTTTTCGATACCGTTCAAATTGGTAATAGCGGTATATTCAAGCGAAAGCTGTTCGAGCTTGGTGAGCGAGGAAAGCTGATCGAGCTTTTTAAGATCGGTGAGAGCCGCGGAAGCAACGATGCTTTCAAAGGAAACTGCGCTGCCCATACCGTACATACTGTAAAGCTGGGTGTAGTAGCAGCCTTCCTGCATCGAAGATACTTCTGCAAGGTCGAAGGTGCGAAGAACGCGGAGATTCTTGAATACGGTAATATCCTCTACCTCGGAAATGGGGTAGCTTACCATAACAAAGGAATCTTCCTTGGGCTCTTCCTGAGAGTTGGCGATAATGCTGTCTGCCATATCCTTATAACCGAGCATAACGATAGGATATGCGTAGGTCGAATAGTTATTCGCGGAATCGTTGCCGACAGACCAATAGTAAACAAGAGATTCTACCTTATCGAGATCCTCTTGAGTAATGTCGCGGACGCTGTCTTTGCCCATCGCTTCGGCCAAAGCCTTTGCAAAATCGGCATCTTCAAATTGCGTATAAGGGTCATCCATATGACTAAGACCGTCGATAAGGACGAAAACGGAGCCTGCAAGAAGAAGAACTGCGAGAACAACGCTTATAATAATCGTTCTCTTCTGCTTGGCAATAACTTTGTTGCTCATTTTTTAAAAATCCTCCGGATTATTTAACGATTAGAATAATTATATCACAAACATATTCGTTTTGCAATAGTAAATTTACTTGCTTTCCTCATTGGTTTCGGGGGCATCGTATTTTACAAGCTTAATAAAGGCATCGCGGTTGCCCTCCCATACCTCCTGCGTTCTGCCGTATTTAAGCGGGTCCTTATCGGGCGAACGGCGCAAACAGAGTATCGCGGTCTTCGGGAAGCTCGAAAGCCCCTCGAGCTCAAATGCATCGAGCTCGCTTACATAGATACCGTAGCCTTCTACGGTTTTTTCGGGCATATACGCGTCGTCGATAACCTCGTTAAGCGGTGTAAGCAGCCCCTCCTCGATACAAATGTCGAAAAATTCCTTATCAAGCGCATAAATTACCGCGTCGCCCGCACGTATTTCGGTTTGGAAACGCTGAAGCGCCTTGTTGCGGTCATCGTAATTCACGGCGTTGCTTTCGTCGGTACCGAATTTGTTTACCGTAATGTCAAGCACGTCGACCTTTATCTTTCCGTCGCCGTTTACGTCGCCGGTGAATTGTGCCATAGTGCCTTCGATACGCTCCGCCGAGCCTGCCGAGATATACATAGGCCCTACGTGAAGTATATTAACGTCGGGATCCTTTGTTGAAATCATCTGACCTATACTTATAGCAAGAAACGCAACGAGCATACCGCCGAATATAATAAGCCATTTGTAATGATACCAAATATTTTCACACCATTCGCCAAATGACATTTTTTCTGTTTTTTCCATATTTGCCTCCTGTTTGCAGATACGTTGTTATAATACCACAAATAAGCCGTTTCGGCAAGTCTTTTTTGCTTCTGTAACGCATTATTTACATTTTACCGCAGTTTTTCGACCTCTTGCCGCAAAAGCTTTGACAAAACATCGCGATTTATATATAATCACAATCGAAAGGAGGGCGCGTATGGGTTTTAAAATACGGCTTTTGATCGACGAAAACGCAGAAGAAGAAATAATAATACGTTGCAAGGCGCCCACCGAAGAGGTTTTTCGCATACAAACGCTTCTCGCAACCGATATGCGCGAACTCGAGCTGTCGCTCGGAGAAGAAACATATTTTATCGAAACAAAAAGCATTTTGTTTTTTGAAACAGTCGGAAACAAAACCGCTGCCCACACAAAAAACAAAATGTACTACACCGAAAAAAAGCTTTACGAATTGGAAGAAATTCTGCCGAAAAGCTTTATGCGCATTTCAAAATCCTGCATAGCCAATACATCGGCGATATGCTCGATAAAGCGCGAACTCACGGGGATATGCGAAGCGCGCTTCCCCGATACACCGAAAAAGATTTATATATCGCGATCATACTATAAAGCCTTTAAGGACAAAATCAATGAAATGAGGTTAAAATAATGAAACCTACCGTACATAAGATTTTTTGGGGATTACTATTACTGATTTCCGCCGCGGCTCTTATATTTTACGGCATCGGCGGCGAAACGGGTGTTTTCGGAATCCCGCTTCACAAACTGCTTTTGGGCTTGATACTTGTGTCTTGGATAATAGCAAAAATATTCTTCAGCAACACTATGCCTCAAAGATTCAAGATTTTCTTTCCTCTCGCGTTTTTGTTTATGCTTTTCGAATCAGAGATTGCAAACCTTGCCGGATTGCCCGAAGAAAATATTATAAACAACTGGCTCGTTTTGCTTGCGGCTCTGCTCGCAAATACCGCGATGACGGTTATCGTTCCGAAGAAAAGATACAAAAGCCATTCTAAATTAGGAATCAAAAGCGAAAGCTACGGCTTCGGCGAGCCCGAGGGCTACGATAAAAACTATTTTTCCGAAAAAACCGTATATATCGATGCAAGCAAGACCGTAAAAAGCTTTGTCGTGAATAAATTCGGCGAAACCAACGTTTATTACCAAAACGCCGACTGTGCGCTTCCCGATACTGTCTATGAGCTCACTGTCGAAAACAGTATGGGCGAAACCAACATTCACGTTCCTGCCGATTGGGTTGTCAAAAACGAAATGACCTGCATTCTGGGCGAGATAAATACCCGAAATAATCCCCAAGGCGAGCCGCGCCTTATTATCCGCGGCGACAACAAAATGGGCGAAACGAATATTCTTTAAATCAAAAAGAAGCCCTGCAAAGGCTTCTTTTATTTATCCCAAAACTATACTTCCGAGAGTCTTGCCGACAGGCTCGCGGATAACCAAATCGGCGCGGTCGTCAAACGGGGTCGTGTCGCGGTTGATAAGCACCAAGGCGTCGCCCTCGAAATAATCGATAAGCCCCGCCGCGGGGTAAACGGTAAGCGACGTTCCGCCGACGATTAAAAGGTCGGCTTCCGCGATAGCGTCTATCGCACTTTGAAGCGTTTTGCCGTTCAACTGCTCGCCGTAAAGCACAACGTCGGGCTTAACTATACCGCCGCAAGGGCAATAAGGCACGCCGTTATATCCGTCGATAAAATCGATATCGAACGATTTTCCGCAACGGTAGCAATAATTTTTAAGCGTTGTTCCGTGAAGCTCGTAAACGGTTTTGCTTCCCGCCTTTTGGTGCAAGCCGTCGATGTTTTGGGTTATAACAGCCTTTAACTTCCCTTGGCGTTCGAGCTCGGCAAGCGCATAATGCGCGGGGTTGGGAAGCACGTCCTTCGCAATCATCATCTTGCGGTAAAAATCGAAAAATTTATCGGGATGCGAAACGAAAAATTCGTGCGAGAGCATATACTCGGGCGGATATTCGAACGTCATATTGTAAATGCCGTCCTCGGAGCGAAAATCGGGTATTCCGCTTTCGGTAGAAACCCCCGCCCCGCCGAAAAATACGATATTCCCCGCCTTTTCGATAAGCTCCTTTAATCTTTTAATCTCGTCCATATAAACACATCCTTTCGCTTTTATTATACTATATTTGACTTAATATTTCAAGTTGCGTTATTGACGAATTTGTGTTATAATAAATAAAAATCCATAAAGGAGGGCACACCGTGGAAAATTTAAAGACTCTTTATTCCAATTTGACATCTGTAAATATCGATGAACAGAAGAAGCTCTGGGACGAGCGCGGAAAAGGCTATTACGGCGAATATCTGGTTTTTTGCGAGCTTTATAAAAAAGTAAACGGGATTTCCAAGTTTATTATGAACGCAAACATCCCCGTTACAGAAGATAAAACAACCGAAGTTGACCTTATGATGCTCCACGAAACGGGATTGTATGTATTCGAAATAAAGCATTACAAAGGAACTATATACGGAAAAAGCGACGATGCAATATGGACGCAGTATTTTCGTACCGTTCAAAACTCCACTTTCAAAAACCCCGTAAAGCAAAATGAATATCATATTTCGGCACTCAAAAAGCTTTACCCCGATATGCCCATTTATTCCATAATCGTTTTCACCAACGAAGAATGCGAAATTAAAATCACCAACACAGTTCAAGACCTTGTTGTTTCGAAACTCTCGACCTTATTTCCTTGCTTAAATACATTTTTCTCTACTAAGCAAAAGCTCTTTTCTTTGGAACAAATTGACGCTATTTTCAACGAGCTTTCGCGCTATTCTCCGATGCGAGAAGAAACGGCAAGCCTTTCCGAAAGCGAGCCTGTTCCCTTCTATACATATATCGAGGCAATATCAACCGAATTCAAAGCGGCAAAGGCAGAAACGGAAACACAAACCGAAAAGCTCAAAAAACAGCGAAAAATCGCCAAAATTTCGCTTTTCGCGTCTATCGTTTGCGCGGTAATCGCGTGCGCCGTTATCGCAGTTGCAAGCTCCTCTGCATATAAACAAATTTGCGATGCCGAAGTCAGCAGTGCTATGAGCGAACTGCGCGAAATGGAAAAGAATTTCGAAAAGGTCGATTTAAACGATGCAAACAATCGTGTTTTGGCAGATGGGATGCTTACAATAACTACCGAGCTTAAAATGTCCGAAGACTTAAAGGACACAGCAGTGCTAAACTTCACCATTAAAAACAACGCAAAAGAATACGGTATTATTTTGAATTCAAAATCCGCCCTTTTGGTTACACTTTCGGACGGTACTGTTAAGGAATATAAACTTTTTAACAGCACAATTAAGCTTTCGGGCACCGATGATGGCGTTTGGAATCCCAGCGAAAAAGATTTTACCAATATAGAGATTCTTGATGTCGATAGCGCCAATGACATCGAATATATAAAAATCACAAATGTTGCAATATGGAATTACAAAACCAAGCAGCAAACCGACCCCGTTCACGAATTCGAAGTATATTCCAAATAGCACACCCGCCCGCACAAAATAAAAAATTCTTGACAAATTTTATCCTTAATGTATAATAACTTTATTAAATTAAGGAAATTAAATCAATGCACGAACTTATAGAAGCGCTCGAGCACGCTCTGCTCGACACGCTGAAAATGCTTCCCTTTCTTGCGGTCGCGTTTTTGATACTTGAATACATCGAAGCGAAGTTAGAGGAAAAAAGCTCGTCGGTTATACAAAAGGCAGGCAAAGCAGGTCCGCTTGCGGGCGGCTTAATGGGGCTTGTTCCCCAATGCGGCTTTTCGGTTATCGGCTCGAACTTTTACGCAAAGCGAATTATCACCCTCGGCACGCTTATCGCGATATACCTATCCACCTCGGACGAGGCGTTGCTGGTTATGCTGACCAAGCCCGAACGGATTTTGGATATATTGCTGGTTATGGGAATTAAGCTGGTTATCGCGGTTATCGCGGGCTATGCTATCGACCTTGTTTTCAGAAAAAAGACCTTGAAAACCGACGATTGCAACCACTGCCACCACCACGACGACAGCTGTGACGACGAAGAGCTTATCGGCGAGGAGCATTGTTGCTCGCATACCGATTGGAAGGCGATAATAAAATGCACCGTAAAGCGCACGCTTTCGGTATTTGCGTTTTTATTCGTCGCAAGCTTCGTGCTTACCTATATTATCGAGCTTATCGGTGAAGCAAGGCTTCAGGAATTAATGCTCACGAACAGTATTTTTCAGCCGCTTCTTACCGCGCTTATCGGTCTTATCCCAAACTGCGCCCCCTCGGTAATACTTGCCGAGCTTTATATAGAAGGCGCAATAAGCCTCGGCTCGGTAATTTCCGGCCTTTGTACGGGCGCGGGCGTCGGCTTGCTTGTTCTGTTCCGCGTAAACCGCGGCATCAAATCAAATATCTGTATAACCGCCCTGCTTTATTTTATCGGCGCGATTTCGGGCGTGGTTATCGAGTTGATTTCGGCAATAATATAAAGCAACGCAACACAAAAAGCTTCGGTTTCTCCGAAGCTTTTTTCTTTTATCTAAAATATATAGATATCAGAATCTATTATCTATTATGTGTTATCTATTATCTGTTATCTACTTCCGCCGGTATCGCCGCGTGGCAGATAAAATAACCCTCTTCCTCGTAGAATTCAATCATACCGTTTGCCGATTCGACCGCTCTTTTCATACTCTTAATACCGTAGCCGTGAATCGTTTTATCGGGCTTTGTGGTTTTGAATTCGGGATTTTCTTTTATGGCAGATGCAATTATCGGGTTTTTGCAGGAAATATTTTGGAATCCGCCGATTAACGAAAAGGTTATTTCGATAATTTTTTCGTTTTGCTCCGCCGTAGCTTCGATTGCGTTATCGAGCATATTCGTAAGCAAAGAAACAAGCTCGACGTCGCCTATTGTACCAAGCTTGCCAAGCGTGCCGGTTACGATAAAGCGCACCTCGGGATTCATCGCCATTTTATAGTAAAGAATGCTGTCGATAATGCCGTTGCCCGTGCTTATAATATCGTTGGTATCGTTTACAATGGTTTCCAATTTAGCAATATGCTCTTTCGCCGCCTTCAATTCGCCCTTTTCGACCAACTGCTTAACGTATAAAATCTGCTCCTTAATATCGTGGCGTAAAATACGCACCGATTCATAATGCTTTTGCGAATCGTTATGCCGTTTAAGCTCGGCTTCGCGCAGTCTTAAAACCATTTGCATTTCGTGCTTTTGGTTTTCGTTTTTCGTTTGCTTGGTAAACAGCACGAAGCTTAATACGTTCGTCGCAATAAGCCCCAAAGAGCATATTACAAACAGCGGATACCAGCTCTCGACGTTTTCCTTAATGCTTATGGCAAGAAACGTCGAAAGCGTGATTATCGTAATCACAGGTGCGACAAGATAAAGCACAAGGTCCACAGGCTTAAAACGCTGTTCCAGCGTGTAGTATTTCATTATCGGGATAAGCACGGCGGCAATTATAAGTTTGCAAGAGATTAAAAGCAGGCACCTTGCCAAAGAGAAGCCCGCTCCGATAGCCGCCATATCGATACCGAAGATATTGCTCAGCGCAAGCGCGGCAATCGTTCCCGCAAGTGCAAGCGTAAGCTCGTATATAACCACCGAAAGTATCGCCGAAAACGCGGTGTGAGTCTTTATCGAAAAGGCGTAACACAAAAGTATCGCCGTAATTAAAAGCGTGTGTAGAAAAGAAAATACGCTTACGAATAAAAACGCGGTGGAAACAGCGAAACACAATGCCGCAACAAACCAAAACGGCTTGTTTTCTTTTATTTTCCCTCTGTTCAACCTTAATACAAAGTAAGCACCGATAAGCGAATCGAACAGGTTTGCCAATAACTCCATCACAAGTGCCATATTTATTCCTCACGCATAAATTCAAAAAATTTCTGCAGTACCTCTGCTTTGTATTTCGGGGATATATAATATTCATACCCGCCCCTTAAAAAAACGGTGTTGTCTTTTATGTTTATTATCTGTTCCATATTTATATAGGCATTCTGTGATGCCTTTACAAAATCGCTTTCTCTTACCAACGCTTCGAAATCCGAAAGCGTTCCGCGGTAACGGTATATATCGTCGGCGGTGCGAATCGCCATATAATTACTGCGCTTTTCCTTTTCGGCATAGATTATGCGCGAAATACGCACGGGAATAACGTCGCTGTGGCGGGTTATCATTATATATCGGTTTTTCGCGGTGAGTTCTTTATATGCGGACATCAAAGCCTCGCCGATTTCCTCTTTGTATTTTTCCTTGCGGATAAAGCGGAACGGCTTGTAACGAAGCGAATAAAACACGTTATTTTCGAAACTCGAAACAAATATAAGGCAGGTTTGCAAATTATTGTCGTTTATATATTTGGCAATATCGAATCCGTCAATTTCCGGCATAGCGATATCGAGAAAAAGTATATCGACGTCGTAATCGGCAAGGTACGAAAGAAGCGATTTCGACGATTGAATATATTCCACCTTTAAGCTGTCGTCGTAAAAGCCCGATGTAAGAACAAGCTTTTGCACATAGTCGAAAAGCTCTTTGCCGAATTCGGCGTTATCGTCGCAAATAATTATTCTCATTTCCCTCACCTCGCGTTTATTATAGCATATTTTTTTGCTTATTGCAAACCAATCCGCACCCGAAGTATGCGTTTTTGCACCACTTTTGTGTTTTTATACCTGTTTTGTTTTATGGTTATTACGGAGGAATGAAAATGAACGCAATTATTATCGGAACACAAATTAAAAGCCTGCGAAAAAGCAAAGGCATTACCCAGCGGGCGTTTGCAAGTGCGTTAAAGGTTACACCGCAGGCGGTAAGCAAGTGGGAACGCAACCAAAGCTACCCCGATATAACCATTCTGCCCGCCATTGCGGGCTATTTCGGGGTGAGTATGGATACCCTTTTCGGCTTGTGCGGATAATTTTAAAATTTATGTGACAAAACCGCCTTCTTTTTCGTCTTTATATGCGTAGGAGGTGTTATTATGAAAAGATTTGTTTGTATAGCCTTGTTTTTGGCGTTTATTTTATGCGCCTGCAACGAAACGGCAATCGAAATTTCGATGCAGGAAAGCAGCGCGGCATCAACCTCGGTTGAAGAAAGCGTTAATCCCGAGCCTTCGGAATCTTCGGCTCCGCAAACAGAGCCAAGCTTTAACGATTATGAAGCAGACAGCGAATTAAAGAGCAAATACGCAAACGACGTAAACAAGCTTTTGCAAAATATTAACCTTGAAAAATACAGCTATTCCGAAAATCTGCTCGCTATCGGCGGAATGAAAAACGAATTCACGTTCGAGGAAGCAATGGCGGTTTTGGACCTTTGCCGCTATACCGCAAAGGCGCAGGGCTGGCACGAAAAGGACTTTTTGACAACCGAAGCAGAGGAGCAGGGCAGAAGCAACGCCGAGGACTTTAACAAAAACGGCTTGCTGTGCTACGATATAAACACCGCCGAAAGCGACGAGGATTCTGCTATCGGGCCAATGATAGACTGCAACAAAAACGCCACCTATTTCACTTGGCTTCACCGCGAGCTTGCACCGAAAATGTCTGTTCTTTGCGGAAAAAACTTTACCGAAACGCCTACCGAAGAGGACTTCAAGACCGCGGCGAAAAGCTTTTTCGATACCTATTTCCCCCATTACGTAACCGGCTTTAACTCCGACGTATATATTGACACCGAAAAAGAAAAGGCAACGGTTGTTCTTTATCAGGTCGGCTATTGCCTCGACCAAGACTATCCCGACCTCGACGGCGGAAGCTATTATCCTATATCGGCATCGCTTGAATTCCGATTCGGCAAGGATGAATTAAGGCTCGCAGACAACGGCGAAAAGGCGATCCTGCACGAAGCGAGCTTTTATTATAATTTTGACAATTACGACGTTGATTGGACAAGGAAAAAGCTTATCACGCCGAAGGATGCTTGGGGCGAACTGCTAAAGGGCAAGCTTTATAAATCCAAAGAGGGCGTGATATTCGAGCACGGAAAGCTGTTCTGGCATAATTATTATATTTCCTACCGCACCTATAACGGCTATTTCCAGCCCTGCTATACCTTTATCTGCTCGCAAAACGGCAAGGGCGTGTTTGCGCTTATCGCCCCCGCGCTTGAGGATATGTTCGAAACCGCTTACGTTACGAAGGAAAAGACACCCCCACCCGAAGAAATAGAAGCCACACCCATATTCGTTTGGGACACCGAGGACGAGTATCAAAAATACCCCGTGTTTATCGGCGGTACGAACAGCGAAGGCTTCCACAAGCCCGACGAATTTATATACAACGGTATGCATATCGATTCGATGTACTACCGACCGATATACACAAACGCCGTTCTATCGGGCAAAAAGCTCGCTTTTTACGACCAACGCGGATACCGATTCGAAGCTGTCAGCGGAATAAACGTATGCTTTACCGACGAAGCACTTCCCTTGCGCTTGGTTGTAAACAAGCCGCTCACCGATAAAAAGCCGCAAAGCCGTTTTCTTGTCGGCAGCTACGAAAGCGCGGATATTTTCCCCAAAAAAATCGTTTATTCGGACGGAAAAATATTTATCGACCTCGATTGCGACGGAAACGATGAAATATTAACGACCAAGACCGAGAAAAAGCCGGATTCGATTACGGGCGTTACCATTACGCTCGAATCTAAAGGAACGCAATACACCGTAGAAGAATTCGAGCTGTATGGCTCGAAATACGAAAAGTTCGATTACGAGCTTTTCTTTGCCGATATCGATTCCGACGGCGAATACGAAATTATCGCGTATTTTATGTTCAACAGCGGGCACGAAACCTTTATAACTGCATACGATATCACCGAAAACGGCATTACCGAGCTATATACGCAAACCGTGCATTATTTGAATTAACAGAAATACCCGACGAAAATTTCGTCGGGTATTTTTTTTACAGCGCGAGCTCGTAAAGCTTATAAAGCGTAAGCCCCGTATCCTCGTAAAACATTTCGATCGTTTCGATAAGCTCGAATCCGTGCTTTGGGTAAAGCTTTTCGGCAGGGAGATTGCCCGCAAGAACGTCAAGGCGCATAGCCTTTTTGTTTTCCGCTTTCGCAAGCGTTATCGCGTGCTCTACCATCGCACCCGAAACTCCCTTACCGTGGTATTCGGGAATAACGCCGAGCGCGTGTATCAACAAGACTTCGCTGTCCCTTGCATCGATTTTCCAATTAACAATCGAGTATTCCTCTTGCGAGTGCGAATTAACTATCATCGAAGCGATATATTTCCCGTCTTCCTCGCAGACCCACAGCTCACCGTTTTCAAGCGCGCTTAAGAGCTCCTCGGGCGAAGGATAAATATCCTTCTTCCACCCCGGTCCGTAAGATGCCGTTTCCAGCCAGTCTGTCATTTCGTGGTAAAACGCTCGTATTTTGCCGTATTCGTCAACAGTTGCTTTTCTTATAATCATTCCAATGCACCTTCAGTGTTCTTTGCATACCATTATACACGAACGCATTTGAAAATCAAGCAAAAGCGTAACACGCGCACCTAAAAACCACCCTTCTGCACCAAAATCGTAACCGAAGCGCCTTTGTGTGCTACACTTGCATCAAGAGGAAAACCGTTCTCTTTTCAGTACTTCTCAGGAGGAATATTATGAAAAAGTTACTTTTGCTATTTTTAGCCTTGATGCTTTTGTTGTGTGCGTGCGCGCCGCAAACGGACAGCAATTTTCAAACGCAAAGCTCGAATATTTCGGAAGAAAACCCAAGTGACGATTCAAGCACGATCTCGGACAAAAGTTACTCTGTTTCCGAAACCAAGGACGAAAAGCCCACGAATATTTATGTAACCTATAACAACAGCGGGCATTACCTTCCCGGCGAATACGAATATCCTGTTAAAAGCGTATTATATTCCGGCGTTTGGAGCGAAGAAACCGCAGAATGTCTATACGATTTCACGCTTCGGTTTGAAAATAAGGTGTTCGAATATTCTTCGAGTTGCGGAACGCTCGTCCTAAACGGAAAATCAAAACAGTTAAACGATTACGACAGGGAAAATCTTAACGACCTACTCTTTTCACTGTTCGGGATCGAATGATTGTGAAGAAACGCGAAGAAAAAAGGCTTTTTACAGCCTTTTTTCTTTTTTTATATCTCGGTCTGCGAGGACATAAAGTACGCGCCCGCGTCGACCAGCTTTTTCTCGCTTCCGTCTGCCTGCTTGCCGCTTTGCTTAAGCGACATCACCGCGCCGATAACGCTGCCCTCGCTTACAATAGGCGAAAGATAGCTCACTTCCCCGCCGTTTTCGGTAATGGTAAGGCTTGATCCGTTGTCTGCGGTGTAGTTTTTTCTCGTCGATAGCAAACCCGATAACCCGTTCGAAATAGGCTTCGACAAATATTCCTTTCTCGGCACGCCCGCAACGGCAATAACATTGTCCCTGTCGCATATCGCTATCGGAATTCCGCTCGTGCGGTTTATCGCCTCGGCATATTCCTCCGAAACTCGACTTAATTCGCCCACAGGCGAATATTTTTTGAACACCACACCGCCGTCCGGCTCGGTGTATATCTCCAATGGGTCACCCTCGCGGATGCGCATAACACGGCGAATTTCTTTGGGTATTACAACGCGCCCTAAATCATCGATTCGGCGCACAATTCCTATTGCTTTCATTATATAATTTTCTCCTTGTTTTTACATTTGTGGTGTTATTATTTGTAAAAACAGAAGATTTATACTGCAAGTCTTGTATTTGGTGAATTTTTATGATATCCTATGTGTGCAAATTGTCTTTCGGAAATATATTTCGTTGTTTGTGAGATTTTTATTTAAAAACAAACTTGAACTTTTCATAATCAAAGGAGAAAATATATGTTCAAAAACAAGCTACCTATACTGAAGGAAATTGCGTTTCGTGCGTTTCTCTTTACAACTATATTGTCTTTCGCTTTGCTGTTTTGTAGTTGCAATAATAAGGTTGTGACGATCTCAAATGTAGAAACTAACGCAAACCAAAAATCAATGACAGCGCAACAAACAATACCACTACCGGACACAAAACAAGGACTGTCGGGCACAGGATTCACTTGCACAGGTCTAACCTATTCGCAAAAAAACGATTCCTTTTATGTTGGTAATTTCGGCGCCGCTCTCCCTTCTAATGACGAACATTTTCCTTCCATAGTGCAATTATCAAAAGATTGTTCATCAATTATATCCGAAATAACGCTTGATAAGTTTCTTACGGAAACATCTAGCATCCAGGGTGTAGCATACGACATTAGCAATGACTCACTTTGGCTCGCAGATTTCTCTAATAATTCAATCTATAATATCACAAGCAACGGTGAATTGTTAAACAGACTTAACTATATTAATCCCAATGGCGTCGCCTATGATTCAAGAACGGATACATTATGGGTCATCAACAACTCTTCAAACAACGGCGATATCATTATAAAGAATATCAAAAAATCAGGCGAAGAAATTCTCACGTTTAATATCTCTGGAATATATCATTCTGACCAATTATATTTAGACGAGCAAAACGATTCACTTTACTTTTCTGCTGGAGCAGATTACCATGGAGAAAATTATATATATTTGCTTTCCTTAGCAAATCGCAGATGTTCACAAAAATATGTGCTTGGCGATTCTTACGCCATCGAAGGCATTTGCATAGTTGATGGAAAACTATTTGTTTGTAATGACGGGTTTTATCATAATTCATATAGCAATACAAACGAAATGAAAGTATATAATATTGCCAATTAAATCAACGTTCAACGCGCTTTTCTGTTTATTCGAATTTTCGATTGCAAAAGCGGAGTTTATCTCTCCGCTTTAATTTTTTGTTATGTCTTTCTGCCACACTATGTATCATCTATCGAAAAGGTCAATGTCATATGTCACGGATTTCCCTTCACGAATCCTCACAACACGTTAAATTTTCTAGGATATAATCACGCGCCCGCTAAAGCATTAAAAATTATTTTTCATTTCCTTTACTTTTTGGGAAATTTCGGTCAATTCTTCTTTGGAAAGGTTGGGAAGCTCTTCGAGTTTTTCCAAAAACGTAGAAACTGTCGCTTTTTCGCGCGCTTTGATATATTCCAAATAATACGCCAGCACAACACCCGGTATTGTAGCTGTTGCCACGATACCGTACATAACGATAATGATGGTTATAACTCTGCCTGCCATCGTAACAGCAAACAGGTCGCCAAAGCCGACTGTAGTGGATGCAACAAAGCAATACCACAAACCGTCGCCAAAGGTTTCGATATTCGGCTCGACCCAAGCGAGAATCGCCGCCGAAATGCCCAACACCGCCAGAAAGCTCCAAAAAATATGTATTGCCCCGGTATGCCTTAAAACCGAAACATAGCGTTTTAATCCGCGCATAATATTCATCTCTCTTTCGCTTAATTGCGCTTATTGTATCATATTTTTATGTTTCAGTCAACCGCATACAAAAGGTGCGTGGATTTCTCTATGGCGATTTTTCTGATATATAACTTTTAATATTTACTTATTGTGCACGGTGTGGTAAAATAAAGCAAAGGCGGTGATTTAATTGAAAAAGTTTTGGGGTTATATTTCAAACGGCGAATTTTCTGTCGGTTGCACCGGTCAAACGGTTTATTTATATAACAAAGCGGGCATCGAAATAGCCAAATTCAAGGATATTATCTACGCATACACCCCGATGTTTTCTCCGAACGGCAAATTGTTTGTTGTTAAATCAACCGACGGCAGGCTTGCGGCTTATTCGCTTGAAACCCTTTCGTTAATAAAAAAGTTCCGTTTTTCAAAGGTTAACGGAGCGCAAGACGACGGATTTTGTTTTTCGTCCGACGGAAAGCTTTTTGTAAACCTCGAAAAACACCACAGGGGTTCAGTTTGCTCGGTATCGTTTTATGACACCGCCGACTTCTCGTTAGCGAATCGCTATATGATCGGCGAAGAGACAAGAATTGATCATATCGAATATGACACCGACCTAAACGCATACTATATTTTGGGATTTAAGGGTTTTGAAATATTTCCGCGAGAATATTTTATCGCGGTGTTTGAAAACGGTCAAATTAAAAATCCCGTACAAATTGATTGCCGTGAATATCGCTCTTACCAAGGGTATTTTAGCTTAAAGCGCTCCGGTTTCACCGAAAAATCGTTCGAATGGTCTTTTTTTAAGTACGATAGCAACTATGCTCGTATTCTGCCATACGAGCTTGGCGAGCTCAAAACCATAGATCTTACCCTTGCAAAGCTGTACAAAAAGCATAGCAAATAAACCACAAAAGCGGAGTAACACTACTCCGCTTTTTTTGTAATGTAATCGTCCTCTGTCATTTTCGGCAGATCGGCTAGGCAGATTTTATGCCATTTTTGCCGCAAGTGCGACCATATCTTCAATATTCGAATTATAGACGTTATAGATATGCTTCGTGGACTCTTCGTCGTCTGCGCAATAATCGCCGCTGTCGAATTCGAATATGCCGTTGTGCTCTTCGTCCGTATCACAGTAAACAACGGTATTGTTATCGGGAAAACGGTATTGTCCCACACGGGTTGCATACCGAATAAGCCCTTCGGCAATAAGGCTCGTCGCGGTAAAATATTTTCTGAAGCTGTTGTCCTCGACACCGTTGTATATAACGTATTTCGAAATAAGGGCAATCAGGTCGATATAAGCCATCGTAACGCTTGCGTCCTTGAAAGTCTTGCCCTGATATATGTATTCGTTGTTTAT
The DNA here is from genome assembly GCA_045533335.1 of Eubacteriales bacterium. Taxonomy (GTDB): domain Bacteria; phylum Bacillota; class Clostridia; order Oscillospirales; family CAG-382; genus Coliplasma. Next base: position 21,433 of record JAZSHQ010000028.1, read on the forward strand.
TTCGCGGATAAGCTCAAAGGTTTCTTTGAACAGCTCGGGAAAAAGATTCATCGGCATATATTCATCGCGCGCCGCATAGGCAAATCTAAGCTCGATATGCTCCTCCCATTTGCTGTAAACCTTGCCCATTTTTTCCATCATTCTTCTTTCCATAGCACTTTCCCTCCGTTTATTTTAATAGTTTTTCCCATTCGGTTTCTTTAAAGCCGACAAGCACAAAATCCTCGCCGATAAGCAGAGGGCGCTTTACCAGCATACCGTCGGTCGCCAAAAGCGCAAGCATCTCGGATTCGCTCATTTCGGGAAGCTTGTTTTTCAAATCGAGCGATTTATATAACAAGCCGCTCGTATTGAAGAACTTTTTAAGCGGAAGTCCGCTTTTCTTATGCCATTCTGTCAATTCGGAAAGCTTCGGATTTTGCGTTTTTATATCGCGAAGCTCGTATTTGATCCCCTTGGCATCCAGCCACTTTTGCGCCCTTTGGCAGGTGGTGCATTTGGGATAGCATATAAATTTCAGCATTAAATCACGCTCCTAACAAGCTTTGGTCAAAAGCAATCAACACTTCGCAATATTCATCACTCTGCGTGATGCCCATTCCCCAACAACCCATATTAATCTCCTATTAATATTGCACGGCAGGGCGCACCGTCGGAATCCGCAAGATTTATCGGTGCGGCAGAGAGAAAATACACTCCCTCGGTAACCTCCGAAAGCCGTATTCCCTCTAAAAGTACGACTTCTTGCGCAAGCAAGATGCGATGTACCTCGGCGGGCGCATCGGCAGGGCCGACGGTTTGCGATTCGTTGCCGACAAGATAAACGCCCTCGTCCGCAAACACCTTAGCCGCTTCGGCGGAAACCGTCGCGTCGCCCTTAATAAGCAAACGCTTTGCCGATTCGGGGTTTAAATTTTTCGCATTTTCAAGTATCGATTTTGCCGTTTCTGCGGACAATACTCCGCAACATTCGGCAACGTAAGCCTGACCGACGGTTTTGCGAAGCGGTATAGCGTCGACAGACTTGCCGTTTTTTATAAAATGAGAGGGCGCATCGATATGCGTGCCGTTGTGGGCGCACATAGAAAATGCGGTAAGATTGTAGCTGTCACCGCTTTCGATAGAAGAAATAACCCTTTTTTCGGGCTTCGGGTCACCTAAATATACTTCGCACCCGAAAACCTCTTGTGATATGTCGTAAATCTTCATAACCGCCGTCCCGAATTATATTATTATTGATATTATATATCACTTTCCACCGCTTTTCAATAGACTTTTAAACAAAAAGCCTGCGCATTTTATTGCACAGGCTTTTATTATTACTGCTTTTCAACGATAATATGAAGAATGTTCAAATCATCGTTAGTGTAATAGGAATAGGAAACGGTTTGTTTTTTGCTGTCGATGCTTCTTAAAATATCAAATATTCCCTGCTCGTCAACAAGACGCTGTTTAACCAACGCAAGCACCGAGGCGTTTTCTGCCTTGAATGCTATTTCGGTCTTGCCTGCCTTTATTGCCGAAACGATTATTTTGCTTATACGCGCCGCATCGTAATCCTTGAAGAAAAGCTTGCTTCTTACGAAGTAATTGCATTTCACAGCGGTACATTCGGGGTACTGCTCGGATTTGTTTATGCTTCTTGATTTAAGAAGCTCCTGCGTGGTTATGCAGAAATAATCGTAGGAAACGCCCGCGCTTCCGTTCTTGCGCGAATCGGTGTTACTGCGGTCGTCGAAGGTTACGTCGACGTAATAATATTCGCCCTCTAGCTTAATGATATTCCAAGCGTGCCATACGCCGTCGTGACAAGGACCTCTTACGTAAGCACATTCGATACCCAAGCGGTTAAGCATATACTGATAAGCTCTTGCATAGCCCGCGCAAACAGCCTTTTCCTCGACAAATACGCCGTATATCGAGCGCAGATTGTCGGGCTTTTGATTGCTGTTGGGGTCGCGCTCCTGCTCGTCAAGTCCGATAGAATCGTAATCGATAAGCTCGACAATGTTTTCGTGCGCGCGAAGCGCAACCTCGTAGTCGCTCATCGAAGGCTTAATTCCCTTCAAGAAGGGCTTAACAGCCTTTTCTATCTGCTTCTTGCGGCGCTTGACCTCGGAAGGAGTCATACAGTATTTGAATATTACGTTCTTTGCCAAGCCGTCGCTTCCGTAAGAAATAGTTCCCGCGGGGTTTGCAACCCAGAAAACGTCGGGGTTGTCGTCGATAACCGTGTTGAGTATATCACAGCAACGGTCTACGTTTACCTCTCTTACAAGCGGGCCTGTGCATTCGGCACAGTTAGAAAGTGCGGTATAAATCTGGTCGTATATCGCCTTATCGTCATCACTCAAGCGGTTGTAATAGTAGCGCGGAAGCGTTGCGGGGTCACGCTCTGCGATAAACGAGATATCCTCGCCATCCTCGATATCCTCGCCGATAACGGGGTCGCCGTCGTGGTTTTTACCCGACTTACCGAGGAAGTATGCAAAGCTGTCCTGATTGCCGACATCGTGCAACGCCTGCTTAAGCTCGTTCAACCCCTTGTTGCCCTCGTAAAGCTTGGCAAGTGCCTCGGCTTCGGTTGCAAAGCGCATCGAAGAAAGCACCGAAAGTTCTACGAAATCGGGATGCGCGATGTATATATCCGAGCCGTCGCTTATAATGTTTTTGTCCTGCCAAAGCTCGGTCACCATACGAGCTATCGCGCCGCAAACGGCAACCTTCGGCAAGCCGTATTCAACATATACACAATTCTTTACGCGGTTGCAGTAGGCTATCGGAAGCCTTTCGACGTTTTCGCCGTAGCGGTTGCGCAATTCGGAGGTCGAAACGAAATCGACCGTGATATTTTTGGGGAAGCTTTCGGCAACGCTCGTGCTCTTCTTTATAGTATCAAGCACCGATACAAAGCAGGAATCGAGCTCTTCGAAGCTGCAAACCGAGTTTTCGATACAGTTCGGGCAGATAGTTCTGCCGTCTTCAAGCTCGGTACCCTGACCAGATTCGAGAAGCTTGTGGCAGAAGAAGCAGGTATTGCTTCCGTAAAGCCTTACAAGCTCGGAGCGTTCTACGTCGTGACGGAACTGTCTTATAAGCTCTTCGAGCTTATCGATTGCGAATACCGTGGGTATTGAATCGTAGCCGAAATTAAGATAATTACATTCACGTCCTGCTTCGGAAAGAAGCCACGCAAGGAAATCTGCCGCAACGTGAAGCAGGTTGGTTACGGTTATGCCGTTACCGTCGACAAGAGTTTCGACAACGCCGTTGCCGCCCTCGATATCCTCGATAACAACAAATCTCATTCTGCCGCCGTTGTTCTCGCTATCCTTTTCGCCGTTATTTTCCTGCGTAGCAAATGTGCCGCAGATTCTCGGATAAAGGTCGCGTATTGCCGTTTCCTCGGCAAAAAGCTCTTCCTCGACGTCCTTATCGAACAGCGGGCATACCGACACACATCTGTACTGATGCGGGAATAGCGTTTTCATAAATTCCTGCAATATTACCGAAAGAGTGTATGCCGCGCGAATATCGCATTCAACCGCCGTATCGAGCTCGACAACGAGCATTTTGGTGTTGATATTGCGCTTGAGTTTTTCGAGCAACGCAGAATTGTCCGAAAGATTTACGTATTTTGCAAAGTTAGGCTTTGCAAGGTCAACTGTCTGTACTGCCTTTTCTATCGAATAATAACCGACAGTATCGACCGAAATGTTAGCATTGTAAACCGAAAATCCAACGTGGGTGACAACACTGTTCTTCGTGCGGTAATCGTGACCGAATGCGTTGATGCGTTCGGCAGACGATACGGTGTAAAGCCTTGTCTGGATGTAATCCATAGGAACGTTCACGCTCGGGCCGGTATCGTCGAGCACAAGTGTTCCGCCTTCAACATCCATATCCTTAATGGTGTAGCCGCGGTTATTGCGTACTATTACCTGACCGGGGATAAAGTGTTGTGTAATTTCATCCTTGAATATAGGAATATATTCCTCGCTCTGGGTATTTACGTATTCAAGCTTTACGGTTTTTGTGCATTCAAGAAGCTTTTCGAAAAGCTTTGCGGATTCTTTAATATAAACAAAGGTCTTTTGTCTTAGCTCGCTGTCCTGCTCGGCTCTTAAAATATATCTCGGCTCGTAATCGGTATCCGAACCGAATGCCGCCTCGTAACAGAGCTTTACGCATTCCTGAAGTTCAAAACCGCTTCCTTCACGGTCGGTAAGTTTGTCACCTAAAAGTTCTGCCGCGCGTTTTATAAACAAATTGCGTTCAATACCGTTAACGGCATCGCAAAGCAATATAATAATGCTCGCGCGCTTTGCTTCGGCGTGTTCCGACATCGTTTTGCCGATAAGCTCGAAATGCGCAACGTAATCTTCCGCGCGTGCGGTGAAATAATCCCTTAACATATAGGGCTTACTTACTACGTGAAGCACCGTCGCCTTACGGCCCGAAAACCTTGAATAGTTATAAATCGCGTTGGGAAGATTGAATTGGTCGTCTGCCACGATAACGTAGCCGACGGGATGGTCCGAAAGGTCGCAGCTGTTAAGCGTAAGGCCCTGAATCTCGGTAAGCTGACTGCTGTAAACCGCGGTTTCGGAAATAAGATTAATGTTGGGGATGCCGAAATTACCCGCATCCTTTGCTATCTGTACCTCGAGCGATACCTGATTTGCGCCGTTATCGACGTAGAGCGTGCTCGACATACCGGTATGCCATACGAACACCTCTGTCTTTGCGGCAAGCCCGAAGGAATGGAAGGTTTCCAAGGGCGCGTCTTCGAGGTTAAAGAACTGTCTTATACTGTTACCGAGCGATTGAATATGCCCGTTCGAGAAAAAGCTGTATCTTACCCTCTTGCCGACAGCAACCGAACGGTCGGCATCAAGCACGTTCCAATTATCGGTTTCGGTCGTTGCCTTTTCAAGCTTTTTTGCCATTATAAGGCAATAATAGTTGTTTGCGGTAAGTATCTTATCTGCATCAAGCACGAAAACATCGACAAGCTCGTCGAAGAAATCTCTGCCGTCTACAAACAAACTGCGTTCAAGGAACTGTTCGGGCGTGAGAAGGAGAATGTCGGGTTTTTCACCCTCGTGCATTTTTTCGAAGCTGCTTATTCTCCAAAGTATCTGCGAGGTTTTGGTTATCTGTCTGAATCCGGTTTCGAGATATGCAGCAGCATTCTCCATTTCCTTTTTATCCTTACAGATAAACAGCACGCGCTTGCCGAAGGAAAGCGTTACGAACAGATAATGCACTATATATTCGCCCAATGCCGAATAAAGCGAAGAATCGAACAGAACGTGCTTGCCGTCGAACATATATTCAAGGCTTTGCATATAATCGCCGTTAACAAAGCCCTTGTTCGACCTTATCGCCTTTGCCATGTTCTGAATAAACTGCTTTTTATCGCCGAGCGTATAGGTACTCTTGCCACCCATTACAGCGGTATCGAAATTCTTTATACGGTAGCTTGCTCCGTATTTTTCGAGTATTGCATTCCTCGACTTTTCAAGCTCGACGTTCTTGCCTTCCTTTATGCTGTCGACAAACGAAACGAAGGGGGCTTCGGCTTCTTCAGGCTCTTTGTGGTCACCGTTGATAAACCACAAAAGCTCGTAAAGAAACACAAGCGAAAGCACGGGATACATATAGGTGTTGCTTACCAGCCACATCACCACTTTATATAACCATGATGCTTCTTCCAAATTAAAGTAGATCGGGATCTGCAAAAGCAGGCATACGGTAAGATAAACGAGCGCAACGAGTGCAAGGAACGTTCTTAATTCCTTTGCCCATTTATACGTGCCGGTCTTTACGTATTCGTAATTGTCGTCCTCGGAATAAAACAGTCCGACAAATTTACGCCACGCAAGCTTTATGAATTCGCCAAAGGAAAGCGATTCGTCGCTTTCGGGTTTCTTTTTGTTCGATTTTTCGGGGTCGTTTTGCGGCTTTTCGATACGGTAATCCGAAGCGATCACGCCTTTTTCGGCAGCTTTTTTTCTGTTTTTTCCGAATACGAGCAGCGATTCTCTGCGAAGCTGTCTTAAACGCTTTTCAGAGGTATCCTTTGCGTTGTCGCTACGGTTGTCCTTTGCGATCTTTTTGCCTTTTTTATCCTTCTTTTTGGATTTATTTTTGTCCTCTTCCGAAACCTGCTTAAATACCTTCGAATCGAGAAGCGTTCTTAAACACTTCTTAATAAAGAGGAACAGCAGGCAAACCGCCAAATTCACTACGATTATGGTTGCAACCTGTGCTATGTATTCAAACCTATCGGGAATAAGGTTGTTCAACCACTGCATCGCCTTCGTATCGAATAGCCAAAGCAAAAATCGCTTCACATAAGGCGCAATACAGAGCAGTATCGAGCCGACAAGGAATGTTTCAAGCACAAAACAGATGTTTTTCCATCTGTCCTTGCCCGAATATCCCGCCGATGCGAGCGAAAATTTGAACTTGCTCGGAAAAAAGGGCAGGCAAAGCACGACCAATACCGCCGCTATCGCAAGTATCTTAAAAATGAAGAATTCCATTTATGCTATGCTTCCCCCTTCCTGTTCCTTTTCTTGCGGAGCAGACTCCGAAAGAACGCTGTAAACCCTTTGATTGTTTTGGCTGTGGAAGGATTCCTCTGCATTCAGGCAAAGCCCTTCCTTTTCGAATTTTTTAATATCAGCGTCGGTAATTTCGCAGGCTTCGTCGCCGTAATCGAATTTAAGCATTGTCATAAAACGCTGTACCGCACCGATAAGAAATTCAAGATGCTTTATATGGTTGTTGCGCTTGATGCCCTTTTTGGAGTTTTCGCGGTCGCGTCTTATTATTTCGCGCCAGAGCAGACAATGGCTTTCGGTTTCGATAACGGTTTCGCTGTAATATTTATAGAGTGCCGCGATGCTTTCTCTGCGTTCACTCTCGCTTTTCAGTTTTAATTCCTCGAGCTGGTCCTTAAGCTTTCTCTTTTTGCTGTTTATCTTTGCGGTATAAACAGCGGCAGATATGCCGTAAAGACAAGCAAAGCCTGCCGTAAAGAGCAAATACATTATGTTGAACACAAGATTTTCGTTGCCCGAATAGTATTCAACGTAAATATACGGCAGTATCGAAGCGGCAATAGCGATAAGCGCGCCGATAAAGGATATAAGGTACCATTTCCCCTTGCGCATAAGGTCGCCGTATTTCAGCACGAGGTCCTTTGTTTCGAGCAGTATGTTTTTGTTCGCCGAAAGTCTGTGCTCGGCTTCGGTAACGTCGTTTACAAGCGCGGTATATTCCTTTTCGTACTGCTCCTCGATAAAGGCAACCGTTTCTCTTACGTTCGTTTTGTTTTCCGAGCCGGTTTCCTTCGATAACGCCTTTTTCAGCTCGTTATCAACGGTATATTTAAAATCATCGCAGGATTGCTTGTCGCGCCAGTTCCATAAACCGGTAAGGCAATCCTTTACTATACGGCTGTTTTGTTCCTTAATAAGCTCGGAATCGTAGTTGTTGAATATGTCCTCTACAAGCGCGTGGAATTCGCGGTCGATGCCGTGCATTTTTGCCGTAACCGCAGCCTTCTTTTCGGCAACGGTCTCCGCCATTATTTCATCGGCAACCTCGAGAGGAGTTTTATCCTTATATTTGTTGTTGTGGTACGCCGCATCCCTGCGCGCCTTGAAAATACTTTCTCTTATGTCAAATATCTTTGCAATAGGCTCGAATTCGACGGTAATGTTTGCTTCGTCGGAAAAATATTTGTACTTTTTCAGCGCAGACAACAGCATTTCTTTGATTGTTTCCATACTGTAAATTTCTGCCTTTGCAGAAAGTCGTTTCGTCTGTACGCAGGTAAAAATGTTTGCAAATACGTTGAAAAATCCTTCAATAAGCGTTTGTTCGTTATCACGCTCAAAGCTTACGGTAATCCCGTTCATTAGGTATCCGTTAAGGAACGGCAAGGTTATCGAAGCGGCGCTGTCCCATTCGCCCGATTCTGCTGTAATCACGTCCTCTACCGCCTCAAGCGCAAGCTCAAGCACCTTTGCACTTTTATGCGATTTTTTAATATCCGAAGCAGTGCCTTCAAAGACCACCGAAAGATCGATACTTTCGTCGCTGCCCACAGAAGACCTAAGCCCCCAAGTGAAGCTTTCCTTGTTAATTTCCTCGGTCCAGGAAAACAGTTCCATAATAAGGCGCTGTTCAACGCTTCTCGAAGCCTCTTTTTTTGCCTTTACGGGCGTTTCGTCGGAAAGGTCACCGCTTTTCGAAACCGATTTACGAAGCTTTTCTTCTTCCAAAAGTGCGTCGTTAATCTTTTTCTGCTGTTCAATGGGGTTTTCGTCGGTAAGTTTTTCGATATTCCAATCGCTTATCTTTTGTACGGAATCGGCAAAATACACCGAAGTTCCCAAAGGAAGAAGGCTGAATTCATCCTTAAGCCTTTTCAAAAGCGTTGCGCCGATATATCTTGTGAGCAACGCCTTGTAAAGTTTTGTGGCATTTTGCTCGTTTCCGCGCGGAAAGGCATACAGATCGACAAGGACTATAAGATTATAGTCCCTGTCAACCGTATCGTTATCATTGATGATAGTCTGCTTGATGTTTTCGGCAACCTCGCCTATTTTTACGAGTTCGCTTTTATACCACAGCAGATTGCTTTGATCAAAGGGGGCTTTGAACAAAACGTCCAGCTTTGTATTAATTGCTTCTTTTGAAGTATTTATAACTATGGTTCTCATTCTGTAAGTCCCCTTCGATAGTTATAGTGTTCGGCTTATTTCTTGACAATAGCTCCCATAAGGTTGCTTGCCCAGTTATATGCCTTGAGCTTAGTGCATTGCTTGCTCACGCCGAAATCAAACGCCTTTTCAACGTTTGCACCGGTGTCGCCGTCATCAAGGTCGGAATCGTCTCTGCCGAAGCTGTTTCTTGCCTTCTTCGCCTTTGCTTCTTCTTCGCTGATAATGCCGTCGTCCTTGAATTTAGCCTTTGCGGATTTAGCAAAATCCTGCATAAACGAGGTTGCGATGTGTTCGCAAACGTCCATATAGTTGATATAGGATTCGCTTCCGAGCGCCTTGTTCTCGATATCGTCTGCGTTGTAAGGACCCTTTGCGTACTTTTTGATAATTTCGCAAAGCATACTAACAAGAAGCTCTGCATAGTCCTTGTCAACTTCGTTTTCTTCGGAAAGATGAAGCTTCCAAGCGAGGTCGAGAATGCTGATATCCTCGAGCTTCTTGGTCTTCTTTGCCTTGCCGTTGCCCGATTCCGCAACGTCGATAGCGCGAATGATGTTGCGCTTCAACTGGTTAAGTATTCTGCCGTAATTTGTTATTGCGGTCTTATATTTGCCTACGTTATCGCTATACTTCGAAAGGCTTTCGACTTCGTTTTCGATAGCTTCGTCGAAGAGTGCGGAATATCTTTCTATAAGATCTTCCTGATCGGCAAACCAGTTAACACATCTGTTGATCCTGTTGTAAGGAATCGATCTGCCCTTATAGAAGATAACCTGTGCATCTCTGTCGAGCTTAGTGTCGCCATATACGAACTTCGCATCCGAGCCTTCTATAACGTAACCGATCTTGCCATAGCACATTGCGTAAAGGAATGCCTTCGCAAGGTCGTAACGGCGTTCGATTTCCTTGGAAACGTTGATATAGGGCATAACGCCGTGCTTGTGCCAACGCTTGTCGAGGTGAGGAGTCATCGAATACTTCTGCACCTTTTCCATATCGGAAATTCTCTTGGAGTAATGCTCGTAATATACGCCGCCCTTGATCTCGTCGAATGCTTTGATCTGGTAAGGCTGCAGGCAATGAACGGTAGAGTAGCAGAGGATGGTATAAGGATCGACCTCTTCGCTCTTTACGTAATTCATAAATATGGTCTGGCTTTCGGTATCCTTGGGAAGCGAGGTTGCGTGATCGTTATAGAAGTCATCAACAACGCCCGAAGCGCCGTCTATCGCACCGAGAAGTGCACGAATGCTTGCATCTACCTCTGCGTTATGAGAGATGTATCTGTACGCGTTGGAAACCTTCTGCTTTTCAACCGTCATACCGTTTTCGTCTTCGGTATTGAACATACCGCTGTACGTATCCTGAGAGTCGAATACAAGGAAGGGTGCCGCCATTTTTGCAAGGCCCGAAAGCTTTGCGGCGATAAACTGATCGATTCTGTTCTTTGCCGCGTCGTCCTTGCTGTATCTCGTTTCGTCGTCGGCATTTTCGGGGTTAAGAAGCGCGTATTCGTAAAGCATAGCCTGGAATACGTTCATACCGAGGCTGCCCTGAATTTCGGTGTTGTCCTTTGCGTTCGAAGCAACGATTGCCGAAACCGACTTAAAGAAGTTTTCGGTGTTGCGGCTTCTTTCCTTAAGGCTTACCGGCTTCGCGGTACGGCTCTTATCCGCAGCGCTCAGACGCATAGAATCGAAAAGACCCTTGCTGATAAGGCTTGCAGTTTCGCCGGTTTGGGTATTGATATTTCTGCCCGCTTCTTCGTAAAGCTTGTTCTTTACCTTTGCGCTTGCACATACATACACAACGCCCTTGCCGTTATCGTGCTTGTTTTCGCTTGCAGCGGTAGCTGCCTTTGCCTTCTTGATAAATTCATCGATATTATCGAAGAAGCGTTCGTATTCGGCGATAAGGTTGTTAACTCTCGCCTGTACCTTAACGAATGCGAAATACTGAAGCGCATCAAGGAATACCTCGTCGATAAGCTCGAGCTGATTTTCGAGAGCTTCGAAGTAAGCTTGAATACCCTTTCTTGCGGCACGCTTGCCGAAGATCTTCTGTACCATACCCTGGAGCACCTGTGCGTTGGGAGCAGCATCGTCTTCGTTGGTGGAAAGTGCGGTCTTCTGAGGCTCTACGTATTCCTCGATAAGGTGGTTATAGAAATCGTCTGCGTCATCAGCCGCGGTGTCGATATCGCCGATAAGCGAATTGATCTCACGCGCAAGAAGCTGACTGAAGGAATAAAGCATATATCTTGCCGCAACGGGGTGTACCCATTCGCCGGTTTCGCCGTTGTAAAGCAGACCCTTTACAATGCCGAATTCCTTTTTATCGTATGCTTCCCAAAGGTCCTTATCATCGCAGAAAATGCCGTTCGCAAAGGAAATCGAGCAATCCGCGATATAACCGATGCACTTTTTGCAATACTGTTCAAGGCTTTCGTCGATATCGTTTATAGCCGAGAACATATCGCTGTTATCGTCGGTCATCGAGGTGTTTGCAACAAGCGAATCAAGGTCGCTCTTGAGCGCGCCGAGATCGTCTATGCCGCACTCAGCCTTCGCATTAGTGATTCGTGTATCTTTTTGAATTGCACTTTTAGCATTTTCCTTAATTGCCGCAAAAAGCAATTCAACCGCAGGCTTTCCGCCGCGCTGAGTCATAGGCATAAGGAAAGAAAGAGGCGATTTGGAAACACCGGTGGTTTTTGCCTGTGCAAGAAAATCGGTAATAAAGTGCTCTGCTCTTTCGCCGGGCTCGGGAGTATATTTTGCAAGACCCGATGCACGTGCAGTAGCGTCCTGTTCCTTAAGAAAGTTGTTCCATTCTCTGTCAAGAACGGTCCAAACAGTATCGAAGCTTTCGGTAATCGAACGGTTTGCAAAATATTCGAGAATGTCCTCGTAGGGATACTTGATCGAAGCCGCACCCGCCGAGCCGTATATAGCGCCGGGCGCCATATTATGTGCGTGCATTTCGTTCGATTCTGCCGAAAGGACCTCGCCCGAAATGTCGGTATAAAGGTGCGAATACGCTATGTTTGCCATAGCCTTGTAGTATTCGGGAAGACCGCCGAGTATCTTGCTAAGATAGTTCACACGGTCGATGAAATACATAATATCGTAGGGCTTGTCACCGTATCTGCCCTTCGCATCCTTTTGGAAGAGCTTGCCTTCGCAAGCGGTGCTGATTTCGATATCGATATCGAGCTTGCCGCCGTATGCAGATGTGGTATCGGGACCGCAGATAAGGTTAAATGCGTTTAATTCACGGATAACCGCATAAGCATTTGCGTAAAGGTTGGGGAGCTGCTGAGGGCTTACAACGTTTTTATAAAGATCGGGGCAGGCAAACAAGCCGTGCACGAGAACGTTCTGAACGTTGTGTTCTCTGAAGAATTTTTTGATATAAAGTGCAGTCTGGATAAAGATACCCGAGCCTGTGCCGCCTGCAATAGACGATGCGATAAGCACCATAGGAGGTGCTTCCTCTGCATCCTCGCCGTCGGTAGAAACCATAAGCGATTCTTCGAGTACCTGTTCAAGAGTGTTGTTGCGATTCTTAAGAAAGCTCGAGAAGCAAAGTCTGGATTTAAGACGGCACTGCGATGCGCCGTTGAATACCGAGCTCGAGAAGAAGTTACCTTCGTTTGCGGTATTGGGGCACCATTCGGCAACGTCTTCGCCAAGGTTATTGAATATCTGACCTACGTTTCCGCTTCCGCTTATGCAGATTTTCTTTACGCCAAGCTGCGCGAGTTCGTTAAGCTCATCCTGATCGGTGTCGATAGCGATGCATTCAACATCGCTTGCGAAGCCGAGTCCGCGTTCCTTGATAAGTCTTCCGTAAAGCTCGGCAATTATTTTGCCGCCGCTTCCGCCGAGACCGATTAAATAATTGTGCTTCATACTTGATCTCCTGAATTGTTATATATTTTTTATTTCTTTTTACTTTTTAAGCCTTTTTTCGCGATAGCGGTCTTTGCAGGAATCGCCTTCTTTTTACCCCTTTTCTTCTTTTCGCGCATGGCTTTTTCTTCTTTTTTGGTAACAAAGAGTATTACCTTGTTCTTACCGTGCTCTACAAGGAAGTTGCCCTTTTCCATTTTAATATCTTGTTCGCCGCAATCCTTACCGACAAGCGTTGTCGAATCTATGCTTACGCCGTTTTCGCGGTTAACTATTGCGGTGAGCTTAGCGTTCACGATATGTCCGCGATTGAATTTCGTGCGGTTTTCAGACTTACTGAAAGGATAAGATTTGCAAGAGAAACGCTTAAAGGGCGACTTCTTCGCCACAAACTTCGCCTGTTGCTTGCCAACCGTTATACTTACGGATTGCTCGCTGAACGGGATCATAAACTTACCGCTCAGCAGGAATCTTACAAGGCTCTTTTTATTCGCTTTCAAAGCCGTTCTGTCGCTCACGATATAGCCTATTCCGTTGGGGTCGGGCTTGAAGCCGATCTTGTAAAAGCTACCTTTTATAAACCTTACTCTTGTAAGACAGCAGAATATTATCCACAATATAATAGCCAAACCTGCGATGGTGACGAAGAATATCGTCCAAGCAAGCTCGCTTGTTCCGACATTGACCGCGGCAGATGCCGAATCCTGTCCTATGGTGATATCGATACTCATATCTCCCTTTTCGACCTTGAAGAGACAGAGCCAATTCCAAAGTCCCGAGGAGATAAACGTCCAGCCATCATACTTCGGCTTGCAGGAAATATATGCGCTTCCGTCTTCGCCTTCGCACACCGAAACGTCCATAGCCATCCACTTTTGTTCCTTACTGAAACGAACGTCGAAGGGTGCAAGTGCATTAAGTTCTTCGCCGGTAAGCACGCGACCATCGCGCGATACGATAAACCCAACGTATTGCTCGTTGCCGCGAAGTTCAACGTCAACAAGCGTTATGCCGTCGTTACGCACGGTCAAATCGTATTTGGGCGGAAGCACCTCTACCGTTGTTTCGGCAGTTGCGCTTTGTCCTTCAAGTGTCGCCTTTACGGTATGCACTTTACCTGCAACCTTGGTGAACACGATTCCGTTATTGTTATTTTCGTCGTAAAGCGGGGTGAACGATTTGCCTATCGGCTTGCCGCCTGCATCGTAAACCGTTTCGAATTTACCGGGGAGTTCGCCCGAATCGATACCGAGCTTTTCGTAAGCCGATAAATCCCAATCCTCGATTGCGCCGTAATTTCCGTCGCCGTTATAATCGGCAAGCAGAGAAAATACTATTTTTTTATCGTTTTGCTTAATGCTGTCGAGCGTAAACGCTTCGGTTATCGGATTTTCGACGGTTATCTTATAACTTCCGCCTGCGACCGAAAGTGTTATTTTTTCGGATTCTACGGTAATTCCGTCGACCGTTGCGGTTGCGAAAATGCTGTGCTCGCTACCGACTATATCAGCGGGCGAAACGTCGGTGTTTACATCGGAATCGTAAGCGGGGGTAAATTCAACAAGTCCGTTTTGCTCGTTAAGGTTACCCGTAAGAATTCCGCTGTTCAGAGAAAGCTTGATTTCTTTTTCGCAGCTGTAATTGGTTATCGGAGAATAGCTTTCGCTTCCGTCATAGCAAGCATAAAGCGAAAAGCTTATTTTTTTGGTGTTGCCTTTGAGCATTCCCAAAGAAAGGGGAATATTTTCAAGTTCATTGGTTATTTCAAACCTGTATTTTGGCTGCTTCACGTTAAGGTTTACAGCCGCAAGCTCGCTGTTATCGGTATTATCGACAAGCGCAATCTTTATGTTTTGCGGAAGCTGTGAATAATCGGTATCCGCAGAGAATTTCGGGATGTAAACTATATCCTTTCCCTCGACACGGATATTATCGCCAAGCGATGAGCCGACACCCGAAGGAATGCCGTTGTAGCCGTCTACCTTTATTGCAAGGTCGGCAAGCATCGCGCTGTTGGCTTCGAGAAGCGTGAATCTTATATCCCTGCTTCCGTCCACCCAGCTTTGGAATTCAGGCTTTATAATATCAACAGTCTTTGCTTCAGCACCGTTGCTATTATCTATTACGGGTCTTGTGTTAAGTTCGCCGAAGGTTTCACGCAATACAAACGGCTGATAGCCTTTGAGCGTTGCTTCTATCTTCAGCTCTTTATTTTCGAAATCCTTTACGATTTCCAACTCATATCTGTTCCCGCCGACGTTCTTGCCGACAGTAGCGTTATCAAGATAAATGTTGTAGTTCGGCGAAAGGACATCGAGAGGAATCGGATCGCCGAGCGAGCCGTCGGAATTCATTTCGTAAAGTCCGCATTCGACGGTAACCTCGTCGCCCTCTCGAACGTATTTTTTAAGTTCTTCAAAGGTCAATGCATTCGTATCGTCGCCGATAAAATACTTACAGCCTATCTTAACAGCAGGCTCAACAAGCACGACGAGATCCTTGGCGCTTATTCCGTAAGCCGAAAAATCGATAGAATACGAGCCCTTCGCGACAGAGCTGTTTCCGTTTTCGATAAGAGTTACGAAGCCCGAAGGCGGGTTTGTCGGTATTTTTTCGTTATATACCGTAGTCGAAGTGTTTTTTATTATTTCCGTGGGACAATCGACATAATAAACACCTGTGTCGTAGGAAACACCGCTGCCGTTCTTGGTTATCGGAACACGAACGTTTGAAAATTTCGCATTCTCCTTTTGAACGAATATTGCAATACTTAAAGCGGGATATTTAAGTTCGAACGAAAGCTTGCCACCCGATACCGAGTGATCAATCTTTGTTCTGCCCATAATATCAGCAGATATGTCTCGCAATACGTTAACAATTTGGTCGCCTGTGGTAGCGTTATGACTTGTAACACCGGGAATGTTCAAATTTGCTTTTTCAAGCATCGAAAAATAAATCGTTTCAAAATCGGCTCCCGAAAGTGCGTCAACCGTCGAAGAAGAAACGGTTTCAAGTGCCTCGGACATATCGATCGGGCTATCGGTCAATTCGCCGTCGGCAAGCACCACAAGATAATACTTTGCGTTATTACCGTATTTGGAGTATTCGTTTTCAAGACATTTAGCACCGTTTTGCAGCTTGTTGGGAGTGCCTCCGCCAAACATAGTTTTTTCAATATTATCAATATTTCCCTGCTTTGCAGAATTTGAAAGATTGATTTTTACAGTTCCGGCGGGCGCGTTGAGATACGTAACGTAAAGAATATCCTCGTCGCCCATCATTGCAACGAACGCCTGCATTGCATAGCTCGTATAAGCCCAACGGTCGGTATCCTTATACATACTTCCCGAATCGTCAAATACAACCGATACGATACGCGGGATATGCTTAGGCGAACCGGACTCGTTCGCGGCAAAAACAGTTCCAGAAAATATTTGAGCAACAAAAAGCAAAATAAGCACTAAGCTCAATATTCTTTTCATAACGTCCCCCCCTCTGGCTAAATGTTTCGACAATATTACCATTTTATTTACATAATTTTATCATCACGTAACATTTTTGTCAATATCATTTTAGCAAGTTAATAGGGTTTTCAAGGCTTTTTCTTCTTATATTATATATCGAAAAGAAAAAAGAGCGTATTGCTACGCTCTTTTCGAGAAGTGTAATCGAATTACATAATGATTTTGTGGATAAAAGCAGCTTCTTCACGCTTGATGGTTTCATCGCACGCTGCAACACTTGCAACGAGGTTAACCATTTCGAACTTGAGTTCATCGTTAAGAGCGTCTGCGAGCTTGTCAACGAGTTCGCCTTCTGCGCCGTTGTAAAGGTTAACCATTTCGTCAACCTTCTGTTCGGTAGTGCCGAGAACTTCGCAAAGGAAGAGCTTTTCCTTGCCGGTAAGGGTGCCGTCAGCAGCAACAGCAGCAAGAATGGTAGCGATAAACATAACTGCACCGTCGTTCTTGGGGTCAACCTGCTTGAATACGGGCATAAGCTTTACGAGCGAGGACTGCGCAAGCTTAACGAGAGTATCGTGGTCGGTATCCACGTACTTCTGCATAAGTTCGTTAAATTTAGTCATTGGAATGTACCTCCTGAAATTTAATCTTTTTATGATATACCACTTTACCACGTTTTCATATTTTTGTCAATAATTATATGAGATTTTAGTCAAAAACCAAAAAAGATATTGCGAAAAACGCAAAAGCGGAGTATATTATATAGGGTGATATTATGATTTATGTTGTTTCCGATATTCACGGAAGCCTTGATTCCTATTTGCGTATGCTAAGACTTATCGAATTCAGCCGCGAGGACAAGCTTTTTGTGCTTGGCGACGTTTGTGACCGCGGCAACGATTCCGCCGAAATATATCTCGATCTTATGCAACGCAAAAACGTTGTTTGCCTTAAAGGCAATCACGAGCTTATGGCAGAATCTGTTCTGCCGTATATGTTTTCACTAAAAAGCAAGCCATCGAGATCGCAATACAAGGCAAATTATCAGCGTTGGATGGACAACGGCGGCGAGACCACGCTGTTATCACTTTACCGTTATTCCGATTCGGCGCGGTTGAGAATACTCGATTACATAGCGGAAATGCCCTACTATCATTCGCTCACCGTTAACGGACGCGAATTCCTGCTCGTCCACGCGGGAATCGAGGGATATATCGAGGGAAAGCCGCTTGACGAATACACACCGAACGACCTTGTCTGGTGCAGACCCGATTTTGTTACCCCGCTGTGGGAAAACAAAAACAAATACCTCATCGTCGGGCACACTCCGACTATGATGCTGACAAGGCAAAAGCCGCCCTTGATATATCACGCAAAAAACAATATGATAAACATTGATTGCGGCGAAGCATACCGCAACGTAGGCGGCCGCCTTGCCTGCTTGCGGCTCGACGATATGGAAGAGTTTTATGTCTGAACTGCAAAAACACGACCTCATATTGCAACCTCAGCTAACCAAAATCGCTTTTTTACACCGTTTTTGTCGGCTTTTTGCCGCAAAAGCGGTTTTTTCGTTCTTTTGCGTGTATTTCGAGGCACTTTGCGGCCGAAATTTCTCATCACAAAAACCATTAAAGCCAAAGGCGCTGCCGCAAACTTTGAATTTGCGGCAGCGCCCTATTTATGCGTATTATATTAGCAATTCAGATTACGAAAGTGCGAGACTGAACGCAGTATCCATATTTTCTTCGGAAAGGATAACGATGATGTAGTCAACTACTGCATCGCCTTCGTTTGCATACTGCGGAGCGGTGGAAAGGTTGATGTTGAGGTCGCCCATCTTACCAAGCATACACTTGCTGAATCTTTCTGCAAGGATATCGGTAAAGGAAAGCGAGCCGTAATCGCGGTAAACGAGTGCGCTGGGAAGGTCGGTAACGTCGGTACGTGCGGTAGAATCGACAAGCCAGCGTTCTGCAATACCGTTTATGTTATCGGCGTTATCTGCGGTTAAGAAGTAGTTGTAATCGCCGTTTTCGGGATCGACATACTTCTTAAGCGAAGAGATCTTGGAAGAGCCTGCGCTGTCGTTGCCGTAGTTAAGTTCGAACAAAGGTTTAGCGGTGACGAGTTCTTCGTTGATGACAGAACCATCCATTTCACGGTAGCCCACAAGGTTACCGCCCTGTGCCTGAACAGACTTCCATTCGAATTCTTCTTCGGTTCTGGGAGCCGCTTCGGGGAAGGTAGCCGCAACGGTGTTCATAAGCTCGCGGTATGCGAGATATGCGCCGTAATCGGTAAGCGCGCTATCGGTTTCGCGGTAAACCTTGCCGTACTTTTCGATAGCGTCGGCATCCTGCATAGCTGCGGTAAATACAGGCTTAAGGTCGATAACGGTTGCTCTTGTCTGGTTAAGAGTGTTAACGATCTGTTCGTAAACGGTGGTGTTTGTTTCGCCGATAACCTTTTCGGGAAGAATGCCTTCTTCAACAGAGGTTACGTTGGGGATAAGGAGGTAGATAATTTCTACGTCCTGACCGCCCGCTCTGTCGTTGTAATAGCTGGTAACGGTATCGGTAACGTAGTCACGGATATCGTTGAGCTGAGATGCGGTATAAAGGTTAGTACCCGAAATATCGTCTACCATTTTGTCGAAGTAGAGACGGGAGTTCAAACCGACAGAAACGCTGTTACCGTCGAGAAGAGTATCTGCGGTAGCGTCCTTACGTGCGATAACTTCTCTTTCGAGCGATTCTTCTTCGCCCTCTGTCTGAGCAGTTACCTTAAGAAGGGTATCTCTGTCCCAAATTTCAACTTCGATGATGTAATAGGTGCCGTGAGCGGTGGTTTCTGCATCCTCTTTACCGCCGGTGACACGGATAGTTGCGTTTTCTTCGCAGGTACCGTATACAGCAACGGTGGTAGGCTTGATGTTAACAACGTCGGCAACGACGGGTGCATCGGTATAACCTTCGGGTGTAGAAATATCGTCGGAAACTTCTTCGATATACTGCGAAGATTCTTGGGTCATCTTGCTCGTATCAAGAATACCGTCGACGTTCGAGGTGTTCACGCAAGCACCGAGCATTACGCCGAGCACCATTACAAGCCCGAGGATCATAGTGATACTGCGGGTTCTTTTAAGATTTTTCATTACAAATGCCTCACTTTTCGGAATCGTGGTTTATACTAAATTGCTTTTTATACTATTAGTCTTCTGCGTCCTTCTTTGCTTCCGCAATAACCTTCTGTGCAACTTCTGCGGGAGCTTCTTCGTATCTTACGAATTCGAAGGTGTAGGTACCTCTACCCTGAGTCATAGCGCGAAGCTGTACTGCATATACCGTCATTTCTGCAGAGGGAATTTCGGCTTCGATAACGGTGTAACCCTTACGGGTGCTTTCGCTCATACCCATAATTCTGCCGCGGCGCTTGCTTACGTCGCCCATAATGTCGCCAGAGTATGCGGTGGGAATGGTACATTTAAGATATCCGACAGGCTCGAGTATAACAGGGCTTGCCTTGGGAAGACCTTCCTTGAATGCAAGCTTAGCCGCGAGCTTGAAGGAGATTTCGTTCGAGTCAACGGGGTGGTAAGAGCCGTCGAAGAGGTCTGCTTTAAGGTTTACAACAGGGAATCCTGCGAGAACGCCCTTAAGCATAGCTTCCTGAAGACCCTTTTCAACTGCGGGATAGAAGTTCTTGGGAACGTTACCGCCGACAACGCTTTGGGTGAAGGTAAGACCTTCTTCTTCGCCGGGCGAGAAGGTGATCTTAACGTGGCCGTACTGACCCGAGCCGCCCGACTGCTTCTTATGTTTACCTTCGACAGAAATGCTCTTCTTAATAGTTTCACGGTATGCGATCTTCGGCTCGGTAAGCTCTACTGCCGTACCGTAACGCGATTTAAGCTTACTGCAAACAACGTCCAGGTGGATATCGCCCATACCGGAAACCGTCATCTGCTTGGTTTCGGCATTATTCGCATAACGAAGGGTGGGATCTTCTTCGAGAAGTCTTACGATACCCTGAGATACCTTGTCTTCGTCGTTCTTGGAAACCGGCTTGATAGCCATTGTATAATAGGGCGAGGGGAATTCGATCTTGGTGAATTCGTTACCCGCGTTGCCGTTGCCGAGAGTATCGTTAACGCCGGTGTTGACAAGCTTAACCGCATAACCGATATCGCCGGTAACGAGCTCGTCGACTTCGATTTCCTTCTTACCGATGCAGATACAGATCTTCGAGAATTTTTCCTGCTGACCGGTGGTGATGTTATTAAGAACGGTATCCTTCTTCAAAGTGCCGTTCATAACCTTGAAGAATACCTTTTTACCGAAGTTATCGGAAAGCACCTTGAATACGAAGAGCTGGGTGTCGCCGTTTTCGTCGGCATACTTCATAATATCGAGCGGAGAAACGAAGGAAGCCGCTGCGGTATCGAGGAAGAAGCGGATACCTGCGAGGTCGGTGGAAGAGCCTGCGAATACGGGTGCGATATCGCCGCTCAAAAGACCAGAGTTAAGTGCGTGGTGCTTTTCTTCGTCGGTAAAGGGCTCTTCCATAAGGAATTTTTCCATAAGTTCTTCGCTGGTAATAGCAAGAGATTCGTTAAGAGCAACCTTGTATTCTTCGATCTTATCCTTATACTTGTCGGGAAGCGCGATTTCGATACGCTTGCCGGTTTTCTTTTCGCAGGTGAATACTTCATCGGTGATAAGGTTATAAAGACCTACTTCACCGGTGCCTTCATTAAAGGGGATAAGAAGCGGACATACCGATGCGCCGAACTGTTCGCGCAGACCGTTAAAGGTCGCTTCGAAGTTCGAGTTTTCATCGTCAACCTTGTTTACGAAGAATGCCTTGGGCTTACCTGCAGAGTATTCCCAAGCAAGCTCGGTACCTACTTTACAGCCGCTCTTTGCATCGACAACGATAACAGTACTTGCCGCAACTGCAGCCGCCGCCTTTGCTTCACCCGCAAAGCCGAACATACCGGGTGCATCAAGTATATTTATCTTTTTGCCGTTCCATTCAAGGCTTGCAAGAGATGTCGATATAGAATAGCCCCTCTTTATCTCTTCGGGATCGAAGTCACATACAGTGTTGCCTTCGGAGGGCTTGCCGAGTCTGTCGGTAACCTTTGCGAGATAAAGCATCGCTTCGGCAAAAGAGGTTTTACCGTCGCCGCTGTGTCCGACAAGACAAATATTTCTAATTTGAGAAGAAGTAATTTTCGCCATTTGAATAATCCTCCAAGCAATATATTGATACATATTATGTATTATATATTACAAAGATAAAATAATCAAGTGCAATTTCGATTTTTTTATCACAAATAACCAAAAATTTAAAATTTCGTCACTTTCTCATCATCAAAAGCGATATTAACCACACAGGAAGCAGCCAAAACAGCTGAAAAGCAACTGCGTGAAGCGAGGATATTGCACCGATATCACCCGTTACGGCAAGAAATGTTACCGCAACGAACGAAAGAAAGACGCTTATTATACTGATGATGATGTTGCTTTTGGTAATATGGCGAGCCTTATCGCACAGCGCAAACATTTTTAAGAAATTGTGCAACGACGAATTGCACACGATGCCGCTGTTCACGCGTTCGGTTTCGCCGGCAACCTCCTCGGGGTCGTTCCCGCGAAGCACCGATATCGGGCATTTGCGGAAGGTTATTCCCGAATTAATAAGGTCGTTATTGATATTCGGGTCAAGCGTTTTAACGCCTAAGCAAAGACCTGCTTTATACATATCCTTTAAAAGCGAATCGAAAAGCGGGTTAATGGTATATTTAATGTAAAGCTTCGCCGCCAATCTTTCGTCGATAACGACGTACATTACCGAGCCCACACCGCGTTCATAAGCGTCGTCGCCCTCGTCAACAGGTGCTTCAAAGCGATAACGGCGCATATAGCTCTTCTTGCCGATAAAATAGTTATGACCGTCCATAGCAACGCAAAGACCGTCGTTCGCGCTTTCGATAACACGAATAAGAGCGGGCTTTTCGACGTTTTCGCTCAAGGTAGCCGAAAGCACCTTTGCAAGCGGGCCGCCGACGTATTTAAAGAGCTTTGCCATATCGGTAAGCACCGCGTCGATACGGTAATCGCCGTACATACGGATATTCGTTATCTTAACAAGGCTTGCGGGGTAAACCTCGGTATCTGCAAACGAAAGCACCGAAGCAGTCGCATATTCCTCGGCTATCGCATCGCCGATAAATGCGGTGGAATGCTTTGCGCCGACTCGGTTTGCCGAAACCACGGGAAGGGTTATCATAAAGAACGAGGTCGCGGGAACGCTCGCCGCGATAATAACCGAAAACGCAACGTACGCATCGACGGTTTCGCTTCCAAGCAGGCTCATCGCAACAAACAAAGCCGCGCCTGCAAGGAAAATTATCGGAACGATAAAGTTAAGCACGTCCTCTGCCTTCGGGCGTTTTTCGGTCCTTTCGACAAAGCCGTCGACAAAATGAGTGCGTTTTACCGTATAGATATCGCTGTCCTCGAAGAGGTATTTATAGAATTCATCGGCTTCCTTTGTTCCGCCCTTAAGCTCGCACGCCGTGTATTTCGGGCGCTTCGAGGCAACTATGCGGAAGCAGCGGTAGTCCTTCTTCGCGCAGAGATACTTCGAAAGTGCCGCGCAGAGCGAAGCGAACGCCGCAGGAAGGTTATATAACTTCAGATCTGCCGCATAAGGGTCGGTAAAGAGAATTACCAACGAATATGCCGCCGCAAAAAAGATCGAAACCACAAGCAAGCTGTCGGTATTCAAGCGCAGCTTAACAATGCCGCTCATACCGTTGCGGATAGAATCGAGCATCGACATAGCGATGAAAAAGAGAAGCTGAAGGTCGATAAGAATATAAATAATACCGTATCTTCCCTGCTTTGCAAAATCGCCGTGAATCGAGCTTTCCTTCGTAGCAAGCTCAAGAAAAAGTATGCCGAGCGCAAGAATGCCTACGATTATAATACGGATAAGCGATTTGCGCATACGCTTGCGGTATATCGAAGCAATTTCGGAATTCTGCTCGCGCGAGGTGTATTTTGTAACTGTATCGCCTTCGCGTTCGGCCCTGTCCTGCTTGCTCTTTTCGCGATTTTTTTCGGCAATCTTTTTAAGTGTGCCCTCTTCGTCCTCCATCATTTCAAATGCAAGACGCAGGTTTATATCGGTTTCGTCAAGCTCTTCCTCACCAAGCACGGGAATATGGTCGTCATCGGTAACGAATTTAAGCTGACCCTCGGTTTCGTCCTCGTTTTCGAAGTGAAGCTCGCGTCCAGTAACCTTTTCGGTAAGGTTTTCGTAATCCGAATCGAAGCTCGCAACCTCGCTCTCGTCAACCGCGCTTTCGAAACGAAGCGTATCGCCGAGCGGAAACATCTGCTCCTGCGTATATTCCTCGTCTTTCGCTTCGCCGTTATCGTCCGAAAAACGGTTTGTGCTTATACCCGCGGGGGGTTGCTTTTCAAGGTCTGTGAGCGTGCGGGTGCGGGCGTCGTTTATCATATCGTAAAGCTTTTCGACACGCTCGCTCTTACCCGCCGGCTTTTCCTCGGCAAGATAGCCCAAAAGCTCGTTGCTTTCGTTCTGCTCTGCCAGCTTAAGCCTTAATTTTTGGGTATCGCTCAACGCCTTTTCTTCTTTATATGTGCTGTATTGATCTATAAGCTCTGCGGTTTCGGCGTTAATACGCTTTGTCACCTTAGTGCGCTTTTTGGGCGTTTCTTCTGCCGATGCGAGCTTTGTTTTTTCCATTTCGGGCTTGCGCTTGGACAAATTCACGTCCATATCGGCGTGATTTTGCTCTTCAGCCTCGCGGAGGATATCGAGTATATCCTTCTTCGGCGGTGTTCCGCCCGCATTGCCTGCCATAAATTTCACCTGCTTTATATTTTACGAATAAATCAAGAATTGCGTTGCTTTGCCGCTTCGAACATAACTATCGCGCCTGCGTTCGAAACGTTCAGCGAATTAACCGTGCCGTACATCGGAATCCCCGCGATAAAATCGCTTTCCTTCTTAAGGATATCCGAAACGCCTTCGCCCTCGCTACCGAGAATGAGCGCGCACGAGCCCTTGAAATCCTGCTCGTAGTAAGGTCTTCCGCCTGCTTCGACCGCCCATATCCAAACGCCGTTTTCCTTAAGCGTTTTAACCGCGTTGGCAAGGTTTGCAACCCGCGCAATAGGCATCGCGAATACAGCGCCCGCGCTCGATTTTGCAACCGTACCGTTAACGCCGACCGCGCGTCGTTTGGGAATTATAACGCCGTTTACTCCCGCACAGTTAGCGCTTCTAATAAGCGCACCGAGGTTGTGCGGGTCGTTAATGGAATCACAAATCAAGAAGAAGGGTTTTTCACCTTTTTTCTCAACCAAGCTCAACAGCTCGTCCACGGTAAGATAATCGGTTTCCGCCGCCACGGCGATAACACCCTGATGAACGTTGCCTTCGGCAAGCTTATCGAGCTTCCGATTATCGGTTTCGATAATCGGAATGCGTTTTTCGTTTGCAAGCGCGATTATCTTTCCCAAAACGCCCTCTGCGGGGTCGTGCTTCATATATATACGGTCGACCGTGCGGCCGCTTTTAAGCAATTCGGTCACGGCATTCCTGCCGATAAACAGCCCTTCGGGAGGCTGTTCCGATTTAAAATTTTTATTTTCTTTCATATATCTGCCTTCCCGAACTGTAATCTAAAATATTATATCACACTTATCGTTTTGTGTCAATCGCGTTCGCGCTCTTTTACCCCTTTTTGTAATAAAAAATCGCGCGTATTTTTTATCTATTTTGCACATCAAAAATAAAACAGCTCTGCAAAAGCAGAGCTGTTTTGAATTGTGTGAACTCAATCAAGCGTTGTATTAAAACCGTAACCATCGGCAGACCAACGCCAATTTCCCGGCAAACGTCCGCCTGTATCGCCTTCACCGGTTGCAAGGGAGTGAGTAATTATATCTTTTATTTCGAATTCAACTATTTCAATTTCAGGAGCAACATATTGCTTCTTCATCAAATACACCTTCTTATATAAATAATACCCCAATTAATTATCGTTGCTATTATAGCAAACTTGGTTGCGAAATGCAACAATTATTTTCACATTCTTGCTTAATTTACAATTTGTTCATAATTGCATTCATAACTCAACGCGTTAAAGGTTTGTTTTATCGGGACATTTTCGAGTATAGCACCTTCCAAGTAAAAAGAAAAAGGACTGCCGAAGCAGTCCTTTTATTGTAAGGTTAATTACTTACGAGTTTTGATAACTACAGCAGAGCCTGCGATAGCAACGAGAGCGATGATAGCAAATACGATCATGTTCGAAGCGTCGCCGGGAACTACGGGATCGGTGGATTCTTCGCCTTCGGTGCTGGATTCACCGGTGCTGGTGCCGTCATCAGCGGTGTCTTCAGCGATGATAGCGTAGCCGCCGTTACCTGCGTATCTTTCAGCGCCTGCATCGTTGTTGAGTGCGCCTTCAACTTCTGCGTGAGGAATTGCAATACCGATATCGCCTTCTGCATCTTCATTTG
>JAZSHQ010000006.1:0-11087 GCA_045533335.1 Eubacteriales bacterium
TTATCTTTTATCTATTATCTATTATCTAAATTGTTTTTTTATATTGAAAAAACAATTTTTTTATTGTATAATAATTACAACTACCGCGAAGGAGGTTAAACGTTATGATGAGAATGCACGATATTATCGCGAAGAAGCAAGCAGGGCGCGAGCTAACCGACGAGGATATTTCCTTTTTTGTAAAGGGAGTAACCGACGGAAGCATACCCGATTATCAGATCTCGGCTTTATTAATGGCTGTTTGGTTTAAGGGTATGACAGAGGAGGAAACCGTTATTCTTACCGAATGTATGACCGACAGCGGCGAAATTAACGAGCTTCCCAGCATCAAGGGCAAAAAGGTCGACAAGCATTCCACGGGCGGCGTGGGCGACAAGGTCTCGCTTATTGTCGGTCCGATGGTCGCGGCGGCGAACAAGGGCGTTTACGTTCCCAAAATGGCGGGGCGCGGGCTTGGCTTTACGGGCGGCACGCTCGACAAGCTGGAATCCTGCACGGGTGTTAACACCGAAATTTCCGCCGAGGAGTTCGAAAGCATCGTGCGCGACCTTGGATTCTGTATTGCAGGTCAAAGCAAGCGCTTATCCCCCGCGGACGGCAAAATGTCGGCACTACGCGACGTTACGGGAACAGACAACTCCATTCCGCTTATCGCGGCGGGCGTTATGAGCAAAAAGCTCGCTTCCGGCAGCGAATGCATTGTGCTTGACGTTAAATGCGGCAGCGGCTCGTTTTGCAAAACAATGCGCGAAGCCGAGGAGCTTGCGCGGCTTATGGTGCGCATCGGCGCGAAGGAAAAGCGCAAAACCGTTGCGCTTATTACCGATATGTCATCGCCCTTGGGCAGTGCGGTGGGCAACAGCGTTGAATTGATCGAGGCGATACGCGTGCTTGAGGGGCGCGGCGACGAGCGGTTGACCGAGCTTTGCGTAACTATTGCGGCGAATATGCTTTATGCGGCAAACGTTGCCGATTACGAAGCCTGCGTTGCCATTGCCGAGGAAACGCTTTACGACGGAAGCGCGCTTGACAAGCTTGCACAGCTTGTTGAACGCTTGGGCGGCGACAAGAAATATATTTACGACACAAGCCTTTTCGAGGAAAGCAACGTTACGGCGATGCTGGTTGCCGAAAAGAGCGGTTATATTACGAAAATCGACGCTTACGAGGTCGGCAAGGCGGCAAGCGTGCTTGGCGCGGGGCGCGAAAGAATGGGCGAAGCTATCGACCCGACAGCAGGTATTATTCTTAACAAGCGCATCGGCGACCGTATCGAAGAAGGCGAAGCCTTGGCGACGCTTCAGGCGAAAACAATTGAGCGCGCGCAAAGCGGTATGGAATATCTCTTCCGCGCCGTCACGATAGGCGACGAAAAGCCCGAGCCCACGAAGATTGTTTTGAAGGTGATATAATGTGGTTATTTTTAGAAAACGAGGCGTCCATCCTTGCAGAAACCGCAATTACCTGTTTGATTTTATTTGTATTTCAGCTTTTGATGTGCAGATGCAAGCACATTGCCGTTAAGCTGATACCGGTATATATTTTTGCGACTTGGCAAACGGCATTTTTTATCGTTGTTATGCAATATGCATCCTCTGCAGACTTGGCGGGGGCGCTTATTGTTGTAATATATATGGCGCGAATTATTATTGAATCGGCGTTTATAGGCTTGGCGTGGCTGATATATTTTATTTCCCGAAAACGGAAGAAAAACGGTATTGGGTAACCGGCTTGTCCAAACGCTCGGCGTTCAAAGGTGTATTTTTCGAGGCGCATGTCCCCGAAAAATACAAGAATTTTCATTGTAATGACGAATCAAATATGAAACGTAAGAGATAAGAGATAAAAATGGTATTTGAAGCAAAGAATCTTGCCGAGACCGAATCGGTTGCGGCAGAGATAGCGAAACAACTTAAAAACGGCGGTTTTCTGGCGTTATACGGCGGTATGGGCGCGGGCAAGACGAGCTTTGTGCGCGGGCTTGTGAAGGCGCTTTGCCCCGAATGTCTTGAGCTGGTCCACTCCCCCACCTTTGCCATTGTTAACGAATACCGCGGCAAGGAGCTTGATATTTTCCACTTCGACCTTTATCGTCTTACCGACGAGGATGATTTATATTCCACGGGGTTTTACGATTATATCGAGCAGGGCGGTCTGGTTATTACCGAATGGACCGAGCTTTTCGAGGAATGTGTTCCCGAAGGCGCGCTTAAATTGAAAATAGAAGCTGTTGGAGAAACCCAAAGGAGATTTACGTTATGCTGATTGCGGCATTGGACAGCACGGCGGTCACCGCATCGGCGTGCGTTGCGGAAATAAACGAAGGAAGGCTTAAAACCTTTTCGCTTTTTACCGTTAAAAACAAGCTTACCCACAGCGAAATATTGCTTCCCCTGCTCGAAAACGCGCTTTCTCAATACGGCGCAAGCGTTGGCGATATCGATCTTTTCGCGGTGAGCGCAGGCCCCGGCTCTTTTACGGGCGTGCGTATCGGCGCGAGCACGGTAAAGGGGCTCGCATTCGCGAAAGACTTGCCCTGCTGTGCCGTTTCGGCGCTCGAGGCGATGGCGAAAAATGTCGGCAGAGGCGTTGTTTGTCCGGTTATGGACGCGCGACGCGACCAATTCTACACCGCGATTTTCAAGGACGGTGTTCGTCTGCTCGATGATTGCGCGCTTTCGTTCGAGGAGATAAAGGAAAAGCTTTCGCAATACCCCGATGTAACGGTGTGCGGCGACGGTATGGAAAAGTTCCTCGCGCTCTGTGAGGGCGAAGCGAATCTCTTCCCCGCCTCCTACGCGTGCGCCGACCAGAACGCGCTTTCGGTCGCGATTTGCGGTTACGAGGCGTTTGTGCGCGGCGAAGCCGTTTCGGCGAAGGAGCTCCAGCCGGTTTATTTGCGTATGCCGCAAGCCGAACGCGAAAAGTTAGAACGCGAAAAAAAGGGATGAAATATCGGGTATGATTGTTGAGTAATGATTGACATTCGTAGGATCGACAGGCGACGCGCGCGAGTGACGATTAAAATCGAAGTATCGTTTTTAATCGTTGGGTAACGATTTGAATTGTAGGGACCGGCGTCCTCGACGGTCCGCACGAGCGACAATTTAATTTAATGTAAAAATGATATAATTGAATTTCAATAATGATACCTCGAAAATTCAAAATGTTGCATTTATTATTATCGATGCCTTTTGCGGACCGTCGAGGACGCCGGTCCCTACATTTTCGTATCGTTTTCCCCATAATTATCCCAATGCTTTAACATTGAAGGCTCCCCTTGTCCTTTTCCCCAAAAAATCTTCGATTTTTCGGGGACCCCCGACGGGGAGCTGGCAGTGAGCTTGCGAGCTGACTGAGGGGATTGTAGGGTTGCAATATTGTTATTGTTGCTTATCGGACAGCCCCTCCGTCACGCACGAGGACGTGCGCGACACCTCCCCTTACACAGGGGAGGCTTCAGTGAGAACGCTTCCAACAACCAAAGAAAGAAACCTCCAAGTTGGTACGGACTTTACATCACACAAACAACCGAGTGAACGTGTTTACCGACACGTCGAAAAATCAAATACAGAAAGGAATTCGCCATGAAAAAGAAGTTTCAAATCGCCATTATACCCGCGGCGTTAGCCATTGTCGCATCTTGTGCTCTACTTATCTTTTTCGGGTTAAACGTCGAGCGTTGGAACGCATCGCACGACGGAATCGCCGACTTGATTTTGATTTCGTATTTGCTCATCTGCATTATTGCCGTGTTACAGCTGTTTCGTGAAAAGGCTCGCAAAAACAAGTATTTTGTTTGCACCTTGATATTTATGGCAATTACGTTAACCGCCTTGTACGTGCTTTCGTTTCTGTATGGTTGTCCTTATTGCAACGATTGGACTTTATCAACGTTATCGTAAGCCCGATACATTAAATTTTCCGTCACTCGACGCGGACCGTCGGGGACTTGGTATACCCCAAAAACGCAAGCGTTTTCGGGGACCCCCTCGGTCCCTACATTCGTAACGATATTCAAAGATAAAACCAATGCATTAACCTTAATGGCTCCCCTTAGTAAGGGGAGCTGGCAGTGAGCTTGCGAGCGGACTGAGGGGATTGTTTGTTTTGATTTTATTGTTACCCTCCGCAACAGCCCCTCCACCGCGGAACGCGGTCCCCCTCCCCGTCGGGGTCCCCGAAAATGCAAGGCATTTTTGGGGTTATATGCACAGGGGAGGCTTCAGAGAGAACGCTTCCAACTTTCAAAGGGGGAAGGCTTCAATGAGAACGCTTCCAACTTTCAAAGGGGGAGGGCTCATTTCGTATTGATATTTAATCACAAAAACCGAAAACTTGAATTATGGGTTACGATTCAGACCTTCAAAATGTAATTATTTTAAAAAATTTTGAAAAAACGGAGTTTTTTCGAGGGTAAAGTTTTTGAAGGTCGCAGGAAACTTTTTTCAAAAAGTTTCCCGAAAAACAAACAAAAAACAACAAACACCAACAAACCAACAATAAACAAACAACAAGGAGTATCATTATGATCATTGCATTAGCTTGTGACCACGGCGGGCTGGAAATCAAGAACGCCATTATCGAATCGCTCAAGGCGAAGGGGGTCGAATACGTCGATCTCGGAACAAACACGACCGATTCGGTTGACTATCCGATCTACGCGAAGGCGCTCTGCAAGGAGATCGTCGAGGGCAGATGCGAAAAGGGTATTCTCTGCTGCGGCACGGGTATCGGTATGTCGATCGCGGCGAACAAGGTACGCGGCATTCGCGCG
Source organism: Eubacteriales bacterium (assembly GCA_045533335.1). Classification (GTDB taxonomy): domain Bacteria; phylum Bacillota; class Clostridia; order Oscillospirales; family CAG-382; genus Coliplasma. The sequence goes on from JAZSHQ010000006.1 coordinate 4,778, forward strand.
GCGGTGCTTTCCGACGAATTCTCGGCAGAAATGACAAGACGCCACAACAACACGAACGTGCTTTGCCTCGGCGGACGCGTTATCGATTGCGAAAAGGCGGTTAAGCTCGCGAACATCTTCCTTACCACCGAATACGAGGGCGGCAGACACGACAAGCGTGTTGCTATGCTCGAGGACTAACCGATTTTAATTTAAAGCGGCTCGCAAGGGCTGCTTTTTGTATTCCGCGAACGTATTTTTACTATTGAAAAGAAAAATGTTCGTGATATAATAAAAATATATGATATTTATGTGACAAAAGGGGTATGATTTTCGTCTGTATGTATAGGAAGCGAAAAGCACAAAAACCAAAAACACAAAGGAGGACATATTTATGAAGCTTTTTAAAATCAAATCGGTGTTCATTCTGCTTTTGGCGGCTGTTATGCTGTTTTGCGCCTGCAATCAAGAGCAAGAGGTGTCTGTTGCCGAATCCGACGCATCGAGCCCCGAGCTCGATCAAGTTTCGAAGGCGGACAATCCTCCTGTAATGCCCTGGGACGAGGGCATTGTTGAATTTGCGTTAAACCGAAACGACCTTTTCTATACCGTTGCGAAGGGATACGGTCAGGAGCTTCATTTGAAGCGCGGAAAGGACGACGTGGTTTTACTTGCCGCAGTACAGTTCGATGCAATTATCCCCTCGCCCGACGGAAGCAAGGTTTTATTCAGTGCCGACGACAAAATTCATATTTATTACTACGACACGCAAAAGCTGTGGCAAGAGGAAATATACGGCTTGCCCGACGGATATTCGCCCAAAACTGTGATTTGGCTTGACGACGAGAATTATATCTTTACCGCGTATTCCGAAGACGAGCTTGGCGGCGGCGAAATTTACCGCGCGGGCACGGGCGGAAGGCAGTTTGCCGACGTTTGTATAAGCACGTGGAGCGATAATTTGCATATCGAGGATATGATAAGCGACGGCGAAGCGATTACCGTTAAAGCATTTAATTTTAACGACGGCTTTACCTCGCACGAGGTGCTGTATTATATCATTCCGCATAACAAAGTGCGCCCGCACGGTATTACGCTCACTCCCGAAAACGCAATTACGGCGGAAAGCTACGCAAAGGTGCATACCGTTGATTGCGCCGATATTATTGCAACGCCCGAGGAAATAAGATCGGTTTCGGGCGGACGCGAATACAGCTACGAAGAGCTTATAGCTATGACTCCCGATGAAATAAGCAAGAAAATCTTTGAGCCTGCGATAGAGCATTATTGCAATTTCACAGGGCTTGGATCTATCCGCGGCAGCGAAAACATTATCGTAAACCTTAGGTATAAAAGCGGAGAAATCGAAAAATGGTATTTCACGGTTTGCAACGACGAGCGTTTCCCGACCTATGAAGCGTTTATTGCCGAAACCCGCAAATATTTTGCAAAGGACCTTGCCGTAAAATATTTATACGACGAAGAAGGATATCCTTCCTTTGCCCGCTATAACGGCGTTTTCGTATTTACCGACGGTGCGCGCGGAGCTAACCTTAATTACATCTCCACGGAATATTCGATAGAATCGCACAGCGAAAGCGAGATGGTTTATCTTGCAACCGCCAAATACATAAAGGACGAATTTTACGATATTGTCGACAACGACGAAGCGACCGACGAGCAATGCGATTTTAAGGAATACCGCTACCGCTTTATTCTTGAAGACGGCAAATGGGTGTTCGAAAACTTCAGCCTGCCCTATTGAACGCTTTTGCCGACCTTTACAAGAGAGGAGATTTCAAACTCCTCTCTTTTTATCTCTTATCTAAATCCCTTATCTATTCTCCAAATCCAACATTTTTCACTTATTTCCTATTGACATTGAGGTTTTTTTCTGTTATAATGGTCGCACCTCTGTTGTTTGGGGGTCTTTTTGTTGTGCAAAAGGTTTTCGATTTCCTCCTTTTGCGGCAAGGACTTTTCGAACAAAAGCAGAGGGAGGTAACATTAATATGGAGGTGCCGAAAAATATGGCGGGTAAAGAAAAAAGAGTCAAAGTAACTCTCGTTTGCACCGAATGCAAACAAAGAAACTATGACACGGCAAAGAATAAGAGCAATACCCCCGATCGTCTCGAGATGAACAAGTATTGCCGTTTCTGCCGCAAGCACACTCTTCACAAGGAAAGCAAGTAAGGAGGGCGTTTGATATGACTAAATTTATGAAATCGCTTTCCCTGCTTCTCGCAGTTCTTCTTGCGATGACGCTTTCGTTCTCTGTTCTTGCAGAAGAAGAATCTACCGACGAATCTGCTGTTTCTACCGAGGAATCGGTTGAAGCTTCCACCGAAGCAAGCGCAGAAGAGTCCGCAGAAGCATCTGCCGAAGAATCGAAAGAAGAATCGAAAGCAGAAACTTCCAAGGAAGAATCGAAAGCAGAAACTTCCAAGACAGAAACTTCGAACAGCACAACGACCGAAAACAACAATGCTGTTCCCGAAGAAGAAGAAAGCAACTTCCCTTGGGCAAGAGTTATTACTCTTATCGTGATCGTCGTACTTATCGTAGTTGCGATCATTCTTGCAAAGACCAAAACCGCATTTGGCCAAAAGATCAACAAGTTCTTTAAGGAATACTGGAGCGAAATCAAGAAGGTTTCTTGGTCCTCTCCCAAGGATACCCTTAAGGCTACCGGCGTTGTTCTTGTGTTCATTATCGCGGTTGCGGCAGCTATCGGCTTGCTTGATCTCCTCTTCACTTGGGGTGTCAAGGAACTTGCCGAGTTATTCAATTAATTATAAGGGACGGTTTATATGAGTTTACCACAGGAAAGCACTCCCCTTTGGTATGTAGTGCACACCTATTCGGGATATGAAAACAAAGTTGCCACGAATATCGAAAAAATCGTGGAAAACCGCGGACTCCATGACCTGATTCTCGCGGTAAACGTGCCTGTCGAGAAGGTTATAGAGACCACCGAAAAAGGCGAAAAGGAAATCGAAAGAAAACTGTTCCCCAGCTACGTTCTCGTTAAGATGGTGATGAACGACGAAACCTGGCACATCATCCGCAACACCACCGGCGTTACCGGCTTTGTCGGCCCCGGATCGCGCCCTGTTCCTCTTACAGACGAAGAGGTCGAGCGTATGGGTGTTGAAGTAAGAACGATAGAAATCAAGTTCGCGGTCGGCGACAGCGTTCGCATCACCGACGGTCCTTTGTCGGGCTTTATCGGCGTGGTCGAGGAAATTTCCGAAGACCTGAAGACCGTAAAGGTATCCGCTTCCCTCTTCGGAAGAGAAACAAAGGTCGAGCTCAACAGCAATCAGGTTTCTGCATTAGACGACTAATTCAACCCGCGTCGCCGCGATAATTGCCAATCAAGGCGCGCAACCGTTTATAAAAACGGAAAAAGTGGGAGGGACACAGATCCCGAAATCAAAATTACCACAATGGAGGTATTATCAGAATGGCAAAGAAAGTTGTAGGCTATATTAAGCTTCAGATCCCCGCAGGTAAAGCTACCCCCCAGCCGCCTATCGGTCCCGCACTCGGTCAGTACGGCGTAGCTATCCCTATGTTCACAAAGGAATTCAACGAGCGCACCAAGAATGACATCGGTCTTATCATCCCCGTTGTTATCACCGTTTACGCTGACCGTTCCTTTACCTTTATCACCAAAACTCCTCCCGCAGCTGTTCTTATCAAGAAGGCTTGCGGTATCGAAAAGGGCTCGGGCGTTCCCCAGTCCAACAAGGTTGCTACCATCACCAAGGAACAGGTACGCAAGATCGCTGAAACCAAAATGCCCGACCTCAACGCGGCAAGCATCGAAGCAGCTATGAGTATGGTTGCAGGTACTGCACGCAGTATGGGCGTTACCGTTGTTGACTAAGGAGGGGTTCAGAGATGAAAAGAGGAAAGAATTACAATGCAGCAGTTGCTGCAATAGACAAGGCAAAGCTCTATGATACCAACGAAGCTCTCGGCTTGGTTTGCGAGCTTTCCAAAGCAAAATTCGACGAAACCGTTGAAGTTCACGTTCGTCTCGGCGTTGACTCCCGTCACGCAGACCAGCAGGTCCGCGGTGCGGTAGTTCTCCCCAACGGTACCGGTAAGACCGTTCGTACCCTCGTTATCGCGAAGGGCGACAAGGCTGATGCCGCTACCGCTGCAGGCGCAGACTACGTAGGCGCAGAAGAGTACATTCAGAAGATTCAGTCCGAAAACTGGTTCGATTTCGACGTACTCATCACCTCCCCCGATATGATGGGTCTTGTTGGCCGTCTCGGTAAAATCCTCGGTCCCAAGGGCTTGATGCCTAACCCCAAGGCTGGTACCGTTACTCCCGACGTTGCAAAGGCAGTAACCGAAGCTAAGGCAGGTAAGATCGAATACCGTCTTGACAAAACCAACATCATCCACTGCCCTATCGGTAAGGTTTCCTTCGGCGCTGAAAAGCTTCAGGAAAACTTCGATACCCTTCTTGGCGCAATCGTTAAGGCTAAGCCCGCTGCAGCGAAAGGTCAGTACATTAAGTCCTGCGTTATCGCTTCCACTATGGGCCCCGGTCTTAAGATCAACTCCGCTAAACTTGGAAACTAAGAGCGCTTCGCGCTCGATTAAAACGTCAAGCGTTTTAATCGGTTTTTGTGAACGCCGTACACTCGCGTAGCGTTTGTGCGCGTCGTTTCACTCCTTGTCCAAACGCTCGGCGTTCCAAGGTATATTTTTCAAGGCGCATGTCCTTGAAAAATATATAATTTAAACGTATAGCTTTATACAGTTTATAAAGAAAGCTTGATTATTCAGGCTTTCTTTTTTCTTTGCACAACTCTCGCCGCTAAGCTCGGAAACTAATTTAATAAAAGCTTTCAACGAGAGAAACTTTTTAAAAGGTTTCTCTCGTATTCTTTTTAAACACTTTTAATATTTCATTGACAGATTTCGCTTCTTGCTCTATAATATAAGTACAAGCAATTATACAAAAAACATCTATACGTCCTTTCTACTTTGCATCAACAATTCGCAGTAATAAGCGCGAATAGCGCGAAAGGAGTTGCTTTATGAAAAGAACAACAGCATTTATTTCTATCTTACTCGCACTTTTAGTATTCGTTTGTTCTTGCGGCACAACAAATCAAGGCGAAGGCACGACCGAATCGAGCACCGTTTTATCGGAATCGAGCCAAAGCACCTCGCCCGCCGAAAGCCTTGACGAATTGGACGAAGCAAGCGAAACTCCCCAAAATTCCGATTCTTTGGGCTATGAAATACCCGAGTTCAATGCAGATAACGTGCTTTACAACCCCGACATAAGCCATACGTTTTTCTATACGGAAATAACAATGGAACAGCCCAACTACTTCGGAAAACCCGAAGCTCCGGTTACCGAGATTTCCATTGAGGAACGCTTTCATTCCGGCTTGGAGGATTACGTTAACAACAACGAGCTTTCCGGCGACGCTTGGTTTTGCGTTCGCTTCGCGGCGCTTACGGTCCATCCGTCGGCTGATACAGAATCGGTCGATATTATGTTTATGATAAACGAAATGCCGGAATATTTGAAATCGATAGGCGTTGTTTTCGACGAGGAGCTGACCGAAGCATACAAAGAAAAAGACAAAACAACACTCCCCGTCCTCGTGGGATATATAACCAAGGATATGCTTTTAAAAATCACGAACGACGGAAACGGAAAAATTATATCCTTTTCGTGGTTAGCCAAGCCCTGCGCAGACGCAAAGGAATGTTCTTCCGAAAGCACAACTGCAGCAAACGGTAAATAGCCAAGCCCGCGTTGCCATTTATACAGAAACGGCTAATTTAATAAAAGCTTTTAACGAGAGAAACTTTTTGAAAAAAGTTTCTCTCGTGCTCTTTTCAAAAACCTTGATTTAATTCGTATGCGCAACGTTATCTCTTATCTCTTATCTCTTATCTCTTATCTATTATCTATTATCTATTATCTATTTTTATTATCCAATTATAGCAAAATTGCCCAAAGTTATTGACAGTTTGGCGTTGGTTTTGTATAATAAAATAAGAAAAATAAAATGCGGTGTATGACAATAAAAGCTTTGCGTACTTTGCAAAAAGCAATAACATGAACGCGGGATACGGATGGCAAAATTTATTGAACATTATCGCGAAACTAAAAAAAGGAGATAAAAAATATGAAACTCGCAAAAAGAATTCTTTCTCTTGCGTTGGTGGCTGTTATGCTCGTTTCGTCCTGCGTTTTCGCTAACGCGGCAAGCGCGACTGTTACCATGACTTCGACCGGCTCGAAAACTCTTTCGAACTCCGTCAAATATACTACCTACGATATG
>JAZSHQ010000043.1:0-17040 GCA_045533335.1 Eubacteriales bacterium
TATTTGTACAGACAAATGCGATGCTGGTTCTTCTTTTGTATCAGTGCTATAAATAAGAATTTGACGGAGGTGGTTGGAATGAAATTGATTTTTGTGCGGCACGGAAAAGACGATGATAGATATCGTGGTGGTTGGAGTAGTTTAGACTTAATTCCCGAGGGAGTGGAGCAAGCAAAACAACTTGCGAAGCACCTCAAAGATAACAACCATGCCTACCAAATTGCACATATTATATCAAGTGACTTGACCAGAACTCTAACCACGGCGAATATCATATCTTGCGAGTTATGTTTGCCCATCCAAAAGGATTTTCAAATAAGAGAAACAAACAATGGTGATTTGGCAGGAATACTCAATGATACTGCACTTAAGCAATATCCTGGGTTATTCTTCAGTTCATTAGAAATGGATGAGGCTTATCCTAATGGAGAGAGTCCCAATGACTTTTATTTGCGAATAAAGAAGTGGTTTTCGGATTTGACATTTAATTACCGTAATGTGAAAGGAAACATTTTGGTTGTGACACACGGCGGTGTGATTAATGTTGTTTATCATTTAGTTAAAGGCATTGAATGGAATAACAAAGGTCGTGTGTTCAAGGCAGGTAATTGTAGTATTCATGTGCTAAATATGGATACAATGGAATTTGAGATAGAAAACAAAACAGATTTCCTTTCAACTTAATAGTTCGACAAATTCTTATTTATCGAACAGAATAAAATAACCCCGACAGACTTAAATATCTGTTGGGGTTTTTACATCCTTATGAGAAGTAGCCTTTAGGTGCCTTTTTAAGTTTACTATTGCAAAAATAATTTAAATGTGTTAAAATAGTGAGCAATAAATAACAGGAGGCAAGTAATGAAAAAGCTACTTTCGTTTTTACTTGTTACAGCAACACTTATTTCGCTATTTTCGTCCTTTGCATTTTCTGCTTCTGCGGATTTTCCGAGTGCGGAAGAAATGAACGGGTACGAAAATCTGTGCCTGACCTACAACTTTAATATAAAGGTTGAAAATAACGGCAGACATTTGGTCGAGGATTTGGCTCCCTACGTCGCATATTACGACACCGAAGGAAACATCAAGGATTTTTTCTTCGACAGCTTCCTTTTCCTTCCCGTTAACGGATATGCACCGAGCGGCGGTACTTTGCACTATGATCCCAGCAAGCCCAATAAGGCAAGCGATTGGGAAGCTTATGTAGAAGATACCTTCTATGAAAATGCAAACGTTAACGCACTTAACACCGCTATGGGTAATGCTAAAGTGGCGCTCAACGATACCAAAACAAAAGCGGGCGTTGTTTTAACCATTATGTATCCCGGTTGGGGCGATAGCAATTTTGGTACGCTTAACGGTAAGAAGCTCGACTTCGACAATGTCGAGGACCGCAAATATGCCATTAAGTGGATGATTGATGAACAGATGTCCAGATTCGAAGAAGCAGAATACGAGCATCTCGAATTAATCGGCTTCTATTGGCTCGAGGAATGGATTATTTCCTACGGCAACCGTGAAGAAAACCTTTCGCTTTACAGATACGCAGGTGAATATCTCGAATCCCTTGGCTTGAAATATATTTGGATTCCGTATTATCAGTCTACCGGCTATAAAGAATGGCAAAGCTTTGGCTTCGACCTTGCTTGTATGCAACCCAATATGTACTTTGGCGACAAGCGCGACCCTCAGCAGGTGGTTGATTCGGTTGCTGAATCTAAAAAGTACGGTATGGGTATGGAAGTCGAAATCGACTACAACGCTATTACTACCGATGAATATTATCAACGTTATCTCGACTATCTCGAAGCCGGTATGAACGGCGGTGCTATGGATAGCATTAAAATGTACTATCAGGGCGGAAAACCGGCAATTTATTACCATGCATATAAAGCTGCATCGACGCGTGCGCGTTCGATTTACGATTTAACATATAAATATGCAAAGGGTACTCTTACTCAGGCAGATATAGATGCTAACCGTCCCTTTAAGCTACCCGCGGGTGTCGAAATCGTTTCCGAAGGAAAATCTTACGTAACCTCGGGCGCATATACCGGCGACGGTAGCCAGGATTATCAAAAAGTCGACGGTAAAGAACTTACCGACGGTGTTATCGGAGTATCGGAGCTTGGTACAGAATGGCACCCGTTCCACGTATCGCTTGTCGATAAGGATAACCGAATGAGCGTAACCGTCGACCTTGGTCAGGAATATAAGAATCTTACTCATTTCGGCGCACACTTCAGCCATATTAAAAACCACGGTATAGGCGACCCCTCGGACGTGCGTATCTATATTTCTACCGATGGCACCAATTTCTCCGAATTGGCAAAGCCTCAATTAAAATTCTCCGGCAGTGCCGCTTTTGTAGAATATCAGTGCAACGCAGTTGTAGGGCGTTACGTTAAGTTTTCGTTCTTAAAATCCGACACTAACTTCGTCTTCTGTTCCGAAATATACGTTGGTGCTTCGGACGAAGAACTTCCTCCCGTAGATCCTCCCGTAGATCCGCCTGTAAATCCTCCCGTTGACCCCGAAATCAAACTCGGCGATGTGAATAATGACGGCGCTATCGACCAGTACGACTACATACTCGTAAAACGCCACTATTTCGAAACCCGTATGCTCAATGCAGAAGAAACAGCACGTGCCGATGTTAATAACGACGGCGTGGTTGACCAGTTCGACTATATACTCATCGCTCGCCACTATTTCGGCACCTACGTTATAGGATAATAGTTTAAAAGGCACCTGAACGGTGCCTTTTTGCTATTGCAAATATAGTTAAAATATGGTAGAATTAACAAAATAATTATCGGAGGCAAGTAATGAAAAAGCTACTTTCGTTTTTCCTTGTTTTGTCAATGCTTATTGCCGCATTTTCGGCGTTTACCTTTTCGGCTTCTGCCGATTTTCCCAAAGCCGAAGATGTAATGAACGGCTACGAAAATCTCTGTCTAACCTATACCTATAACCCCAACGCGGCAAATAACGGCCGCCACCTTCCCGAGGACCTTAAGCCCTATGTCGGCTATTACGATACCGAAGGAAATCTGAAAGACTTTTTCTTCGATAGCTACCTCTTTTTGCCCTGTGTAACCTACGGTGTTTCGGGTGCAAGGCTCCATTACGATACAAATAACCCCACAAAGGCTGCCGATTGGGAAGCCTATATAAATGATACCTTTTATGAAGGCACGAACGTCGATGCGCTCGAAACCGCGTTCGGGGAAGTAAAGCAAAAGCTCGGCGATACCGAAAAAAAGGCGGGTGTTGTGCTTACCGTTCTTTATCCCGCTTACGACCAAAAGGATTTTGGCGCGCTCGGCGGCAAAACGCTCGATTTTTCGAAGCTCGACGACCGCAAGTATGCGATCAAATGGATGATCGACGAACAGCTCAAGATTTACAATGACCGCGGCTACGAGCATTTAGAACTTATCGGCTTTTATTGGCTCGAAGAATATCTTATAACCTATGGAAATAAGGAAGAAAATAAGCTTCTTTATCAGTACACCGCCGAATATCTCCATTCGCTCGGCTTGAAGTTCGTTTGGATCCCTTGGTATCGGGCAAACGGCTATAAGGAATGGAAAGAACTTGGCTTTGATGCCGTTTGTATGCAGCCCAATATGTTTTGGGAAGCAATTCCCACTCCAAACCGTGTCGAAGATACCGTTGATGAATGTAAGATCTACGGTATGGGTACCGAATTGGAAATCGACGGTCGCGCTCTTACCAGCGCGGAATACTATAACCGTTATCTCGACTACCTCGAAGGCGGTATGAAACGCGGCGCTATGGATACGATAAAAATGTATTATCAGGACGCAAAAAGCGGTATCTATTACAAAGCGTGGAATTCTTCCGATGAACGCACGCGTTCTATTTACGATCTTACCTATAAATATGCAAAGGGTACTCTCACCCAAGAGGATATCGACGCATTCAGAAGCCCCGTGTTCGAGATTCCCGAAGGTGTTAAATGGAGATCAAACGGCAAAAAATACGTCGCAAGCCAAGCCTATGCCGACGGCAACGGCTCGGGATATCAAAATATCGACGGTAAGGAGCTTACCGACGGAATTATCGGCGCAAGCGAGCTCGATACCGAATGGCACGGCTTCCATAATTCGCTTCTCGACCCCGACGGCAGAATGAGCGTTACCGTCGACCTTGGCGCGATATATAAGGACCTTACACACTTTATCGCTCATTTCAGCCATATACAAAACTACGGTATCGATGACCCTGCCGACGTAAGAATAGCAATATCCAGCGACGGCGAAAGTTTTACCGAAATTGCCGCTCCCGAATTGCAATATAACGACATTTCGGCATACGTAACCTATCATTGCGAGCCCGTTACCGCACAGTACGTTAAATTCTCGTTCACCAATTCAAAGGCAAACTTCGTATTCTGCTCCGAGGTACTCGCAGGCGCGGGCGATCCCCCCTCTGCCGATGCAGATTCTTCTAAAGAAGAATCGCTAACCGAATCGGAAAACGAAACCGAAAATGCTTCCGATGAAATATCCGAGCCCGCAACCGAAGATAAAAACGGCTCGAATTGGTATATCTGGGTAATCGTCGGCGTAATCGTTGTCGCTTGCGCTGTTGCGGCTCCGCTCGTTTTGCGCAATAAAAATAAAAAGCAATAAAAATCTGTTACGGAGTATATAATGGAATTAGTGGCAACCTGTCTTTTCGGCTTAGAAGGAATTCTGGGCGAAGAGATAGACAACCTCGGCTATAAACGTATAGAAACCATCGACGGACGAATAACCTTCGAAGCACCTATTCAAGCTATCGCGCGTTGCAATATCCGCCTGCGTACAGCCGAAAGAGTGCTGATAAAGCTCGGCAGCTTCAAGGCGTATAGCTTCGATGACCTCTTCGAGGGTACGAAAAAGCTCCCCTGGTCGGACTATATCGGCAAAAACGACGCATTCCCGGTGAAGGGGCATTCAATAAGAAGTAAGCTGTTTTCTATCCCCGATTGCCAAAAAATAGTCAAAAAAGCTGTTGTAAATTCGCTCGGCGAAAAATATAAAATGCGTATTTTTCCCGAAACGGGTGTCAAATATCAAATAGAGTTCTTTATTCTTAACGATAAAGTTACTCTTATGATCGATACCTCGGGCGCGGGCCTGCATAAACGCGGCTACCGCGCGCTTTCGGGCGCGGCTCCCTTGCGTGAAACGCTCGCGGCGGCTATGGTAAAGCTTTCGCGTATGCGCGATAACGTTATAATCTGCGACCCTCTGTGCGGAAGCGGAACAATCGCAATCGAAGCGGCGATGCAGGCTTGCAATATCGCATCCGGCTTAAAGCGCAACTTCGCGGCGCAAGGCTATGCCATACTTGACGAAAAGGCGTGGTCGTTGGAAAGGGAAGAGGCAAGAAGTGAAATAACACAGCCGCTTACCAAAATATTCGGCTCGGATATAGATGCGGCTATGATAGAGCTTGCGTGTGAAAACGCTAAAAAGGCAGGCGTTGCAAACGCGGTCGAATTTGCCGTTGCAGATGCGCGTAAATTCGTATCTCCTCTCGAAAACGCGAGAGGAACGATAATAACCAACCCGCCCTACGGCGAACGCTTGGGCGACCTAACTCAAGCGCGTGACCTTTGCAAGGCGCTCGGTAAAAATTTCGAAACCGCCGTACCCTCGTGGCAGATGTATATTATCACATCCGATGAGCTCTTCGAACGCTACTTCGCCAGACGTGCCGATAAAAAGCGCGTGCTCTATAACGGAATGATAAAATGCAATCTTTATCAGTTTTTTAAACCGAAAAAGTAATTTAAACCTTGCAATTTCCAAAAATTTCATATATAATAGGCAAGGTGTGCGTTTTGGTACTATATCGGCACTTAAAACCCGCAACAAAAACAAAATGCACCGATTTATGATGTGTATTTCTACACGATTTCGGTGTATAACATATTTCGAAAATAAAAGAATTGCTCGGAGGTAATATTTATGAAACTCAAGCCCTTGGCAGACCGTGTAGTAGTAAAGATGGTCGAAGCCGAAGAAACCACAAAAAGCGGCATTATTCTTACAGGCGCCGCAAAAGAAAAGCCCCAAATCGCCGAAGTAGTTGAAGTAGGCCCCGGCGGCAACGTAGACGGCAAGGAAGTCGTTATGACAGTTAAGGTTGGCGATAAGGTTATCACAAGCAAATATTCCGGCACCGAAATCAAGCTCGACGGTGAAGAATATATCATAGTACGCCAAAACGATATTTTGGCTATCGTAGAGTAATTTACGGAGGTAATCAACAATGGCAAAAGATATTAAAAACGGCATCGAAGCACGTGAAGCTCTTCTTCGCGGTATCGATAAGCTCGCAGATACCGTTAAAATCACCCTCGGACCGAAGGGCAGAAACGTAGTGCTCGATAAAAAATTCGGCTCGCCGCTTATCACCAACGACGGCGTTACCATCGCAAAGGAAATCGAACTCGATGACGCATTCGAAAATATGGGCGCATCTCTCGTTCGCGAAGTTTCCACCAAAACCAACGACGCGGCAGGCGACGGTACTACCACCGCAACCCTTCTCGCACAGGCAATCATCCGCGAAGGTATGAAAAACGTAGCGGCAGGCGCAAACCCTATGGTAATCAAAAAGGGTATTGCAAAGGCTGTCGACACCGCTGTTGAAGCACTTAAAGCTTCTTCCCAAAAGGTTAACGGCAGTGCGGATATCGCGCGCGTAGGTACCGTTTCTTCTGCAGATGAGGTTATCGGCACTCTCATTGCAGACGCTATGGAAAAGGTGACCGCAGACGGCGTTATCACCGTTGAGGAAAGCAAGACCGCAGAAACTTCTTGCGAAGTTGTCGAAGGTATGCAGTTCGACCGCGGCTATATCACCCCCTATATGGTAACCGATACCGATAAAATGGAAGCTGTTATCGATGATGCTTCTATCCTTATCACCGATAAAAAGATATCTAACGTTCAGGAAATCCTTCCCGTGCTCGAACAGGTCGTTCAAAACGGTATGAAGCTCGTTATCATTGCAGAGGATGTAGAAGGCGAAGCACTTTCCACCCTTATCGTCAATAAGCTCCGCGGTACCTTTACCTGCGTTGCGGTTAAGGCTCCGGGATTTGGCGACAGACGCAAGGATATGCTCAAGGATATCGCTATCCTCACCGGCGGCGAGGTTATCTCCTCCGAACTCGGCTACGAACTTAAGGAAGCTACCCTTATGCAGCTCGGCAGAGCACGTCAGGTTAAGATCAACAAGGAAAATACTATTATCGTCGGCGGCGCAGGCGATGCAAATGAGATCAAAGGCAGAATTGCACAGATCAAGGCTGCTTTGGAAATTTCCACCAGCGAATTCGATAAAGAAAAGCTCCACGAACGTCTTGCAAAGCTTTCCGGCGGCGTAGCGGTTATCAAGGTTGGTGCAGCTACCGAAACCGAAATGAAGGAAAAGAAGCTCCGTATCGAAGACGCTCTCAACGCTACCAAGGCTGCTGTTGAAGAGGGTATCGTTGCAGGCGGCGGTGTTGCACTTTGCGACTGTATTCCCGCTGTTGCAGCTCTTGTTGACGAGGTTGAAGGCGACGAAAAGACCGGCGTTAAGATCGTTCTCCGCGCACTCGAGGAACCCGTTCGTCAAATCGCAGAAAACGCAGACTTCGAAGGCTATGTTATCGTTCAGCGCGTAAAGAGCGAGCCCAAGGGTGTCGGCTTCGATGCATATAACGAAACCTTTGTAGATATGATCGAAAGCGGTATCGTAGACCCCACAAAGGTTACAAGAAGCGCACTTCAGAACGCGGCAAGCGTTGCTTCTATGGTGCTTACCACCGAAGCTCTTGTTGCAGACAAGAAGGAAGACCCCGCAACCGCGGCAGCCAACGCAGCAGCAATGGCAGGCGGTATGGGCGGCGGAATGTATTAATAATCGCTTCGCTCTCGAATTATAAAAGAGGCTGTTTTACAGCCTCACAGTTAAATTAAAAGTATATTGAGAGAAAAACTTTTTAAAAAAAGTTTTTCTCTCAAACTCTTTTTTCAAAAACTTTAATTGGCAAAATCGATTTTCATCGATTTTGAAATTTGATTTCTTTGAAGATACCGAAGAAACTTTCTTTTTAAAGAAAGTTTCTTGGGCGGAGTTTGAGGCAGAGCCTCAAGCCTATTTTTAATAATTCCGAGAGGCTGTATAACATCCTCTTTTAATTTCTGTTGACCTGCATTAAGCACATAAGAAAAACACCGAAAACCGCACCGAGAAACATACCGATAATAAAACCAAGCATATAAACCACTCCTTTTTGTTATTATCTCTCAAAAAGGAAAGTTTATGCAAAAAGCAGTTGCGTTAATTCGCAACTGCTTCGTTTGTTTTTTATTGAATATAGGTAATTCTCGTGGTGCCGTCGTAAAAGACATTCGAAAGCCATTTAATCGACCAACCCATCCATCTTGCGATATAAGGAATTGTGTATTCCTTTGTGCCCCAATCGGGCGCGGTTTCTGCAGTAGCACGCGAAAGACCGTGTCTTCCTTCGGGGAAAATGTGAAGCTCGCAATTAATGCGCTTGTCGGTAAGCGCTCTTGCAAAAGCAAGCGAGTTTGCAACGGGAACAGCATCGTCGGTTGCGGTGTGCCAAATAAAGCAGGGGCAGGTGCGCTCGTCAACGTTTTCGTCAAGGTTTGCAATATGGTTAAGCTCGTCGTTGCGTTCAAAGCCCATAAGGTAATTAAACGAGCCTTCGTGCGTGGGAACGTTCTGGGTAACAACAGGGTAGCACAAAACAGCCGCATTCGGCTTGCAAAGCTCGTTATCGATACCCAATTTGTCGGCAATAAACTTGCAATGCCACTGTGTAGCGATAAAGCCGGCAAGATGTCCGCCCGCAGAAAAACCGATAACCGCTATCTTGTCGGGGTCGATGCAGTATTTTTCGGCGTTTGTGCGTACGTGTGCGATAGCCGCCGCGGCATCGAGCAGGGGATTGGCGATTTTAGCCTTGTCGCCGGTTATATAGCGTACGGTAAAGGTGTTGTAGCCTTCCGCAAAATATGCACTTGCAATAGGCTCTGCCTCTCTGTCGGATGTAAACTGATAACCGCCGCCGGGGAAAACTATCATAGCTGGGCGTCTGCCCTTGGTAAGCTCGGGGGATACGCGGTGTATCATAAGCTCCATTGTAACGGTGGAAGCTCCGTCGTAGATCTCACTTTGATGTAGTTTAATGATTTCCATTTTTTGCTCTCCTGAATTTTGAATAATAATCAATACCGATTATCGCAATAATTATTAAAAACGAAATATAAAGAATAATATCGCCGACGTATGTATAAACGGTAAAGTCATCTACCGTGCATACCTTGCTGTATGCAATATCGGGTACCAAAGGCTCGGTCTGAGTAAGAACGCGCCCGCGCTCGTCGATAAACGCAGAAACACCCGTGTTCGCCGCACGCAGAATATAACGCTTGTTTTCAATAGCGCGAAGCTGTGAATGCCGTAAATGAGTGTACGTGCCCGCGCTGTCGTTAAACCAGCTGTCGTTTGTAACAACAGCTATAATATTCGCACCGTTCTTGGATGCCTCGCGCGAAAACTGCGGGAATATTGAATCGAAGCAGACCAAAGGACCGACACCGCCGTATTCGGTTTCGATAACAATAGGCTTGTCGCCTTCGATAAGCTTCGTGCGCGATAAATTCATCGCTTCGATAAAGGGCAGCCATTTCGAAAGAGTATCTGCAAAAGGAATAAACTCCCCAAATGGCACAAGATGCCGCTTATCGTAACGTTCCGAAAGACTTCCGCTTCCGTCGGGCAACACGGCTATAACCGCGTTGTAGCTTTCCTTGGTTTCGATATCGTAATAATGCACACCCGCAATAACCGTCACACCGTATTCGGTGGCTATTGCCGAAAGCTCCTTATGTATTACGCCGTTGGGTACAAAGGTCTGCGGAATCGCGCTTTCGGGCAGAATTATCATATCCGCACCGTTTTCTGCCGCCTGCTTTGTCATTCCAACGTATCGGTCTAAAATACTGCCGTTGTTTGCGCTGTCCCATTTTTCGTTCGAAAGAATATTACCCTGAATAGCGGCAACAGTAAACTCTTCGCCTTTTTCTGTGGGAATAAACCAAATTAACGTACCGATCAAGCTGTTAAGTAAAATAACTCCCGCGCCGAAATATGCGAAGAGCCTAACTTTCCTGCAAACAGCCAATGCAAGCCCGCAGCAGCCCAAAGCCGTTATAAATGCAATAAAATATTTACCGAACAGCGATATGGTTTGCAAATAGGGAAGAAACCCCGTCATAGAAACGGCAACCCCCGTCCAAGGCAAAGCAAGCGTTCCGAGTGAAAGCAGCCATTCCCAAATAACAGATAAGGCAGATAAACCCCAAAGCATAGCCGCATCGCTTTTAAAAAGCCTGCATAAGCTCATTACCGCCGCAACGACCAAAGCGTGCAAAAGCGGTATGGCAACACACGAGCATATAAGTACAAAAATAGCCTGCGTTTCGTTAAATCCGAAATTCGAATAGGGATAAATCTCCGATAAAAACAGATATATCGGGGTAAAAAAGCCTATGTAATAAACAAATAACGGCTTGAAAACGCGTTTTTGTGCCTCCTTTTGCTTAATTATTAAAAAGAATAAGCAAAAAAGCGAAGCAAAGGTAAATATAAAAAGATTTTCGAAATAATAAGGAAGCGCACCCAGTGCACCCGCCATAAGGCAAAGCAACAGCGAGGCGCGCTTGCTTTCTGCGGCACGTGTAATGCACGCGCCGAGCTTTGAAATTTTAGTCATTAAAGTCTTTCAACCATCGTTCTAACGGCCTCTGTTGCAACCTTAAATGCTTCAAAAGGCGTTTCGAAAGAATATACGTGGTGGATATCGTCAAGCTTCGAAAGGCTTGAAAGTCCGGTAAAGTTCATCAAATGCGGCTCCATAGTCAAAATGACTTCGCCGTCGCGGTCTGCGTTAACCGCTTTAAGTATATCTTCAAGACAAGCAACGCCCTTACCGGGGGGGACAATAGCGCCGCTTTCGTCGGCATCCTTAATATGGAAATAATGGATGTAATCTTTAAGAAGCGGATAACCCTTCGATGCGTCCTCAAAGCAAAAAGCAAAGTTGCCGGGGTCGAGCACCGCCTTTAATCTGCCGCCGAAATACTGCATAAGCTCAAGCTCGCGCTCGGGCGAATAGCCGAAAATATCCTTTTCGTTTTCGTGGCAAAGAATAAATCCGCGCGCATCTGCCATATCAAGCAATTCGCCGACATATTCAAACGCGATCTTCTTAAATTCGGCGTCCTCCATACCTTCTGCGGGATAGAAGCTGAACATTCTCAAAACCTTGCAGTTAAGCATATCGCCGATATCCATAATGCGGGTAAGCAAATTCTTGTGCGCGTTAAAATCACCGTCGACGTTCATTTTGCCGATAGGCGTGCCGAGTGCCGAAAGCTTAATGCCGTTCGCATCGAGCTTTTCCTTAACAACCTTTACTTCGTCGTCGGTAAGCTCGATAAAGCTCTTTCCGTCAACGCCGCGAAGCTCGATCATTCCGATACCCAAAGCCTTAACGCCCTCTATCTGCTTGTCAAAGCTCGCGTCGATTTCATCCGAAAATGCAGAAAATATAAATTTAGCCATTTTATTCACCTGTTCCTAAATTAATTCCGACAGCCTGACCCTCGATAAAATAACCCGTATAGGTCCTGCCGGTGGTAAATGTATAAACCGCCTGCTCGCCGTGAACGTATTCGCCCTTTTCGTTAAGAACGAAATTGCCGTTTTCGTCGACCGTGCGTGTGTCCATAAGGTTGTTGCGGAAGGTGCCGTTGTAGCGTTCGCCGTTGGTCCACATATAAACGCCCTTTTCGCCGTCGCGCTTGTCTTCTTTAAAATATCCCTCGTAGCGGTCGCCGCTTTCATATTTCATAACGCCGTAACCTTGTTTAAGGTCGTTAGCAAAATATCCGTCGTAAGAAGCACCCGAAGACCACTTAAATTCGCCTTTGCCGCTTCTTACGTCGTTTTCGAAATTGCCAATATAGGAATTTCCGTTCGCGTAGGTGAATTTGCCCTGACCGTGCTTCTGCGAGTTAATAAACGAGCCTTCGTAAACGTCACCGTTGGCGTATTTGAAAACACCGGTGCCGGTTATTTCGTCGTTTTGAAAATATCCTTCGTAAATATCGCCGGTTGCCGAATAGCTCATAATGCCGTGACCGTGCCTGCAACCGTTAACGATCTCGCCGGAATAAACGTCGCCGTTTGCATAGGTTATCGTGCGGTTGTAAAAATCAAGCGTCGCTTCGGTGCCGTTCTGATATTTTATCGTGCCGCTTAAGGGTTGACCGTTTTCGTATTCACCCAAAAACTTCGCCCCGTTGGGAAGCGTCGTATATCGACCGCCGATAAGGAATATCACACCAACGGTAATCGCAACCAAAAGGACTGCGGCGATAAGAATAATAAGAATAGGGTTTGATTTTTTCATCGCGTGTTACCTCCGTCGCCGAACAGCTCGCCAAAGCTTGCCCCCGTAGTTTTTAAAAGATCGGGTAAAATGCGGTTAAGTGCAAAGGCAACTACAACAAGACCTAAGATACAAAGCAGAAGAAAGACAATCGTGGTGTCCTTTCCGTGGTATTTGGTTTTTGCCATAGCAAGCTTGTCGGGCGCGATATAATATCTTTCGTCCTCGGTTTTTAAAACCGTTTCCGAAAAGCTCGTGCCGGGCCTTAGCGAATATTTAAGAGCAGGCGTCATCTTCAATCCCAATTCGTCAAGCGTAAGTGCACTTTCGGGAGATGATGCGTCGATTTCGATAAGTTTGCGAACAAGCCTGCCCAAAAAACGCGCATTGTAATAGCCGATGCACATAGCAACGCACGCGCCTAATACAAACATCCATACGATTGTAGTTATATCCATTACGAATTACCTTTTTCGTTATTTAATAATGGTCTTGCCGAGCATATAGGGCTGAAGCGCTTCGGGAATGTTAACGCTTCCGTCCTCGTTAAGATTGTTTTCAACGAATGCAATGAGCATTCTGGGAGGTGCTACTACCGTGTTGTTAAGGGTGTGTGCAAGATACTTGCCGTTTTCGCCGTCAACACGGATCTTAAGCCTGCGTGCCTGTGCATCTCCGAGATTGGAGCAGGATCCGACTTCAAAATATTTCTTCTGTCTGGGCGACCAAGCTTCAACGTCGACCGATTTTACCTTTAGGTCGGCAAGGTCACCCGAACAGCATTCGATGGTGCGAACGGGAATATCAAGCGAACGGAAAAGATCAACCGTGTTCTGCCAAAGCTTGTCAAACCACATCATGGAATCCTCGGGCTTGCAGATAACGATCATTTCCTGCTTTTCAAACTGGTGTATGCGGTAAACGCCGCGTTCTTCAAGACCGTGCGCGCCCTTTTCTTTTCTAAAGCAGGGCGAATAGCTGGTAAGCGTCTTGGGAAGCGCGTTTTCGGGGATAATGGTGTCGATATATCTGCCGATCATCGAATGCTCGCTCGTACCGATAAGGTAAAGGTCTTCGCCCTCGATCTTATACATCATCGCTTCCATTTCGGCAAAACTCATAACACCCGTAACAACGTTGCTGCGGATCATAAAGGGAGGAATGCAGTATTCAAAGCCGCGCTTTATCATAAAGTCGCGCGCGTAAGCAAGTATTGCGGAATGAAGCTGTGCGAGATCACCGGTAAGATAATAAAAACCGTTGCCCGCTACCTTTCTTGCGCTGTCAAGATCAAGACCGTTAAGACGTTCAAATATCTCTGCGTGGTAGGGAATATCAAAATCGGGAACCAAGGGCTCACCGAAACGCTCTACCTCAACGTTTTCCTCATCATTTTTGCCGATAGGCACAGAGGGGTCGATAATGTTGGGTATGCGCATCATAATGGTATTGAGCTTTTCGCTTACTTCCTTTTCCTCCGCGGTAAGCTCGTCGATTCTGCCGCCGTCAGCAGCAACCGCGCGCTTGACTTCTTCGGCTTCGTCGCGCTTGCCCTGCGCCATAAGCGCACCGATCTGCTTCGAAGCCTTGTTGCGGTTTGCACGCAAAGCTTCAACCTCTACCTTGATTTCGCGGTTGCGCTTGTCAAGAGCAATAACCTCGTCAACAAGGGGAAGCTTCTCGTCCTGAAACTTCTTTTTAATGTTTTCTTTTACAACTTCGGGGTTTTCACGTAAAAATTTAATATCGATCATTTTATGTTTCTCCGTTTTTAATTTTCGTTTTCAAAAAAATTGCTTCCGCAAATGGTTTTAATAAGCAATTCAAGATCGTCGCTTCCGTTAAAGGATATCGTAAGCTTTCCTTTTCCGTCGGCAGACTGCTTAATGCTTGCCTTTCTGCCGAGAATCTCGCTCATATCGTTTTCAAGCTTTCTGTAATAAGCTTTGCTAACGGGATTTACCGTTTCGGAATGCTTTGCGTTACCGGCGTCGATAACCGCTTTAACGTATTGCTCGGTTTGACGCACCGAGAGGGAATTGTTAATAACAAATTCGGCGTGCTTTAAAAGCTGGGCGCTATCGCAAATCTGCGTAAGCGGCACAAGCGTTCTTGCGTGACCGTAAGAAAGCTCGCCGTTTTCGATAAGCAAAAGCACGTCCTCGGGAAGCTTGAGTATTCTTAAAATGTTCGTGACCGCCGTGCGCGATTTGCCGACACGTTCGGCGGCTTCCTCCTGCGTTAGCCCGAACTTTTCCATAAGGTCGCGGTAGCCGCGTGCCTCTTCAACTGCGTTCAGATTTTCGCGTTGCAGGTTTTCGATAAGCGATAATTCGCTCGCCGTCTGCTCGTCAACCTCCCGTATAAGGGCTGGTATCTCGCTCAAGCCCGCTATCTTCGATGCGCGCCATCTGCGTTCGCCTGCGATTATTTCATAATAACCGTTTGCTTTGCGCCTTACGGCTATCGGCTGTAAAATTCCGTGGCGACCGATCGAATCTGCAAGCTCCAAAAGCGCGGTTTCGTCAAAATGCCTTCTTGCCTGAGCTCTGTTAGGCTCGACGTCCGATATTTTGAGCATCGTAACGCCGCTTTGCTCCTTTTCGTCTATCGCATTGTCGGCAAGGAGAGCGTCAAGCCCTCTGCCGAGCCCCTTTTTTGCCATACTTTTCCTCCGTTATCCTTCGCATCTTCTCATCATTTCCAAAGCAACCGCCGAATAAGCCGCCGCGCCCTTGCCGTTTTTATCGTATTCGGTTATCGGCATACCGTGGCTCGGTGCTTCGCTTATCTTTACACTGCGCGGTATGGGTGTTCTGAAAAGCTTGTCCGCAAAGTATTTCTTTATCTCTTCAAGCACAGCGATCGATAAATTCAATCTGCCGTCAAACATATTCACCAAAACTCCCAAAAGCTCTATTTCGGGATTATAAAGTTTCTTGATCTGTTTAATGGTAGCGGTTAACTGCGAAAGCCCTTCGAGCGAATAATATTCGCACAAAACGGGTATCACAACGTATTTCGCCGCCGCAAGCGAATTTATGGTAAGTAATCCGAGCGAGGGAGGGCAGTCGATGATTATGTAATCGAATTTGCCGTCGGCATCCGATAAAGCCTTTTTCAGCTTGAATTCTCTGTCGCTTTCATCAACAAGCTCAAGCTCGGCACCAACAAGATTCATACTCGAGGGGATAATCGAAAGACCTCTCACGTTGGTTTTTATCGCAGCCTCGTCCCATTTTAGCCTGCCGATAAGCAGGTCGTAAACACTGCCCGAAATACTGCGCTTTTTTATGCCGATTCCGCTCGTTGCGTTGCCCTGCGGGTCGGAATCCACAAACAAAACGCTTTTTCCGCTTCTTGCAATGCAGGCGGCAATATTAAGCGCGCTTGTCGTTTTTCCCACTCCGCCCTTTTGGTTGGCAAAGCAGATAATATTGGATTTGCTCATATTTGCCTCAGTATAATGTTTATAATTATAATATAGTATAACAAATTACGTGGAAAAGTCAATATTATGCTTTTATTTTTCGAATTTTCTTTACCTTAAATTCATATAAATCCGCAAATTCGCGTTTTTTGTTGACAATCGGAGCGTAATTGTATATTATAATACTTTAAGATATGTTTATTTGGAGGAATTCCGCGATGGAACAGATACTGAATGATCTTTCGGCACTTATCGTGCCTTTTGCAAAGGATTTTGTTGCTGCGCTGATAGTTTTCTTCGTCGGCTTCAAAATCGTTAATTTTATAACCAAAAAAATCAAAAACGGCAAGCTTTTCAAAAACCTTGACCGCTCTGCCGCAAGCTTTATCGGAAGCTTTATTTCTATTTTTCTTAAGATAGTCGTTGTTGTTTCGGTAATCGCTATCCTCGGCGTCCCGATGAGCTCGGTTATCGCGCTTATCGCATCTGCCGGCGTTGCTATCGGTCTTGCAGTTCAGGGCGCGCTTTCCAATCTTGTCGGCGGCCTTATGATATTGCTTTTCCGCCCCTTCCGTGTCGGCGATTATATCGAAGCCGAGGGTGAAAAGGGTAATGTGCGTGAAATCTCGGTATTCTATACGATAGTTGTTACCTTCGATAATCGAGTTATCACGATTCCGAACGGCACCTTGACAAATTCGGTGATCATAAACTATTCCGCCGAAAAGCTGCGCCGTGTCGATATCGAAGTGTCCGCCGATTACGACAGCGACATCGAAGCTGTAAAGCAGACAATGCTCGATGTGGCGTTCTCTTGCGAAAAAGGTCTGTCCGATCCTGCCCCCGCTGTTGTAATGACCGAATGTGCCGACAGCGGTATAAATTACACGCTACGCGTTTGGTGTGAAACCCCCGATTATTGGGTAGTGCGCGAACAGCTTCTTATCGGTGTCCGCAACGCGTTCAAAAATGCTAATATCGAAATACCTTATCCTCAAATGGACGTAAGGATCAGAAAAGACGTATGAAAACATTAAAAAAACTTGTAATAACTCGCCCTTGCCTCGCTCTGCTTGCCGTCTGCGCCTCCTGCGCCGGCAGCGGCTTT
>JAZSHQ010000055.1:0-74775 GCA_045533335.1 Eubacteriales bacterium
TACACCTATTATGCAAGCGAAGCAAGAAAAGCAGGCTACACCGTTATCGCCGATATTTTCGAAGAAACCGCAGGCAACGAAAAGGAACACGCAAAGCTTTGGTTTAAAATCCTTCACGGCGACAAGGTGCCCGATACCGCAACCAACCTTCTCGACGCGGCTGAAGGCGAAAACTACGAATGGACCAAGTCGGAGGGCCAAGCGGTCTTAGGAAGACAAGCAAGTTGTTCACCTCCTTGGCTCACAGAACGACATGGCTACGATCCGACTTGCTTTGGTTTAAAATCCTTCACGGCGACAAGGTGCCCGATACCGCAACCAACCTTCTCGACGCGGCTGAAGGCGAAAACTACGAATGGGCCGATATGTATGCAGGCTTTGCAAAGACCGCTAAGGAAGAAGGCTTTGACAGAATCGCTTACCTCTTCGAAGCAGTAGGCAAGATCGAAAAGGAACACGAGGAAAGATACCGCGCACTTCTCGAAAAGCTCAACACCGAAACCATTTTCGTTTCCGAAGATGTTCAGGTTTGGATCTGCACCAACTGCGGCCATATCCACGTTGGCAAAAAGGCTCCCGAAATGTGCCCCGTTTGCCAGCACCCGAAGTCTTACTTCCAAAAGAAGGTAAACAAGTTTTAATTAAACGGAATATAAACAAAAGACGAGAGCTTCTATACTCTCGTCTTTCGTTTTTTGTAAGGAGTCCTAAAAATCAATCGTAGTCAAACGAATCGAATATTTCCCAGACGTCAAATATCGATTTAGGGCCTTTTTCTTCTTTTTCGTAGCCGAAAAACTCGAAAAGCGATGTATCGCCTTCAAAAATGCGCTTGAACATATACCCCGTGCTTTGCGTGTCCCTGCCTCCGTCCCTGAACATAGCGATCAACACCGCGCCCGCGGTAAGCATATAGGCAACAACGCAAAATATCAAACCGCGCTTTAACCAATGCGAATATTTGCGCCGCTTTTCCTCCTCCTGCCGCAAGAGATTTTCCTTCGAGCGCTTTATTTCCGCTTCCCTGCGCTCCTTATCGGCTTGGTTTTGCAGGAATTTATTTTGCGCAAAGCGCGATTTGTCGTGATAATGTATAGCCGTCGGGGTGTTTGCAAGCTCTTTTTTGCGCTCGATTATCGCGCTTTCGCTTATAAGCTCCTTTTGAAGCTCGCGCGGGCGCATACATTTTTCGCATATTTCGCTATCGCGCAGATTTTTATATCCGCAACAGCAAAGCCAGCCCGAATTCGAAAATACCGGCAGATTTTTTGTCGGGAACACCGATTCGGAACGCGCAAAGCTTTTTTCTCGGCGCAATATGCGCCTTGTAACCTCGTCCAGCTCGGAAAAAATTTTCCCCCTGCCGCTTAACGGAATATCGCGCAGTACGGTTTCGCCGTTTTCGAGCTCGATTTCGGTAATATAAAAGGCAATATCGGTATAGCTGCTTTCGGGCAGAGGGATATAGACCCCCTCGCCGAAAATCTCGCCGCAAAGCACCGAATTTCGCTTCAACGCCTCGCTCTGCTTCAACGCATTACTTCCCGCATATATTTTACCGAACGTTAGATCGCGTTCGCAGTATTCGAAAAAAACCGAGGTATAGGGGATATTTTGATAATAATAAAAATCAAGCCGCACGCGAAGCCGTTTGAGCGGCTGCTCCGAAAGATTTTTAAACTTAAGCTCGGCGTATATCCCCCAGCTGTCGCGGTCGGCAAGTATATCGCTCTCTATCGGCTGTATCGGACAGCCTTCGAGCATATACGGGTGCTCGAAATGCTTGACCGTGCGCATATCGCGCGCGTCGTCGGTGCGTACACGTGCAAGGTCGGCTTTTCTTTTTCTTTTTTCTTCCCTCTTTTCCATAAAATCACCTCACGGAAAAAGCCTAACACAAAATAGTAAAGAAAACGGTAAAGAAAAGCGTAAAGATTTCGTAAAGATTTTCTCTTGAAATAATATTTTTCGGGTGTTATAATATAAAAAACCCTCGGAGAAAGAAAATGAAAACGATAATAAATTTTATAAAGGAACGCAAATACTGTCTTATTTTGTTGTATTGGCCGTTTCATTCGCTATGGTACGAAATACTGCGTATCGCCTACCCCTCCGACGAAAGCGTGCTTATTGTCGAAAGCGCGCTCGACCATAAAATCCCGTTTTGCGAATGGTTTTTAATTCCGTACGTTATTTGGTATTTCTGTATTGCATACGTTATTGTTTATCCGCTTTTTAAGGATAAGCGCGAATTTTGGCGTGCGAATCTTTTGGTCGACGGCTGTATGATACTGCCGATGATATTCTGCACGATTGTTCCGAACGGTATCGATACGGCACTTCGTCCCGATTTTGCAACGCTTGGTCGCGAAAACATTCTTACTTGGGGCGTTCAGCTCGTCTATGCCGCCGATTCCCCGCCCAGAAACTGTATGCCTTCGATGCACGTATCTGTCGCTTGGGCAATGTTTTTTGCAATACTGCAAAGCAAAATTATGCTCAAAAAGCCGATACACAAGGCGCTTTTCGGTGTTTTTGCGGTCCTTATTTCGCTTGCAACGGTGTTTATAAAGCAGCACAGCATTTTAGACGTTTTCGTCGGCTTCGGCGTCGGCGTTTTGGTGTTTGTAATCGTGTTTGTTGCCGAAAAGGTTTATGATAATAGAAAAAAAGCGACGGTTTAACCGCCGCTTTTTTCGTGCCTTTCCAAAAGTACCCTTATATTGTAAAACGCCTCGTCGTTTATTTTCAGCCAATTTTCGAGATATGGGCTGTTATTAAGAATTTCGGTGAATTCGGTCTTTGCCTTAACCTTTATAAGCGCATCACGGCAGATATCGGCGTAAACGCCGCCGTTTAGATATTCCTCCGCAAGCGCGGGAACTGCAAGCAGACCGTATATTTCACAGTCCGAGGCAAGCGAAACGATATCGAGAGAAAGCAGGGTGTTTAGCCTTTTGTGCAACATTTCGCAGTAGCCGGGCGGATTAAGCAATACCGTTTCCCCGTCGGTTACCGATATTTCCGTTTGATTGCGCAAAACATTGGTGTCACAATGCAAAAGCTGTGCTAACGCAAAAAAGGCATAAGGCTGATAAGGGTCGTTTTCGCGTTCCAAAAAAGAATACATATTCGGCAGGAGCGAATAATCGCCGTATTTACAACGATACGAGGTATGATAACCTCCGCTCCAAGCGTGCGAGCAAACCGTTCCGCCGAAGGGGCAAAGATGCGTTTCTTTTTTGAAAGCAACCAAAAGCGCGCAAAGTTTTTCGCCGTTTTGGGCGGCAAGCTCGGTTTCCTCGCCAAGCCTGATTTGCGTTTCGGCAAGCCATTTTATATATTGGTTGCTGTTTTTGTCGCCTTTAAAATCCTCGGTCGCGGAATAATCGTTTCCGTATCCGCTTATTTCGCGTTCGAGAAAGCTTTTACATTCCTCTATAGATGTTTCGATATTCACGCATTGATGATCGCCCTTGCAGGCGGCAAGCTGAAAAGCAAAAAGCAGAGCAAATAAAATCAAAACCGTCTTTTTCATTTACTTTCCTCGCTTTCGGTGTTCACGCTCAGCGCGATCCTTACCAGCTCCTCAAGCCGAACTCCGTCGGAATTGGTAATAACGTAGGAATAATTCCCATCGGTCCAAGTGATATTGTTGTTTGCAAGCCCGTTAAAATTATTTGCCGCAAAGCCCGCGTTCCCGTTAATATCGACACTGCTTATCACCTCTTCGAAAGCCGAAAGGTCTACCTCGTTTGCGGGATAGCTCTGAAAAAATATCTTATTTTCGCCGTTCATATATTCTATCTGCAGGCTTCCGTCCGCCCAAACGGTACAGCTGTTCATATAATAGCCCTCGGGGATATATTCGGGCTTTACAGGAACGTCAACGCCCGAAATAACGCTTTCGTCAACACTTTCGGTTTGGCTTGTATTATGCTGTTCGGGTCTTTTAATTAAAAACGGAAGCGAAGCAACGAACACGGCAATAAGCAACACCGCCGCCGCAATAAGCAAAATACGCCTTTTTGCGGAAATACGCCTTCTGCCCAGCAGTGTGCTCATTTTTCTTTCGAATTCGGGAGTCTGATTCCACTCACGCTCTTCTGCGTTTTCAAGCAGATCGAGCTCTGCCTTCAACGCGGCTTGCTTTAATTTTTCGTCTACCCTCATTCTTCCCCCTCCTTCAACATATTTTTAAGCATCGCCCTTGCGCGTAACAAACGCTTTTTCACGGTTTCGCCGTTTAAACCCAAAAGGTCCGCGATATGCTTCGGCTTCATATCGTCCAAGTATCGCAAAACGATAACCGTGCGGTATTTCTCGGGAAGCTTGTTTATACAGTCGGCAATTTTCGAAATATCGCTTTCCGAAATAATTCGTTCAAACTCGCTTTCCTCGAAGGGAATATCCATATCCTCTTCGATAAATATTTCTTTTCTGTTCTTTTTCAAAATGTTCAACGCCCTCGTTTTCGCCGCGCGCAAAGCATAAGCCGCCGTTTCGGGTGAATCTGCATCGCCTAACTTACCGATATTTCTTGCTATGGCAACAAACGCTTCGTGTACCGCATCCTCGGCAAGATAGCTGTCGCCGAGTATCGAAAACGCCGCGGAATACATTTTATTTTTATACTTTTCGTAAATATACGCCAATTTTTCGCGGTCATCCGCTTTATCGGCAAGCGCCATATAAATAAGCAACGCCGATCCCCCCCCTTTCTAAATAATATAACAGATGAATGATTATAAAGTGGACATTTTCTAAGAAAAAACAGGGACGACTCACGCCGTCCCGTTCGTTTTTTTATTTAATAATAACCTCGTGGCCGGTTTTTGCCGATTCGTAAATTGCGTCGAGTATCTGCATAAGAACAACGCCGTCCTCTGCGGGAGCGATGCATTCGCAGTTGCCGAGGCAGGAATCGACGAAATGATTGATCTCACGCGCGAAAAGTCCGTCGAAGTTGAGCGCGGTATCGCCGAAGGGCTTAATGTCGACAAAGGTGCCGTTCATATCGCCGAAGTATTCTACCTGCGGGCTTATCTTCGCGCCTGCTTTCGTGCCGAACAGCTCGATTTCGCCGCGGTCGTTTTTAAGGTTGAGCTTAAACGATGCTTCGACCGAAAGGGTAAGACCGTTATCGAAGCGGACCATAGCCGCCGCCATATCTTCTACGTTATATTTAAAATCATATCCCGCGGTGGTGGAGACCCAGCTTTGACCGCCGCCCGCGCGGTTGGGGTCGAGGTTGTTATAGGTTACGCCGTAAGCCGAAACAGGCTTGGGGTTGCCCGCGAGGAAGCGAACAAGGTCGATAACGTGAACGCCGAGGTCGATAAGAGGACCGCCGCCCGAATATTCCTTATCGCCGAACCAGCCGCCGGGGCATCCGTTGCGGCGAAGGTAGCTTGCCTTTGCATAGTAAAGGTCGCCAAGAGTTCCGCCGTCAAGGAATTTACGGATAAGATCCGCATCGTTACCGAAGCGGCGAACGAAGCCTACCATTAAAAGCTTGCCGTTCTTTTTCGCGCATTCAAGCATTTCTTCCGCTTCTGCGGTGTTCATCGCCATAGGCTTTTCGCAAAGGACGTGACAGCCGGCGTTTAATGCCGCGATAGTTGCGGGCTTGTGCGAGGAGTTCCAGGTGCAGACCGAAACCGCATCGATCTTTTCCTTTGCAAACATTTCGTTAAAATCGGTATAATATGCGGGCACGCTGTAGTGTTCCGCATAATTCTTCGCCTTGTTTTCATCAAGGTCGCAGACAGCAACTACTTCGCACTTGTCGGGTATTGCCTTGTAGCCGTTTGTGTGGTTGTAACTGATACCGCCGGTACCGATAATTGCAATTCTTAACTTTTCCATTCTTTTTCAATCCGCACAGAGCCCGACAGGCACCCAAAAAGCCGCCGAAGGCTCGGTTGCGTTTCCTTTCATTTTAGCCGTATATGGCTTTATTTTGATAATATAATCATTTTCCCCTTTTGTCAAGTACGTGTATAAAAATAAAAATTTTTAATAAAATAGACCACCCCCCTTGACAATCGCTTGATTGTGTAGTATAATCAGGTAACATATTCGAGAGGAGATGTGTTTATTATGATCAAAGCTTATATCGACGGTTTGAAAAAATG
This sequence comes from Eubacteriales bacterium, assembly GCA_045533335.1. GTDB lineage: Bacteria > Bacillota > Clostridia > Oscillospirales > CAG-382 > Coliplasma. Next base: position 6,138 of record JAZSHQ010000055.1, read on the forward strand.
GAAGCGATGGGACGGGCGCACAAGAAGAAGAGATTATTGGTTGTATTGGGCTTCTAACTATCTCGTATTGGCAATAGCATATTCGCTTTCGATACTTTTAAGCACGCTTGGATTTACCACGCTTGCAATCTTTTCGTGGATCGCTACGGTTGCCTACTCGGTGCTTCAATTTATGCCTACGCTTGCGATTACGATTAGAAGATTGCACGATACCGACAGGGGCTTTTTTCACCTGTTTATCCAATTTCTCCCCGCGGTTGTTTCCGGCATCCTTTCGGTTATCGGTATAGGCGGTATTTTGAACTCGATCATTTCAAGTGCTTGTTCGATTATATTTTTCGTTTGGATGGTATTGCCCGGCACCGTCGGCAGAAATAAGTTCGGCCCCGACCCCAAGGACGCTCAGTTCTCGCAGGAAGATGCGACCAACTACGGTGAATACCCCGATTTCAGAGGAGAATAACAATGAAACTTAAACCTTTTTTGGGTATCGACATTACCCACAACAAGAAAAACACAAATTACGACGGCGATATTTTTATTGTCGACAGAGCCACGCTTGCAGAAACCGCTTCGTTGGACGAAGCGCTTGAAAACGCAACAGACGTGGAAAAAAAGGCGCAGTTGCCTTGGGCGCTGACTTTAATTAAGCTAATTTGCGAGCTTATGGGCTTGCTTTGCGGTTTTGCAGTATTGCGCGGATTTATCGACAGCGAGCTTACCTTTGCGGAGCGATACAACAACGCGCCTTGGATAGTTTGGTGCGCGGTAATAGGTCTTTTGGGTTGGGTCGTTTTGGGCACGATTTCGAAGAAAAAGCAAAAAACCGTTTACGAAAGTTCCGAAACCGAAAATGCCCAAACCGCGCTTACCGCCGCCGCAGGCGATATTTACGAAAGATTCAAAGTTCCTGTCGATGCGCCCTACGTTGACATTCTTTCCTTCTGCTACAAAATAAAAGACGGTGAGGCGGTACATAAAGAAAGAGCAACCGATTTAACCTCACACATCAACTATGCTACCCGCGTTTTTATCGAAGGCGAAAACCTTATACTCGCCGACCGCGACAGCAAATTCGCCTTTCCGTTAGACTCGCTTCGCAAAATACATACTGTAAAGAAACGCATTTCTATTCCCGTATGGACAAAAGATATCCCGTATAACGAAGGCGAATACAAACAATATAAAATGACGGTAAACCAGTTCGGAAGCATATTTATGAAAACCTATCATATTCTCGAACTCGACCGCAACGGCGTGGCTTGGGGCATTTACTTCCCCTGCTATGAATTACGCGTGATCGAAAATATAACCGGACTTACAGCCGAAGCCGAAGAATAAATCATCTCGACAAAAACAAGCGTATGAAACCGAAATTTCATACGCTTTTCTTTTTTGTTTACAACTATAAATCTCGCTTACGCTCGACATTATGAGCTTGCCCGAAGGGCAATCATAACTCATAACTCATAACTCATAACTCATAACTCATAACTCGATCAAGGTCTGCCGGGGCGACCGCCGCCGGGGCCCATACCGCCGCTTCCGTAAATAAGCGAGCTCATAGTGACCGTGGCAAGCGTCGTTCCGCCCGATTTGGTGGTGTTGCGCGCAAAGCCGTTCGAATCGGCGCCGCTCACCGTTGCACCTGCAACAAGCGTATAGCTGTTGCCGCTTTGTATTTCGGGTGCGGTAACCACCGCGCACTTATAGGATTTTGCGGGGGTGAAGGAAACTATCACCTTTCCGCTCGAATCGCACACGCAGAAGTTCTTGCCCGCGTTTTGCTGGCTGAAGGTAACGAGCATAGAGCCCTGATTGCTTGCGCTCGAGAAATTTTGCGCCATATCCGAGGTGCCGAGCGCAACAAGCACGCCGCCCGTAACGGTTGCGGTGCCGTCGTAATCGAAAATACCGTTGCCGCCGCTTGTCGGACCGCTAACGAGCGTTACTCCGCCCGAAACGGATATATTTCCGTTGGCATCGATACCGTCGCCGTTTGCGTTGACCACGGTATAACCGCCCGAAATATTTATCTGACCGCTTGAAGACGAGAAGTTATCGCCCGGTCTGCCGCCGCCCATGCCTGAGGAGGAATCGTTGCCGCCCGCGGCATTTATACCGTCGTCCGATGCGACAAGCGAAATTTCACCGCCCGTGATAACCACCTGCGTAGCCTCGATACCCTCGTAGCTCTTCGAAATATTAATTTTGCCGTTCGCGATTACCAAATCGGTATCTGCGTGAATACCGTCATCGCCCGTGGAAAGTGCAAGACTGCCGCCCGAAACGGTTATAGTTCCGTTGGAATGAACGCTGTCGTCCTTGGAATTAATATTGAACGTGCCGCCGCTGATAAGAATATCCGAGCCTGCCTTTAAGCCCTTATAGGATTCGCTGTCCGAAGAGGAGGGCGAGCTCGAGCTTCCGCCGCCCGATTTTACGGTAATACTGCCGCCTTCGATTTTAATAATATTGTAAGCCTGAATACCGTCGTTGCCCGAGGTAATATTTATCGTGCCGCCGGTGATATAAACGTAGCCTCTGTCGGCATCCTCGGAATTATCCGAGCGTATTCCGTCGCTTCCCGCGGTTAGGGTAATATTGCCGCCGCCTATCTTAACGCAGTCCTTGCCGTCGAGCGAAGTATTGTTGGATTTAATATCAAGCGTTCCGCCCGTAACGATAAGGTCGTCCTTCGAAACTATGCCGTGCTTGTAATTACCGTTAACGGTAAGCCTGCCGCTTCCGTTTACGGTAAGGTCCGCGCGTGAGAAGAGCGCGGCATCAAGCGTGCTGTCGCCGTCGGTCAAAACGTAATTGCTTCCGTCGGAAAGGCTGTTCACGCTTCCCTCTGCAAGCGTTATTGTGCATTTATCCGCCGATTTAACGTATATCGCAGGGCCGTTCGAGTTGTTTATGGTAAGCCCGTTTAAAATAAGCTGTACCTCGTCATCGCCGACATCGACGGTTATCATAATATCCTTGCGGTTGCCCGTAAGAGTATAGGTGCCGCCCGAGGTGATATTTATAATATCGGGGTTTGTTGCGGGTGCTTCGGGCTCGCTGCTTTCGTTTTCGCTAACGCTTTCCGAACTTTCGTCCTTGCTGTTATTGTTGCTGTTGTTATTGTTATTGTTGTTGCCACCGTTATCGGGAACGGGCTTCGAGCTTTCCTCTGTGCTTACGTTGCTTTCGGGAATGCTTTGCTCGTTATTATCTCCGCCCGAGCCTTGCGAATTTTCGCCCGAGGGAGCAGTGCTTTCCTCTTCTTCCGAATTTTCGCCGTTTTCGCTGTTTTCTGTGCCGTTTTCGCTGTTTTCTGTGCTGTTTTCGCTTACCGTTTCGGAATTTTCCGAATCTTGTTTGCTGTTTTCCCCGCCGCCTGCGCTAACGTCGTTACCGTTTTCGGAGGTATCGTCGTCACCGAGGTTGATAAAGCTGTTATCGTCGGAGGAATAGTCGGGGTTAAGGTCCTCCTCATCGAAGCTGAAATCCATTTTATCGGTGTCTGCGAGGGTTACCGACACGTCGGAGGGTATTCCCTCGAGCGCGGGATTGTCGACACCGCTTTCGCCGCAGCCTGCAAATATAAAGCTTAGCGCCACAAAGAAGCAAAGCGCAAGCAGGGTTATTTTTTTCATAGCAAACTCCTTATTTCAAACTAAATTATTTGCACCGTTTATATCAGACAAATATTAATATTTTATGAATATATTTTATATTTTTTCCTTAAACCAAACTTTAGCGCGAAGGTTGTTAACGTTTCTTGACTTTTGTATATACGGCGTGTATAATACCGTTATTAAAACACCGTGAGGGAACAATGATACGCGAATTTATAAAATATTACAAGCCACACAAAAAGCTGTTTATGTTCGATATGTTCTGCTCGTTCCTTATCGCATTAACAGACCTTTTTTATCCGATCATTACCAAAAACATAATTAACGATTACGTACCCAACCGCAATTTGCGCCTTGTACTTACTTGGGCGGGAATAATACTTGTTTTATATCTTGCGAAAATGGGGCTTAATTATTTTGTTTCCTATTGGGGACACGTCGTCGGCGTGCGTATGCAGGGCGATATGCGTAAGGATATGTTCGCGCACCTGCAAAAGCTTCCCTTTTCCTTCTTCGACGAAAACAAAACCGGCACGGTAATGTCACGCCTTATTAACGACCTTATGGACGTTTCCGAGCTTGCGCACCACGGGCCCGAGGATTTGTTCCTTTCGATAATAATGTTCATCGGCTCGTTTATCGCGCTTTCGACGATAAATATCTGGCTCACGCTTATTATTTACGCGCTTATCCCCTTCGTTGTGTTTTTCTCGGTAAAAATGCGAAAAAGAATGAAGGACGCCTTCACCCGCACGCGCGAAGAGGTTGCAGAGGTAAACGCAAACGTAGAAACCTCTATTTCGGGCATACGCGTTTCGCGCGCTTATACGAGCGAAAGCCACGAAATAAACAAGTTCGACAAAGCAAACGAACGCTTTAAGACCGCGCGCGGATTTGCCTATAAGGCTATGGGTCAGTTCCACTCGACAATGACCTTCTTTACCGACTTTTTATACCTCGCGGCACTCGTTGCGGGCGGTATATTCTTCTATAACGGCTATGCCGACCCGAGCGGCGCGTTTTCTATCGACAGCGGCGAATTTGCGGCGTTCATACTTTATATGGCAATGCTTTTAAAGCCGATAAACCGCTTTATTTCGCTTTTCGAGCAGCTGCAAAACGGTATGACCGGCTTTTCGCGCTTCCGCGAGATCATGGAACAACCGATTGAAGCCGAAAGCGAAACCGCCAAAGAGCTTACAAACGCACGCGGCGACATTGCTTTTGAAAACGTTTCCTTTTCCTACCCCACGGGCGACACGGGCAAGGGCGTTCTTACAAACCTTTCGCTTAAGATCGATTCGGGCAAAACCATTGCCTTGGTAGGCCCTTCGGGCGGCGGCAAAACCACGCTTTGCAACCTTATTCCCCGATTTTACGAGCTCGACAGCGGAAAAATAACCATAGACGGCAACGATATTACCGAGCTTACCCGCTATTCGCTCCGCCGCAATATCGGCATTGTGGCGCAGGACGTTTTCCTTTTCTCGGGCACCGTGCGCGAAAATATTGCCTACGGCAATCTCGATGCGAGCGAGGAAGAGATCATCGAAGCGGCAAAGCGCGCAAACATTCACGATTATATTATGACGCTCGAAAAGGGCTACGACACTAAAGTAGGCGAGCGCGGAATAAATCTTTCGGGCGGACAGAAACAAAGAATATCCATAGCACGCGTATTTCTTAAAAATCCCCCTATTCTTATTCTCGACGAAGCGACCAGCGCGCTCGACAACGTTACCGAAATGCAGATTCAGGCATCCTTAGAAGAGCTTGCAAAGGGCAGAACGGTTATCGTCGTGGCGCACCGCTTGTCGACCATTCAAAGCGCCGACGAAATACTCGTTATCAACCAAGACGGCATCGCCGAGCGCGGCACGCACGAGCAGCTTTTGCAGGCAAACGGCATTTACGCAGGGCTTTACAACAGAAGAAATATGTAAAAAGAAAGTACGTTGTTTCCTTAGAAACAGCGTACTTTTGTTATTTGAACAGTTCTTCGAGCTCTACGCCGAAAACCTTCGAAATAGCGATAAGCTCTATATCCGTAACAGTACGGGTTTGGTCCTCGACTCTCGATATCGAGCCGCGACAGATATATACCCCGAGCAGTTCCAATTTAACGGAAAGCTCTTGTTGGCTCATGCCGTTTTGCTTTCGCAACCGCCTTACGTTTTCGCCGATTAAATTCAACTTTTCTCCGTCTATAATACGAGCCATAGCGACCTCACAACCTTTATTACATATACAGCTTTAAGGTCTTTTCTATCCAATAATCGAACTTCGTGTTCGGGCAAAGGTATTCGAGCGATTTAAAGCGCTTATATGCCTCCACACCGTCGGAGGGGTCGTGCCAGATATCGGCGAAAATATAATCAAAATTGCGTGCAGGCGCTTGCTTTTCGGCAAATTCAAAGGCATCGGCGCAAACAATTTCGATTTTTTCTTTATTTTCAAAGCAAGGAAGAAGCATATCCTTAAAAAGCGAAATAACGCTTTCGTCGCGCTCGACAACGGTAACGCTTTCCACCTCGCTCTTTCTTGCGCACATAAAGGCGAAATAACCCAAGCCGAGACCGTACGTGCACACCCTGCCGCGCGCCTTTTTTATCGGTGTGCGCTGGGTAACAAGCTCGTTCGGCATCATCGTCATCCATTCCCTGCCGTTTTGCAAAACCGAAAGAAACTTAAATTCGCAATCGAAATAGCCGATCTGCGGAATTATTCTGCCGTCGGGTAAGGTAAGCGGGTCGTCGCAGACAAACGCGGTAAAGGGCGCGAGAATATCGGTGCGGAGCTCCCATTCGTTAAGCCGTTTTCCGCTGTTTATCCTTACCGCCTTGTAATAGGGGTCTTCGGTGAAAAGCTTTTCGTCTAAATGATGAAGCATAAAGGGGGCGTATGCTTCCCAGATTTCGCGGTCGGCTTCCAGCTCGGTATCAAACCCGAGCGCGGCGCATATAAGAAGCGAAAACGACTCCTCTACCGAAAGACCGTAGTTTTCGGTAAGCTCCTTTACCATTTCATCGGTAACAAAATCGGGGCGGTTGTTTAACAGTATCGCCAAGCGTTCGAACATCAACCCGTTCGCACGCTTTATTTCATCGTAGGTCATACGCTCACCCTTGCCCTTTCGCGGCTGTTACGCGTTTTTCTCTATTAAATTATAAGCTTTTGAATAATAAAGTCAAGCAAAAGCGTAATTTTTTGCCTTTTATAACAATTTCATCACAAATGTGATTTATAATTGCAAGAAAGTATGTTATAATAAGTGCAGTTACTGCAAAGGCGGTGAAAATTTTTATGGCGAAAATCCTTATCGTAGAGGACGAGCGTCCGATACGCAACCTTATTCAGCGCAATTTGGAGCTTGTCGGTCACACCTGCGTGGGCTTGAGCGACGGAAAAGACGCGCTTGAAATTATGGAAAGCGACAGATTCGACCTTATGATATTCGACATTATGCTCCCGCACGCCTCGGGCTACGAGCTTATAACCCACGCGAGCGGAACACCCGTTATTTTCGTAACGGCGAAGGAGGGCATAAACGACAGATTAAAGGGGCTTTCCTTGGGCGCGGACGATTACATTGTAAAGCCGTTCGAGATACAGGAGCTTCTTTTGCGCGTGCGCGCGGTTTTGCGCCGCACCAAAAAAGAGGACGAAAGGCTTAATTTCGACGACGTGACTATCGACTTTTCGGCGAAGAAGGTGTTCCGTTCCGGCAGCGAGGTAATTCTTACCCCAAAGGAATATTCCCTGCTCGAAACGCTTATTCTTAACCGAAACATCGCCCTCTCGCGCGAGAAGCTTATTGCGCTCGTATGGGGTTATGATTACGAGGGCGACACCCGCACCGTCGACGTGCATATACGTCAGCTTCGCGCAAAACTCGGTCTTTCGGAACGCTTAAAGACACTTTACAAGACAGGATACAGGTTTGAACTATGAGATTCAAGGACAAAACCTATCTTATATCGCTCGTGCTCTTTTTGCTGTTTTTCAATATCGGCATCTTTTCGCTCGCCTATTACACACAGCAGAAAAACATAGACGCCGCCGAACAGCTTGCAAAGTCGGAGCAAAGCGTTATTGCCAAATCCTTCGAGGACGATATTACCTATCTCGGCAACATCGGCAGAGCGCAGGTTATGGATTCCTACGGCAGCTATTACATCGAAAAGGATATCGGGCTTTGCTTCTATTCGTTCATCGACGGCGAAACAAAATACACCAACCTGCCCAAAGGCTCGGTCATTCCCGCAAGCGGCGGCTCTTCGACACAGCGCATTAACGGAAGGCGCATACTTTTTATAAGCGAAACCGTAGCAAACGGGCAGTATCGGTTAACCTACGCGAAGGATATAACCTATCTCGACGAGGATTTTAAAAACCTTTCGATAGTTTATATCTGCACCTCGCTGGGTGCCTCGGCTCTGCTCGCGCTTATACTTTTCTTCGTGCTTCACAAGCTTTCCGGCCCGCTCGAGCGTTTGAGCAAGGCAACGCAGGAATTTGCAAACGGCAATTACGCAACACGCGCCGACGAATCGGGCAGGGACGAATTTTCGCTCCTTGCCGCCGATTTTAACCGTATGGCGGAGCATATAAGCGTTCAGATGAACGAGCTTGAAGAAAACGCCGAAATAAAACAGCGTATGCTCGATAACCTCGCGCACGAAATGCGAACACCGCTTACCTCTATTCGCGGCTATGCCGAATATCTGCTTAACGCAAATATAAACGAGGACGAAAAAATAGAGGCTACCGAATTTATAATAAGCGAAGCCGAGCGATTAAAGCTTATAAGCGAGCGATTGCTCGACGACGCATTTATACGCGAAAACGGAATTCAGCCCGAAAACACAAATTTAGGCGAGATTGCGGCAAACGCCGTTAAAAAGCTGTCGTTTACCGCGGCTTCGAACGGCGTCGAGCTTCGCGTTGCGGCAAAAAGCGTTTACTGTGTGTGCGATTCCTTGCTTGTTGGAATGGCGGTCACAAACCTTATCGGCAACGCGATAAAGGCGTGCAAGGGCGGAGGCAAGGTCGAAATCGGCTGTTACGCCGAGGAAGAAAGCGCGGTTATTTACGTGCGCGACAACGGAATCGGTATGACCGAAGAACAGCTGGCGCGCATTACCGAGCCGTTTTACCGCACCGACAAATCGCGCAACCGCGCAGACGGCGGCACCGGATTGGGGCTTGCTTTATGCGACCGTATCGCAAAGGCGCACGGCGCGGAATTGCGCTTTGAATCGAAGCTCGGCGAGGGCACGGTTGCAACGATTCGCTTTACGGGCGAACAAAAATAACTTTTACAAATCTCTAATATTTCCCGAACAAATCCAGAATATCGCGGGTTTAAGCTACCTTCACAGAAAGGAGGAGTGTTTATATGAAAAGCAAAACACTCGCATTGATAACGGCGGCTCTTATTACCGCGGCGGCTCTTGTTCTTACCGCAGGGCTTTCGCTGCTCGATACCTCGGCGATCGATGATTCTACGGCAGAATCGGCGGCGGACAGCGGAACTGTCGGCGCAGAGCTCAACGACGAACTTCCCGCACCCGAAACCGAAGCGGACGACGCACCCACCGCGGACGCTCCCGCAGAATACCCCGACACTACCCTTCCCGCGCTCGATACGCTTGCTGTGGTAACAACCTCGGATGAAACCGGCTACGACCACCCCGGCTTTGAATACGTTATCTGGAAGGATATCGTTATCGACGTATTCGAACACAAAACAGGCAAGCTTGTCGGTCAGGTATGGCTTACCGAGGACGAGCTTTACGACGAATTCTGCAAGATCTTCGAAGCCGATTTCGATTACACCGCAGAGCTTTTCGACCCCCACAACCCCGAAGACGTTCCCGTTTATATTCCCGAAGCGGAATACCGTGTTGAATTTTATTGGGTACACCGCCTTACCGAAAGAGCAAGCGGTTGCTGCGGCAGCCTTGCGTTCTCCTACGGTGTAGAAGACAACGAAATTTACGAATTCACCCAAACCGGCTATCCTCTCGGCAACGGCGAAACGGTTATCGCGTTTATGGAATCGCTCGTTGCAGAAAAGATAGCACAGCTTGAAAACGGTGTTAACGACGATATTGCGGCAGAGGAATCCTTTGCACACATCATCGGCTTCGACGGCGAAAACAGCTGCTGGAACGGCACCACCCTTCCCTCGGGAGAATTTCTTCCCGGTGTACCCCGCTACACCGAAAGATTCCCCTATATTGAAGATTAATTCCCTCCTTACTAATTAGTTTTTATCCCATCCCCTTACGCAAAAGGACTCGGTTTTTCACCGAGTCCTTTTGTTTTATGATAAAATACGTTGAGAGAAAAACTTTTTAAAAAAGTTTTTCTCTCAAACTCTCTTTTCAAAAACCTTTACAGCAAAATCGAATTTATCGATTTTGAAAATATACAAAAACTGCCGTTACGGCAGACCGCCTTTTGGATATACCTTTTTAAAAGAGCAAATTCCGTTTTTGTTTTATTCGGGTTTTTTAATAGTGTCCTTAATGTTATCGTAGATATACTGCGCGAAGGTCTTATAGGTTTCGTCCTTCGGATGCAAGCCGTCGGTGAATACCTCCTTATGCTCCTTCGACCACGGGAACATATCTACCGTTTGAAGGTTGCGTTCCTTTGCTATCTGCACGAGCAAGGGGTGGGCATACTTAACGATGTTTGCCGTCCACGCTTCTGCGTTCCAGCCGTCTGCGCCGACCTTGAAGAGCGATGCGGGAAGGATCATAATTATCTGAACGTCGGGGTTTGCCTTTTCGTAAGCGTCGAGCAGGTCGTTGGTGCTCTTTATAAATACGTTCGTTCTGTCGTACTGCGGGTCTTCCCAATTTTTATAGGGCTGGTCGGGGGTGGGGTTTGCGTCGTTCGTGCCGAGCGCGAAAAGCACAACGTCGGGGCGAAGCTCGCGCGATTCGGTGAACTGCTTGGACTTGTGGTATGCGTATCCGTCGATATTACATATCGAATAGCCGCTCAAGCCCGCGTTAAGAACGTAATAATCGTAACCGAGCATTTCCTGAATATACGCGGGGTAGGTCTTGTTCTTCGGGTCGGTGGAGTTAATACCCTGTGTAATACTGTCGCCGACGCAGGCAACCTTTATTATCTTCTTTTCTCCGCTTACTTCCATATCCGTAAATACTCCGTCTTGGGATTCCTTTATTTTATTAAGCAAAGCTTCGCTTCCCGCGCTGCAACCCTGCGGGTAGGAGCTTGCAACAAGCACCTTGCTTCCCTTTATAACAAGCTTGTAGCCGCCGTAGCCGTAATCGGCTTTGTTTTCCGCCGTAATATCGCGATTTGCCGCAAGACCGAAAATGATTTCGTTTTCCTTCGCGGGGAAGGTCTCGTCGCGGCAGGTAAGGGTTACATCGAAGGTTTCCTTTACGTAGCTTACGAAACTCTTTGCAAGCGTTTTATAGTCACAGCCAACGCCTTCGTTTTTATAAACAACGGTGAATTCCGAAAGTTCGATACCGTTTATCACAGGGGTTTTCGTGGGGAGCGATTCCTCGGCAGAGGTTTCGTCGGGTGCCGACGGGCTTTCGCCGCCTTCTCCGCAAGCCGCGAAGGAAACGAGCATAAGCATACAAAGCAGCATACATAGAATTTTCTTTTTCATAATATCCTCCGTTCGCCGTGTTTTTTCTCTACGGCGTATATACGCAGTTTATAACATAGCTTGCGATTTGTCAATGCCCGAAGCGAATAGAGGCTCTTTTAACTTTTACAAATTCATAACAATACCCGAACAAATCCAGAATATTAAGGCTTTACAATACCGTTACAGAAAGGAGGAGTGTTTATATGAAAAGCAAAACACTCGCATTGATAACCGCGGCGCTTATCACCGCTTCCGCGCTTATCCTTACCGCGGGGCTTTCTCTGCTTAACACCTCTGCTATCGACGAATCACTTGCCGAATCGACAGCCGACAACGGCAGCTTCGGCGCGGAGATCAACGAAGGCGCGGCAGACGAAAACTACCCCGTTATCGAGGATGACCCCATCGAAGGCGCACCCACCGATGAAATTCCCGCTTACGACCCTCCCGCAAGCGAAGAGGGCGGCTTTGAAGACGAAGAGCCCGAAACCTTCCCCCCGATAACCGAAAACTACCCCGTTATCAAGGACGAGCCTATTGAGGACGCGCCCACCGACGAAATTCCCGCTTACCCCGCTTATGAATACACCGTAGGCGACCCGAGAAACGTTTACGTCGGCGGCGGCGAAGGCGGCGAGGACGTCAGCAAGGGCGTTGTTATCGACGTTTATTCCCACAAAACGGGCAAGCTTGTCGGTCAGTTGGCGTTCACCTCCGAGGAGATCACAAGCTATATCAGCTCGCTTATGCGTGAAGAATTCAAGCCCGAAAACGAGCTTTGGATCGAAGAAAAGGTAAGCTGTGTCGCTCTTCCCGAGGGCGATTACAGAATCGAAGTCTACGCAGGCACTTGGTTCTCTTATACCTACGGAACAAGCGGCATTTTCGAGCTTACTCAATGCACGCTCACCTTCCGCGGCGGTGAAAAGCTTACCGGCTATATCGATTTCCTTATCGCAGACCTTATTGCGGATATCGAAGCAGGTAGTATCGAAGCTCCCGCCCCCGAAATGGCTGTTTCCAAGCTCGAATACGGCGGTCTTGAAGGCTATTGGGAAGGCTATTACAACGACGTTTGCAATATGTATATTCCCGGCGCCGGCAGATGGTGCGAACGCTTCCCCTATATCGAGGAATAGAGGAGTTATGATTGCCCTTCGGGCAAGTTATGAGTTATGAGTTATGAGTTAATAACGCTTGCGAAAGCAAGCTCATAACTGTTGCGAAGCAACTTCATAACTCTAAACTTAAAAAGAGCTGTTTTGCACAGCTCTTTTTTTATCACAAATATTGACGCATCTGTACGGCAAGGTCGTCCTCGAGCTTGATAAGTCTGTTTGCAAAACCCTTCGAAACGCTGTCCGCCGCCTTGTATTGGTTGATATAACGGTTAAGCGACTTAACGCCCATATTGCAACCGTCGGTAATAAGGTCGGCAACCGTCTTGTCGGAATCGTCAAGCGCCATTTTTACGTTGGTCTTTATCCAGCTCATACCCTTTGCGGCGGGTGCAGGCTCTTTACCCTTGTCGCAGTTTTCCTCGAGCTTCTGCTTTATTTCGGAAAGAAGGGTTTCGTGCTGGTTGCGGCAATCGGCAAGACAGTTGCGCATATTCTCGGATTTGACCGAGGAGATAACCTCGTTTATCGAGGACACACCCATTTTCACTCCGGCATCGCATTCGCGCAGTAATTTTAAAGTATCGTTTTCGTGCATAATTTCACTCCTTATTTTTTCTTATTATGCACCTAAAAGCATTGAAAAATGCATTGAATTTTATTTGAATATTATATTGAAACAAAAAACGCTTAAAACAGACGCAGATTGGACAAACACGACCCGACGCTGCATTTGCTGTTTTTCAATAACGGTGCGCTGAATTTTATATTGAAGTAAAAAACGCGTGTGGTGGATGCAGAATGAAAAATCGGCTCCCGCCGCTGTAGACATCTACTGCAAGTGGAGCCGATTTTTTTATAGCAACGCGTTCTGCGCCGCCACACGCGTTTTTTAGTCGTCGTCTTCTTCGCCGAGGTTAATAACCTTACGCGGAACGATATCGCCCGCTTTGGTAAGTGCGATCTTGGTAAGCATAGGACCGACAAGTTCGTAAATAAGTACTGCAAAAAGCGTTATGTTACGAACGATAGCACCGACCGCTTCGAAGCCTGCGGTATTTGCCACGATAAGCGACATACCGAGCGCAACGCCCGCTTGGGGAAGAAGGGTTATGCCAAGATATTTAACGATTTTGGGCTCGCACTTGGTTGCTCTTGCACTGACTGCCGAGCCGAGCATTTTGCCCGCCGCACGGACAAGGATATAAACTACGCCGATAATTATAACGGCAAAATCGCTGAACACGCCGAAATCGAGCTCTGCACCCGAAAGCACGAAGAAGAGCAGGAAGAGGGGCGCTGTCCATTTATCGGTCTTGCCCATAATTTCCTCGGAGAAATCGCACATATTGCAAAATACCGTGCCGAGCATCATACAAACAAGAAGCGAGGAGAACTTGATATGCAATTCCATACCCGCAATTTCGAAGGTACGGCTATACATAGAAAGCGCAACCGACATAATTACGAAGGTGATGGAAAGGGTAAGACGTTTACTGTTGGATTTGAAGTATTTTTCGGCGTAGCTGAAGAATACACCCATTACGAAGCCGAGCGCGAGCGAAAGAATTACCTCGAGCAAGGGGTTGATAAGCACCGACGCGATATCCATACCCGCGCCGCTGTTTAAGGACTGCGCGATACCGAAGGAAACCGCGAAAACCACAAGACCTACCGCGTCGTCAATAGCAACAACGGGAAGAAGGATGTCGGTCAATTTACCCTTTGCCTTGTACTGACGCACGACCATAAGGGTTGCGGCGGGAGCGGTTGCGGTTGCCACCGCACCGAGAACGATAGCCGCTTCGACCGAAATAACCTCGGGGAATGCAAGGTGTATGCCGATAAGCACCGCATCGACAAGTATAGTTGCAACGATTGCCTGAACTATACCGATAACGGTTGCCTGCTTACCGATTTTTTTCAGGGAGGAAAGACGGAATTCATCGCCGATAGCGAACGCGATAAAGCCGAGAGCAACGTCGCAAAGAATAGAGTTGTTCTTTACCGCGTGCTCGGTTGCGAAGCCAAGCCAAGAAATGCCGAGCGTTTGAGCAAGCGCGCCCAAGCAATAGGGGCCTACGAGAATACCCGCGATAAGATAACCGGTTACTGCGGGGAGCTTTAATTTTTTAACAAGACGTGAAAGCAAAAGACCTGCCGTCATCGCTATGCCTATCGGCATTAATGTTTCCATAATTTCACCTTTTTATTTATAAAAAGTTTATTTACCAAGCGAAGATAATAACACAATATGAACAAATTTTCAAGCAATTTTGACTATTTGTATTTTTTTCTAAATTCGACACATTTCTACCCCACCAAACCGCGAAAAAGGGTACGTTTTTCACAAAAGCTTGACAGATTTATAATATATGATATGATAGAAGCAAAGCTTTCGGAGGGTTTTGATATGAAAAAACGGGTTGTTGTTGCGATTACGGCGTGCCTTGCATTAATATGCATACTGTTTGCTTTTTTGATTTATAACGGCTATCTGCTTTTGAACAACCCGAGCGAAGACGATTACCCCGTGCGCGGTGCCGACGTTTCGCGGTATCAGGGCAAAATAAATTGGCAGACCTTTAGTAAAAACGGTATTTCGTTCGTGTTTATCAAGGCGACCGAAGGCTCGAAGCACACCGACGAATACTTTGAATATAATTATGCCGAAGCGTCCAAAACCCACCTTCGCGTAGGCGCGTATCACTTTTTCAGTTTCGAAAGCGCGGGAAGCGCGCAGGCCGAGCATTTTATAAGCACCGTACCAAAAACCGAAAATATGCTTCCGCCCGTTATCGACCTTGAATTTTACGGCAGCTTTGCAAGCGAACACCCCGATGCAAAAGACGTAACGACCGAGCTTTCGGCGATGATAAACGCGCTTTATAAGCATTACGGCGTTATGCCGATAATCTACACCGCAGAGGAAGAATATTCGCTTTATCTTTCGGGCGGGTTTGAAGAAAACCCGATATGGATACGCTCGGTCTACAAAAAGCCCTCTCCCCTGCCCGACGGAAAAAGCTGGACCTTTTGGCAATACACCAACCGCGCACGCTTAAAGGGGCACAGCGGCGAAGAAAAATTTACAGATATGAACGTTTTCAACGGCACGCAAGAGGAATTTTCAAGATTGGGAAAATAAATAAAAAGCAAGCTGTCGCGCTATGGTTGCGACAGCTTGTTGCTTATTGATCAAGATCGATCAAGGAATATCCTCTATAACCTTTTCGGGCGGAACGTCCAGCATTTCGGGCTTGCGTATCAGGCTGTTGAAATAGCGCAAAGCGAGCGAATATGCATGACCGTCGGCGATACGCTCGTCGCAGGTAATGCGGTATTCCATATAAGTATGCTTTTCGGATGTGCCTTCTTTTGAAATTTCGTATTTGTTATAGCGTTTACCGAAGGCGAAGAATATGGGAATGTTACCGAAATCGTAAAGATGGTGATAAATGGGGGGAATACCCAAGGAAGCAAGCGAGGTTATAACCATACTGCCGTGGAAGGGAGATACGCTTACAAGGTCCTTCGGCATTATGCCGTGGTAATCGAGCTTTTTAAGCACCCACGCGATAAAGCGCATAATAAAACGCGGAAGCTTGTTAAGCCATTTAACGATCTTATCGAAATCCTCGTCCTCGGCAAGTGCATCGGAAATAACCTTTTGGGTTATTTCATAAACCTGCTCTGCCGTAGCGTCGGGCTCATAGCGCAGCTTGATTACCGTATCGTCGGCATTGAGCTTCATTTCCTTTTTTATCGTCATCGCTATTTCGATATTGTTGCGCGCATAAATACGGTGACCGCGGATAAAGCGGTTCATTTGGGGATGCTGCGAATACATCCGCACAAAGGCGGCGAGGTAAAGGTGCATTACGCTGAATTCCTTTAAGCCCTTTTCGCGCATTTTTTTAACGTATTCCTCGGCAACGCCGATATCGAGAGTACCGGTAAAATAGTTCGATGCGCCCGTGCGGTCGTCCATAAGATATATGCCGACGTAATGCATCGGGTCGAGCGTGCGAACACGCCGGCCTTCTTTTTTGTTCTTGTTTTTTCTTGCTTTTTCAAGCTTTTTTTCTTCTTTTGTCACGGAAGTGCTCCTTTCGGGAAAAAGATTAAGGGTATTTTAACACATTTTTCGCGTTTTTTCAACACTAACATTATTTTATTAAGCAATAATTAAGAAATACTTGAAATTGCGCGGATTTCGTGTTAATATTAAATGTGATTATTTTATGGAGGAATATTTATGAAACACACAAAGCTTTTTGCGATGCTTCTTATTATCTGCCTCGTGTGTACTCTCGCGCTTACCGCCTGCGATAAAGACGGCGGCAACGAACAAGAGAGCAGCGTTGCAGAACAAAGCGGTTCCACGAACCCTTACCAGAACGCAAGCGGTAAATACGTGGGCAGTTATTCTAAAACCTACGAAGATGAAACCATCACCTTCCTTACCTGCAGCGTTAACCCCACCTACGAATCCGAAATTCTTTACAATACCTACGAAGACGGCACTCAGCAAACCATTCCCGAGGTACTTAACGACAACCTCAAATACCGTGCGGATTTCGTGGAAGATACTCTCGGCATTACCGTCGAAGAGCAAAAGGTGCTCGACACCGCACGTCCCGGCGGCGGTATGTGCACCCATATCCGCGAAGGCAACCTTTCGGCTACCGAAGATTACCAGATAGTTGTTCCCTGCCTTTACGACGGCGCTACTCTTGCGGTTGAAGGCCATCTTTACAACCTTCTCGGCAAGGATTTTAAAAACCTTCAGATCGAAGCTCCTTGGTGGAATCAGGATTTCAACGAAAATATGACCTATGGCGGTCAGCTTTATTTCACCATCGGCGACCTCGGTACCGTTAACAAGGGCGCAACCGCGGCTCTTTACGTAAACCTTGAGCTTTGGGAAAAGAACGGTCTTTCCGAAAAATACGGCGGCACCCCTTATGACCTCGTGCGCGACGGTAAATGGACTGTCGACACCGTTTTCGAAGCGGTTACCACCTTCGGCAGCGATGATGACAACAGCGGCGTTATCGACTATAAGGATACCTTCGGTTGGGGCGGTCAGCTCGACGATATGTGGAGCATTTTCTATGCATCCGGCGAAAAGATTGCAAAGCCCGACGCAGACGGCTACCCCGCAATAACCATTTACAACGAACGCAGCGCAAAGCTTATGGAAAAGCTTCAGGAGCTCGTTCAGAACAAGGAACACTACATTTCCGCAAACGACTATTTCGGCGTTGTTCAATGGCCCAGCGTGCTTGTTGAAGAAGGCTTTACCGACGGCAGAGCACTTTTCTATAACGCAAGCGTAGGCACCGTTATCAACCTCGGCGTTATGGAGCAGGCGTTCGGTATGGTACCCGTTCCCAAGGCAGACGAAACTCAGGAAGATTACTATTCGCTCGTTAACCCTTGGACAAGTACCTGCTTTGCTATTCCCACCTGCGTTGTCGGCGAAAAGCTTACTATGGCTATCGACGTGCTTAACGTAATGGGCGCAGAAAGCCTTAACACCGTTGCTCCCAACTATCAGGAAATTCTTGAATATATGAAGATACGCGACGACGACTCTGCCGATATGCTTAACAACTACATCCTTCCCAACCGCGGATGCGACGTAGGTATGGTATTTAAGTGGGGCAAGCTCGATACCCTTCTTCAGGATATGGCAAGCCAGAACATAGGCACCTTCGCTTCCAACTACGAAGCAAAAAAGGATGCGGCTCAGGCTGCACTCGAAGAAACCATCGAATTCTTCAAGGACAACGAAGGCAAATAAAAAGCAATATTCAAGCGAAGCCCGAAGCACTTCTTTCGGGCTTCTTTTTAAAGGTGCAGATATGAAAATACTATCGTTTGGAGAAATTCTTTGGGATATTTTTCCCGAGGAGAAAAAAATAGGCGGCGCGCCCTTTAATTTCGCGGCGCACAGCGCACGCTTGGGCGCGGAAAGCTATATGGTTTCCTGCGTGGGCAGCGATGAAAACGGAACCGACGCGCTTTCGGAGGTAGACAGGCTTGGCATAAAGCGCGATTATATTGCGGTGGACCGCAAATACAAAACCGGCTACTGCGCGGTTACGCTCAACGACGGCAAGCCGACTTACGATTTGGTGCGCGACGTAGCTTACGACCATATCCCGTTCGTTTGCCCGCGCGGCAGGTACGATGCGCTTTATATGGGCACGCTCGCTATGCGCTCTGCCGATTCGCGCAGGACCTTCGAAAAGCTTATTAAATACACCGAAACAAAAGAGGTATTTTTCGACGTAAACTTCCGCGGGAATTTTTACACGCGTGAGCTTGTGAACGCCCTGTTAAAAGAAACCACCATACTTAAAATAAGCGACGAAGAAATACCCTTTTTCGGCACGCGCGACCATATAAACGTCTTGCTTGATATTTCGAAAAACAACCCGAAATTAAAGTATATATGTCTTACGCTCGGCAAGGAAGGCGCACTTGTTTTCGATTGCCGCAACCGCGCCCTTCTTTATTCCGAAAAGCCGCAGGGATCGGTGGTTTCGACCGTCGGCGCGGGCGACAGCTTTGCCGCCTGCTTCTTAACCAGCCTGCTTTCGGGCTATAAGGTGGAACAATGCCTTGACCGTGCCGTTAAATTAAGCGATTTTGTTGTAACACAGCTCGGCGCGGTGCCCGATTACGACCCGAAGGAGCTTTTTGCGTAAAAAATACAAAAAGCTATTGCATACTGCGTAAAAAAGCGTTATAATAGCTCTATCAAATTTATTTCGGAGGATAATTATGGATATTCTTAAGAAAATCTGGCCGTTTTCTTTCAGAGAAAAGAAAGACGTTGCGGCACTTGTTATCACGGTAATTCTTCACGTTGTAGCCGACATTGTTATCGGCGTGCTTCTCGGTCTGCTTGCGGGCGTTCCCGTTGTGGGCTTTATCTTCTCGCTCGTCGGCAGCCTTTTGGGTCTTTACATCACCGCAGGTATCGTGTTCACCTTCCTTCATTATTTCAAGGTATTTAAATAATAACTGCAAAAAAATTAACTGTTGCAAATGTGAATTTGCAACAGTTTTTTTGTTGACTTTGTGTGTTTTAGGTGATACAATAATACTGAATAATTATGTGAGGCGAAGCTAATGGGAAAAGCGTTGATATTCGACGGAAACAGCATACTTAACAGGGCGTTTTACGGCGTGCGTCCCTTGAGCGCACCCGACGGATTGCCGACCAACGCGCTTTTCGGCTTTGTCGGTATGATAAACAAGGCGTTTTCGCAAATCGGCGGCAACCCCGATTACTGCGCTATTGCGTTTGATTTAAAGGAAAAAACCTTCCGCCATAAAGCGTGCGAAAGCTACAAGGCGACAAGAAAGCCGATGCCCGAGGAATTGGCGCTTCAGCTTCCGCTTGCGCACGAGCTTGCAAGCGCGCTCGGCTTAAGGGTTATAGAAATTGCGGGGTACGAGGCCGACGATATTTTGGGCACGCTTTCTTATGAATTTACAAAAAGCGGTGACCACACCTTTATTGTAACCGGCGACCGCGACAGTTTTCAGCTTATAAACGAAAACGTTACCGTTTTACTCGCCTCGAACGAGGACACAAAGGTAACGACCCCGAAGGAAATCAATGAAAAATACGGCGTAGAGCCGAAAAAGCTTATCGACATAAAGGCGATAATGGGCGACAGCTCGGACAATATAACCGGTGTTCCCGGTATCGGCGAAAAGGGCGCGATAAAGCTTATAACCGAATACGGCTCGCTCGATAACGTTTATGCAAATCTCGATAATATTACCGGAAGCACCAACAAAAAGCTTACCGAGGGTAAAGAAAGCGCATATACCTCGCGTTTTCTTGCCGAGATAAAGCTCGACGTTCCGCTCGGCTGTGATGTTGGCGAATGCGCTTATAAGGGCGCCGATATTCCCGCGCTCCGCGCGTTATACACGCGCTTGGGCTTTAGGCAGTTTTTGGAAAAGCTCGAATCTGCCGCACCGCAAACGGCAGAAGAGGAAGAGTTCCTTCCGATCTCGGAGCTCCCCTCGGTCGAGGGCGAAACAGTGTTTCTTCACACCGAAAACGGCGAAATTCTTGTCTGCTTCGGCGAAAAGCTTTATAAAGGCGAAGCCGAAAGCGGCTTGGCCGCGATTGCGGGTGCGAAAAAGGCGGTTTGCTGGTCTGTTAAGGAAATTTTGCATATCGCGAAAAACGCAAAACTTGAATTCACCCCCGAGCTCGACGATATTTCACTTATGGCTTACGTCGTTTCGCCTGCCGATAACGGCGTGACCTTCGGCAAGCTTGCGCTCGACCTTTTGGGCGTTTCCTCTGCCGAGGTTAAGCTTTCGCTGCTGCCGAAGCTTTATACGGCGTTAAGCGAAAAGCTTACCCCTTCTCTGCGCTCGCTTTATCAAAATATCGAGCTTCCGCTTGCAAGGGTGCTTTGCGATATGGAGCACCGCGGCTTCAAGGTCGATAAAAACGCGCTTTATACCTTCGGAAACGCGCTTGAACGCGCAATTTACGAGGAAGAAGAGGCGATATGGGCGCTCGCGGGCGAAAAATTTAATATAAATTCAACAAAGCAGTTGGGTGTGATTCTTTTCGAAAAGCTTATGCTTCCCCACTACCGCAAAACGAAAAGCGGTTATTCCACCGACGTTTCGGTGCTTGAAAAGCTTGTCGATTACCACCCGATAATCGAATTGATTCTCGATTACCGCAAAAACACCAAGCTGAAAAACACCTATTGCAACGGCTTGGGCAAGCAGATAAGCGAGGACGGACGGATACACACCACCTTTAAGCAATCGCAAACGCTTACCGGCAGGCTTTCTTCGGCAGAGCCGAATCTGCAAAACATTCCGGTTCGTAGCGAAAAGGGCAAGGAATTGCGCAAATTCTTTGTAGCGGACGAGGAGAACGTGCTTATCGACGCCGACTATTCGCAAATAGAGCTTCGCGTGTTGGCGCACGTTGCGAACGACGAAACGCTTATAAACGCTTTTATTAACGGCGAGGATATACACACGGTAACCGCAAGTCAGGTGTTCGGTGTCCCGCTCGATTCGGTGACGGGCGAAATGAGAAAGCGCGCAAAGGCGGTAAACTTCGGAATAATCTACGGCATAGGCGATTATTCGCTTTCGCAGGACCTTAAAATACCGAAAAAGACCGCCGCGGAATATATACGGAACTATCTTGCAAAATATTCGGGCGTGCGCGAATATTTAGATGAAACCAAGCGTCAAGCGCGCGAAAACGGCTACGTTGAAACGATGTTCGGCAGAATACGCCAAGTACCCGAAATAACGTCGAGTAACAAAAATTTACAAGCCTTCGGCGAACGCGTTGCGATGAATACCCCGATTCAGGGCGCGGCGGCGGATTTGATAAAGATCGCGATGATACGCACCGACAAAATGCTTGCCGACGCGGGCTTGAAAGCAAAGCTTATATTACAGATACACGACGAGCTGATAATAGAAGCGCCTATTGAAGAAGCAGACCGCGCAAAAGAAATACTGCGCGAAGCGATGCAGACCGCGGCTGAATTACGCGTTCCGCTTCAGGTAGATATAGGCACGGGCAAAAGCTGGTACGACGCAAAAGACTAAAACATTTTAACGAGGGAATAAAAAATGGGACTTAAAAATTTGAACGGCAGAAAAGTAAGAGAATTGCTTGTCTACCCCGACTATACAGACAGAGAGCTGACCGGCAAGCTTACCGGCGGTAACTATTCCGAAGGCTTGGCTTCGATTTCGGCGGTAATGAAGCAGGGCGGCCACGACGTTAAATTAATGCACCTGCTTTATCTTCACAGCGAGCAGGAATTCAAGGAAAAATTAAAGGCATTGGGCGAATTCGATATTATCGGTTTTTCGATACGCACCACCGCTTTCCCCGACAGTCAGCTTTATATAAAATGGGCGAAAGAGGTTATGCCCGAAGCATTTATTACCGCGGGCAGCTACCACTGCACCCTTGCGCCCGATGAGGTAATGTCGCTTTCGGGCGTTGACGCGCTTACTATCGGCGACGGCGAATACCAGGCGCTCGAGCTTGCCGATAAAATGAGCGCGGGCGAGGATTATACCAACATCCTCTCGATGTGGTTCAGAATGGAGGACGGAAGCATTAAGAAAAACCCCGTTGCTCCCCTTTTCGAGGACCTCGACCGACTTCCTATTCCCGATTTCGAGCTGTTCGATTACGACAATCTCGACAGCGTAAAGGTCGGCACGGCAATAGTTATGATGAGCCGCGGCTGCCGTTACAACTGCACCTACTGCGGCAACTCGCAGTTCAGAAACGTTTACCCCAACAAAAAAATATATTCGCGCTTCCGCTCGCCCGAAAACGGTATTCTTTATCTTAAAACCCTGCTCTCGAAGCACCCGCAGATAAAGGTTATAAACTTCCGCGACGCGATATTCAATATGATGCCCGATTGGACCGACAAATTCTTGGAGCTTTACACCAAGGAAATTCACCTTCCCTTCACGGGTAACATCCGTTTCGATATTCTTACCGAGGATTCGGTGCGCAAGATGAAGGAAGCGGGCTGTTACACTATCGATATGGGCTTGGAAAGCGGCGATCAGGAAATGCGCTTTAAGTATCTTAAACGCTATATGACCGACGAAATGATCATCAACTGCAGTAAGTGGTTCCATAAATACGGTATCGCACAGCTTACCTACAACATAATCGGTCTTCCTTACGAGGATAAGCACCGCGCACTTAAAACCATTAAGCTTAACGCAAAGGCGGGCGCGGACAGAGTTATTCCCAACATTTTTTACCCCTACCCCGGAACAAAGCTTTACGATATTGCAAAAGAGGGCGGTTTTATTCCCGAAGGCGGCGTTTCGCCCGATGCGCGCGTTCCGCTCGTTCAGCCGCAATTCCCCGAGCACGAGGTTTTGTATCTTCAGGCATATTTCGCGCATTTCGTGCGCAGATATAAATGGGCGTACGCTATGCCCGAATGGCTCGGCAAGCCTTATGAAAAGTGGCTTGACCACCGCGCAACGGGTAAGCACGTTCCCTATAAATTCCTCGTTTGGATCCACGACGGATATTCGAAGGTGCGCAACGGGTTAAAGAATATTCTTATCGACCACCTTCCCAAGGTTTATATGAAGCTTCGCGTTTGGAAGCACAAGAAAAAGGCGAAAAAAGTAGACTGATATGGCAGGAACACTTTATATCGTACCCACCCCGATAGGAAATATGGGGGATATGACACTCCGCGCGAAGGAAACGCTTGAAAACGCAGATTTTGTTGCCGCGGAGGATACGCGCGTAGGCGGTAAGCTTTTAATGCTTTTGGGCACTAAAAAGCCCTTGGTCGCTTACCACGAGCATACCTCGCGCAGAGATACCGAAGCGATCATCGAACGCATACAAAGCGGCGAAAGCTGTGCGCTTATAACCGATGCGGGCACTCCTGCCGTTTCCGACCCCGGCGAAAGATTGGTGCTTGCCTGCTCGCAGGCGGGGATTGACGTTTGCGCGCTTCCCGGTGCCTGCGCGGCGATAGTTGCAATATCGGCTTCGGGTTTACCCTCTCGCAGGTTCTGCTTCGAAGGCTTTCTTCCCGAAAACAACCGCGAAAGAAGAGAACGCATAAGCGAGCTCACGCGTGAAAAGCGCACCTTTATACTTTATATTTCCCCGCACGATGCCGAAAGCTATTTAAACGAGCTTGCAAACGCCTTTAACGACCGCAAATGCGTGCTTTGCAAGGAATTAACGAAGCTTCACGAGCGATATTTCCGCGGAACGGTAAGCGAGCTTGCCGAAGGCTTTAAATCGCTTATGCCCGCCGAAAAAAAGGGCGAATACGTAATGGTTATCGAAGGAATGCCCGAGGAAGAGGCTTTCTGGTCGGAAATGAGCATCGAGGAGCACGTAACGCATTATATTTCGCTCGGGCTTTCGAAAATGGACGCCTGCAAAGCCGTCTCGCGCGACCGCGGTGTAGGCAAGGGTGAAATATATAAAATAATCAACAAATAACGAGAAAGGACTTACAAAGGCTTACTATGAAATCGTTCGGATTAAAAACGGTAATATTTTTGCTTATACTCTGCCTTGCCGTTCCGACGGTCAAAATAAAAGCCGAAGCAGACGCGGTAAGTCTTTTCCTTTCCTGCGAGGGCGACGCCTATTCGGGCGGCGAGGTGAAGATAAAAATAACGCTTTCGAAGCCTGCCGTTGCGCTTGCGGGGCTTGAATTTATACTTAACTACAACAGCGAATACGTTACCCCGATTATAACAAAAAACACCGAAGACGGCAGAGAAATGGACGCGCTTGTTTCGAAAATGCCCGAAGGGTGGGAGCAGATGAGCTTTCATTCGGCAAGCGGATATTACCATTTCCGCTTTGCACTTCCCGACAGCGGAAACAGCTATTTGGACGCAGCGGGCGAGCTTACCTTAGAAATTCCCTTTACCGTAAAAAAGGCGGGAAGCTTTGCCTTTACGGTAAACGATGCCGACGTTATTGCAATCGCCGCAGACGAAGGCTATACCCCGATGTCGGGCAAAGGCGGCAATCTTACCGTTTTCGCCGACAGCGAAGCCCAAAAGCTTGCTGTTTCGCTTAACGGAAACGAAAGAGCGAACGAAAACGGAAGCTATAACTTAAAAATAAAGGTAACCAACCTTGGTGACACCGCGGGTATAATCGCGCTTCAGTTCGCGCTGAAATACGACAAAACGGTGTTTGCCCCCAATATGACCGAAAACAACAACGCACAAATGGATATATTTATGACAGATATGCCGCAGAATAGCTGGGAGCAGATGTGTACGCTTGATGAAGCCGAAGGGGTTTATACCCTGCGCTTTGCGGCGGTAACGGCAGAATCGGTAACAAAATCCGAACGGCTGCATTCGGGAAGTTCGTTAACGGTTACAGTTCCCTTTAAAATTATCGCAAGCGAAGGCAATATAGGTAATTTTTCGGTAGGCGGCGAAAGCGTGCTTGCGCTTAATAACCTAAACCAAATCGTTTCGGGCAGCGGAAGCAATATTTCGGTTTCGGTAGAAAAGGGCGGAATGGGAATTATCCCCGACGGGCTTGGATATATTGTCAAAAACGGCTTTTTGTGCTTCGTTGCCGAAAAGACCTCGGTTTCGGATTTTCTTGCGCCGCTTGGCGGCTTTACTCTTACCGATAAAGAAGAAAACGAAATAACCGAAGGCGATGTCTGCACGGGCTATATACTTACCGACGGAACAAATTCATATACCGTTGCGGTGCTCGGCGATATTAACGGCACGGGTACTGTCGATACCTACGATTACATTCTTGCAAAGCGCATTTATTTCGAAACCTATTCGCCCGATGCGCTTCAAAGCCTCACGAGCGACGTGAACGAGGACAAAACCGTCGACCAATACGATTACATTCTTATAAAACGCCATTATTTCGGCACTTACGTGATTGCTTGATATGAAAAGATTTTTAATTGTTTTAATCGCACTTGCCCTTTTGCTTCCGCTTGCCTCCTGCACCGAAAGCTACGAAGCCGCCGACGAATACGCAAACAAATTTATAACCGCTCTGCTTATCCGCGACGAGGCGGAAATGAAAAAATATCTTCACCCCGACCATACCGAAACGGCTATGCCCGACGATGCGTTTTACCAAACGCTCGAAAATCAATATCTTACCGTAGGGCATCCGCTTACCAATTTAAGCGGCGTAGGAAAAGCAAAGATAAAGGATATGGACGGCGCTCTGCGTTGCAGCTATATCGCACGTGTTAACGAGCTTTTTTACACGGTGGAGCTTATTATTCTGGATAACGAAAACGGCTACGGCATAGTATCTGTCGCTATGGTGCTGAACACCGAGCTTGATTATTACTATCACGAATCGCAGGTTAATTAAATGAACAAAAACCTTTCGCGCACTTTAAAAAACTATTCGCTAATAACCTTGGGTTGCATACTTTACGCCGCGGGCGTTTCGCTGTTCCTCGGCCCGAACGAGCTTGCCTCTGGCGGGGTTTCGGGTATTGCGATAATTATAAACAGCGTTTTCGACGTTCTGCCCACGGGTACTTGGGTAATAATTTTTAATATTCCCATAATGATTGCAGGGGTGTGGAAGCTGGGTGCAAAAATTTTGCTCCCCACCTTTTACGCGCTCGCAGTCAGCTCGGGCGTGATGACCCTGCTCGAGCTTTTCCTGCCCCCGCTTACCGAAAGCGTATTGCTCGCCTGTGTCGGCGGCGCGGTACTGGTTGCGGCGGGTATCGGTCTTGTGTTCCGCGGCGGCGCAACAACGGCGGGCACCGATATTATCGTTAAGCTTCTGCGCCTTAAATTCCCGCATATTTCCACGGGCGCGATATTCCTTTTTACCGACGGACTTATCTGTCTTACGTCGGGTATCGTTTTCGGCGAGGTGGACAAGGCGCTCTACGCGGGTATTGCGGTGTTTTTGCAAATGAACGTGCTTAATACCGTGCTTTACGGCTCGGACGAGGCGCGAATGGTTTATATTATAAGCGACCGCGATTCCGAAATAGCCGAAAGGCTTTTAAAAGAGGTAGACGCAGGCGCGACCTTTTTGCACGGCAACGGCGCATACACGGGCAAGGAGCGCAAGGTGCTTATGTGCGCGCTCAGAATGCGCTCTGTTCCCCAAGCGCGCGAGATTATAAGGCAGGTCGACAGCGACGCATTCGTTATCGTCACCAAGGCGACGAACGTTTTCGGTGAAGGCTTTAAAAGCCACGTCGAGGAAGACCTATGATTGCCGAGATCCTTTCCCCGCTGCCTTCGGTGTGTGAAACCCTGCTTGCCGAAGCACGCCCGATTTTTCTTTACGGAATGGGCAACGGCGCAGAAAAAATCCATTCTTATCTTTGCGAAAACGGCGTTGAAATACGCGGCGTTGTCGCATCCGACGGATTTGTGCGCGGGCAGGAATTTTTGGGCTTTGAGGTTACCGCAATTTCGGAAGCCGAAGCGAAGCACGGCTCGCTTTGCTTGGTGCTATGCTTTGGGTTAGAGGGCGAAAAGGCGCACTTTTTAAGAGAAATTTCGAAAAAACACCGAATAATATCCCCAAACCTCCCCGTTTTCGGCGAGGGCGTGTGCGACAAGGCGCATATTTTTGCCAACCTCGAACGGTTTGAACGGGTTTACGAAATACTTGCGGATGAGCAATCGAAGGAAATATTTTTAAGCCTGCTTAAATATAATGTAAGCGGAGATATTTCGTATCTCGAGGGCAACAACGGTCTTACCCCGCCGAAGGGCTTTTATACACACAAAAAACGCCATATCGATATCGGCGCTTACGACGGCGACACGGTAAACGAATTTATCGGCTACAACCGCGAATACAGCGATATTATCGCGTTTGAGCCCGACAAAAACACCCACAAAAAGCTTTTAAAAAACACGTCGTTTATACGCGATTGCAAATGCATTAACGCCGCGGCGGGGCAAAAAAACGGTCGTTTGGGCTTTTCCTCGGGCGGGGGACGCGCCTCGCATTGCGGCGTGGGCGAGGATATAGATTGCTATTCGGTAGACGAATACTGCGGATACACGCATATCGCGGCAAACGGAACGCCGGTGGGCAGTATTAAGATAGACGCAGAGGGTATGGACGAAGCGGTTATATGCGGCGCGGTAAACACGATATACTGCTGTAAGCCGAATATTTGCGTTGCGCTTTACCACCGCGCTTACGATATTACCGAAATCCCCTTGCTTTTGCGTATGCACAACCACAGATATAAATTTTACTTGCGAAAAAAGGAATATGTTCCCGCTTGGGACTTCTTTCTATATGTTACGGAGGGTTAATAATGGCTTTTAAGGAAATAAAAGCAGAAGAGCTTAACAACTGCGTTTTTACCGACATAGGCAAAAAATGGATGCTTATCAGCGCGCAAAAGAACGACGGAAGCATTAATACGATGACAGCAAGCTGGGGCGCGATGGGCGTGCTTTGGAACAAAAACGTATTTTTCTGTTTTGTAAGACCGCAGCGCTACACCCACGAATTCACCGAGGAAAGCGATAAAATCTCTATCTCCTTCTTCGGCGAGGAATACCGCGAAGCTTTAACGTTTTGCGGCAGAAAAAGCGGCAGAGATTGCGATAAGATCGCGCTTGCAAAGCTTACCCCGTTTTCGGAAAACGGCAACGTAGGCTTTGAGGAGGCGGAACGCATTATTTACGGCAAAAAGATATACGCAGGCAAATTAGACCCCAAGGCGTTCATATCCGAAGATATCGAAAAGCATTATAACGGCGATTACCACACCGTTTATATCTGTGAAATAGAAAAGATCGAGGAAAAGGAATAAAAGCTATGCAGGCAAGCCAATTCATAAAAGCCGTAACCGACGGCAGATACGATAACAGCATTAAATCGCTTTATCCCAACAAGGATATTTCCGACAGAAAAGGGCGCATTCTTAAGCTCGCGAACGATTTTGTCGAGCTTTACGGCGACCTCGATATCGCGCTTTTCTCTGTCCCCGGCAGGACCGAGCTTTCGGGCAACCACACCGACCACAACAACGGCAGAGTGCTCGCGGCTTCGGTCGATATCGACATAATCGCTATCGCCGCAAAGGTCGAAGGCGATACGGTAAAAATCAAATCGGTCGGCTACCGCGAAGATGCGGTGGACATCTCCTCGCCCTCGCCCGATAACGTGCGCAGGGGCAGTTCTTCGGCTATAATTGCGGGAATCGCCGATTATTTCAATAAGCATAATTACAAAAGCGGCGGATTTTACGCCTATACCACAAGCGACGTTATGACAGGCTCGGGACTTTCCTCCTCTGCCGCGTTCGAGGTTATGTGTGCGCGTATATTCTCGGAATTCTACAACGAGGGCAGAGTTTCGGCTATGGAGCTTGCAAAGGCGGGCAAATATGCCGAAAACGAATATTTCGGCAAACCCTGCGGACTTATGGATCAGGCGGCGTGCGCTTCGGGCGGGTGCCTTTGGATGGATTTTGAAAACAACCTCGACCCCAAGACCGAAAAGATAGATTTCGACCTTAACAAATACGGATACAGCCTTTGCATAGTAAACACGGGCGGCAACCACGCCGACCTTACCGACGATTACGCGTCTGTTCCCGCCGAAATGAAATCGGTTGCCGCGCTTATGGGCAAAAGCCTGCTTCGCTCCTGCGATGAAGAGGATTTTATGTGCCGCATTTCCTATATGCGCTCGATAGTAGGCGACAGAGCGATAATGCGCGCGATGCATTATTTTGCCGAAAACAAGCGCGTCGACGCGCAAAAATCGGCACTTTCGCGCGGGGACTTCGACGAATATCTGAAATACGTAAAGCTTTCGGGCGATTCCTCGTTTAAATTCCTGCAAAACGTTTATACCAACAAAAACGTGGACGAGCAGGGTATTTCGCTCGCGCTGGCGATAACCGAACGCTTCGGTGCGACCTGCCGTGTGCACGGCGGAGGCTTTGCGGGTACGGTGCAGGCATACATAAAAACCGAAAAGGTTGCCGCATACAAAAAGGCTGTTGAATCGATCTTCGGCGAAAACAGCTGTCAGGTTTATACCATTCGCCCCTACGGTGCATCGGTAGTGACCGAAAACGAAATAAAGGGCTGATATCCCGATATGGAAAAAGCAAAGGTCTATACCCTTTTTTCCTCTTCGAAGGGAAACTGCTGTTACATTAAATACGGCAACGACGAAATACTTATAGATTGCGGCGTTTCGGCAAGGTCTATCGAAAATTCGCTTAGACTTTTGGGCACGAGCCTTAAAAACATATCCGCAATTTTTATTACTCACGAGCACAGCGACCATATCTGCGGGCTTGGAACAATAACGAAATATTACAATATTCCCATATATGCGCCCGAGGCGAGCTGCAACTGCATTTACGACCGTATGCCGCCCGAAAAGCCGCTTATCGCGCTGACTTCGGGAAAGGCGATAGAGCTAAAAAGCCTTGCGCTTTGCCCCGTTGCCACACCTCACGATGCGCGCGGAAGCGTTGGTTTCCGTATCCGCGCGGGCGAGGAAAAAATAGGCTATTTTACCGATATAGGCCATCTTTCCGAAAACGTGCTTCGCGGGCTTTCGGGTTGCGAGCGCGTGGTTATCGAATCGAATCACGACATAGAAATGCTTAAAAGCGGCTCCTACCCCTACCAATTAAAGCAACGCATTCTGGGCGAACGCGGTCACCTTTCGAACGAACTTTGCGCAAAGCTTCTGCCGCATCTTGTGCACCACGGAACGCGTTCGTTCGCGCTTGCACATTTAAGCGAGGAAAACAATCGCCCCGAAATCGCCTATAACGAAAGCCTTGTTTCGCTTCACGAAAACGGCTTTGATGTAAACACCGAATCGGTTAACAGTTTAACGCTTAAAGTCGCACCGGTTTGCGGTATATGCGAACTTGAATAAAAAATCTCCCGTCGGAAAAATTCCCGACGGGATTTTTATCAGTTGTCGTCTTTCTTTCTGTCCAAGCGATACATCGCGGTGATTATCGAAATAAGCGCGAGAATTTCGCAAACTATGCCGCCTATCGCAAAGTTGAAAATATTATAAATCAACCAAGAGGGCGAGCTTACCAGCCCCGCTCTGCGTACCGAGCGCGCTTCTTTTAAATAAAAGCCGATGCCCGTTGCAAACATACCGATTATCGGAAGGAATTCGATAATAAGATTAAGCTTTGTCGGCTCTTTATCGAACACCAAGAAGGTAAGTGCATAAGAAACGAGATAAAGCACGCCGAAGCCCAAAACCCATATAAACCTATCGGCGCGGAATTTTTGCTTGTTCGAATAAATTACCGCGCGGATTGCTCCGACGGCGTTCAAAAACCCGCCGACTATCGCGCCGATCATAAACATATTCACGGTAAAAAGCGCCGCACCGAAGAACTGCATTACAATAATGCTTTTTTGCTTTTTCATCTGGTAGGAAATTATGTTTAAAGCCATAGCGACTATACCTACCGCCTGCGCGATTAACTGATAAGTGTCCATAATTATATCCTTGTTGCTTTATTGAATTTTTTGTGTTAAAATAGAGCGAGGTGGTAAAAATGTTTTACGAAAAGTTACCCGAAGAGGTTGAAAACAAGATAAAATACGACCGCGCGCACGGCACTCTCCCCCGCGTTGCGTTCAGAAGCATTAATGCTTCGCGCCGCGACCCCGACCACGACCAAGCCACGATTTTGCGTAGCGCGTTCGTGCGCGATGCCGAAAAAATTCTGCATTGTCCCTATTATAACCGCTATGCCGACAAAACGCAAGTTTTTTCGTTCTATAAAAACGACGATATTACAAGACGCGCGCTGCACGTTCAGCTGGTTTCGCGTATTGCACGCACTATCGGGCAGGCGTTGAATCTTAACCCCGACCTTATCGAGGCGATCGCGCTCGGGCACGATATAGGTCATACCCCCTTCGGCCACAAGGGCGAAACCTATCTCGACGAGCTCTATTCCCTGCACACGGGCAGGCGTTTTTCGCACAATATCCATTCGGTGCGCGTGCTCGATAAAATATTCCCTCTCAACCTCACATTGCAAACGTTAAACGGTATTGCCGCGCACGACGGCGAAATGGAGCTTGAGATATACACACCGATGCCGCTCGACAACTTTTTAGAGTTCGACAACCAAATCGAAGCCTGCTATGCCGACAAAGCGAACGTAAAACGCCTTGTCCCCGCCACGCTCGAGGGCTGTGTCGTGCGTATTTCGGATATTATCGCATACCTCGGAAAGGATAGGCAGGACGCCGAAAAGGCAAAGCTTAACGAAAGCGAAAGTTTCGATGACGGCGCGATAGGTAAGCACAATTCCGAAATTATAAACAATATGACGGTAAACATTGTCGCGCACAGCTACGGAAAGCCTTATATTAAAATGGACGAAGCGCATTTCGCCGCGCTGAAAAAGGCAAAGACCGATAATTACGAGCAGATCTATACCACCAAAGCCGTCGAGGAGATGCTTAACAACACCGTCCGCCCGATGATGCGCGAGCTTTACGAGCGTTTGCTTTGCGATTTGATAAACAAAAATACCCAATCGCCGATTTTTACCCACCATATCGCGGTAGTGGACAAGCCATACTATAAACGTGCAGTTCCCTATTGCGAAACCGAGCCGAATTTGATAGTTGTCGATTATATCGCAAGTATGACAGACGATTATTTTGTCGACCTTTATTCGCACCTGTTTAAAGACAGCAATTTAAGCATTAAATATAAAGGATATTTCGATTAGGATCT
The DNA here is from genome assembly GCA_045533335.1 of Eubacteriales bacterium. Classification (GTDB taxonomy): domain Bacteria; phylum Bacillota; class Clostridia; order Oscillospirales; family CAG-382; genus Coliplasma. The sequence goes on from JAZSHQ010000055.1 coordinate 38,832, forward strand.
ATGAAAAAATGCGTTATCGTCGGCGGTGCGCCGATAGCCGATTACGGCTTTATAAACAAGCGTCTTAATAAACAAGACTTTTATATTTTCTGCGATTCGGGGCTTAAGCATTTAGACGGTTTGGGTGTTGCCCCAAACCTTATCGTCGGCGATTTCGATTCCTATAAAAACCCGAACAGCGAAGCAGAAACGATAGTTCTCCCACGCGAAAAGGACGATACCGATACCTTTTTTGCAATAAAAGAGGCAATACGGCGCGGGTTTGACGATTTTTTGCTTATCGGCGCGCTCGGCAAACGCTTCGACCATACTCTCGGGAATATTTCGGCACTTTTGTATTTGCACGCTTTAGGCAAAAGCGCGAGCATTATCGACGATTATTCCGAGCTTGAAATAGTTTCAAACAAAACGGCATTTGTCCAAGACAGCTACCCCTATTTTTCTCTGCTTGCTATCGACGGTACTGCAAAGGGAATAACCGTAAAAAACGCAAAATTTCCGCTTGAAAACGCCGAAATTTCACCCGAATACCAATACGGCATAAGCAACGAGGTAATAAAGAGCAAAACCGCCGAAATAAGCGTAAAAGAAGGTAAATTGCTGCTTGTTAAGGTTATAAAGGAATAAAGAAAACGGTTGCAATAATACGTTGCAACCGTTATTTTTGTTTTATTGCTCGGTGTTCAAATCGACCAATTCGTAATATTTCGAATTATACGTAAGCAAGGGGGTCGTGGGGTGTGTTTTTGTTACCACAACATAGAATATATCGCCCACGCTGTTCGTATTGGTTTCTCCGTAAGTAACGAGCACTCTTCCACACTTTTCGAGATAAATTGCGTGCTGCACGTTGACCGATGCATAATTTCCGTACAGTCTTACCTTCATTTTTTCTTCGGGAGCGACCCGTTCGACCTTATCGGTAATAATCATCAATTCGCCGTTTTTCAGCATTTTCATTACACTAGAGTAATTTAAACAGCCTATCACAAGAAAAAGAACGGCAAAGAAATAAAGCACCACGCTTAATACCGTTTCATCTATAATTAACGCCAAAATTGTAAATAAAACGCTCATTAAAGGGCACGCCCAAATCGATTGCTTTGCCGGCTTTTCGAAATGATCATATATCATTTTCGGAGTTATTTTTCTCTTGCCGTCGGAATAGTCGCTTTTTGTGCTGTCGCTTTTGTAGTTTCCCATTTTTGCCCCTCTTTACTGCTCGACGGTTAAATCGACCAATTCGTAATATTTTGAATTATATGCAAACAAGGCAGTTCGCGGGTGCTTTTTGGATACTACGACGTAAAATGTATCGCCTTCGCTGTTTGTGTAGGTTTCCTGAAGCGAGATTACAACTCTGCCGCAATTGTAAAGATACATCGCGTGCTCCATATACGAATGTCTTCCGCGGTGTACGTATCTGTCGTCGGTAACGACGCGCTCTGCAGTATCCGTAATTATTTTATAACCGCCCTCCGCGAGCATTTTCGTGTTGCGGTAATAAACGTAAACGCTCACCATAGCAATCAAAAACGGAACGCTTAACAGCAAAATTTTAACAAACGTTGCCCATTTTTGCTCCATACCGCTGATATTTACAACAAACACGAACAACAGCATAACGAGCAAAATTGCAAATGCTACGATCATTATACCCCAAAGTTCGCCCTTGTGGGAATTGGAAATTGCATCGTATATTTTTTTAGGCGTTATCTGCTTTTTCTTTTTGTCGTCGGGGGCAATTTCGGTGCTTTTGCTTACGTAATTAGCCATTTGTTACCTCATAACAAACAATTTATTATTTCGGTAACATTATACATTATATCCTTGCTTCCGTCAAGGGTCAGTATTTTGCACTTCAAGCCTTTTTGCCATTCATCGTGCATCGCGCGGGAACGCATATCTGTTCCGCCGCCGTCATACCTGCCTGCCCATTCGATAAACGCGGTGTGGGTTTCATACATATCGCCGCCAATATCGATACGGCTTCCGAAACGCTCTCTTTCCCGTAATTTCAAGCGTTTGATTCTCGTTTCGGTATCGGTAACAAGCCTTACGGCAAGCGTAAACAGCGGGATCAGTTCATCGCCCCAGCCCGAAAGCGAGCCCGAGATAACTATATTTTCGTGCGCTTCAATATCGCGCCGCATAAGAAAAAGCCGCTCGTCTTTTTCGCGCTTGATTGTGAATTTCGGGTCGGTGGGAAGCCAGAAATAATCATCGGTATCCATAAAGAAATAGCCCGTTTCTTCGCAAAACGCACGACCGAGCGTGCTTGTGCCCGACCCCGACGCGCCGTAGATATGTATTACCGATTTCATTCTTCGTTCCCCCGCGCGCAAAGCTCTGTCATTCTTGCTATCTGGTGCTCGAAAAAGGTTACGTAGTTTTCGTAAAAATAGTTGGCATCGGTTGTGGAATCGCCCACAATGGCTATAAGCGCAAGTGCTTTTTCGGTTTCGGCAACGGCGTTTTTATAATCTTTCTTTTCCTCGAAGCATTCGGCAAGGTGCCACATCATTTGTATAAGGTTTTCGAACGACACCCATTTTTGCTTTTCCGCCGCCTCCTGCTTTTCCTCGCCGTTTAAAACGTAGGCGGTTTCGGTAAGGCGGGTAAAATACATTTCGGGTATCTGCTCTATCGCCATTTTCGCGCTTTGAAGGTCGCCCTTTACCTTATAGGCATAAGCCATAAAGCGCAGTGCGTCGTATTTTATGCCGTGGTCGGTCGCCTTTTCGATAAGCTTGCTTGCGATCGCTATGGCTGTATCGGGATTGTTCGAATAATCGATAACGTAAAGCAGATTATTTAAAAGAATATCGTTTTCGGGATATTTGCGCAAGCCCTCTTCCAAAATGCGGCGACTGCGTTCGGGGTCGCTCGTGCGGTATTTATAAGCCTCATCGGCAATTTGCTCGACCTCTGCTTCGATTTCCTGCAAATTAAAATCGAAAAGCTCGTCCATCGTAACACCGAAATAGCTTGCAAGCAACGGTGCAAGCGTTATATCGGGCAGTGCAATGTTGTTTTCCCACTTGCTTACCGCCTGAAAGGATATGCCGATGCTTGTTGCGAGCTGTTCCTGCGTTATTCCGCGCTGTTTTCTTAATTCCTTTATTTTGTTGCCGATGTTCATATTTCACCCGTTTTAAAATCGTAGTTTTTACAGTATAGCATTTAATTTTTCTTTTTGCAATAACCTCGCAAACGACATATTTCAACTATGGGTTGAATGTTGACAAACCTAGCCTTCGCAGTTATAATCAAAGGCAAGATAACAGAATTTCAGCTTCCCTCGCTAGGTGAAAACATCGATTGATACGGAGTAAAAATATGCTGAACAGAGTTAACGATTACATCGAAGCATTAAAACGCGAAAACACGGGCGTAGAATCGGTTGCGCTCTGGCAGGACGGCGAATTAAAGCTTGTTCACCGCTTTGTCCCCGCAGGACCCAGACTTATTTATTCCCACACGAAAAGCTTTATTTCCACCGCCGCAGGCATCGCGATCGACGAAGGTCTGCTTAGTCTCGACACCACCGTTTCCGAGCTTTTTCCCGAATATTCCTCGGTTATTACCGACGAGCGTGTAAAAAACATAACCCTTCGCCATTTTTTAACAATGAGCTCGGGCTTCGGGGGCGCGTTTTTAATGAGCGCAAACCGCAGAAAGCTGGAAGGCTACCCCGATTATATCGGCTATATGCTTTCGAAGGAGCTTAAATACGAATCGGGCGAAAAGTTCGTTTATTCGAACGGCGACACGCATTTGGCAGGCTGTATGGTGCAAAGGGCGTGCAAAATGCCGCTTTTGAAATATTGCTGTGACAAGATTTTCACACCGCTCGATATGGGCTTCCCCGCTTGGGAAACCGACCCCGACGGTACTGCATTCGGCGGTAGCGGGCTTTATTTGGACATAACCGAAATGATGAAGCTCGGCGTGCTTTATCTTAACAAGGGTGTTTATAACGGCAAGCGCGTCGTTTCCGAAAAATGGGTAAGAGAGGCGGGAAGCAAGCAGATAGACACCGGCCACGAAGCTCTTTGGCACAGCGGCTACGGTTATCAATTCTGGCTTGTCGGTCAGCGCGAAAACGCCTTCCGTGCCGACGGCGCTTACGGTCAGTATTCGATAGTTCTGCCCGACGAAAACGCCGTCCTTGCGGTGCAAAGCTGCGAGCAAAACGACGTTGCTAAATTTACGGAAACGCTTATAAAATATACGATAGAAAAATGAAAACACTTGTAATAACGCGAAAAAACAGCAATCTTTCCTCGCTTTTTAAAAAGCTTGGAAACTGCGATATTCTTCCGCCCGAGGAAGTAACCGAGCTTAATATATATTCCTCCGTCGCCGTTTTGGGCGGCACGGAGGATACGCCGATTATGCTTTCGCCCTACCTGCGCGAAAGGCTCGAGCTTTTTGCCGAAAGCGGCAAGCCGATATTTTTGGAATACGTCGCATCGTTTCGCTATGTTTATTCGGCACAGCCCGAACGGCTTACCTGCCACAGGCTTGCAGCCGCGCGCGATATATGCGAAGGCATTAAGCAAAACGAGCTTTTGGACCCGCATTACAATCTGTATATCCGCCCGCATTTTCTTATGCCCGAAACCGAAATATTGCTTTATTTGCAAAAATATACCCCCGCGCACGATAAGCTCGAATCGGTCACCCAAACCGATTCCCCCGCGCTTTTTAAATATTCCAATATTCTTCAATGTGCATTCCGTTTCTGTGATTATATCAACGGCGCGTTTGCACCAAAGGCGCGTTTTGATGCACTTACGGCGTATATTTTTGATTTTCTGGGGTTAAAAGTACCCGAAATACCAAGCAAAAACGCCCTTTCGGTAAAGCGCGTGCTCGAAAAAAGCTTCGAAAACGAGCTTAACGGCTGTATCGAACGCTCGCTTGCGTTTTTGGAAAAACAGCTCGTTTCCCCCGACGGAAAATACGGCATACGCGAAGGGTTTAGCCACAACATCCACCCCGACGGAAGGCGCATAGGTGCGAACGTTGTCCGTACCGACTGCACGGGCGAGGCGGCGGGCGCGTTTATGTTTTCGCAAAACGAAAAGCTTCGAAGCATCGCGGATAATATGCTCGCGCTGTGCTACGGGCCTTTAACCGTTCACAGCGGCGAGTTCGAAAATATGGTGCGCTGGTCGGAGGAGGCGTGGGGCGTTTGCTATCAGGATGACGTTGCCCGCGCAATAATGCCGACATTGTTGGCATCCTATTTCGGTATGACCGATAAATACAAGCAAAACGCGCTGAACGCGCTTGATTTTCTTTGCAAAACAACCCCAAAGGACGGCTTGCGCCCGATGCGCACCGATATTCTTGAATTCCTGCGCGAAAACAAATCCGTTTTCGATTTAAAGCAGGCGGAGCAGGGCTATGCAAGCGCGCACTACAACGCATATTACAGCGCGGCTTTGCTTTTGGGTTATCTTATAAGCGGCAACGAGGAATTTAAAGCGGTTGGTGTTCGCGGTATCGAAACGCTTATGTCGCTATATCCCGAAACCGTGCGCGAGCACAGCGAAACGAGCGAGCTTTGCAGGCTTATTCTCCCCCTCGCCTTGCTTTACGGCGTTACCAAAACCGAAAAGCACAAGGAAATGCTTTACCGCGTTTTTCGCGATTTGCAAAAATACCGCCACGAATCGGGCGGTTATGCCGAATGGGACAGCGGCTACAAGGCGGTCTGCTTTAACAACGCAGGCGGCGAATGCTCGCTCCTTGCGAAAAACGGCGACCCTGTGGCGGATTTGCTTTATTCGGTAAATTGGCTCCCGCTCGGCTTTGCCTTTGCGTTTTTAATAACGAACGACGGCTGTTTTTATCAAGCTTGGCGCGAAATTTGCGAATTTTTTATAAAAACACAGCTTATAACCGAAAGCGCAGAAACCAACGGCGGCTGGTGCAGAGGTATCGACCTGAATCGGCTTGAATATTTCGGAATCCCGCACGACGTCGGCTGGGGCCCCTGCTGTATCGAAACCGGCTGGACGGTTGCCGAAATAACGCTCGGTATGCTTATCGGAAAAAGAATTTTCGGTATCGAATAATAAAATAAACTGCGGAAAGCGTTGCGAGACTTCCCAAAACGGAAGTCTCGCAGTTTTATTCGCCGTCATGGGGTCCCCGCAAAACACGGTTTTGTGGGGTTGTTCATTCGGCGAGTGATATTGCTTCGCAGTTATATTATGCTTCGCATAGTTATATTGCCTTCGGCAGTTTGAGGCGAATAAAATAACACCACGACCGAAGGGAGTAATATAACTTTCACGAAGTGAAAATATCACTCTGTGCGTTAGTACAGAATATCACTATAAATAAGCAAAAACCTCGATGCATTTTTTCATCGAGGTTTTATCATCCTTATGAGAAGTAACCTTTAGTTTTTACAGCTTTTTCTTGAAGTTTTTCTGCATTTTGTTGCTGGTATATCCGCATTTTTCGTAAAAGGCGTGTGCGCCCCTTCGGCTCTCGCCCGAAACAAGGCGTATATAAGCGGCGCCCCGCTCGCTTGCCCATTCCTCGGCTTTGTTCATAAGCGCGCGCCCGATGCCTTTACCGATATGCTCGGGCGCAACGGCGATGCCGAGAATATTTACGCCCTTTTCGGCAAACAGCAAGCCGTATTCCGCGATATGGATATAGCCGACAACCTTCTTGTCTTCCTCTGCGACAAAAATACCTTCGTATTCCTTTTCGAGCGAGATCTTTAAATTTTCGGCGGTTTTTTCGGCAGAAAAATCGTAACCCATAGATTTACGGTTTATTTCGCAAAGCGAATTTGCGTCCGCAACGGCGGCTTTTCTTATTACCATTTACTTAAACTTAACCGCCGTGCCGTAGGCGATAACCTCTGCCGCGCCCTGCATTACGCCCGCAGAAGCAAAGCGGATATTAACTATCGCGTCCGCGCCGAGTGCCTCAGCTTCGGCGATCATACGCGAGGTTGCGATGTCGCGCGCTTCGTTCATCATCTGCGTGTATGCCTTAAGCTCGCCGCCGACAAGGGTTTTAAAGCTCTGGGTAAAATCCTTGCCGATATGCTTGCTCTGTATCGTACTGCCGCGCACAAGACCGAGCATTTCAAGCTCCTTGCCGCTAATGTAATCTGTGTTTACTAAAATCATTGTTCATCCTCCATTTTGTAGAATTTTATTTTTTATAGAATTTATTAATTATATCAAGCGTTTTTATCAACGTTTCGGGCGCGCCTGCGTAATAAGCGGTCGGGCGAACGCCTACGAATTCGCCGAAGCCCTTTTCGTAAGCGTAATAGCGTTCGGGGTAGCCCTCTCTGTCGTAAAACTGCTCGTCGATTTCCATTTCGAAGCCGATTTCGGTGTTTGATATCTTCTTTCCGCCGATAATATTTCCGTTTATATCGACAACCGCCTGCTTGCGAACGCAATCGCTCACAATTCTTATTTCATCAACGCGCGCGGGGTTGAAGAAGAAGGACGGCTGAATGATAACGGTATCGAAAATATTCGTAAGATTCACAACGTGGCCGAGGTTTTTCGAGCTCGACGCCACTTCGTGATAATAGGGGATCCAAAGAAAATTCTTGCCGAACGAGCGAACGCGCTCGGAAACGACACGCATCGCCTTAACGATAGGGTTGTTAAAATCCTCTTCGGGCTTGTCGTTATCAAATCTCGTGTAGCCTGCAGTCACAATGTCCTCGCCTGCGAAATAAATACCTTGAACGTTGTTATCCCAAATATCTGCGCGCAAAGAATTCTTTATAAGGTCAACCGTATCTGCCCACGGCTCGGAGAAAAGGTGGGTAAGCGCGTGCCAGCATTCCGAATGGGGCACCGAAAACCAAAGCTTCACGTCGGGCTTTATCGCAACAAGTCGTTCTGCATAGGAAATTGCATCGGCAACGTAATCCTTGATATGGTAATTGCCCGCAAGAATCTTGTCCGCTGTTGCGTGATATTCCTTTTTTATCGTTTCCAATCGGTTAGGGTCGCCCACCATATCGGGGGTCATTCCGTCGATTATTTCGCGCGTAATAACCTCTGTTTCGTTGCCGTTTCTGTCAGTAAAGCGGTTAAAGGTCGCGATAGGTATAAGCAGTATTTCCTCGGTAACCTCAAGCAAATTTTCAAGCTCACCGTCGGTCGGCACGTAATATTTGCCGCCGCTGTATCCGCGGTAGCTCGTGTAAAGCAAAACGCCCTTTTTCATTAACTTGTTCATAGCTTTTCCCTTTCGATGAATCGTGTTTATCGTACGCTTTTATCATACCGCGCATTTAATCAGATGTCAAGTCCCGATGAGGCTTTAAAGGTGTTGACGAAACGCAAAACCTGTTGTATAATGTAATAAATATACACATTTTCAAGATCTTTCGCTTGTGCACGAATCACGAGGTGTTTTATGAAAGGCATTATTCTCGCCGGCGGGTCCGGCTCAAGATTATTTCCGTTAACAAAGGTAACCTCCAAGCAGTTGTTGCCCGTTTACGACAAGCCTATGATATACTATCCCCTCTCGGTATTGATGACGGCGGGAATTCGCGACATACTTATTATTTCCACACCTCAGGATACACCGAGATTCGAAGCGCTTTTGGGCAACGGAAACCAATTCGGCATAGACTTGCAATATGCAATACAGCCAAGCCCCGACGGGTTGGCGCAGGCGTTTATTATCGGCGAAGAATTTATAGCCGACGATTGCGTAGCGATGATACTCGGCGACAATATTTTTTCGGGCCACGGGCTTAAGGAGCGGCTTATTTCTGCCGTTGAAAACGCCGAAAACCAAAACGGCGCAACGATATTCGGCTATTACGTTGACGACCCCGAGCGTTTCGGCATAGTGGAATTCGACAAAAACGGAAAGGCAGTAAGCATCGAAGAAAAGCCCCAACAGCCCAAATCGAACTACTGCGTTACGGGCTTGTATTTTTACGATAACCGCGTTGTGGAATACGCAAAATCCTTAAAACCGAGCAAGCGCGGCGAGCTTGAAATCACCGACCTTAACAAGATATATCTCGAAAACGGCAGTCTGAACGTCGAGCTGCTGGGTCAGGGCTTTACCTGGTTGGATACCGGCACGCACGAAAGCCTTGCCGACGCCACGAACTTTATACGAACGGTCGAAACACACCAACACCGAAAAATAGCCTGCCTTGAAGAGATTGCGTATTTGAACGGCTGGATAACCGCAGAAGATGTGTTGAAAACCTATGAAGAACTGAAAAACAACCAGTACGGACAGTATTTAAAGGACGTTCTGGACGGCAAATACATAGAAAAAAGTAAAAGGGGACAGCTATGACTATAATCGTAACAGGCGGCGCGGGATTTATAGGCAGTAACTTTATTTTCCATCTATTGCAGAAATATCCCGATTACAGAATAATATGCCTCGACAAGCTAACCTACGCGGGAAATCTTTCTACGCTTGCGTCGGTTATGGAATGCCCCAATTTCCGATTTGTTAAAGCGGACATTTGCGACCGCGATAGCGTTTATTCGCTTTTCGAGGAAGAAAAGCCGAATATCGTTGTCAACTTTGCCGCCGAAAGCCACGTTGACAGAAGCATAGAAAACCCCGACGTTTTCCTGCAAACCAACGTTATAGGCACAGCCGTGCTTCTCGACGCCTGCCGCAAATACGGCATCGACCGTTATCATCAGGTAAGCACCGACGAGGTGTACGGCGACCTCCCGCTCGACCGCCCCGACCTCTTTTTCACCGAAGCAACGCCGCTTCACACAAGCAGTCCCTACTCTTCGTCGAAGGCGGCTGCCGATCTTTTAACGCTTTCATATCACCGCACCTACGGCTTGCCGGTTACGATAAGCCGCTGTTCCAACAATTACGGGCCTTATCACTTCCCCGAAAAGCTTATTCCGCTTATGATCGCAAACGCGCTTAACGATAAGCCGTTGCCCGTTTACGGCGAGGGCAAAAACGTTCGCGATTGGCTTTACGTGGAGGACCACTGTAAGGCTATCGATTTGATTATTCACAAGGGCAAAGTCGGCGAGGTTTATAACGTCGGCGGCCACAACGAAAAGCAAAATATCGAAATAGTAAAAATAATCTGCAAAGAGCTTAACAAGCCCGAATCGCTTATCACCTACGTCACCGACCGCAAAGGCCACGATATGCGATATGCAATAGACCCGACCAAGATACACAACGAGCTTGGCTGGCTTCCCGAAACCAAATTCGATTCCGGCATAAAGAAAACGATAAAATGGTATCTCGACAACCGAAAGTGGTGGGAAGACATTATTTCGGGCGAATACCAAAGCTATTACGAAAAAATGTACGGCAACAGGTAAAGAATATGAAATTTTTTGTTACAGGTGTCGGCGGACAGCTTGGTTATGACGTGGTTAACGAGCTTGAACGACGCAACCACGAATGCATCGGCTCGGATATCTTGCCGAAAGACAACGATGCAGACTACATACAACTTGATATAACCGACGAAGCGGCGGTTTTCGATGCTATCGCAAAAATCAAGCCCGACGCGGTAATACATTGTGCCGCGTGGACCGCAGTCGACGCCGCCGAGGATGAAGCCAACAAGGAAAAGGTAACGGCAATAAACGTTGACGGAACGCGAAATATCGCGCTCGCGTGTAAAACCGCAAATTGTAAAATGCTTTATATTTCGACCGATTACGTTTTCGACGGCAAGGGTGAATTGCCGTGGCCGGCGGATTGCAAAGAATACTGCCCGCAAAATTTTTACGGCAAGACCAAATTAGAAGGCGAAAACGCAGTAAGCTCGCTTCTCGAAAAATACTTTATCGTTCGAATCGCTTGGGTTTTCGGCAAAAACGGCAACAATTTTATAAAAACGATGCTGAATTTATCGAAAAAATATTCCTCGTTGCGGGTGGTTTGCGACCAGATAGGCACGCCCACCTATACCAAGCATCTTTCGAGATTGCTTGTGGATATGTGCGAAACCGAAAAATACGGCTATTACCACGCGACGAACGAGGGCGGATATATAAGCTGGTACGATTTCGCCTCCGAAATATTCAAGCAGGCAAAAATCGATATGCAGGTAGCCCCCGTAACCACGGAAGAATACGGGCTATCAAAGGCCGCAAGACCGTTCAACAGCCGTCTTGACAAAAGCAAGCTTACGGAAAACGGCTTTGCTCCCCTGCCCGATTGGCGCGATGCGCTTGCCGAATTTTTAAAGGAGATAGGCGATGAGTAATTTTAATTTTATTAAAACCGATATCGAAAACGTAATAATCGTCGAGCCGCGCGTATTCGGCGACGACCGCGGCTATTTTATGGAAACCTACCAAAAGGAAGCCTTTTTCGAAGGCGGAATAAAATCCGAGTTCGTTCAGGACAATCAATCGAAATCGAAAAAAGGTGTTCTGCGCGGACTCCATTTCCAAAAAAATCACCCGCAGGCAAAGCTTGTGCGCGTTATAAAGGGCGAGGTATTTGACGTTGCCGTCGACCTTCGCAAGGATAGCGAAACCTACGGCAAGTGGGTGGGCGTTTTGCTTTCTGCCGAAAACAAAAGGCAGCTGTACGTTCCCCGCAACTTCGCGCACGGCTTTTTGGTGCTTTCGGAGGATGCCGAATTCGTATATAAGTGCGATGACTATTATCATCCCGAGGACGAGGGCGGTATTATGTGGAACGACCCGACCATAGCTATCGAATGGCCGATAACCCCCGATATGGAAATTTTGCTTTCCGAAAAAGACACAAAGCACCCGAATTTTAAGGACGAATAAAAAATGAAACAGGGCTTCTACACCTTCTTTTACAAAAGGCTCCCGAACGAAAAAATTTGCGTAATACTTGCAACGCTTGCTTATTTTGCCTACTGTGCCGCATTTTTTGTGAAAAAGACTTTTACAAAAAAACGCATAGTTACAATGGATCCCTCGGTTGCAAAGGAAATAATAACGGCAAAATATCCGAAAATCGAAACAAGGGCGGAGGTTGTTAATCTTCCCTTGGACGAAAATCTCGATCTTTCGATAATTATGCCTATATACAATTACGAAGATCTGATAGAACAAACCATATCCGCCGCGTTGAATCAGAAAACCAAATACAATTACGAGCTTATTCTTGTCGACGACGGCTCGCGCCAGCCCGCAAAGGATATTCTCGAAAAGTTCAAATCACACCCCAAGGTCAAGGTGATACATCAGGAAAACGGCGGTATCGGCGCGGCAAGAAACACGGGCTTGAACAACGCATCGGGCAGATATTATATGTTTATCGACTGCGACGATATCGTTCACGACGATATTGTCGAAACGCTTTTGTCGAAGGCGTATAAAAACGACCTCGATATGGCTATCTGCGCCCACAATCTTTCGAAGGAATCGGGCGGCAAAATAACCTCGGTAACCCCTAATATTTATCCGAAATACAACCTTATGCGCTATAAGGACGGCGATTATCTTTGGAACTATCCGGGGTTGCCGTGGTGCAAGGTCTATAAGCGCGAAATGTTCGAAAACATTCGCTTTCTCCCCGATTATTGGTACGAGGATACGATAATACACTTCTTGGTGTTCCGTCTTTGCAAAACCTTCGAATATATTCCCGAGGTGAAATACGAATACCGTTGGTACGAAAAAAACTTTTCGCATATTCAGACAAAAGCCCCCGACCGCGCGGTGCAACGCTATTGGATGCTTGAAAGATGCATAGAGGATACCGTTCGCTTCGGGCTCGATACCGGCGTGATATTTTATAAACTTCTGCTTCGGCACTTGGGCTCGTTTTACTATTACAACGTCAGTAATATGGACGAAGAAGCGGTAAACGCGATGTTTGTGCTCGCTTCGGAGCTGCTAAAAAAGTACGTCCCGAAGGAAAAATATCACCTCCCCTATGCACTTAAGCAGTTGGAAAAAGCCTTGCTGACCAACAATATAGAGCTTTGGAAGCTCGCCTGCACGATACAATAGAAAAGTCAACACCGCGGAATGTTTCCGCGGTGTTTTCTTTATTCTCCGTCTTGGTCATAGGATTTTTGGCAAAGCGTTCTTTTTTTACAGTACGGGCATTTGGTTACAAATTCAAAGCTGTCCTCGGGCGAATGCGAGGCGGCAAATCTCACAACGCGCTTTTTTACCCAAAAATGCCCATAGCACTTACTGCATCGCGCCCAAAAGTTCTTTGGCATATTCACGATAAACAATACCGTGCTGAACACAACTATTGGGAACGAAACGATAAAAGTAAACCACCACGGAACGTCGTAGGTCGCGCCGCCCCAGTGCAGTTCGCACCCCGAAAGCAAAATAACATTACACATAAACGCCAATGCCAAAAGTGATTTTTTCATTCTTCTATCCTCGATTCGTTGCATATACCGTGTTTTTTACAGTGCGGACATTTCAAAAACGCCGAATTGTTCGCCATATTCGAAAATATATGTTTTTCCGCTTTTCCTGCACAAATCTCTGCTTGCAATGCGGGCAGACAAAAACCTTTCCCTTTATATTTCTTTTACTGCACAGAGCGATTATTATTAAAAACACCGTCACAGCGATAGCGCCGATAATGAATTTTCCCATAGTGCCCTCCTAAAGCTCGTAATAGCTCAGCCAAAGACCGTTGATTTTTTCTTCGAAAACCACAAATTTTATACGCAAGCCTAACTTTTCGTAGCGCAAAAGGCTGTAATAAACGTTTTCCGCACTGCTGTCGCGCGTGATTCCTTCGAGCGATATAAATTTGCCGAGCGGTAAAAGCGCATCTGCAATAATACTTTGCAATGCAGAAAGCGGAGTATATTTCTGCATAGTTTTGCCGAAAGCGTTGAACAGCTTTTCGTATTCGCCGTTTATAAAAGCTTGTGTGTTTTCGGCAACAAAAGCATTTTGTATCTGCTTTCGTTCGGGTGTGCAGAGTTTCGGCCCGAAAATATCTCCTCCGTTTTGTATTACGTTAAGCGCGTTATCGAGCAGACGAGCCGTTTTCGACATTTCTGCAAGCTTGGCAATAATTTCGGACTTGCGCCCGATGATCGCTTGCTCGAGCTCGCTGTCGCCCTTTTGTATTTCGGATATTTGCAAAACCGAAAGTCCGAGCGACCGCAAAACCAATATCTTCTTTATAAGCTCAAGCTGATTTTCGGAATACTTGCGCCGATTCGAAAAATGTTTTGTGCTCTTAATTATACCCTTTTCCTCGTAAAAGCGCAGGGTGCGCGAGGTTATGCCGAGCATTTCGCAAACCTCGGTTATATCGAAAAGTCTTTCGTTTTCCATATCCGCGCCTCCCTTGCTGTTATTATATCACTTGACGCAGGGTCAATGTCAAGTAGGAGCGACAAAAAAAGCAGACAATGCGTCTGCTTTTTTCGGTTATAAGCTATGGGCTTGCTTAGCAAGCGTTATACAATAATTAATTCTTGTATTTTTCGGGGACATACGCCTCGAAAAATACACCTTGGGGCTTCGCGAATTTGGACAAGCCCAAGCGCGTTTTACTGAGGACGCGCTATTTTGAGGCTAAAATCGGGTTTTTTGGCGAGAGGCTGTAGACATCTACTGCCCGAGCCGAAAAGCACGATAGAAAAAATCTTAATAAAAACCTTATTGTAACGATTATATCGCACGCAACGCCCTCGCGGGGAGAAGCGGTAAAACAATCTTAACCCCTACCGCGGGAACATAAAAAAGATTTTTTCGGTTTAGACCAAAATAGAAGTCCTTTAATTTAACTTTACTGCGTGGGTAACACTACCGTAAGAGCAAGCCACAAGCAGATAATCGAGCGTGATCTGCTTTACGCTGTGTGCGGGGATGGTGATTTCATACTGATAGTTACTGAAAACGCCGCCGTTTTCGCCCAAGCCCGCGGTATAATCCGCCGACAATACCTCGCCCGTGTTGCTGTCGCGCACAAGTATCGCAAGAGTGCCGTGGTCGCGCAGGTGGAGCGTTACCTTTCTTTCGGTATCGCCCTGATTAACAAAGGTGAAGTGATCCTGATATTCGATCATCCAGTTCGCGGTGTTTGCGGGTGCGCCCGAGCCGTCGGCGTGGTCGTTATCGATAACGATTTCGTTGCCCTTCGTATCGTGCCATATAAACTCGACCATATCCATACCCACCGCTTGATGATTGTTTTGCGGGTTGAGGTGAGTCATCCAGGTGTATGCCTTGCTTACGGTATGCGCCGTGCTGTTGTAGTCGGCATAGGGGGTGGTTTTCGAAGGAACGCTGTTGTTATAGTAGTTGGTATAGGTAACGGGAAGCGAGCAAGCGGGTGTGTTATCGTTAAAGGTCCAGCTCATATAGTTATCGATAACGCCGTGATGATATGCAATGCCCGAATATTGCTGTGAATAAGCACCCGCAACGTAACCCAAAGCCTCGGGCTCTGCTTGGACCTGCGATGCATTGGTATAGCAATACATAGTTCCGCTGACTTCGCCGCCCGTAACGGTAAATTTAACGTTGCCGTTTGCACAGCGAATGGGGTTTACGGGGTGGTCTGCCGAGCCGTCGACGTTGATTTTACGGTATGAATCGGCAGATGTGCCGCCGATAACCCAGAAATATTCGCCCGCAGGCAGGCGGTAGGTTGTCGGCTGGTAAACGCGCGGTTTGATATTGATGTATGCATAATCGAGCCCCGAATATTTAGAAGAAATGGCGCCGTTGGAATTGAAATAATCGTCGGGAAGCTTAAAGGACGTGTTATAGAATTTATACCAAGCCTGCTGACCAAACCAAGTGCCTATCCATTGATACCCGACGTTCGTAATCGTAATATAAACGTCGTGGTCGGTGTTGTTTTTAAGCTGATATCCGAGATAAGCATTGCCGCCCGAATAGTTCGCGTGCTCGAAGGTAACGTAGACCTCGCCCGTTAAGCCGTCGTTGCGCATAAACGCCTTGCCGACGTGCTGTGCGCCGAACTGCTCGGGGTTGTTCGAATAAACGTAGGTGCCGCCCTCGCGCTTGATATAGTCGATTTCGGCGGGGAGAAGCGGGTTTTCGCCGTCGTTATCGAGCACAAAGCCCGAAGTATCGATAGGCTTTGCAACGTCGTAGGGGAGCGTAACGAGGTGGTTTTCCGCCGTGGTGGTTATTTTAAAATCGGCGTTTGCTTCCTTTGTGGTAACCGTCAAGGTGTATGCCTCGTCGGCTTTTAAAGAAACCGAAAGCTCTGTTTTGCCGGACTTTACCTTTTCGCCGTTCTTGGTAAGCGTTATTCCCGTAATATTTTCACCCTTTAAGGTGTATTTATCGGTATAGGGCGCGTAAACGGTATAGGAACGCGTTTTGTTCTCGTCGGTAAGGTCATCGATGCTCGAAAGGCGGAATGCGCTTGCTCTGTCCTCTTTATCCTCTTCGGGATCTTCGGGGTCGGAAACATCTTCCGAGGTATCGGACACGTCGGATTCCGAGCTTTCTTCGTCGGGAAGCGAGCTTTCCGCAGAAGTTTCATCGCTTGTTTCTTCCTGCGAGCTTTCGGCGTCAAGGCTTGCTTCGGTGCTTGCTTCGCTCGATTCCGCATCAAGGCTTGCTTCGGAGGAAGAATCCGAGCTTTCCTCGGCTTGCGAGGATGCAATACTGCCTTCCGAAACGGCTTCGGAAGAGGTGTTTTCGCCTTCGCTGCAGGCGGCAAAAACCGATAGCAACATTAAAATCGCCAAAATGATCGCCGTTATTCGCGAACGGTTGGTTTTTCTTTTCATTTTCCTATCTCCTTGTTGTTATACGGAATTATTATACAAACGAAATGTAATGGATTTGTAAAATCCTTAAACAGAAAATTCAAACATTATCGCTTCGGTGTTATCCTCGGAATATTCAAGCTCCTCGGATATAACGCGGGCGAGCGTTACCGCGTCTTCCCCGCCGTTTTGCAAAAGCGAGGCAAGCAGCCTTTCGCAAAACAGACAAAAGCCAAGAGCTGCGCGGAATTCATCCTCGCACAGCGCGGCGGTACAATGGCGGTAAACGAAATATGCGAGCGCACGTTCAAGCGTGTTTTCCTTCTCTGCGCAATTAAAAAGCTCGGAGGAATAGTGCGAAAACAGCCCGCGATGAGCGTTATCGAGATATTCGAGCGAGGAAAGCAATTCGCGCCAAGCGTTGTCCGAAATATCGGAAGGCGAAACGGCGAATTCACCGTATATCGCGTTCAGCCGTTGGTTATACGGTGTTTTTCGGTCGGACAGCAATGAATATACCCGTTTTCGCAATACGCGCGAATCATAATCCGCTTCTTCCCGCCCCTCGGCTTCGCCTATTTCGAGCATCTCGCCGTAACCGTCGGATGTTAGTATAAGCCGACACGCCTCCTCGCACGCCATCCCCAACCCGACTTCCAAGCCGTCTTTCGTTTGATTGTAAAAGCGCGGATGCTCGCGGCAAATATCGCAAAGAAAGCCATCGCCGAGATTAAGAATTATCCTGCAAAGATTGTTTTCGTCAAGATGCGGACAGCATTCGCCCTCGCAAAGCCGAAAATGCGGCGTTTCACCGCATTCGATGCTTTTTAATATCTCGCTTGCATAAGGGTGAGTAAGCGCGCGGTATTTGCAAAGCGCGGTGTCGTCGATATCGATCTCCCAGCCGACACAACAGCTATGCCTGCACTTGTCGGCAATACATTTGAATTTATTGTAATAGCTCGGTGCAAATAGCTTCATTCTGCCGCCTCCGATTATTTGTTTCGAATATTTTACCACAAACGGCGCGGTTAGTCAATCAACCCTTACGTTACCGCTTCTCCATCGGGCGTTGTTTTGTTTTTTTGTTTTTGTTTCTTTTTCCGCAGGGAGCTTTTGCAAAAGCTCCCCACACCCCGCAAAACCTTTTATATCAAAAAGCCATAATACGGTTATAGCTTTACAATATCCGCCCATTACATATAGTCGGCAAACAAGCAAAAAGGTTTGCTGTTATTTACAAATCCTTAAAAGAAACCGCAAGCAAATGCCCCGACAAGCCGATTATTTCATCGTGAAAATCGAGCATTCGCACCGTACGCATCAACGCCTCGCGCGTGTCGGCGTTGCGCCACAGCGTTTCTATATCCTGCGCCAGCCACGCACCGCCCATAACTCCGTGAACGCGTGTATTTCGGAAACCGCAATCGGCAAGTTCCGCTTTCAATTCTTTTGCGGTATGCAGATGCGAGCTTCCAAGCCCGCCTACAATGCTTTTTTCGGGATTTATATGCCGACCGTCGCAAAGCTCGCGCTCGACCATATTGAAAAATTCGGGGTCGTCTAGCCTTTTGTTTTTGTTCCCATCTCCCGTTCGGTAAAGCGTTATGCTGTGAAGCAGGACCGAATAGGGCGTTATCGCCGCCGAAAACAGCAAGCCGCCATCTTTTAATAACCGCTTGCTCTCGTTAATTGCTCTTATCCGTTCCTCGTATTCAAGCAAATGATAAAGCGGACCCATAAGCAATACCGCGTCTGCACTTTTGTCGGGACGGGGAACAGAGCGCGCATCACACACCTCACACGCAGCAAGGCTTACTTCGGGATATTCGGCTTTTAACGTCACGCTCATTTCGATATTTCTTTTCGATAAATCGAATAGATGCACCTCGTACCCCTTATCGGCGAGCCAATACGAATACTCGCCGTATCCCCCGCCGATATCGTAAATGACCGCGGGCGGGTTTGGAAGATATTCCGAAAGAAGCTCCTTCGTGCGTTCGAACTCGATCAAGCCGATACCCTCTCTTAGCCTGTTCATTTCCCCGCCGCATTCGTAAAATTCCAGCACCGATTTGTCGATAGATTTCATAATTTACTCCTCTCAAAAACAATAAAAATAAAACGGTTAAAGGCTCGGCGTGAGCTTTTAACCGTTCTTGTGTTGATTTATTGTTGCGCGAACAACATTACGAACGCAAGAAAACAAGCCCGTTGCCGATTGCGACAATGGGTTGCTGTTGATTCATTTTCGAATTTAACATACGAATCATTTTCCGCGCTCCTTTGAATTTCATTTAATATCATAAACGCTTGCGCGAGATGACGAATACAAATTATCTGATATACATCAGCAACTTTGCTTTATATTCTTCAACCAGCATAATTTCACAGCGACGAAAATCGATAGGAAGCACCGCTTTGTTGCTTTCCATTATTTGGTCGTGTACGTTTTTCGTAACAACCATTATAAAGTTCGAATTCTTTTTTCGTCCCTCGTCTATTTCAGATTGAAAAATCTGCATTTCGAGCTTTACCCAGTAACTCTCCATATACGAAAGATCCGAAAGCACTACCACAAAATGCGAAGACTTATCGAGTGCGTGCATAATCGACTTTCTGTATTGCGATTCAGACCTTTCGGGAAGCGACTTTTTGTCATAAAAAACCCTTTTGCCGTTTTGCTTCATAAAATAATACATTTCTTCGGCAATAGCAATATCGTTGCTTTTATGGCTTATGTAAATGTCGTATTCCGAAGTGGGTTGCGCAGGTATAGATTTGGGTTGCGAAGATTCCTGTTTCGGTTGCGAAGATTCCTGTTTCGGTTGCGGGGGCACCGATTTTCCGCTTGTTTTACTTTCGTTTTGCTTGCGCTTGATAAGCACCACATCGTCCTCGTTCCGAGGGAATTCTTTCTTTTGCGAAAATACAGAATCGGGCACAAATTCCGATTTGTATGTCGTTGAATCGTTTGTCAGGTCGCCGGCAACAGCAAAAAAATTCTTCGAGGGACCCTTTTTTACAAGCGAGCTATCTTTATTTTTCGGTGTTTTTTCTAATTCGGCAGGCGCGCTGAAGCAGGATTTCGGGTTTGCGGTTTTGACAACCTGCTTTGCGCCGCACAATGCGCAAAAGGCATCATCTGCGCCAATCGGTCTGCCGCATTTGCAACATTTCATAAATGCTCCCTCCTTTTATTTTTTAACGACCTGTTTTTTCGCCACACGAAAGCGACAATTTATGACATATTATAGCATAACAATATACCATTTTCAAGCCTTTGCAGATAAATTCGCAGGTTATATATCAAAACACCGCCGAGGGAAATTCGGCGGTGTTTTTTGTTATTCGCTTTATGGTTTGCCGTTTCGCGGCTTATTTACCCTGTTCGAGAGCGAGAGTGATAGTGGTTGCATCGCAAACCTCGCTCGGGCCGAAGTACTGAATAGCACCGGGATAAACGAAGCAGGTATTTTCTGCCCATTCCGCTCTGTTTGCGGCGAAATACTTGAAGGGCGCGCCGTCGAGCTCAACAAGAGCCTTGCGGATAACGGGCTTGTCCTTACCGTGTCTTCTTTCGATGTTCATCATCTTGGTCATAGGCATACCGCCTGCAACCCATTCCTCTGCGGGATTGCTGAGGTTGGAAACCTTGGAAAGGTAGCCGGTGTAGCCGTACTGGATGAGCATAAACGCGTTGTAGCCGAGAGAGTAGCAGTAGTCTGCATCGAAGTTCGAGGGGAACGCGCAACGGCCCTCGTAGCCGAGGAAGTGGTGGAGTGCCGAGAACTTGCCGTTGTAGGTGCCTGCTGCCTTGCGAGCCTTGAGGTTATCTGCAACGAGTGCAGAGAAAAGCTTTTCGGATTCGATAAGCGAAACCTGAACGTTACCGTGGGGGTCGCGTTCCAAGAAGAGCTGCTGCTGAATAGATTCGGGAAGGATAGCGAAAACAGCCATGGATTCCTTGGTAAGACCGTTTTCGATAAACGCATATTTATCTGCCCAAGTGGGAAGTGCATTGAACGCATCGGTCTTTTCGCCTGCAAGAAGTTCATTGATTTCTGCGATAAGCACAGAGAATTCGGGAACGAATTCAACTATACCTTCGGGAATGATAGCAACGCCGAAGTTCCAGCCCTTTGCCGCACGGGGGGCAACAGAATCTGCGATGTAATCTGCGATTTCTGCCATAGACATCTTCTTTGCGGCAACTTCTTCGCCGATAAGGCAGATGTTGGGGCGGGTCTGAAGCGCACATTCAAGCGCAACGTGAGAAGCCGAACGGCCCATAACCTTAACGAAGTGCCAATACTTCTTTGCAGAGTTTGCGTCGCGTTCGATATTACCGATGATTTCGGAATAGGTCTTTGCCGCGGTATCGAAGCCGAAGGAGCATTCGATATCCTCATTCTTAAGGTCGCCGTCGATGGTTTTGGGACAGCCGATAACCTGAACGCCTGCGTTGTTTGCCGCAAAATATTCTGCCAAAACAGCTGCGTTGGTATTCGAGTCATCGCCGCCGATGATAACGATAGCGTTAATGCCGTGCTTTTTGCAAACCTCTGCTACAACAGCAAACTGTTCTTCGGTTTCGAGCTTAGTTCTGCCCGAGCCGATAATATCGAAGCCACCGGTGTTGCGGTACTGATTGATGTACTCGTCATCAAAAATAATATAATCGTCTTCCAAAAGACCGGAGGGACCGCCCTTGAAACCGTAAAGAACGTTATCCTTGTCGGTTGCCTTTAATGCATCGTACAAGCCGCAGATAACGTTGTGTCCGCCGGGAGCCTGACCGCCGGAGAGGATAACGCCGACCTTCTGAGTCTTAGCTTCTGCAGTGTTCTGACCTTTTTGAAAGGTGATTTCGTTCTTGCCGTAGGTGTTAGGGAACAACGCCTGGATCTTTTCCTGATCCGCAACACTTTCGGTTGCGCCGCCGTTCTTAACGCAGATTTCGGAAATACCGTTTCTGAGCATACCGGGCAACTTGGGGGTGTACTGATATCTTGCTGTCTGAAGAGGTGAAAGTTTCATTAAAATGACACTCCTTATATTACTAAAAATTCATAACTAATGGCATTATACCCTATTTTGCGACAAATGTAAATAGCATTTTCTATTTTTTCCGATATGCATTTCGGATTCGATACGCCGTAAGCAAACACCGCCGAGATAGCTTTCGGCGGTGTTTGATCGTTTTTATTAAATGACTTAGGTATTTAAAATTTCAATTATCATCTTCATCAAAATATATACACTGTTTTAAGCATTCTCCATAGTTTGTGCAGCTTTCGCATTTTTTACTATTTCACTTTTTGTCAAACCGAACGCCTGAGCAATATCAGAAGCATAGCTTTTGCCGCCGTTACCACGCACAATCTTGAAAATTCGTTTGTGGGAACCTTCATCGATTTGCGCCGTGAGGTTGTCAATACCTTCGTATTCTTCGCTCAAATCACATAGCTCATGAAAATGTGTCGCAAATATACCTTTTGAACCTATCTCCAAATACGCCGTGATAATCTCTGTTGAAATGGCTACCGCTTCTGCCGCATTCGTGCTTGAAAGTGCTTCATCAAATAAAAACAAGCTGTCTTTGGTGATAAATTTATTAATGCTTTGAATTTTGTTACATTCATCCGAAAGCCGTCCGTGAACGTATGAACGCTTTCTTATATCGACGAAATGAATAAATATATTATCAACAAGACGCAAAACAGCTTTGTTTGCAGGAAGCAACAAGCCCAAATGTAGCATAGCATACATTATTCCCACTGATTGTGTGTAAATAGATTTGCCACCTTGGTTAGGTCCGGTAAGAATATATATCGAATGTTGTTTATCAAAACAAAGCTCGTTTTTTACTACATCATTTTTGCTTAAAGCGGACATTGCTAAAACAGGATGATATAGACCTGTTACTTCATCAGAAGTGCTCAAACCGGGTTTGCAAACTGCAAATCCCGATCCGATCAATTCATATAACACCTTGGTGCAAACCGAAACGAAAGTCCATTCATAAAGAATATTGGATAAATGACGCAGATTATTTATAATATGTTTTTTAATTATACCCGACCAAGATTTCAACGAAGAAGATAATACTTTATTCATTGCAGAATTTATTGATGTACGAATAATATAAAATTCTTCGTTTGTCAATTTATGATTTAACGGAAGCAGAGGAGCAGGACAATAAAAGTCGTCATTTCCAAAGTCCAATCTCAAAAGCTTATTCAGATAATCACCTGATACAAAACTCTGTTCATTGATAGTCAAAACACCTGCTTCGGAAGGTCTGAGTTGACTATCAAGATTTACACCAACAGTAATGCTCTTAATGTTTCTGATTTCATGAGATTGTTTTTCAACTGCCTTACAAAGTGTATCAAAGTCATCTCCCTCGCATAACGGCTTTAATAACTCCCACAAAACCTTCAATGCTTTACTATTAACGTTAACGCTATGAAAAATATCCTTCATTTTTGTGAGGTATTCAACATATGCTTCTATTTCCCTAACGCTATACAATAATTTTTCGTTATTTTCCACCGTATCTTTTTGGTTTTGTAATGCGTAAATGTTTGCAAGACTTTCAAAACTCGAATCAAGCTTTTCAAATAGAGTTTTGTCGCTTAATAATTCTTCAAATAACTCTTGGCGCAATTCAAGTGTATCGGGACAAACCGAGAAAAACTCGCATAGCTCGTTTTCTTTCTCTCCGATCTTCTTGCCACGGTTGATATTAATTAAATTTTTAATGTCTAAAGCTTCAACAAACGAATAATCATCAAAAGCAATTCTGTTATCCTGTTCTGCCCAAATAATACTACTTAACATCATGCAACCTCAAAATTCAAAATATCAAAATATTTAGTTCCACCCCGCAAGCAAGAGCAAGGATAGGAAGTAAAATCAAATACAAAGTGGAAAATTTGTAGGAACGCCAAATTTTAGAAAAGAGATAATAAAAATAACAAACAAACAGCAAAATCGGCAATGCAATAATAACAAGCGTTGAAAACGTAAGTGCAATTAGAAAAGCGCTGACAATAAAGAAAATGAAAAATATTTTCAATAGCTTGTAAGTGGGAGAATCTATCAAATAGATTGTGCTTATATTCAGTATTCGTTCTGCAAATCTTGCAAATAATTTCATAACACAACCTCTTTTGACTTTCTACACTTAATGTCCACGCATTTCTATTAACGTTTCATATTTCAAACCGTATTTATCTGCAATGCTTTTGGCATAGCTTTTACCGTCGGGCAAAGTACGTAATATTTTATAATTTCTATTTCCGTTCTCATCAATATCCGCTGAAAGTGTATCGATTTTTGATTTACAAGTTTTGCAGTTATTTATCTCCGATAACATAGCAGTTAATTCATGAAGATGAGTGGAAAAGACACCTTTGCATCCGTATGCAGACATACCTTTAAGAACGTCAAGAGCAATATATTTGCCTTCCAACGCATCAGTGCTCGAAAATGTTTCGTCCATCAAAACAAGGCTATGTTCGGTTAAAGATTCAAAAATGCTTTTTACCTTCGCACACTCTTCTTCCAACCTGCCTTTGTCTTTTGAATTTGATTTATTAGTAAAACAAACGAATACTCTATCAACAGGACTGATTTCTGCATATTTCGCGGGAACAAGAAAACCGAGTTGCGTAAAAACCTGACAAATCCCCACGGCAGAAGTAAACACACTTTTGCCGCCGCTGTTGGGACCGAGAATAAGATAAATCCGCCCATTCTCATCAAATTCAATGTCATTGAGAACGATTTTATCTTTTGACAATGCGATCAGGGGATTATACAATCCCCTAACCGAAAAAGTTTTATCCGTTTTAGGCTTAATGATTGGAACTGTTAAGGGCATTTTTGCTTCTTTTAGTTCGTTCAATATTTTTGCACCGAATAACAAATATTTTAATTCTTTAATAAGGGGCAAAAATGCTTTTGTGTTTTGTCTGAAAAAAGCTTTAACCGCAGGCTCCCATTCTTTTATAGAACCTTTAAACAATCTGTTTAAAACAGAACCGATAGCCATATCCGCAAAACGCTTTTCTTCATTTGAGAGTGATTTTGACATCACTTTTAACGGACATAGCGCATTCAAATTATCTTTTTCGCTACGATTTATAAGGTTACCAATGAAATCATTGGATACAACAGATTTATCGTTCAACGATAGTACACCGAATTCGTAAGGCGAAAAGGTTGCATCCAAATTCATCCCTATAGTTACACTTTTGACTTGGCTGATTGCTTTTGATAGCTTTTGTGTATTTGCAACTAATTTGATAAACGCTTCATCGGTTGCTATATCGGCGACAAACTGCGCAAAATTCAGCAAAGAACAAGATTTTATTCTCCCTTTCAGTTTTTCGGTTTTGCGATAAATCTTGTTTATAAGCTCAATATAAAGCTCGATAAGCTTAATAGAATATATTTGCCCTTCGGTTTCGTGGCTGTTATCCTTCAAACGATACAGTTCGTTTATATTTTCAAGAATAGGTAAAATTTCTTGCAACAAGTCTAAAACTTCGGGTTCGTTTAATATATCTGCAAATATTTCTTGGCGGTATTGAATGATCTCAACATCCTCTGTCAAAAATTCGCTAATGTTAAAATCCCTGCAATAAAGATAATTTCCAAACAAGGTTTTAAAATCATCGTCATTTATGAGCAGTTGTTGGTTAAATTGATTTTTAGGGTATATAAGACTTAAATAAAGGTCATTCATATCTCACCTTGAATGGATTTTATATGGTTTATTAAACGTATATATCGCTCGCTTTCCTTTGCATTAGGCTTGATTATTGTTAATCCCAAGATCAGCGATATATGATATAACATAATTTGACTACTTATAATCTATTACAGAACTAATCTGTTAAGAAACTATTTTTTTAATTATAATACTGTGCCTGCGCATGCCAAAGCTCGTGGTATTTACCGTCGGTTACGGATACGAGCTCGTCATGACTACCGTACTGGATCATTTCGCCTTCGTGGAAGACAGCGATGTTATCGCAAAAACGGCAGGAAGACAGTCTATGCGAGATAAAGATTGCCGTCTTATCACCTACTACATCGCCAAAGCGTTTATATACATCTGCTTCTGCGATCGGGTCGAGTGCGGCAGTCGGCTCATCGAGGATGAAGAACGGAGCGTCTTTATACAGCGCGCGTGCAAGTGCGACCTTTTGCAACTCGCCGCGAGAGAGGTCGACGCCGTCGTTCACAAACCAACGGTAAATGTAGGTATCGATGCCTTTGGGAAGTTCTCTTATTTTATCACCCAATCCAACACGCTCTAAGCATTCGACTACTTTTTCTCGGTCAGGGGCTTTTTGTGCAGAAACGTTATCTGCGATCGTAAATGCAAACGTGGCGAAGTCTTGAAATACAACCGAAAACAGCGAAAGGTATTCTTGATAATCGTATCTTGTAATATCAATGCCGTTGAGTAATATTTCTCCCTCGGTGGGATCATACAGACGGCAAAGAAGCTTGATAAATGTGGTCTTACCGCTTCCGTTCATACCGACAAACGCCAATCTTTCGCCGATACGGAACTTGAAATTAACGTTTTTAAGCGCATACGTATCTCGCCCCGGATATTTGAACGAAACATTTCTGAATTCTATTTCATACTGATTATCGTCGCGTTTTTCTACCGAAAGCGTGCCTTGATACATCTCGTTGGGAAGGTCAATGTAATCGAATATCTTTTGTAAAAAATCATTGTTATTCCGAAGCTCGCCAAGACGCGCACCGAGGGTTGAAACCGCATTGATAAAGCGCTCTACCGTTCCGCGATAAAGAACGAAGCTGCCGATACCGAACACGCCGATATATGCACGAGCACCGACATATATAAATAGCGCGATGTTCATAAGTGTGTTCCATACCGTGCTTATGGTGTTGTATTTCCACTGAATCTTGAAAGAGTTTTCGTTTACCTTTGGTTTTATAAAGTGCTCGCGGGTACGGCGAATCAGAAAATCCTTCATGCCCATTTGATATACGTCAGACCCGCGTCTGCCGAGCAAACGCCATCCGCGCTTGCGCTCTGCAGAGTATTTGGTCCAGTTTTGGTCAAGCAGTACTTTTCTTCTTGCGGAAACGCGTACCTGAATGAAAATGTTAACAACAATAATCAAAAGGATGATAACTGCCGACCACGGACTGTTTGCAAACGCAAGAAAGCCTTTGAAATCTCCGTTTGCCGACATCGTAATCATAGATGCCGTGAGCGAAACCGAAGCGATTATATTTACAATTGCTTCGGTGATAAACCAAATCGACCAATACAGCGTCATCAGTCCGTTGCCGCCGTAGTTTTTGGAATGGCGTATCTGATCACGCACCAAGGCAGTTTCGGGAGTTTCGAGGTGGCAATATTGCATGCTCGCTTCGATATCGGTCAGAAATTTTTCATCTCTCACCCACTGTACCCTTTCGTATTTTGCCGCCTGTCTGCCAACAATGTTTTGGCTGACGATATTTACTATAAGAGAGCCTACAACCGTGATAACGGCAAGCGTTAAAAGCCTTTCGGCAGTTGCGCCTGCCGTCAACTCGTCTATAAGGAGAGCCGACATATACAGTGCAAAGTAAGGGGATATCTGAAGAGTTGTAACGTAAGCCATACGCCACATAAAATTCGGAGGCGACATACGCCACACGAGCTTATATCCGCGAATTATCATTCGTATATCTTCGCGCAGAGTGCGTTTATGCTTCTTGTTTTTCTTCATTTTCGTTCTCCCCTTCCTTATAGTATTGGCTTTGAATATCAAACAGTTCTTTGTATTTACCGCCGAGACGCATCAATTCATCGTGCGTTCCCACCTCGGCAAGCTTGTTGTTGTCAAGCAAGAATATTCTGTCGCAAAAACGGGTAGACGCAAGACGGTGAGAGATAAATATCGACGTTGTGTCTTTCGCTATCTCGTTATATTTTTTATATATCTCGTCTTCTGCGATCGGGTCGAGTGCGGCAGTCGGCTCGTCGAGTATTAATATCGGCGCACCACGGTAAACAGCGCGAGCAAGCAACAATCGTTGCATCTCACCGCCCGAAAAATCAACGGCATCGCCGTCAAACTCTTTGGAAAGCGGAGTATCCGCTCCCTTCGAAAGAGATGCGATCTTATTCGTCAAACCGGCAATTTCTATAACTTTATCAAGCTTGTCATAATCTATATGTTCTTTTTCTTCTAACGCAATATTCTCCGCAATGGAAAGCGGCAATATTGTGTAATATTGCGGAACTACCGAAAACAGCGAAATCAAATCATCGCGGTTGTACTCCAACAGACTGTGTCCGTCAATGAAAATATCACCTTCGTTAGGAAGAATAAGACCGCCCATAAGCATTGTTAGTGTCGTCTTACCTGCTCCGTTAAGACCGACGAGCGCTATTTTTTCGCCTGCTTCGATTTTGAAACTCACGTTATCGATGACGTTCTTTTCGCCCTTTGGATATTTATAAGAAACGTTTTTGAATTCGATCGAAAGCGGTCTGCCGATAGGCTTTTCAATGCCTTCTCCGTGATTAAAATCGCCTTGAATTTCCAAATATTCACGAAAATCCGACAACTGCAAAGCGCCCTCGCGTATCGAAGAAACGCCGCCCAAGATACCGCCGATAAAGTTTGACATTTGAGAGATTGCCGAGAAATATAACACAAATTCGGCAGGTCCGAACTCACCGTTAACTGCACGGAATATCAAAAATGCATAAGCCAAGCCGTCACGAACGGCGGAAACGATATAGCTGACGATTTCAACCGTCGACGATGAATTTTGAAACTTGCGCAAGACAGATAAATATTCCTTTAGCAGCGAGTCGAACGTCTTGGAAATAAAGTCAGAAAAACCGTACAGACGCAGATCCTTGGCGTGCTGGCGGGCAGGTGCCTCAAACATCGTATAGCCGAACTTGTTATCGACAAGATCCGCTTCCTCTTGATGACGGTAATCATAGTTCTGTTTCCAACGCTGTGTAAAAAAGTTTATAAGGCATCCGACAAGAAGAAGCAACAAAACCCAGGGGCTGAGCAAGGATATAACAGAGCCAAATAAAACAAAGCAGATGATATTGACTGCAAGGTTACCCAATTCTGTAGGAAAGGTATTTCCCTTGTTCCAGCGCGCATTATCTGCCCGCTTTGCTTTTTCCTGATATTCTTCATCAAATTGCAAATAATAGTCTTTCGACAACCCCGATTCCGAAAGAATATGATATAACCGAAGACTAAGATAGTCAGCAGCCAGCTCGCGTTTTATATCTATATAGTTTTTGATTATACGGAATCCGAGCGTAGACAACAATAACGCCAATATCGTATAAATAACTATTGCAAAAGTCTCTGACGTTTGCAAACGTTCAAGCACGATAGACGGAGTATAAATATTGAGCCAATACAGCACGACTGCAATCGGAATAACAAGCACCGCAGAAACGGCAATGGTTTTCTCCCATTTCCAAAGCAGTTTCCCCATCCATTTCAGACAGGAAAACATTCCGTATTTAGGTTTGCGTTTCGGCTCTTTTTTCTTTTTTTCTTTATCCTTAGCCATATATAGACACCTCCTTAGGTGTTTGCAGAATAACATACCTTTTATCCAAAAAGTTATTTTTGGCAGAAAAAGTGTGTTTTCAGGCACGAAAACACACTTTTAGAGCGAAGACAAATGGACTCTTTACGCCCTTGAAAGAAAAAAGCAATAGAAAACAGCAAGTTTCATTTTACCGCGAAGTTTTCCTTCTTTATTATAAGGAATTTGATTTTTCATTGTATTTTCAAGGGCTTTCACGAAAAACTCGACTACCTTACAATCGTAAGCCTACGCTCGTTTTTCGTGAAAAATAGCCTCATTTCTCTCACTCTGGTTCAGTCTGCAGACTTTGTCAACAGACTGAAAGTGTGTTTTCAGGCACGAAAACACACTTTTAGAATTTATAAAGGTAAAATGACCTCGGTGGTATATCCGCCGTCCTCGGAAGCACGGGTAACGTAACCGCCGTATTGAGATACAAGACTGTCAACTCGCGAAAGTCCGATGCCGCCAAGCGCGCCCTTTGTAGAACGGAACAGCATACCGACCTTTTCCTGCTTTTTGCCGGCAGAATTAGTAAAGGACATATAAAGATGGTTGCCCTTGACAGATATGTAAATTCGTATAAATCGGCTTCCTTCGGGGAGCTTTTCGCACGCTTCCATAGCGTTGTCGAGCAAATTACCGATAATAACGCAAAGGTCGATATCCTTAACCGTCAATTCGGCAGGCACTTTGGCAGTAGCGTCTACACGTATGTTTTTGCTATACATCAACGAGATCTTACTGTTGAGTATCGCATCGACCATAGTGTTGCCGGTCTTCAATACGGTATCTACTTTTGTAAGTGTGTCGTGAATCTCGGACAGAAACTCACGCGCTTTTTCGGTATCGCCCTGCTCCAGCATCGTAGCAAGTGCTTGTATATGGTTGTGATAATCGTGCCGCCACTCACGCATTTTGCGGTACATATTCTCAACTTCCGCGTAATGCTGTTCAACAATAGCGTTTTGGAACGCGGCAAGCTTCTTTTCACTTCGTTTGCTCATATTATAAATTCCTCAAGAATGTAATCAATGCTGTGTTCGCTTGGTCGAATAAACCTTTTCCCAACGGAACAGCTGTACCGTCCTCCAAAACAACGTCGGTCTTCGTAATTCTCGTAACGTATCGCAGATTAACAACAAACGACCTGCTTGCACGGAAGAAGCCTTCGCCAAGCTGCTTTTCAAGCTCGGGCATTGTCATACGAATCTTCAGTTCGCCCTGTTTGGTGTGCAAAACGATATAGTGTCCTTGCGCTTCGCCGTAAAAAAGTTCCTTTTCATAAACGCGGACAACCTCTTTTCCGACTGAAAAAAGGAAGAATCGCGGCTGCGTTTCAATAGCCTTCATAAATCTGTCCAAGACATTAAAAAGCTTGTCTGTTGAAACAGGCTTAATAAGATAATGCAGTGCTTCAACGTCGTAGCCTTGGTTCATATAGTCGGGATAACCGGTAATAAAGCATATTTGTATCGTCTCGTTATTTAGGCGAATCTTTTTCGCAAGTTCAATGCCATTCATCTCTGCCATTTCGATATCCAAAAGCAGTAGATCAATATTGCGGTTTTCCTCAAACGCAAACAGAAACGCCTCTGCGGACGGGTAGGTGTCTATATTGAAGCTCACGTGATGCGCTTCGGCATAAAGCGATAGCTTCTTTGTGAGGTTCTGAAGTTGCGACTGTTCGTCGTCGCAAACAGCAATACGATATTCCATTTTGCACCTCCCGTGTAATGTTAATTTGATTATAGCACAATCCTATAAAAATTTCAACATTTGCGCATTGTGAGCAAATCGGATCTTTCGATGCTTCAGACAAACGCACTCCTCACCCATTACGTCGGTATAGACAAAGAAAGTATGGTACGGAATAGTCTTGCACAGAAAATGTATTTTGCGGTGCTTTTTGTATATGCTTGAAAGATAACTCTTTTAAATGGTAGAGATAACATACGAAAGGGTTATGGACATATTGAAAATGAGCACAGGTTATGGTAAAATTAAAAAAGGAGGTGTGATTATGGAAAAGATTTTAGTAACTGGGGGTACGGTTTTCGTTAGCAGATTTGTTGCGGAATACTATGTCAAAAAGAATTGCGAGGTATACGTTCTTAACAGAAATACAAAACCTCAAAGTCAAGGTGTAAAGCTTATTGAAGCAGACCGAGCCAATCTCGGCGATGCTCTTAAATCATATCAATTTGACGTAGTTATTGATGTTACGTCATACAACGAAAATGATGTTAACCTTTTGCTTGACGGATTAGGTAGCTTTGATGATTATATTTTTATAAGCTCGAGTGCCGTTTATCCCGAATATGCTCCTCAACCCTTCTTGGAAAATTTGACTCTTGGAGAAAATAAATATTGGGGCAAATACGGAACTAATAAAATCGAAGCTGAAAAGACTTTGTTAGAAAAAGTCCCCAA
Source organism: Eubacteriales bacterium (assembly GCA_045533335.1). Lineage (GTDB taxonomy): Bacteria > Bacillota > Clostridia > Oscillospirales > CAG-382 > Coliplasma. The sequence continues at coordinate 70,597 of JAZSHQ010000055.1, forward strand.
CGCATACATACTTCGCCCGCCTTATTTATACGGACAAATGAACAACGTCTATCGCGAAGCATTTGTTTTTGAGTGCGCTATGCAGGATAGAAAATTTTATCTACCTCAAAACGGAGATATGAAATTACAGTTCTTACACGTCGAAGATTTATGCAAATTCATTGATACGATACTTGAAACCAAACCCGAACAACATGTTTTTAATGTTGGAAATCAAGTTGCGATCACCATTAAAGAATGGGTCAAAGCTTGCTATGCTGTTGTTAGCAAACAGCCCGAGTTCGTTAATGTCTTTGCAGATATTCCTCAAAGAAGCTACTTCCCTTTTTATGACTACGAATATAATCTTGACGTTTCTGCTCAACATTTGCTTATGCAAACTGAAAAAACTTTGCACGATGGTTTGAAAGAAGCGTTTGAATGGTACAAATTAAATCAGGATAAAGTTAATAAAAAGCAATTGATAGAATTCATTGATAATAACTTGGCGTACAAAGGAAAAAAGTAATGGAAAAGTTATACCTATTAGCAAAAGGTTATACAAACCGCTTTCCAAACGGAAACGATCCCTATCAAATAGCAACACGAGTCCTCGAGGAATGCGGTGAAGTCGCAAGCGAAGTGAATCACTTTGAAAAAAGCGGTATTAAATCACTAAAACACGGTGAACCTTCTAAACAACATTTAGCCGACGAAATCAAACAAGCAATTAACGCTCTTGTTCAACTCGCCGTGTATTACAATGTCGAAACAGAACTTGAAGAATCAATCGATCACTCTCTTGCTAAAATGAAAAACGAAAATCCATTATAGGACAAAACAATGAACACAAACAAATTTGATTCAAAGGGAAACGTATATTCAAAAGCAAGACCGAGTTATCCGGATGCGCTATTTAGTTTCCTTTTGGCCGAAAGAGTTATAAACAAAGAAACCGTTGCGGCAGATATAGGTTCGGGAACGGGCATATTTACAATAGCATTATCACAATTTGTTAATTTTGTTTTTGCGGTTGAACCAAACAATGATATGCGCGTCAAAGCAGAAGAAAAATATAAAACGATTGCGAATATAACTTCTATCAATGCAACTGCAGAAAGCACTTCTCTCCCCGACAATTCCATTGACCTCGTAACCGTTGCTCAAGCATTCCATTGGTTCGATAGAGTAGTGTTCAAACACGAATGCAAACGTATTCTGAAACCCAACGGAAAAGTAGTTCTGGTATGGAACGATAGAGATAGCGACAGCGAAATCATAAAAGACAACTTTGCAGTCAACAAAAAATACTGTGAAGCTTTCAAAGGCTCTTCCAACGGAATTGATTTTTCAAAAGATGCGTTCTCGGATTTCTTCAGCGGAGAATTTGAACTGGTAGAATTCTGCAACAACCTCGTTTATACTCGTGAAGATTTTATTGCAAGGAACCTTTCTTCCTCGTATGCACCGAAAGAAAACGACTTAATGTATGATGAATATATAAAATCGATTAATGAAGTGTTTGATAAACACCAAACAAACGGAACAGTTAAATATCCTTATATCACACGTTGCTATATCGGAACAATTTAATATTTACAAAACGAAACCGTGAAAACGGATTGCTATATACTCAACAAATACTTCCACCACCTCACACAACCCGACGGCACGATCCTCTCGCTCACACCGAAGCGGGTTGCGGATATACTTGGGCATAGCACCTCGCAGATAACCGAGATGTACTATGTAAAAAAGGACAATACCCGACTGAACGGCTTAACCGATGCGTTCTCGATATAGGTGCAATGGTTGGGTTGCTATAGACAAAGAAATACCGCCGAGGAAAATTTTGATATAATCCTCGGCGGTTAAATTTATAATGAGTAAAGTTTCTCTTGTATTTCCTTAGCTTCTTCAGAAAAAACAACTGTGTTAATGTAATCAGAAACTTTGATGGTAAATACTTCTTCAGGAACAACCGAAACAGATGAAACCCATTGCCAATTATCTATCTTTGTGAAGCTATCGGATTTAACCTTATAAACATATCCAATTCCGTTCGGGTCGAGCGAACCATAATTAAGATATGTTTTACTCTGCGGAGGCACTAAACATACTTCACAAGAAAAATCGCGTTTTCCACTTGGGTCATCGGGATACCAACGTATTGGTAAGGCAAACGGAATCACATGTTCAAATTTTGTTCCGGCATAAATAGCTTTCTGCGATTCCTGTAAATTCGCGCCACAAGCTTGTTGCGGTTCTAATATATCGAATAAATATTGACTTCCGTGATATAAATATTCGGGTTTGTTCGTGGATTTTTCTTCAGTATCATTCTTAATAAACCACTTAATGAACTCAATATTGTCTTCAATTGTTTTTGTTCCATCAACCCTAATTATTGGACTTTTCAAAGTTTCAACCCATTTTTGAACATGGTCTTCTGGTCGTTTTTCGATATATTCGAAAAATGCTTCTTCTGATTCATACAAATCGCCGCCTTGCAACATACGGTTACCAAACTTTTTGAATGAACGGTTCCTAACTCGTTGCATACGGACATCTTTGGAAACATTTATATAAATTACATATTGATATAAATTGGATATATCTTTTGCATAATCACCTGTAACCGAAGCAAAAACAAAGTTATCGTGTTTGCTAATTTCCTGTGCGAATAGTTTCTCTGCTTCTTCGCGCGATCTGGGATTAGTGTACGGTTCATCTGCTTCCGTTCTGGAAAAGAATAAATATTCATTATCGATAAAATGAAAGCCAAGTTCTTCCGCTAATGCTTTTCCAAGTGTGCTTTTCCCGCAACCGTTTAGGCCGCAGACCATAATACCTATTCCCATACAAATCCACCTCATTTAACAGATAATAGACTTCATACTTCCAAACTATATGTTTCTATAAATAACCATACTTTAACAACTATATTAATTATATCATTGGCACGAAAAGTTGTCAATCAATCTAAAGTTTATTATCGCAGCTCTTTTGATGATGTAACAGACGGAACGGTTGAAGCAGTTTTGGAACGGATGAAATCGCAACCAATGCTCCAAACAAACGTGCGTCGATATGATATTAGTAATGCCAGAAAAATCGGTATAAAAATTGTTAAAAACCGAAATTTTATGCAGAAAAAGAAAAAATCCTGCAAATTCATGCAGGATTTTGGCAGGGGCACTAGGACTTGAACCCAGGACCAACGGTTTTGGAGACCGCGACTCTACCAACTGAGCTATACCCCTATATACAAAAACATTGAATATTTATTCAATGTTTTTGGTTTGGTGCACCTTCGGGGACTCGAACCCAGGACCCACTGATTAAGAGTCAGTTGCTCTACCAACTGAGCTAAAGGTGCATATTCAATTTAAGAAAATGGTGGGCCTTCGGGGACTCGAACCCAGGACCGACCGGTTATGAGCCGGTTGCTCTAACCAACTGAGCTAAAGGCCCACGAAATGGAACTGTCCCCCATTTAAGGGGGATCTCATTCCTTAGTGTCAGCATCGACCTATTTTCCCGGGCCGTCTCCAGCCAAGTATTTTGAGCACAGACGAGCTTAACTTCCGTGTTCGGAAAGGGAACGGGTGGACCCTCGCTGTTAAAGACACTGACTTGTGACACTGTTGCGCCACTGTAAGCTTGGTATTGAAAGTGAATAGAAGATTGCTCATTGTAGAAGTAGTTCAAGCCCTCGGTCTATTAGTATCGGTCAGCTGAACAGGTTACCCTGCTTACACCTCCGACCTATCAAACTTGTAGTCTACAAGTGACCTTACTAGCTTATGCTATGGGATATCTAATCTTGAGGTGGGCTTCACGCTTAGATGCCTTCAGCGTTTATCCCATCCATACGCGGCTACCCGGCTATGCTCCTGGCGGAACAACCGGTGCACCGTTGGTATGTCCATCCCGGTCCTCTCGTACTAAGGACAGCTCCTCTCAAATATCCTGCGCCCACGACAGATAGGGACCGAACTGTCTCGCGACGTTCTGAACCCAGCTCGCGTACCACTTTAATCGGCGGACAGCCGAACCCTTGGGACCTGCTCCAAGCCCCAGGATGTGATGAGCCGACATCGAGGTGCCAAACCTCCCCGTCGATGTGAACTCTTGGGGGAGATCAGCCTGTTATCCCCAGGGTAGCTTTTATCCGTTAAGCGACGGCATTTCCACTCA
>JAZSHQ010000020.1:0-7726 GCA_045533335.1 Eubacteriales bacterium
CTTTTCGCAGTCATAGTAAAGGTTGAAGTTTACTACGTGGAGGCCGTTTTCAGCGGTGATGTTCTTAACGGTAACGGTAACGGTGATTTCGTCGCCTGCCTTGTAGGTTTCGGGAGCGTCGATAACGAGATCGAACTTAGCATCTGCAGATGCTTCGCCTACGAATTCCTTGAGAACTTCTTCGAGGTCTTCTACGGGCTCGGAAACGTCGGGCTCGGAAACGTCGGGATCGGAAACGTCAGGAGCTTCAACGATGATTTCGCCGAGAGCGAGTTCTTCAACGTCTGCAACAGCTGCCTTTTCGGTGTTCCACAAAGTGTAGGGGAGGTTTGCGGTGCGGGATTCGCCTTCTGCGGGTTCATCGTTTGCGGGGTAGTAGAGGCAAACGTTTTCGTTAACCTTGTTGGAAACGCAGATGAAGTATTCGAAGCCTTCTGCGCCGTTGAATTCAGCGAGATCTACGGAGAATTCAACATAGGTCTTTTCGCCTTCGGTGGTGAGAACTGCATTGATGGTGCTGTTTTCGATAACTGCACCGTCGTTGGTGGTGGTGGACTTATTGTACTTACCAGCTGCGCCGCCTACATATACATCATAGAAGTGAGTGTAGATGGTAGCTTCGTCGTTGGTATTGATCCAGAAACGAACGTTGGTACCGTTGCCGTTGCCGCCTTCTACTGCTGCGCAATCAACTTCGAATGCAACGTAGAGCTTGGTGTCATCGGTACGGAGCTGATACTTGTAAGCGATGGTGTCTTCGGTGGTGGGGACAGTCTGCCAGAAACCGTTTTCGGGGGTAACTTCTACCCAGCCGTCTTCTGCCCAGCCGTTGTCAGCGAGGTCGCCGTCAACAGTGATGGTTTCGGGGATAACTACGGGTTCCTTATCTTCTTCTTTACCGTTGCTTACTTCGTATCCTTCAGGAGCGTCCTGAACGGTAGCGGTAGCATCGGTAGCGGTGCCGGCTGCGAGGTCGATACCTGCGAGGGTAACCTTGTCGCCAGCCTTGAGTGCCATAGCAGCAACCTTCTGTTCCCAGTTGGTGCATTCGTCGCCGTTTTCATAGAAGGTGTCGGGAGCGGAAGCGCCGGAGTGGATGAGCATTACGATGTTGCCGTTATCGAAGTTGATACCCTTTTCGATGCCTGCAGCAGCAGAGCCGGGGGTGGGGATGACGGAAACTACTTCGTAAACGTTAGCGTCATCAGTGGGTGCGAGAAGCACGTTGATGGACCAGTTGGGGTTGGAAGCGTTGTACTTTTCAACCGTGGTGATGATGGTGGACTTTTCAGCCGCGATGGTGCCGTTTACGGAATCGATTCTGAATTCGTAGCCGTAAGCGTTGTCGAAGGTGTAATTGCCGAGGCTACCATCTTCGAGTTCTTCGCGGGTCTGACCGTCTTCCCAAGTAACAGCTGCTGCAGAAATTGCAAAAGCGGAAACTACGAGAAGAGCAGAGAGAAGAATTGCAAGAAATTTCTTCATTTTGGTATTTCCTTTCTGTTTTTTTAGGGTTATACCCCATATTTGGTTATGATTATAACATACGATTGCCGTCTTGTCAATAATTATTACCATAATTATATAATATACTAACGATTTGTTTTATTCGTGCTACATAAGCTCACAGCGTTCAAGCTCGCGCTCGTAAATCCCGCCGAGTGTTTTAACGGTAAACCATACGAACACAGCCGCCGAAACCAGCCGCGGCAGATAAAAATATGAGTAAAAATAGGGGATAACAAAGCTTAAGGTGTAGCTTACCGCCGCGATGCAATAGGCAACCCATACAACGGCTGTCGACGGCTCGCCGAAGCCGAGTGTGGACGAAAGCTTGCGAACGTCGGCAAGAAAACCGCGAACACAAAGCATACACGCGCCTGCCGCCGCTATTCCCAAAACTGCCGCCGCGATAACGGTTGAAAGCTTGGTTTCATAGATAACCACCGCGCCGTTGGGATTGAAGAATTTCGTGAACAGCTCGCAACCCAAAAGTAACAAAAACGCGGGTATTGCAAGCCTTTTCGTTTGATTGAATTCGCTGATGCCGTTAAAACAGAATGCCGCGGCAAAGAGCAAAAGGAACATAAACGAGGCGGGGATGACGCGGGTGCCGTCGATAGTAAAATCGATAATAAAGAAGAGAGCCAAATAGACCGCGTAGGTGGCAAATCGCAATTTCTTCGGGCGGGTCTTTTCGGGACGAGAGGAGAATTCGGCAAGATAGCGTGCATCGAGCTCCGTGCCCGATTCGGAATGCAGAGTGTTTATAAGCTTTGCGAGCGAAACAAACCAAGCCACGCCGACGCCGAGTGCGACAGCCGAAAGCAGGACGACGATTATCGGCTTCATACCCACAAAGGACGCGATTGCATCGTAGATGTCGAAATCGACTTCGATGCTTAAACGCAGCTCGAGTATCGCCAAAAGTTCGGGAATGAGCGTTGCCGCGATGCGGATAAAGAACGCGAGATAGGACATAAACGCCGCACCGTCGGACAGCGCAAGCGCTTTGTTGCAGTTGTTGCGCATTGAAAAATAGGAAATGCCGCCAAACAGGTTTTTGATTATCAAAACGTAAAGTATGCCCTGAATTATCGATAAAACCGAAACGGCGAGCATTCTGTTACTGCTGATATTCGTGAGGAACACCGAGCGCATGACCAGCAGGTGGAACAGCTCGGCAACGGCGAGCCAAAGGGTAAACCTGCGCGCCTCCTCGACCGAGCCGTCGAAATAGGAAAGCTGTGTTAAGCCATACCAGATAAGCAGACAGCCGAACACGTCGGGTAGGATGTCCAGCCCGAAGGGGACGGGGTTTATGAAGAATGCGAAACCGACGAGTAAGAGTATTTTGCTTTTTTTGGATAAGCTTTTGCTTGTTTTTTCTTTCTTCAAGCCGTTTCAACCTTTCTTTTTACTTTTTGCTCTTTTCGTTTGCCTTTTTTATTGCTTCGGCGCGTTCCTTTGCCAATCTTTGCTTGTCCTTTTCATATTGCCGTTCGCTTGTGATAAGAACAAAGCAGGTGTGAAGCATTACTATATTGAATATTATAACCAAATACATAAGAATGAACATAATTACCGAAACCGCGCCTGCGTATTGCAAAAGCATTCCGCCCGAGTTTAGCATTGTCGCGACGGTCGAAGCGGCGATATAGGGAAGCGTTACCGCTTGCGTAATGCGTGCGCGCTGTAAAATCATTGCGCTGTTGCATTCCTTTGCGATGTTTATGACCGCCGTGAGCCAGAAAAACGACATTGCAAGCCAAGCGAGCTGGAAAAGAAGGAAGGTAACGGTGTTCAACGTGTTCATAAGCCCGATATATGCGCCGTCCTTCATATTAGCAAAGGAATAGATTATCATAAATATTCCGCGCGGCAGCATAAACAGCGAGCTTATCGAGGCGCGCAGGAAATTACCCTCGAGCCTCGAAGCAAGGAAAAAGCCGTAGGCAAGCACGGGCGCGGCAAAAAGTGCGCCGCCGACATCGCCCATAAGCAGGAAGGCGTAACCTATTAAAGCTATTCCGAATCCCATTTTTTACCTCTTATTTGTTCCGATTGATGCTTCCGCAGCATTTTTTGTATTTTTTACCGCTTCCGCAGGGGCAAAGCTCGTTTGCGCCGACCTTTACATCGCGCTTTGCGGGGGTGGGCTTTACCTTTTGTCCGTCGGCGCCGGCTGCGGCGTTGCCTTTAAGCACCTGCGTGCGCTCGTTGACGGCGGCACGCGGTCTTGCCGAAAGCACCATTCTTGCCGTGCCTGCGCGGATTTCGGATATCATTTCATCAAACATCGCGCCGCCTTGGATTTTATATTCGACGATCGGGTTGCGCTGTGCGTAAGCGTTCAGGCCTATGCTTCCGCGAAGGTCGTCCATCGCGTCGATATGCTCTACCCAACGGGAATCGACGTTGCGCAGAAGTATTGCACGCTCTACCTCGCGGAAAATTTCGGGGGTAAAGGCTTCCTCTTGCTTTTTAAGTATCTCCTCGGCGCGGGCGGTAAGCGTGTCGGTGATGGTTTGCGCCTGAAGGTCCGCCATATCCGCCTGACCGTAAACAAAATCGTTATCACCGCAAAGCAGACCGCGGAAGGCGTTGCGTATTTCGTCGAACTCCCAATCGTCGGGAACGTCGCTTTGGGTATGCACAGCAACCGTTTCTGCGATGTGGTCGGATATCATCTTCTTGATTTTTTCGTTCATATCGATGCCGTCGAGCACCGCGCGGCGTTCTTTATAAATAAGTTCGCGCTGGTAGTTTATAACGTCATCGTATTGGAGCACGTTCTTTCTGCGTTCGAAGTTCATACCCTCGATGCGCTTTTGTGCGTTTTCGATAGAGTTCGAAAGTATGCCCGCGTCGATAGGCTGGTCGTCGGGCATTTTCAATGCTTCTACAATGGCGAGCACCCTGTCTGCGCCGAAAAGACGCATAAGGTCGTCCTGCATCGAAAGGAAGAAGCGGCTTTCGCCGGGGTCGCCCTGACGGCCTGCACGGCCTCTTAACTGGTTGTCGATACGGCGGCTTTCGTGGCGTTCTGTGCCGAGAATGAACAGACCGCCCGCTTCGCGCACCTTGTCTGCCTCGGGTTGAATTTCGGCTTCGAACTGCTTTTTAAGCTCGTTGTAATGCTTTCTCGCTGCGAGTATTTCCGCGTCGTCGGTTTCGCCGCAGTTGGTTGCCTCGTAAAGCATATAATCGTCAAGCCCTTCCTTGCGGAGCACGTCCTTTGTAAGGAATTCGGCGTTACCGCCGAGCATAATATCGGTACCTCTGCCCGCCATATTGGTGGAAATGGTTACCGCGCCGAGTTTGCCTGCCTGTGCGATGATTTCGGCTTCGCGTTCGTGATATTTTGCATTAAGAACGTTGTGGGGAATGCCTCTTGCCTTTAATACCTTCGAAAGAAGCTCGCTCTTTTCGACAGAAACGGTACCGACAAGTACGGGTTGACCCTTTGCGCGGCATTCCTCGATTTGTTTAACGATAGCTTCGGTTTTGCCCTGAACGTTTTTGTAAACAACGTCGTTGCGGTCGAGCCTTATCATCGGCTTGTTGGTGGGTATCTCGACAACGTCGAGCGAGTATATCTCGCGGAATTCGTCCTCCTCGGTCATCGCGGTACCCGTCATACCCGAAAGCTTTTTATACATTCTGAAATAGTTCTGGAAGGTAATCGTCGCTTGGGTGCGGTTTTCCTCCTGAACGTCAACGCCCTCTTTTGCCTCGATAGCCTGATGCAGACCGTTCGAGAAGCGGCGGTTGGGCATAATACGTCCCGTAAAGGAATCGACGATAACGATTTTGCCGTCCTGAATAACGTAGTCTATGTCCTTTTGCATTATTCCGCGTGCGCGGATGGCGTTGTTAAGATAATGCATAAGCTCGTTGTTTTCGCCGTCGCCGATATTTTCGATACCGAAGTACTTTTCCGCTTTAATAAGACCGCCTGAAGTAAACATACAGCTTCTTGCCTTTTCATCGACGATATAATCCTCGGTCATATCCTCGTCGCTCTTTTTGCTGTCGAATTCCTTTATGCGGTAGCATTTAAGACGGCGCACGAATTCGTCCGCTTTTTTATACATATCGCTCGATTCGCCGCCTGCGCCCGAGATAATAAGCGGGGTGCGCGCTTCGTCGATAAGAATGCTGTCGACCTCGTCGACGATTGCAAACGCGTGTCCGCGCTGTACCGTTTGGCTTTTGTAAACCACCATATTGTCGCGCAGGTAGTCAAAGCCGAATTCGTTGTTCGTGCCGTAGGTAATGTCGGCATTATACGCCTGCTGACGCTGCTTCGAATCGAGCCCTTGGACGATAAGACCGACCGAAAGACCGAGAAAACGGAAAATGTTGCCGTTCCATTCGCTGTCGCGCTTTGCAAGGTAATCGTTAACGGTTACAATGTGAACGCCTTCGCCGTTCAATGCGTTAAGATAGGCGGGAAGGGTAGCCATAAGCGTTTTACCTTCGCCGGTCTTCATTTCGGCGATTCTGCCCTGATGCAGAACGATACCGCCGAGAAGCTGAACGTGGTAATGACGCTTTCCGAGCACGCGGTCGGAAGCTTCACGAACGGTGGCAAACGCTTCGGGGAGAATATCGTCAAGTGTTTCGCCGTTTTTAAGGCGGGCTTTAAATATTTCGGTCTGACCCTTAAGGGTCTCGTCGTCCATCGCCGAATATTTTGCGGCAAGGTCTTCTATTTTCTGTGCGATAGGTTCTATTTTTTTAAGCTGTTTTTCGCTGTAAGTGCCGAAAAGCTTTGTGAATAAAGACATTATTTTGCTCCTTGATATAATTATACGAATATTATATTACCACAACTAAAATAAAAAGTATATAGTTAATTTGTAAAAATATTGCAATATGTGAAAAAAAGAAGTATAATAAGGATAATTAATTAAAATGGAGTAGTCTATGAGCACGATAGCCGCTATCGGCACGCCCCACGGCAAGGGCGGTGTTGCGATGATAAGAATAAGCGGGAGGGAAGCCTTTGAGGTTGCCAAAAGGGTTTTTGTCCCCGCAAATAAGGAACGCTTCGAAAAACAGCTTCACGGAAGCGTTTATTACGGCTCGTTCACCGACGAAAAGGGTGTTTTCGACGACGGTATCTGCATACTGTTCAAAGCCCCCGCTTCGTTCACGGGCGAAGACGTTTGCGAGCTTTACTGTCACGGCGGACTGCTCGTTACCCAAAAGCTGCTTGCCGCCGCACTTAAAAACGGTGCGCGTATGGCTCTTGCGGGCGAATTCACTCGGCGCGCCTTTATAAACGGCAAAATCTCGCTCACCCAAGCCGAGGCTGTCGGCGGTATTATCGATTCGGTAAGCGAAAAGCATCTGACCGTTTCGGCAAAGCAGGCAAACGGAAGCCTTTCGCGCGCGCTCGGTGAAATCTACGATGAATTAAAGCTGCTTGCCGCATCGGTTTACGCGTATATCGATTATCCCGACGAGGATATGACCGACGTAAGCGTTGCCGAAATGAAGCAAACGCTTGTAAGCATAAAAGCCGGGCTCGACCGTTTGGCGGGGAGCCATACTTACGGCAAAGCGATAAGCGAGGGTATAAAAACCGCTATCGTCGGCAAGCCGAACACGGGCAAAAGCTCGCTTTTGAATCTGCTTTGCGGCGAGGAAAGGGCGATAGTTACCGATATTGCGGGAACAACGCGTGACGTGGTTACCGAAACCGTGCGCTTGGGCGATATAATTTTGCGCCTTTCGGACACGGCGGGTATCCGCGAAAGCGAGGATACGGTTGAAAAAATCGGCATAGAGCGAAGCATAAAAGCGATAACCGATGCAAGCCTTATTCTTGCGGTGTTCGACCTTTCGCGCCCGATCGACGATGATGACAAGCGGTTAATAGGCGCGATTTTTGAAAGCGGGAAGGAACAGCAAACGGTTTGCATACTTAACAAAACCGATATTGCAACCGATTTTTGCCACGAGCTTCCTTTTGAAAAAAGGGTTAGCGTAAGCGCGCTCACGGGAGAGGGAATCGAGGAGCTTTCGAAGCTCGTTTCCGAAATGTGCGGTGCGGGAAATATCGGCGAAAACGATGAAATTGTGGTAAATGCGCGCCAATGCGCCGCGGTGATAAACGCGGCAAGCTATGTCGGCAACGCGATAAACGCGCTCGAAGGCTTTACGCAGGATATTGCGGGAATGGATATCGAGCTTGCCCTTGCGGCGATCGCCGAAG
>JAZSHQ010000037.1:0-76305 GCA_045533335.1 Eubacteriales bacterium
GTGGAGGTAAGAGTGCCGGAAAGGATGTGTTTGCGAGCGGAAAGGGGCGGAAACTGCTAGAAATAAGCGGAAACAGGTACTCCGGATTTCTTTGGGAGCAAGATGCTACAGGTTCGATTTCTGTCACTTTGACCAAACAAAAGGAGATTAGCTTGGGCCGGTCTCCTTTTGTATGGTTAAAATCGGTTAAGTGCAAGGTTTTCGGTGCTTTCGTAAAGAAGAATAATTTCGTTATCGCTGTGATTTGTTTTATAGTGAAAAAGAATGGTTTCGTTGGCATTGAAAAAGTGACGGTTAAGTGATATAATGTAACGGAATAAAATACATCATCGAAATGCAACGATATTGAATGTTTGTGGAGGTTATCAAGAACGGTATGAAAGAGTTATTATTTAAGACACGAGGTCAGGAAAAGCCGACTCGAAAACAAAAAGTTTACTTTATGCACCATCCTGATGATTTCGACCGTTACTTCAATGAAATTTCTAATGAAATTTTAGCAATCAGCGATTGTGCAATTGCATATTACCGATGGAAGGATGATGCAACGAGCCCCGTTGATCAACCACGATATGAAGCAGAGCTTGAGGAAATGCGACTGTTCGTCCTACCTATTACTACCAATCTGCTTACAAGGCCCAACCGAGCGTTGGATTTTGAATTTGGATTTGCACTAAATCACAATATTCCCGTTCTGCCGCTGATGCAGGAAAACGGCTTGGAAGAGCTGTTTAATAAGAAATGCGGAGATTTGCAGTATTTGGATAAAAACGCTCGAGACGATACTGCAATTGGATACGAAGTAAAACTGCGTAATTTTTTGGAGTCGGTTTTGATCAGCGATAAGCTTTGCGACTATGTGCGTGCGGCGTTTGAAGCATATATATTTCTCAGTTATCGAAAAAAGGACCGTGAATATGCACAGTCGTTGATGAAGCTAATTCATCAAAATGATTTTTGCCGCGACATTGCTATTTGGTATGATGAGTTTCTAACGCCGGGTGAGAATTTCAACGATTCAATACGGCAGGCCATCGATAAATGCAATCTGTTTGCTTTAGCAGTAACACCCAATCTTTTAGAAAAAGGAAATTACGTCCTCGAAAATGAATATCCCCATGCAGTAACAACACACAAACCTATTTTGGCGGTTGAGTTGGAACCCACCAATCACAGTCAGTTTCAAAATCAATTGGGTGTCGAAATGGATTTCTCTGCACCAGATCTGATTGGATTGCAGGATCACTCCCGTGTGTCGCAGGCATTGCTCGAGCACTTGGGTGAGATTGCTAAAAAACCTCGCCGCAATGATCCTCAGCATAATTTCTTCATCGGTCTTGCCTATCTTGGCGGAATTGATGTTGAACGAGATGCCGACCGTGCATTTAATCTGATTCGCGGTGCTGCCGAAGGGGGGCTCGTCCAAGCGATGAAAAAGTTGGCGAGTATGTACCACAACGGCGAAGGCGTAAAGCGTAACTATCAGGAGGAGATTCGATGGTTGGAACAGTTAACTGAGAAGTCGAAGGAGTGCTATGATAAATCCCAAGACTATTACGATGGCATAAATTATTTCTGGGTACTTTGGAATTTGGGCAATGCATGGCTCGATTTAATGCATCCCAAGCGAGCTCTGGAGGTCTTTCAAGCGCAATGTGACGTCGCCGAGTCACTTATTGCGTACAAAGAGGACCGTGATTACGCCCATTACTATATGGCGCTAACCTTTAAAAAGCTTGGCAACATTTATAATTTATTAAAGCAGAAAAAGCCAGCATTGATGTATTTACAAAAAGCTCTGGCTGTTGCTAAACATCCATCCAAAGACACAAAAAATCACGATGAGATAGGATATCATAGAAATCAAACACTTCTTGCCTCTTGCTATTACGAGTTGGGAGATACGTATTTCTTGCTGTACCGTTTTTGGAAATCTAAGCGGTGTTATAAAAAGTATCTTTCTATCAGGAAAGCTTTGGCAGAGGAAACGGGCACAGTGGAAGATCGTCGCGAACTGTCGATAGCTTACGACGAAATTGCCAACTTAAGTTGCTACACTGCAAAGGGATATTACGAAAAATCGATGGCTATTAGAGAAGAGCTTGCAAAAGAACTGAATACCCTGGATGCACGCTATGATTTATCATTTAGCTATTCGTTCTTGGGAGATCTCTATAGGTGGCTTGATAAAGAGAAGGCGAAGAAACTATACAATCAGGCGCTGGAAATCCAAGAAGAATATGTCCGTGAACGAAATACCGTAGCCGGAAGAACCAGATTAGCGGCGACTTACCTTTCGTTTGGCAGTATGACCAAAGATCGGGCCATGTTAGAGCGTGCTTACCGCATCAACTGTGAACTTGCGGAGCAATGCTCGGATGTGTGGTTTTACGTTAAGAGACGTGATATGGCAAAACAGAAGCTGGATGAACTGGATTACTAAGATTTACCCACCAATAAATTCTGCAGGTTCGATTTCAGACACTTTGACCAAAGGGTAAGTCCTTATAGGTCTTATCCCTTTTGATTTTTTCAATATCCATAAAGTGACGGTGAATCAAAATGTATGAAAAATATTCAAAACAAGCATTACCATCGAAAGACTATCGTGAATTACTCGGAAGCGCCATCTGTGTTTTCAATTCAAACAATGCGTTTATTATAGAAAACATACTGCACAATGATTTTTATAATTGCTATAATTGGTACGATTTGATTGATATGACCTCCGGTCAGTTAAAAATGCCTGTAGCAACAACAATTACAGAAAACGCTGGTCCTGAGATAGCCAACTTATTTGAGGTGCTTGTCTCAAAAAGAAATCGCATAATGCATAGTTTTCAAATTACTGATAAAGACGGGGAACAGCGGCTCGCAACTAAAGATAAGAGCAATCATCAGTACGTCTTAACAGAAAGCTATCTGCTTGACTTTATTACCGACAATCAAAAACTTAGTTCTGCACTTCATGAACTGAGAGGTTACTAATTGAACAGAAAATTTGGATGGATACTTCGCCTTAAGACCAACAGATAAAGATTCCATCTGAATTTTTATTCTTTGTTTACTACCTACCAATATTTAAGGGCGGCTCTTACGAGTCGCCCCTTATTTTTTCATTTATGGATTAAAACTCCACAACCTCAGGAGCCTTACCAAACGCAGAAAACGTTGCCGTCGCATTCTTCATATAAAACACTTGGGTATTGCCATCGTTTTCGTCATACATTCCGCGGAGGTTGGGATATGCATCGAGCATGGATTTCTTTGCTTCAAAGCGGTCGTCTTCGACGAGCTCGCAAGCAATACGAATCCACGCGCCGTCCGTGAATGCGCATATCTCCGCCTTGGGATTAGCAAGAAGCTGTTTTGATGTGGGCTTTACCTTGCCTGTCTGTATGTAGAGCTTGCCCTCAAATTCGTTGATCGTACCGAACGGACGCACTCTCGGCTGATCGCCTTCTACCGTTGCAAGATAATAGGTTTCTGCTTTTTTCAAAAAATCGTAAACGCGTTTCATATTCTTTCTCCTTATGTATGTTAAATTAAGATTCCGTTACTGTGAACAACTTCGTGCTGAATGATTTGCGCTGTCCAACCGTTGTAGTTCTTGATGCTAATTTGCATTTCCGTGGTTAACTTTGATCGATTTAAAGCGTTTTCAAGATCTCGGACCACCGAGTAGGGAAAGGCATCCCTCCTAGGTATCGTATATCCCGTCCTTTTTAATGATCTCGGGATTGAGCATTACCGTGTATGTAGGGGATCGCTCACTCTAGTTTGTCAATTTGTTTCGGCAATTTCTTCAAATTCTTCATCTTTGCTGAGAAGTTTCTTTAATCCGTCAACAAGCACGCAAACACCAAGAATTATAATAAGAGTTGCAAATATAAGCTGTAAAACATCACCGAAGATGTCGGCACTTGTAGCGGTGAATAGCGCCTTTGCTTTGCCGAATATTGTCAGGGAAAGTGCAGTAAATGTAACTGCCATCATCACACCCATAGGTAAATACAAGAACCAGCGGATTGTCTTTTTCCTCTTGAGAAATACCGCACAGGCAAGGAACGCAAACACCGAAAGAAGCTGATTCGACGCACCGAACAACGCCCAAATGTTCTTATAACCCACAAGGGTCAGACCAAAGGCAAGTGCAAGAGTAATGAGGGTTGCGAAATATTTATTCGTAAGCACTTTTCTCACTATTCCCATATTTTCCTCGGCGATGGAATCATCAAGGAAAAGTTCTTGAAAAGAAAGTCTGCCGACTCTTGCAACAGAGTCGAGAGATGTGAGCGCGAAAGCCGAAATAGAAAGCGTTATGAGTGTGTAAACCACGTCATTAGGAAGTCCGGTTTTTGTAAGGAAGCCTGCCACAGCACCGGCGAAAATCTGGGCAGGTGTTTCAAGTCCCTGAGCCGAAGCCTCGCCTGTTGCGAAGGATGCAACGGCAATAAGTGCCATAATTGCAAGCATACTCTCTAAAAGCATCGAGCCGAACGAAACGGGCAACATATCTTTTTCGTTCTTAATCTGCTTTGAAGCGGTGCCCGAGGACACAAGAGAATGGAATCCCGAAACCGCGCCGCAGGCGATAGTTACGAAAAGTATAGGGAAAAGATAATTTCCGTCTACATTAAAGCTTGTAAAAGCAGGAAGATTTATACCGGGATTTGCCACAAAAACACCTACTACCGCTGCTACAATCATAGCAACCAAAAGATAGCTGTTAAGGTAATCTCTGGGCTGTAAAAGAAGCCATACCGGCACAACGGAAGCTATAAAAATATAGATAAATACAAAAATATGCCAGGTATTTAGCGGAAGATAAATGGGAAAATTAAGACCGATTATAATAGCCGAAACAAGCATTGCGATGGCGATAGATGTGTTTAATGCTGTTGGGAGTTTTGTGTATTTAAGCAAAAAACCCAATCCAATAGCAAAAACGATAAACATAATAGAGGTATTTGCAACGGCGCCATTGGCAACAATGTTTTCACTTTTTATTCCATCGGTTACCGTATAACCCATAAATGTGCCTGCGACGATATCGGCAAAAGCTGCCACAACAAGAATACAGAACAGCCAAACAAAGAGAAGAAACATCTTTTTGCCTGTTTTGCCGATGTACTTTTCGATTATGTAGCCGATACTTCTGCCCTTATTGCGCACAGAAGCGTACATAGAAACGAAGTCCTGCACAGCACCGAAGAACACGCCGCCGATAAGCGACCATAAAAGCACAGGCACCCAACCGAATATAGCTGCCTGAATAGGACCGTTAATAGGGCCTGCACCTGCAATAGATGCAAATTGGTGCCCGAAAACCACACTCCTGGGAGCAGGCTCGTAGTCAACACCATCTCTCTGCTCGTAGGCGGGGGTTTTCCTATTGGGGTCTACGCCCCACTTTTTTGCAATCCATCTGCCGTAAAAAATATACGCAAATAATAACACGGCAAGTGATATGAGCATAATGGTAATTCCGTTCATAAAATTCTCTCCTTAAATTCAGAGCCTCAAAGCGGTTTTGAGTATTGTGTCGAGGTTGTTCGGTTGGACATCGCGGGCGGGGTCGAAGTTGCGGCAGGATTGTCTGTATTCGGCAATTTCCGTAAAATTCGTATTGTCTTCTCCAAAAATTTTCACGGGGTGTAATTTTTGATAATTTCCATAATATCCTGTTTGTAAATATTACCGTCTAAAACGTCGCCATTGGGTGAGAATGATATGCAACGAAGGTCTGACGGGTTTTCCTTATAAGGGTTTTCGTGGTGCTTACCTATAAAATACTCGGCAAGATATTTAAGTGCATTTCCCTCGGGGAAGATTATATTGCCTTCGCTTTCGAAGATTTGTAAATTGCCAAATCCATCAAGAATCTCTCTCGTTTTTCGGTTGTATGGATTATCATCCGTAGAGCTTACCAACCACGCAGGTTGAAGGCGTATTGGGATGCCGCATTTCTTTGCTTCTACAGCGAATGTTTTCGTCACATCAAGAGGAATAGTTTCCTGATGGAAAGCGTCGACGGACAGAAGCAAATCGTTTACGCCGCATTCGGCAATTCGCTCTGCGACCTCACAAATCTTTTCGACGTTAGTGGAAAAGTAGCCGTTGGTAATAACCTGTCGTTTTGGTATGTTCAGTTCTTTTGCGGTGCTCATGATCGAATATACCGCATCCGCATACAAAAGCGGCTCCCCGCCAAAAGTCATTACGGTTTTAATATCGTACTCCGCAGCGATTTTTCGTACCGCATCAGCGGCAATAGTAGGAACTATTCGCTCTCCGCAAGAGGCGTGATCGCCCTCGGAGCAATGCTTGCAGCGCCCTGTGCATGCGTAAGTCACCACGAATTCGATTTTGTTTAGATTTTTAAGATATTGGTTCATATTACTCTTTGATGTAAGCGGCGTTTGTCTCTGCCGCAAATTCGGTGGTTTCATCATCTGCAAAACATTATAACATTTATTTTCTGTTTTCTCAATCTTTTTTTACTTATTTACTGTGGTGTATTTGTTGACCTTTAAACATACCAATATATTAGCCCAATTATCGTTCTGTTTATCTCGCGAGTTTACAAAATGAGTTGTTGCGATGATTTCTTTGTATAATCTGTATCGACGATGACAAAGATAAAAGCAGATAAAGGAGATGATCGATTTGAGCAATCGCTTGGGAAAAGAAACAAGCCCGTATTTGCTTCAGCACAAGGAAAATCCCGTAGATTGGTATCCTTGGTGCGCGGAAGCGTTTGAGCGAGCAAAGCAAGAGGATAAGCCGATATTTTTGAGTATTGGATATAGTGCGTGTCATTGGTGCCATGTGCTCGCGCACGAGAGCTTTGAAGATGAAGAAATAGCCGAAATATTAAACCGACATTTCATATCTATAAAGGTGGACAAGGAAGAAAGACCCGACATCGACAGCGTATATATGGCAGTCTGCCAAGCCTTTACGGGAAGCGGCGGCTGGCCGACAAGTATATTTATGACCGCGGATCAAAAGCCCTTTTTTGCCGGAACCTATTTTCCGAAAACCTCTCGCGGCGGTATGATAGGACTCCGCGAGCTATTGCTTGCCGTGCACGAAAAATGGATTAATGATCGCGATGCCCTGATACAACGTTCCGACGAGATTATCCGCCATCTGAACAGAACGGACGCTTTGGGAGAAACAGCAGATATTAATTTGACAGGATCGGCAGTTAAGCAATACGAACGTATCTACGACGAAAAACACGGCGGTTTCGGAAGAGCGCCTAAATTTCCCACTCCCCATAATCTGCTGTTTTTGCTTGTTTATTATGAGCGTTACAAAACAGATTCGTGTTTGCGTATGGCCGAGCATACACTTATGCAGATGTATCGCGGCGGGATGTTCGATCACATCGGTTTTGGATGTTGCCGTTATTCCACCGATAAAAAATTTTTGGTCCCGCATTTTGAAAAAATGCTGTACGACAATGCACTCTTGATACTTGTCTATTGCAAGGCGTATATGATAACTAAAAAGGTATTATATCTTGAAATTGCAGAAAAAACGGCAACCTATATTCTTCGGGAGATGACCTCGTCCGAAGGCGGTTTCTACAGCTCGCAGGATGCCGACAGCGAAGGCGAGGAAGGGAAGTATTATCTGTTCACCCCGAGCGAGATCAACGAGGTGCTCGGACAAGCAGACGTCAAAGCTTTTAACCGTCATTTTGATATTACAGATGTCGGAAATTTTGAAGGAAAGAATATACCTAACCTGCTGAAAAGCGACCCTTCGGAAAAAAACTTTGAATCTTTTCTGCCTATGCTGTATGATTACCGCAAAAAACGTTATTCGCTGCACCGCGACGAGAAGATATTATCCGCATGGAACAGTTTGATGATAGCCGCCATGTGCGAGCTGTATCTTGTTAGCGAAAATCAAATATATCTTACCGCCGCCGAAAATGCCGATCAATTTATAAAAAAATATCTGTGCGACGAAGACACACTTTTCGTCAGCTTTCGTATGGGGAAACAGGGCACAAAAGGTTTTCTGGATGACTATGCCGCTTATATCTTTGCAGAACTTATGCTGTATCGCGCTACGCTGGAAAATCGGTATTTGGCGCGAGCAAGAAGTTTGTGCGATAAGGTAATATCCGATTTCGGAGACGATAACGGCGGCTTCTATTTATACGGCAAGCATCACGAAGAACTGATACTGCGCCCCAAAGAGAGCTATGACGGTGCTATCCCAAGCGGGAATTCGCTTATGGCATATAATCTTGTTCGTCTGTGTTTTCTTACGGATGAAGAAAAATACAAAAACCAAGCGGAATTACAGCTCGGCTTTTTGTCAAAAGATGCCTCGCAGTATCCTTCGGGTCACGCTATGTTTTTAATAGCGCTTTTGGAGCACACCTCCCCACCGATGAAGGTAACGATTGTCGCCGACGGGCAAACAAATACGGAAAAAATACCCCTTGAGTTGCCCGCAGATGCAGTAATTATACTTTTGCCGCACCCTTTGAAAGAATATCCTCTTAAAAACGGCAAAACGACTTATTACGTTTGTCGCGGACACAGATGTCTGCCGCCTACGAATGATTTTAATGAAATTAACTGAACACGTACAAAAAAAGGAGAAATGAATATGTTCGGAAATAAAAACACTAACAAAGATCGAGTGTCAAAAAAGAAAAAAACACTTACCAAGCCTGCCGATATTAAAGGGAAGATAGAAGTTCCCGATCTACGCGAACGCAAAGACGGTCCCGGCGGAAATTAAAGAATATAACGCTAAAAAGGTACGCCCGTAGGCGTACCTTTTTATAATGCAACTTCTGATAACCTAACTTTTCGGATAAACGATTTTCAGATCAAGAATGCTGTACACTTATTTTTTTATTTTATAAGCTTTCCTGCGTTCTCTTCTTTTTATCATATTCGAACAGCGTTATTGCCGCGCCGCCGCTTATGATAAGCATCGCTATCCAGATAAACATATTGAAGTTATCGCCGGTTTGCGGTATTTCGGGGGTATAATCGTAGACATTTTCGAATTCTGCTGTCAGCGTTTCTGCACTTTCGCCATTCAAGGTCGCAACCGCAACTAAAGTGTTGTTCTCTTCATCGAGCGAAACCGTGACAGTAATCGCATATTCTGCGGTACTGTAAGTCACGTTGGCTTTGCCGTCGTTGACTTCGGTGAGCGTGTAGCTGAAGTTCTTGCCGATATCGTCCTCGGTGAAGGTAAGCGTGAATCTCGCCTTGCCGTTCGCATCAGACTTCACGGTAAGCGTCTTTGCACCGTCGTAAAGCAGGAATTCAAATCCTTCGGGAGTGATGCTTTCGGTACCCTTGTTTACGACCGTCTTGAGGATATCTATATCCACGGTAATGTCTGCGGGCTTCGGAACAAATACGTTGGTAAACTCGATCGTTTCAACCGCATCGTTGATGTCCTGCTTAACTATCTCGAGTGCGCTTGCAATAAGCTTGCCGTTTTCGTCATCGGTCACTTCGATAGTTACAAGGTAAACGCTGTTGTCGAAGGATACGCGTTCTGCCTCGACGCCGCTGTCTTCGCAAATCACGAAGAAGTAGATACCAGCATCGGTGAAGGAAAGTGCATCGAAGGTGAAGTTTCCGTCCGCTCCGTTAAGAGCTACTATCGCATTTGCATTTTCGAGAATAGCGAAGGATTCGTCTGCTTCATACATAAGGAATCTGAATTCGCCCTCGAGAAGCTCTCTGCCGTTCAGCGTTTTTACGCCTTGAATAGTTACGTTTGTGCTTTCGGCATTGTACTCGTTTACAAATTCGATTGCCTCTGTTTCTTCGGAGGTTTCACCGTTTACCTTCAGGATAATGTTTTCGATAATTTCAAACTCGCCCTGACCGTTGTCCGAAACGGTTACGGTAATGTGGTACTGGGTGTTATCGTAAACGACACCGCCGATGGGGGCTTGGCTGTTTTCCTTGATGATGAAACGGTAGATGCCATCTTCGTTGAAGTCCACGGCGTCAAAGGCGAATTCGCCGTCTTCGTTGTTCTTTACCGACTGAATTGCCGTGCCGTCGATTTCGAAGTTTTCGGTCGCATTGTAGAGATCGAAACTAAAGTCGTTCTCCTTAAGCTCGCGAATACCGTTGATGTTGTTGAGCGTCTTTGTTCCCGCAAATTCGATGGACGTCTTATTCGCGGCGTACTCGTTTGTGAAGTTCAGCGCGTTGTTTTCAACACCGCTTACTGTTGCCGTCGCATCCACGGTACCGTCGCCGTTGTCGCTGACAGTTACGGTTACCTCATATACGGTTGCGCTATAGGTTATACCGCTGATCTTCTGTCCTGCGTTCTTTTCCTTCACCACGTAGTGGAAGGTATTGCCGATATCATCGACGCCGTAGGTTGAAACAAGTGTAAATTTGCCTGTTTCGGGATCTGCTTCGCCCGAGGTGATGGGCTCTGTACCGAGATTTTCGAAGTTTTCGTCAGCCGCATACATTTCTATGACAAATACATCGTTTTCGGTCCAGTCGCGTCCGTTAAAGGTCTTTTCACCGGAAAGCTCAATAGAATCTGTTCCGGTTACGTTGTACTCGTTAACGAATACGATCGCAGTTTCCTCGCCGTTATCGTCGGTAATGACTATCGTGCGGGAAAGGGTGCCGTCCAGATTGTCGGTGACCTTTACGTGGATGCGGTAAACCGTATCGTCGTAAGTAATACCGTCAATAGTCTGACCGCCGTTTTGTTCTGCGACGAGGTAGTAATAATCGCCTGCTTCGGTATAAGAAATTTCATCAAAGAGAATTTCGGTGCCGTTGTTCGCTTTGTTTTGGAGCAGGTTAAGAGATTCCCAGTTTGCGTTGGATTCGATAAGGTTGAAGCCGAAATTAAGTCCGCTCAATTCCTTGCCGTTGAGTTCTTTGGTCGCTTCAAACTGTGCGGAAGTTCCCGAAACGATCTTATATTCGTTAACAAAATTCAGGGTGGAGGTGGTTGCGTTTTCAACGGTAACGGTGGTCTTGATGCCGCCTACTCCGTTGTCTTCTACCTTAACCTCGATTTCGTAAACAGCCTCGCTGTATACGATTCCGTTAACAGTCTGTCCTGCGTTCTGTTCCTTCAAAACGTAGTAGAAGGTCTTTCCTGCGTCTTCTGCGGTATATTCAAGATCGATACTGTATTTCTTGGTAGCTGTGTCCATATTCACGGTGAGCTTGGGTGTTTCGGCAGGGTTGTAGTTCTCGTCTGCCTCGTAAAGCTCGAAGGTGAAGCTGTCGCCTTCCATAAAATCACGTCCGTCGATAATCTTTTCGCCCGACAGAGTTATGGTGTCGTCGCCTGTTATCGTGTAAATATTAACGAACAGTATCTTATCCTGAGGAACGCCCTCGTTGTTGTAAAGGTGTACCTTTGCGTGGAGCTGTCCCTTAAGGTCGTCGGTCACCTCGACCCATACGTAGTATACGGTGTCGTCATAGGTGATACCTTCGATTGTTTCACCGCCGTTCTTTTCTTTCACGATGAAGAACTGGTCCCCGTCGTTTTCGAAATCTATTTCGCTGAAGTAAAAACTTCCGCCCGCTTCGTTTTCGACTGTTTCAATAAGCGAGCCGAGCGCTCGGGTTTCGTCGGAGGCGTAAAGCTCAAATTCAAACTCGCCGCCCTGAAGCGCGTTATTTACTTTGCCTGTAAGCTGTTTTTCGCCCGAGAACTGTGCGGTCGTTCCCTTTGCCTCGTAATAGTTTAGGAAGCTGAGCGAGCTTGCGGGCGTGTTGTTGAGCAGGGTAACGGTTTCGGATGCTATTTCCAAAGCGCCTTCTCCGTTATCTCTTACAATAACGGTAACCTTGTACTTTGTCGTGTCATAGGTAATACCGTAGGCACTGCCGCCCTCGGGAAGCACTTCTTCTACGCTGTAGGTGTATGTGCCTGCCGCGTTGTAGGAAATGGTAGGGAATACGATATTATCTTCTGCCGTGGAACGATTCTTAACCGTCCATACTTTCGCATTTTGAATTGCGGTGCCGTTCACGGTGAGTTCGGTAAGCACGAAGGTGAATTCGTCGTTTATAAGCGTTCTGCCGCGAAGCGTCTTTGTGCCCACTATCGTGTGTTCAGCGGGGGTGGTAGTATAGGTGTTCTTAAAGGTAATAGTGTTGCCGGTTGCATTTACAAGCACGTAGCTTGCGGTAAGACGACCGTTTACGTCGGTTACGTTAACCGTAACGCGATAGGTGGTCTTGTCGGTAACAACGCCCTTGCCGTCGGTGCTTGTTTCTACGATATTGTAGAAATACGTGCCAACCTCATCGAACTTTAAGGTGTCGTCGAAGGTAACCTTACCCGCGGCGTCGTTGCTGCCTTTAAGAAGCGTTGCGCCGTTTTGTGTTTGCACCTCAAAGGTAAATTCGCCGTTCGCCAAATCTCTGCCGTTAAGCTGCTTGCTTACAAAATCGATTGCAAGCTCGGTATCGGTAGGATCGTAGGTATTGGTGAAGGTTGTCGAAATCGAAGTGCCTGCATTTGCGGGCTGTTCGGATTCGGTGTAAATAACTGCGGAAATGGTACCGTCGCCGTTGTCGGTTATTTTAACGGTAACGGGGATCTCTTCCGTGCTGTACGTCCATCCTTCGGGAACGGTTTCAGGTGCTATCTCTTTAAGAATATAGTTGTAGGTCTTGTTGCCGTTTCCTATTTCCGAAGCGTTGTAATTTAATACAAATCTTGCAAAGCCGCGTTCGGTGGTGGTAAGAAACTCTCCTACTTGTTCGTTTGTTGTGCTGTCAAACAAACCGAAAACGTATCCTGCGAGGGATTTCGCCGAGCCACCGTTATTTTTGATGTTCTTATTAACGTCAATAGTCACAGTCGCAGTGCCTGCGGTGGAATAGGTGTTGGTGAATTTCGCAAATACTTCCCAGCCGTCGCTGTTTTCGGTTATCTCGGTGTTGAGGGGTCGGTCTGTTCTGACCTCGCTTATCTCAAGCTGTCCGTCCATATCGGAATCGGTAACTATAACCGAGAAGGAGTGTACCGTCTTGTCGTAGCTAATTCCGCCGATAGGATTTTCAGGCTCTATCTCGACCACGCGGTAATAATAAGTGCCGGTTTGATTATAGCGTTCGTTCTCGAAAGCGTCGGCAAAGCTGAAGGAGGTTTTTCCGTAATAAACCTCAGCCGTGTTGCCAAGCTGCTGCCAAGACCCGTCCGCAAGAAGCTTTTCGAGCTTAAACAGGAAGCTGTCGCCCTGCTGCCAAGCGCGTCCGTTAAGCGTTTTGTTGCCGCCGACGGTGATATTTACGGGATAAACCTCGGTTGCCTCGTAGTCGTTTACAACTATTACCGAAACGGTATTGCCGTCAACTACGGTAACAACGCCGTCGCCGATACTGCCGTTATCCCAATAAGCGGGGGTAAAGCCTTCGGGCGGGGTCTGCTCGACAACAGTTGCTACCGTTCCTGCAGGAAGCCCGAAAACCTCGAACTGCTCGTCGTGCTTCAGTTCAACGGTGAATCGTCCGTTCGCATCGGTGGTTATATTGCTGTATCTGCCGTTGGTGTGCTCAGCCTTAAAGGTTGCATTCGCCGTGCCGATACCGTTTAAGGTTACCTGCATAGTAAATACCTTATCGGCGGGAATTTGATAATTCAAACCAAAGCCGTGCTCGACTTCCTTGGCAACCGTCAAATCGCCCGCACCTCTGTTGTCGTTCACAAAAGATACCGAAGCAATCCTGTTTTCCGAAACGGTAACCGTGCCGCTTGCCGAAAGTCCGCTTACAGAGCTAACGGTGTATTCGGCTGTTTCCTCTTCGACCACGCGGAAGCTGTGACCTGCTTCCATACCGCCGATATAAAGAACGTCGTTGGGGTTAAGCCTTACCGTCGCGCTGCCGCTGTCAAAGTTCACCTCGAACTCGGTTTCACGGCCGTCTGCAGAAATGAGCCACGCGGGGTAACTGCCGTTGTCGTTGTTATCCGATTCGTTATAAAGAGTAAAGCTGAACGGCTCGGTGGGTTTGTCGGCACCCGCTGCCATCGTCTTTGTCAGCTTAATACCCGTTTCGGGAGCAACAGTGATTTTACCGTTGTTACCGAGAGTAGCGCCAACGTAGAAATTGTGGCCTGCGTCGTTGATAGAGTGATTATGGGTATCTACAAAGGGCATATTGGACTGAGCGAGCGTCCCTGTAAGATTTTCGCTCTTATCAACGGTATAGCCGTCCAAATTAACGTGAACGTTGCCTTTGGGGATATACCAAGTGCCGTCGTTCTTGCGAATCGCGGTTGCCTTTGCCGCATCAGAAAGCTCACGGTAGATAGTTTCGGTGCGGAGGCGTCCGTTGTTCTTATATACCTTGTAGGTACGGTACAAAGTATCATCAGCGGAAGGCTGTGCAGCACCGTTGTAAAGAGTACCGTTTCGGTTGGTGTAGATCGGCGCGTCTTCCAAATAATAATACTTGTCGTTCTGTCTTGACGGGTTGAAATAGCTGTAGGTATTAATAGTGCCGTAACCCGTAATATTTTCGTGTTCCCATTGGTTGGTATAGAAATTAACGGTGCCGTCTTCATTTACGTTATGAGGATCTGCAAGGTATTCGGCAGAAACGACATCCATAATGTTGAACGAATTAATGCTGTCGTCCAAAGCCACCTCGTATACCAAGCGTATGGGGTTATCTGCACCGTCGACGGTGAGGTCGGAAAGTTCGCCCGCCTCATCGAGGGTGACGTTGTAGGATACCACGGGAATAAGTGCCGCGGGGACTGCGAAGGTAACAAGCTCTTCGCCTGTTGCAATTTCCTTGCGCACCTGAACAGTAGCGTACATCATGTCCGATTCGGTTACGCCGTGGCTTTCGTCTACGGCACCCAGATAGCCGTAGGAACGAACGATAAACGCGGGGTCGGTGCTTGCATTGCCGGTTGCCGCGGGAAGAACGGTAACTCCTTCGTGATAGAAGCCGAGGAACTCGCCTGCCGCGTTTGCGTACCAACCGATATAGTTAGAGTAATTATTTGCATTGGTGTAGCTCAACTGACCGTTCTCGTAAGCAAGACCGATAAGCGTTCGTGCCGTTTCGTCGCTGTCAAGCCCAAGTCTTGCGCGAACTGCCGCAACCATTTCCATACCCAACGCGGAAGGATTGTCGTAGGTGCCGAGAGCACCGCCGCCGGATACAAAATTACTTGCAAGATCCGCACCCGAGAACAGATGATCGTCGATAAGAATGCCCTTAATATCAGTAACGCTCATATACTGACCGATCTTATCGACAAAGGATATATAACCCGAAAGATCTTCGCTTTCCGAAACGAGGGTGGGGAAATAACCCGACTGAAGCTGTATTGCGCTGACTATGTCGGCAAAAGCCTGCTTCAACTTGTCTTGAAGGGTAATCACAGTTCCGTTCGGAAGTCTTTCGCTGTCTGCGGAAAAGTATTGGTCCACGTAGTTTTGCTCTAAAGCCGTGCTGATTTTTCTAACAGAAAGACCGTCGCCCAGCGATACGGTGTCGCCGACGTCTACGTGATTATATCCCTCAAAGCCGTCTTGCCACCAAGACGTTCTTCTATCGTTCCAAAAATCGTCAAGTGCCGTAGATGCATTTGCATTCGAAGGGTCGAGTACACCGATAGCAACGCCGTCGTCACCGAGTCCCAGACCCAAGGTGTAGAACAAAGCATCGTCTTCGTACTTTTCTTCGATCATTGCTTTCGCATAAGATGCGCTTAGCTGGCTGACAAAGCCAAGCGACGCGTCGGTGTAGGTTCCGTCGCCTATATTAATACTCGTGGGCGAAGTAAAGCTTGTGCTGCCCACGGTGGGCGCGCCGTCCGACATCAAAACCATAATAGGCTTGCGTCGAAGAGTTCCCATTGTGGGATCTTCAACAGTTATCGAATTGTTTTCTGCAATAAACTGATTCATCGCAAGGATAACACCCTTTTGAATATAGGTGCCGCCTACAACTGTTTTGGATGCCGAGCTCGGCGCTCTGTTTGTGCCTTCGATACGAACACCGTTATTTAGAGATACGGTCTCGGTGTTGTTGTTTTTATTTCCTGCGGTTACCGAGTAGCTCAGAAATTCGCCGTTTGAAGCGGGGGTATATCTGTTAAGAGGAAGAACAAGGACTGCGTCGTTGGCGCTTGCATTACCGCCTTGTGTAGTAGGCCCCGAGTAAAGCACCACGCCCACGCGGTTATATTTGTTGGTAGCGAGTAGGGTGGCGATGCTTTCGTTCGCCGCTTCCACAAGCTCCTCTGCAACATCGTTATTGCTCGGATTATCATTCATTGATCCGCTCACGTCGAGTACAAACATCGTATCTGTCGGTATGTTCGACATACCCATAATGCTCATATTCGCCGCGATGGCCGACAGTGCCACAAGGAAACTGTCGGGATCGTCCTGAGTGATCCCAAGGCCTGCGAATTCAGATGCATCGGTAAATACCGATTTGTCCATCCATACGCCGCCTGCGTTTTCGGTCGAGATTTCACCGGTCGTCGGAAATAAGTCTTTCCAAGCGTCCATGGTAGATGGGTCTGCTGCGCGGTTTGAATCGAGCTTCGCCGCAAACGCCGAGAATGCTGTCAGAGGAAGTATAGTAAACAGAATCGCAAGGGTAAGCATTACACTTATTATTCTGCTTCCGATTCTTTTAGTAGTCATATTGTTGACCTCCTGTATGTCGTCTCTTTTTATCATTAATGCATTTAATGCGATATAACTGTAATTCATTCGGTATCGCTGCCGCTTTTTGCTTTGCGGTTTTCTGGGCAGGTGCATATTCCTATCTCATTACCCGAAATCTTATAGTAGTCGCAGTCGTTACAGCACTCGTCCCTTGTTTTGTGCTCGGATACCGTATAAAAGCCGCAGGGGTCTTGTATCGCGGTAACTATTCGGTATCCGTCCTTCGTATAGCATAAGTTTTTCACAAGATCGGGGTAAAGCACCACCGGCTCTCCGTTATGGCGTTCAAATTCCTCATAATAGCCGTAGCGTAATTCGAAGCTGTGTTCGTCGATCTTTACGGTTTTGTAAATGTCGCCGTCCTTGGGCGGTGAATTAATTCGGAACAAGTAAATCCCCCTTTCGGAAAAAGAAAAATCCTTTATGCTGTCAGTAACAGTATAAAGGACTTTTGCTTATAATGCATCCCATTGATAATGGAAAAAAAGAACGATTTAAATATAGGCTCCGAAGTCACGGCGGTCTTTTATACCCGTCTTATTTCGCGCCATTTGTAGGATAGATTTTACCGAAGATTTGGTAATATGAAGCTGCGAAGCGATCTGATCGTCCGAAAGACCGAATGCGGCAAGACGTGCCACCTCGCGTTCGCGGTCGGATAGCTTTGCCGATATATTGTCACCGACAACGGCGTTATGTATCTTCACCCAGCCCTCGTGCAATACTTTGTGAAGCTCCTTAACCCTTTTTGCCGCTTCGGGGTCAATAAGCATTAACCGTTCGTCCAAAAACAACCCCAGTTGCCTGCGGTGCTCTGCCAAAGGCCCGTAAAGCCTGTCGGCAATGCATAGCTCTATCGCTTTGTCAAGATGAAAGGCGGCGTTTGTATCGTCACCCGTCTGGTGGTACGCAATCGAACACAAAATACGCAAATAGATCTCTACCATAACCGTCTTATCCGCCACCGCCTGAGCAATCATCGGCTCCATAATAAAGGGCTGGGAACGCATAAGTCCGAGTCCGGTTACGTCTTCTAATCTGAACTTGCCTGCCGCAAGCTCCTGCGCGTAAATAAACAGATACTTAATATAGAAAACCCGTGCCGCAGGATGTGAATCGGCGGGTAAATGCTCAAAACGTCCACGGTAAAACCAATCGGGGAAATCGCGGGTGTCGCGAATAGACAGGTCGGTGGAAGCAACCGACAAAGAAATAATATCCTGATCGTTTTTTGTTTTCCAGGGCGCATCATACAAAAGCCTTTTCGCTTTGTACCAAAGGTCAACGTCGCCCTTCCACATAGCAACCAAACCCAAAAGCATACCGCCCGAAATAATGGCATAAAAGCCGCTGCGCTGTTCAAGAAAGAATCTCGCTTGCTCATATACCTTGTCGATCTCTCCGCGGCTGTACGCAATTTCTGCGGCGAACAATGCCTGCGCTTCGGGGTGATACGCAAGTTCCTCGATGCATTGGTCTGCTGTTCCGGGAGTATGGTAAAGATCGGTCATATCAAGAAAAGGGCTCTTGCGAACTAACGGACGGTACGCCGACGGATTATCCTTTTCGGTTTTGCCTGCCTTGCTCCTGCCGTCCGCGGGTCGTATTGCATCCTTCGGCACCATCCAGTTGGTGCCAAAGCGCTTTGCGCCTGCGACCCGGCCCATCTTGCAAAGATCCTGTGCTCTGCGTATCGATATTCCCCATTTCGCCGCAATTTCTTCTATTTTAATATATTGCATTTTGGCTCCTCCGAAATCGATGTATTCAGCGTTTGTGCGCTGAATGCAAGAGGTTGCTACACAGCGTTTTCGCGCTGACTGTCCGCGTTTATTATACAGCGTTTTCGCGAAGAATGCAAGAGCTTTTTGGGGAAATATAATCGTCAGGCATTAAAAACGTATTTATCCATACGCTCGAACGCTTCTTTTACCTTCGAAAAGGGAAGTGCAAGGTTTAAACGTATATGTGTCGTGCCGCCGTGCTGTCTTCCGTCCTGCCACGCCACGCCAAAGTCCCAACCGGCCTTTAAAAGCTCATCAAGCGTCATTCCGCGTTTTTCCATCCATTCGGCGCAGTCCATAAAGAGCATATAAGTGCCCTGCGGCTTCGCGGCTTTAATACCGTCAAAACGGTTGCTTATATAATCACAGGCGTAATTTATGTTGCCGCTCAAGGTCATACAAAGCTCGTCCACCCATTCGCCGCCTTCTTTCTTGTAAGCACCTATAAGCGCGTACATAGAAAGCATATTCATCGAATTGTAGTGTGAAAGCGACGATTCCTTTTCCACACGGTCACGAAGCCGTTTGTCGTAGATAATATGGTAAGACCCGATCAATCCCGCAAGATTAAAGGTTTTCGACGGTGCATAAAGCGCAACGGTGCGCCTACGTGCGTCCTCGCTTACCGATTGCGTCGGGATATGCTTGTTACCGTTAAGCAGAATATCCGACCATATCTCGTCGGAAACGACGTAAACGTCGTGCTTTTTGAATATCTCCATCGCCGTTTCGATCTCCCAACGCTCCCAAACGCGCCCTGTGGGGTTGTGTGGCGAGCAGAAGACCGCGGCGTGAATATTGTTTTCGGCAATCTTACGCTCCATATCGTCGAAATCCATACGCCAAACACCGTTTTCATCAAGGAAAAGCGGGCTGAGTATTATGTTGTAACCGTTGTTCTTCAAAGATTCCGAAAATCCCATATATATCGGGCCGTGAACAAGAACATTGTCCCCGTGAGAGCAGAACGTGCCGATAGCCGATATTAACCCGCCGAGCACGCCGTTTTCGTAACCGATATGCTCGGGCAAAAGACCGTCAACGCCGTTTCGCTCGGATTGCCAGCGTATAATCGATTCAAAATATTCGTCGCGCGGGTCGAAATATCCAAACATTGGGTGCGATATACGTTCGCTCATCGCCTCACAAACGGTCGGTGCGGTAGCAAAGTTCATATCGGCAACCCACATCGGTATCGCGTCGAACCCTTCCTTTGGCATATCGGGCGCCCAGCCCGCCCCTAATCCGTCAACGGCAAGCGCGTCGCGCCCGTGCCTGTCGATTATCGATTCAAAATCGTATTTCATAAAGCCTTCCTCGTTTCCTGCATCTATAAGCTCTTGATATTTTCTTCAATCTGCTTAATAACTTCAATAAAAATCTTGTCGTTTTCTCCCGTGGGGTCGGGAAGTCCCCAATTATCGTCGAAATCCCTGCCGATAAATGGGCAACCGACGTCACACCCCATAGAAATTGCAATATCGGGTGTCGGAATTTTGTCAAAGGTCTTGCTGTATTGCGTTTCGTCCATATCAATACCGTAGATCTGCTTTATTAATCGCACGGCGTCGCGGTTTATTTGCGGCTTGGTTTCTGTCCCTGCCGAATAAAAATCGTATTTGTCCCCTGCGAAATGCTTTCCAAGCGCTTCGGCAATTTGGCTTCGGCAGGAGTTATGAACGCAAATAAAGGCTATTTTCTTTTTCATCTGAACGGGCACCTCACGCCAATGCATTGATTGTTTTGAGCCCAATGTATGCACTTGATATTATCAAGCTCCATTTCAACACCAAGCTCTTCCTTTGCAAATCCCATCGCTTCGCGCACGGCAATATAAGAATCGCGCTTGCAACACCGCGGACCGCCAATTTCGCCGATAGCGTTTAATGCCCGCGCTGTCATACGGTTGGAAAGCCCCCAAGCTTCCTTTGCAAGCGGCGTTGCGCCCGTGGCAATAGAAACAAACATCCCCGCGCTTATGCCCGCGCCGCAAGCACCCCAAAAGCCGCAAGCACCGCCGGGGACCTGCTTCCCGCGGGTCTGCATTTCAATAAGCGCCTTCGGCAAATCAATATTGCCCCCCGCATTTTTATAAGCGGTAAGTAGCGAAGCACCCACCATAATATGGTGCTCGGGGCCGTGTATATGGCAAAAGGGAAGCGACATAAGCTTTTGCAGAATCTTAATCGGTTTTTTCGAGTCTTCATTTATACATACTCCGATAATCGCGTCTATTCCTCGCGTGTGGCAATCATTGCAAACGTAATGACCGTTAATACAGGCCGTTTTGCTGTTTTCCTTTTTATGGCAAAGAGCGCATTCCATCTCGCTGTCGTTTTCCGAATATCTAAGCGGCGCACCGCAAATCAAGCATTCATCGTGCATAATCGCTTCTCCTTATTTGTCGTTCTTTTTTGTATTATATCATCTTTTGTCGCTTTTCTCAATCCCTTTTTCTTTATATAAGCTGTAAAGGCGGTTTTAAATAAAAAATTCCGCCGCGATAATTCGCGGCGGTAATGCTTTTAGTAATCGGTTGCAAGTTTATTAACGTATCTGTGCATTTCGTCACGGGAATTCACAGAATGCGTTCCCGCAATAATCTCTTGCTTTTTGGCTTCGCTTAACTTCGCGAATTTTTCTATAGCCTTTGGGTTTTGCGCAAGCGCCATTGCAAAGCCAACAGGCATTTCCTCTCGTTCCATCTTATCACCTCCGAATGAAGTCGCGGCTTTTTTCTATTTCATCTTTTTATCGTCCGTTGCAGGGTTATCTATCAATTCACCGTTTTTCGAAAACCGCGAGCCGTGGCAGGGGCAATCCCAAGAATGCTCGTCTGGGTTGTATTTCAAAGCACAGCCAAGATGAGGACAGCGCGGCACTGTGGGCGTTAAAATCCCGATTAGCGATTCAAACGCGTTGATCGCAAGTTGTGGGTGCAAAATACTGCGAGAGGGCGAAAATACGCGCGCGTAGTCGTTTTTTCTGCCCAACAGCTCGTCTGTCAATATCATCGCCGAAACCATCGAAGATGTCATACCCCATTTGTTAAAGCCCGTCGCTACGTATAAATCGGGCGTGCTTTTCGAGTATTGCCCGATATAGGGAACACCGTCGAGCGACATACAGTCCTGCGTTGCCCACCTGTTCAAAATCTTTGCCGAAGTATAATTCGCGGCTGTAAATTCCTCTAGCACGCGCCAATTACCGCCCTGCTTACCCGTGCGGTGCGCCCCGCCGCCGAGCAGTAAAAGGTTTTTATAATTACGGAACGATAAGCCCTTTCCGCTCTCGTCAACGTACATACCGTCAACGTCCTGCGCACCGTCAAGCGCCAAAACGTACGAACGGTCCTGATAAAGCTTCAAATAATATCCGCCGTGCTTGTTAAGATAAGGGAAGTGTGTGGCGATGATCATTTTTTTGCATCTTATGTCACCGTGCTCGGTCACCGCTTTGTTCGGCATCAGCTCCAATACCTTTGTGTTTTCGTATATAGGAAGCTCCTTTGCGATTTCGAATACGAATTTTAAAGGATGAAACTGCGCCTGATTATTTATTTTTACCGCGCCCGCAATCGCAATCGGCAAATTTACAGCTTCGCAAAACTGCGCCTTTAAACCGATTCTGCTCAACGCGTCTGCCTCTTTTTCGATTTTCCCGCGGTCGTTAAGCGAATAAACGTATGAATCCTTCTTCTCGTAATCGCAATCGATATCGGCACACAAACGCTCGTATTCCTTGCAAGCTCTGCTTTGCGCCTTTAAATAAAGCTTTGCGGCGTCCTGCCCGAACTGCTTTATAAGCCTGCTGTATATCAGCCCGTGCTGAAGCGTTATTTTCGCCGTGGTGTTTTTCGTAATACCGTCGCAAATCCGCTTCGCTTCCACCAAAACGCAGTCTACGCCCGCTTTTTTCAGCATATAAGCACACAAAATACCCGCCATACCACCGCCGATAATAAGCACGTCGGTCTTTATGCTTTTCGTAAGCGGCGTAAATTTTCTGCGCTTTGCACTATCTACCCAAACAGAATTCATTTAATCACATCCTCTTAAATATTATAAACAGTTGTGAGCTTGTTATTCAAATAAAAAAAGGCTTGCAGCTGCAAGCCCTATTCGTCATCGCAAAGAAATGCGTTCATTTCCTCGCGCGATTTGAAAATAATAATGTTTCTGTCCTTGTATGTTTCAAGCATTTCGTAAATATGCGGCAGCTTGGTGTTTGGAAAATCGATTATATATTGCTTGAATTCGGGGTCGAATTCTTCTTCGATCCAAGGCATCTCCTCGCGCTTTGTGCCGATGCGCGAGCTCACGCCGGATAAGCAGACCTCGGTAGGGAAGTCGAGCAAAAATACCGTGTCGCACGCCTTTAAACGCATTTCAAGAGTGCGGCTGAAATTTCCGTCGATTATCCATTTGTCTTTTTTCAGTATATCGGCAAGCGCGGCATCAAACTCCTCGCGAGTTATGTTTGTTTTATCGGGTTTGTGCCATATCATATCGAGATAATAAAGCGGCAACCCCGTTTTTGCCTTCAGCCTGCGCGAAAATGTGCTTTTTCCCGCGCCCGGGCAACCTATAACGATTACTTTTTTCATTTGTTATTCCAGCTCATTTTTCATATCGCGGTTCATAAGTCGGTGCATCGCTTCATCGGGCGAGCAACCATTCTTTATAATATCGTAAACAGCCTCGGTTATCGGCATTTCAACATCAAACTTCTGTGAAAGCGCAACCGCCGCCTCGAGCGCGTGGTAGCCCTCGACAACCATACCTATTTCGGCAACCGCCTGCTCGTAGCTTAAACCGCGCCCGATAAGCTCGCCGCAACGGTTGTTTCGGCTGTGGCGCGAGGTGCAGGTAACAATAAGGTCGCCTATCCCCGCAAGCCCCATAAAGGTCCTTCGCTTGCATCCCATAGCAAGTCCGATACGCGTCATTTCGGAAATACCTCGCGTCATAAGCATTGCAATCGCGTTGTCGCCCAACCCCATTCCGCGCGTAATGCCCGCGGCAAGCGCGATAATGTTTTTAAGCGCGCCGCATATTTCAACACCCTTAACGTCGTTGTTGGTGTAAACGCGCATACAGCTGTTATGAAAAACGTCTGCTACTCTGCGAGATATCTCTTCGTTCTCGCACGCAGAAACTATCGAAGTCGGCATACCCACAGCTACCTCTTCCGCGTGGGTAGGACCCGAAAGCGCTGTTAATTCGTAAACAAGCTCCGCGCGTGCAGCAAGCTCGTTTTCTATAACCTCGGTCATCGTCATAAGCGTTTCCTTTTCAATGCCTTTCGCGGCATTTACGAGAACAACGCCGTTTTCAAGATAAGGCAACGCCTTTCTCGCCGTGCTTCTTATAAAAGCCGAAGGTACAACGAATAACACTATCTCTTGCCCGATACACGCTTCACCTATGTCTGTCGTATATTTTATTCCGTCGGGGAAAACAACACCCTTTAGATTTTTATGAGTTCTTGTGGCTTTAAGCGTTTCGATCTCTTGCTCTATTGCCGACCATACGGTCACGTCGTGCCCGTTCTTCGCCAAAAGCGCGCTCAACGCCATTCCCCAAGTACCTGCACCGAGTACACCGATTTTCATATATCAACCAACTTTCATAAATTTTCGTTAAAAGCCGCGTGCTCTTAAATCGCTTATAAGCGAAATATAAAAATCACGCACGTCAAAGCCTTCAATATCCATACGGTTAAGGTCTATAATATCGCAGTGCGATATCCCGTCGCCGTCACCGTTTTTAAGCAAAACGTATTTTTCGCCCCAGGCAAAGGAATCCTCGCTCACAAGTCCGTCGTTGTCGCCGTTAAAATGCTTTACAAGCACGTAGGAAAAGTTCATAGGAAAACGCCCGCCCTCCGCCTTGCCGAGAACAGAGCCCACGCTTTGGCAAAATACGTTTTCGGGCAAAGTCATTTCGGTATCGCGTATAACACACGCCTGCGCGGTAAGGTCCTTAACGGCAGCCATAAAATCGGGGTTGTGGTCGCCCAAGCGTTTCGACATACCGTTGTAAAAGCGTTCGATTGTCTGCACGATATCAGGCGGTAACTCGTCGATAAGATAATCTGCAAACTCACATCCCCTGTGAGGAGTGTTTACTGTTGTGAGCGATGCCACATATTTGTCCATGCCCAAAAACCGCATAGCGTAACGGCAATCAAGTCCGCCTTTGGAATGTGCGATGATGTTCAGCTTTTCACATCCCGTAGTGTGCACTATCTTTTCTATCCTTTCGGCAAGCTCCTTCGCGCTGTCGGCAACCGATGCCGCCGATTGGTGGTTGCCGTAGTAAATTTTCGCGCCGTTTATTTCAAGCTCTTTGGGTATCCGGCCCCAATAATTCAAAAGCTTTCTGTCCCTGAAAAATACTCCGTGCACAAGCAGTATGGGGTATTTTGTTTTGCACAGCTGTTTTTTTACTTCCTCACGCTTTTCGGCTTCGCGCGCAATTTCAAGGCGCGTTTCCTCGAAAACCGTCTTTATTATACGGTTAAGCATAATAATGTTCGCGATAGGTACAAAACCGCATAAAATACCGGTAATGCGTTTTTTAAGTCCCAGTCTGTAGGAAGCAAGGTAAACGCATATAATGCCGTTCCAAAACAAAAATGCTTCGAACGCCGCGCAGTACAGCGCGCTCAATAAAAATGTTTTCCAGCCCGATTCGGGTATCGTGACCGCACCGAGAATTATATGATATACCACCGATACAGCCGTCGAAACCTGAAAAACAATAAGCGAAACCGCACCGTGAAAGCATACCCGCAAACGCGTCTTTATGGTGTCGGTGCAAAACATTCCCGCCGTTAAATTAATCGCAAGCGCTAAGGAAGTAAACACAAAAAGATATACCGAATTGCGCGTGAATAACAAATAACTGTTTGCGGCAAGCGAATATATTATGCTGTAAAATACTATGGCTGCGGGAATATACTTTTTCATAAAATACCTGCTTTTTTAATGCTCGAATCCCCTCATCAGTTATAAACTACCTGATGCATATTCCATTCCGAGAGTATGTAAATAACATATTCCGGCTTTTCACTGTCGATAAGCCAGTTTTGCCAAGCATAGTTCCACATACCGATATAATGCGTTTTGTTCATTCTTTCGGGAAGAATGTCATATATGCCCGCACTGTAGGAATCGCGGAATACCATACAAGAGGGAAGATTGGGATTATTGTTGTTAAAATACTTTTCCTCGGTGGTAAGGTCGTTATATATCAACTGCATACCTCTGTATCTGGGCACAGAGGTTATGTTCGAGGGGTCCTCAAATTTAAATTCTCTGTAATAGCCGTATTCCTTTACCTGTACCTGCGGAATATCGAGGTAAAGGCAGGCGTCTGCGCTGGTGTAGTAATCGGCGGTCCAGCTGAATTCGTCAATTCCTCTCGGCTTTGCGTAATAGTATCTCTTCGAAATATGCTCGAACAGCTCTACGTAAGCAAGATATGCGCCGTAATCCGCCCAATGGCTGTCGAGGTGGTAATAAAGCGGCATTTCGTCGTTCTTGTGCTCGGTAAAGGTGTCGCGCAGGTCGATAACCGTCGCGCCTGCCGCTTCAAGTCCTTCCTTAACCTGATCGTATCTCGTTTTACCCGTGCCTTTTGTATAATAATCGGGAACAAGCTCGGGATATATCGTCATAGGCGAGGGAACTATCATATAAATTATCTCGGCATCGCGGTTGTATCTGTGAAGCTGGTTGAGCCTGCCTTCAACGCGCGACGTCATAGCGGAAATTTCGCCGTTGCTGAACAAATTACCGCCCTCGTAATCAGGTACCATCTGCTCAAGGAAGAATTGAAAAGCATTGTTACTGCCGATAGCTCTCGTGCCCTTAAAATTAGGCTCGGAGGGCTTTACCTTAATAGCCGCGGTTTCGCCGCAGGCACTTCCGTTTACGGTTTGAGAAAAGCTTATATCAAGAAAAGTATCCCTGTTCGAATTTTTTAAGGTAAGCTCAAACCAACCCATATAGGAATCAACGGTAACGCTTTGCCCCTTGTATTCTGCGGTGACCTGCGCGCCCATCGTGCAGGTGCCTATCATTACGAAATAGGGGTTTTGGGTATAGCGCGAGAAAAGAAGCTCAATAGCCTTTATTTCGGTTTCGGCATCTCCGCCTGCGTTGCTTTCTTCTTCGCTCACGGTGCCGCTTTCCTCTTTTGGGGCAGATTCATCGTCGGGCTTGCTTTCTTGATCACTTACCTGCGACGATTCGTCAGCACCGTCATCCTTGCTGTTTTCAAGACTTTCTTCTTCGCTTGAAGCAGCCGAGGATTCTGTATCGTTGCTTTCGGCAAGGCTTTCCTGCTCGGGAGAAGAAGGTATTTCTTCTGTCGAGCTGTTGTCGGAAGCATTCTCGCAAGCGGCAAGAATGCAAACCGAAAGCATTAGTATAACCAATAATAAACACGCTAATCTTTTCATCGTTATTCCTCCGAATATATAAAGTGATTAGTCTTGTATATCAAAGCTTTCGCAATGAAATTTCAAATCACCGTTTTCGTAATCGTTAACGGTATATCTCGAGCTACTTTCCCAACCCTTGCTTTTGTTGTCCAGTATTTCAAAGCCTTCTATTGTAAATGGGCAGGAAATATCATTTATTCTTAGACTGTTTAAGTTATAAAAGGTTAGATTCAGAGAACGGTCGTCGACTTTAACGTTTAAATGCATATCCAATCGTTCGTCGGCATTTTCGATTACGAGCTTTTTGATTTCGATTCTTTTTCCATCTATGCGTTTCATCATTCTTCCTCCGAAGTTTCAAAAATAATATGCCCGTCGTCCTCGATAACCACCTGCGCAGGCTCGAGCGATTCGAGATTGTTCAAAATCTCGCGTCCGCGCTCGGTACCGAGCTCAAAGCTTACCTTACAGCCCGATTGCATAGCGGGAATAAAATAATACTCGGTATTTAAATCGCTGTCCAAAACAAGCTTCGCCTGACCGGTTTCGATATTCTTTGCGTTAAACCAAAAATTGCCGAGGTTGTAAAAAATCGCCTTGCCGTTGTAATATTCAATACCCTGAAGCTGGTGGGCGTGCGTGCCGATAATAAGGTCTGCGCCCGCATCGATATATTGGTGAGAGGTGGTTTTCAAAACACTCTCTAATTTGCTTGAATTCTCGGCACCCCAATGCACGAAAAGTATAACAAAATCGCTTTCGCGCTCGGTTTCCTCTATAACCTGCAAAAGCCTTTCGGGGTCGTAGCACCTGAACACACCCGCTTCGGTTTCGGTCGCCTCGGGGGTAAGTATATGCTTTTCGGCGCGCGTTGCCGAAATAAAAGCTATTTTTTTGCCGTTTATAAGGTAATAAAAGGGTTCTTGCGCCTCTTCTGCGTTCTTTCCCGCGCCGGCATAATCTATATCGTATTCGTCAAGGGTGCTCATCGTGTCGAAAAATGCGTCTTCGCCGAAATCGAATACGTGGTTATTCGCAAGGGTAACAAAATCCACACCCATTTCGTTGTAATAGCGAGTATGCTCGGGCTTTGCAACGTAGGTATATGTCTTGTGCGGCATCGGTGTCCCGCGCGAGGAAATCGAAAATTCGTTGTTCACCGTTGCAATATCTGCCTCGTTCATAAAATCAAGCCATTCCTGCGCGATGCATTTGTTAAGAATACCGTTTTTGTGGTTTTGCAAATACGGCATTGTCGCGTAATTGTCGCCGAAGCAAACGTCACCGCCGAAGGTGATAACGGTTTCTTTGTTTCGGTCAGTTCCGTTACTTATAAATTTAACGTTTTTAAGCGTTTCGTGCTCGTTTTTATAAAGTGAACGCAGAAAATGAATGCTGTTTCCCGTGTGGCGCAACCACATTTCATCGGAATAGCCTTCGCTTTTCATTTCAAGGTAAATGTTGTGTAACGCGTCAACCCCATACTCGTCGCAAATATAATTCAAAAAGTTGTTTATGCTGTCTTCGTAATCGGGGTCGCGGTTGGGGTTTTCAAAAAGCGGCAGAAGGTCAAGCGCAATATCCAGAAAAAATTCACTGCTTTCCGTCAAGCTCTCCTCGTTAACGCTTGATTCGAAAATACTTGTGTATATACTGCTTTCGCCCGATTCAAGCGCGCTCTCGTCGGCAACGCAGGCACAAAGAATCAAGAGCATAAAAGCAAGCAGAATAATTAATGTACGCTTCATAAAAACACTCCAAATATTTATGCGATTATTATACCACCGAACGCTTTGATTTTCAACGGTTTTGACAAATAATAAAATATATGATATAATTATGCATCACAAAAAACGGAGAAATTTATGAAAATAGCAATTCTTGACGCCGCCACACTCGGAAACGATATTGATCTTTCGCTTTTCGATTCTTTAGGCGAGGTTTGCGTCTATCCGCTTACCGAAGCAAGCCTTATCCCCGAACGCATAAATGGTTGCGACGTCTGCATTATAAATAAAGTAAAGCTTAGCGCCGATGTATTAAAAAGCGCACAAAACTTAAAACTTATCTGTGTTGCAGCCACGGGCTACGATAATATTGATACCGAATATTGCAAGCAAAACGGTATAGCGGTCTGCAACGTCGCGGGGTATTCTGCAAATTCGGTTTCACAGCTCACGCTTGCTATGGTGCTTTCCGCATCGGTTAATCTGAATTCCTTCCGTAGCGCCGTTGCCGACGGCCGGTATTCAAAGGGGAACGTGCAAAATATTCTTACTCCCGTCTATCACGAGCTTGCGGGTAAGGTATGGGGTATAGTCGGTTACGGCGGCATCGGTAAAAAGGTCGCCGCTGCTGCAAAAGCACTCGGCTGCAGGGTGGTCGTAAATAAACGCACCCCCGTGCCCGATGAGGAATGCCTGCCGCTGTGTGAGCTTTTAAAAGTATCCGACATAGTAACCGTTCACGTACCGCTTACAAACGAAACGCGCGGGATGATAGGCGAAAAAGAACTTACGTTAATGAAGGACGGCGCCTTTTTGGTAAATGTCGCGCGCGGCGCGGTTACCGATGAAGCCGCCGTTGCCAAGGCTGTTCTTTCGGGCAAACTCGGCTTCTTCGGGTGCGACGTATATTCCACCGAGCCTATGCCCGAATCGCATCCTTTTTACACCATAAAAAATCTCGAAAACGTTTGCCTAACTCCTCATATGGCTTGGGGCGCGTTCGAAGCGCGCGAACGCTGTATGAACGAGATAAAGCAAAATATAATCTTTTTTACAAACGGCGAAAAACGCAACAGAATAGTATAAAAAATAACGCATAGCGATTTGTGACCGCTATGCGTTTTTTGTTTTATTTGTTTTTTTCGCCGCGCCTTTTAAATATAAAGCTTCTGAACAGAATAATATTAAGCACCGCAAAGAAGATAACGAAGATAATAAGCGTAAGAATCGGCTTTTTCGGTGCAAGTGTTGCAAGAAGCATCATCGGGAAGCCAAACGCGATAGCAGGGAAGTTTTGGTAAACCAAATTGTCCGCCGCGGGCGTTTTGAACTCGCCGTCTATTTCACGCAGGAGTATAATACCCGTGCTTGCCGTGCCGGTAAGCATACCGTACATCGCAAGGAATTGCTCTTCAACGTATTCGCCGAACAGCGTTTTTGCAACAATGCGATTGTAGATATAGGTAACAATAAGACCCACAACACCGAGAATAAGCAATATGCCCCAATAGCTTTCAAGATAATCAAGCCTTATCGCCGCAATGCCCGCAACTATCATAATATCAAAGAAGAAATTGCTTGCGCGGGTAAGCAGGAAGTTGTTTGTGTAGTCCTTTTTTGCAAAATTGCACTTTTTGAAAAGCTTTATCAAAACCTTTACAAGCGTTGCCGCAAGCACACCTAAAAGGAAGTTAAAGCCGTAAACCGTTGCCTTCATACCGGGAAGAAGCATTCCCAAGCCCCACATAAGTAGATATGCCACAATGTAGGAAACGAAAATAAGCGCTATCTGCACCGTCATTTTGTCGATGCTTTCCTGCATCGGAATTTCGTTTTCGCTTTCGATCGCTTCGGTGTTAAGCCTGTCTTTATTGCCCTGAACGTTTATCTTTCCGCGCTTTTTTATTACGTTAAGATGAATTACGCCGCCAATGCTTGCGCTTAAAAAACCAAGCGCCGCGATGGTAAGACCAAAACTTTTACCGCCTAAAAATCCGTATTCGGTTTCGTAAATGTTTCCGTAGTTCATCGCTTGTCCCGTACCCTGACCAAAGCCGAACGGGAGCAAAACGCCTGCGGCAGAGAAGAAATCGGCCATAATAAGCGTTGCGAGAATCGTGATTCCCAAACCGATAATTCCTTGAAGCAGATATGTAGCAACCGTAGTAACGCCGGTGTTGAAAATTTCTCCCGAACGCTTTTTTGTAAGCTTGCCTTCAGAGGTTTTTAATGCAGAAGCAATAAAACCGAGCGCGAGCGTGTGGTAGGTTATCGTTTCGAGCGTTGCTGTTCCGTTTCCGCCGAATACTTCGGAATCAAACATTATATTTCCCGTTGCCGCCTTGTATATTGCGGCTACAACAATAAGCACCGCGCCGCCCAATACCGAAGTCGGTATTAGCGAATTGCGAAGAAAGGGAATACCCTTTTTCAAAATATTGCCGACAAGCAGACTGCCGAGCAAAACACCGAACAAAAGTATTATGCCCCAAACGCTATAATCCCAAAAATTCTCCATTACCTTCTCCTTTTGTTATGTTTTTGTATCGGTAGTAAATATTTACGTATTTAAGCGCGTTAAAACGCTTGCCGCCCTTGAACTGATAAACCTCTGCGCCTTTGTATATGTTCAGTTTGTTTCTGCCGAGCACAGCGACCGCAGTCAGCTCGTCGAAACTAAAGGTGCGCTCGCCGTCGAGCACTATTTTGTCGCCGTAAAGGCAAACGGCACATTCCTTTTTAAGCGGTATCTTCTTTTTGTAAACGATAACCTGCGAAAAATCGGCAACATCTTCAAAAATCGGCTTTTCGGTATGCTTAAGCAGGTCTAGCGAATTCACAAAGCTCTGCTGATAATCATACCATTCCGAAACGAAACG
Source organism: Eubacteriales bacterium (assembly GCA_045533335.1). GTDB lineage: Bacteria > Bacillota > Clostridia > Oscillospirales > CAG-382 > Coliplasma. The sequence continues at coordinate 31,544 of JAZSHQ010000037.1, forward strand.
GAACGGGAATTCAAATCCGTCGCCCTTTAATTCCTTGGTTTCGGTGTAAACAATACGCTTGTTGCACTTTTTGCAAACAATACCTTCGCCGTTGCTTTCGAATTCGGCAAGCCCGCAATAGGGGCAAACGTATATTGCGCGTTCAAGATATTCGGCACTCTTTTTGTGAACGAATACTCCGTCGGTATAGGCTTCGTCGACGTAAAGCCCTTCGGTTATCGCGTTGTTCAGCTCGTCATCGGTCATCGCGCCGTATTCCTCGGGCTCGATAACGCGTGAAACGTAGGAACGCATCTTGCCCTTGCGAACAACGTCGCTCCAACGCGGTTGCACACCGTAACCGCCTTCTATGCGATAAAGCGCGATGGGTAGCTTTAAACGCTTGGCAAGCGAGGCAATGGTAGGGTTTATGTATTCTGTCCTGCCGCTGTACGTGCGGTTTCCTTCGGGCGCTATGCATATCGTGCCGCCCTCGCGCGCAACGCGCAGGCAGTTAAGCACCGCGGCAATATCGTTCGTTTGCTTCTTTATCGGAATCGGCGCAACAAGATATCGTATCAGCTTCGAAACAAAACCGTTCGAAAAAATATCCTCTGTCGCCATATAGTATATCGGGCCCTTAAACGACATTCCTACAAAAAACTGGTCGAAGGGGGTCTGGTGGTTAAGAAGTATAAGATACTGCCTATCGCCCTGCTCGGCGAATTTTACGGCTTCTATTCCGTATTTGCAAACGGAATACGGCTTAAGAATTCCCCGCGCGATTACCGTAACCACCTTGTGGCGGAATTTCATCCATTTTTCCTTTTTACGGCTTTTTGCCAAGTCGCTCACCTCCGAAAATCAATGTTTAATTATATTATCGTTAGGTTAAAATAATATTAAATAATTCACAAATCACTCCATTATAAACTATTTTTCTGTATTTTGCAACAAAAAAATCACCCAAGCAGTTAAGCTTGGGTGAAAAATTTTACTTTAATTATTCAGCAACGGTGATTTTGGTGATGTGGGGGTTAGCGCCCTGATACCAGTAGAGGAAGCCCTCGATATCAACAACGTCGCCTTCCTTGAGCTCGCCTGCAGCCTTGTAAACGTCGGATTCGGTGCCGGTAAGGTAAACTTCAACACAGAAATCGTAGTCAGCTTCGCCCTTGGTGAAGGTGAGGTAGATGTCGTCGCCGGGTTCGCCGTTCTTGTATTCGATAGACTTGAAGGTAAGACCCTTGAAGCTTACGAACTGGTTCATATAGTTGATAAGTTCATCGGTGCCGAGCTTTTCAGTGAGGTCGGTAGCTTCTGCAACGTAGGTGTCGCCGCCCTCAACGAATTCGAAGGTTGCGTCCATAATTTCAACTTCGCCATCATATTCAGCCTTGTCGCCGGTAACGCGGATCTTGGTACCTGCAACGAGCTTTGCGGAATCTTCTTCAGAGCAAGCGAGGTTGTAAACGAAAATGCCGCCGTCCTGGCTCTGGCAGTAAAGAACGATAGAATCGTTCCACCAGCTCTGGTTAGCCTGAACGTAGGTTTCGACGGTAACCTTGGTGCCTACTTCTGCTTCGAGATATTCAGCATAGGTCATAACCTTAACTTCTTCAACAGAGGATTCGTCAGCGGAAACTTCAGAGGATTCTGCAACGGAAGATTCAGCAACAGAGGATTCTGCAGTAGAGGAAGCGTTCGAGTTTTCGTCGGTACCTGCGCAAGCAGCAAATACAGCTACCATGCCAAGGACCAACAGCATAGCGATGATCTTTTTCATAGTTGTAACTCCTTTTTTGATTGCGTATCAAAGTATAGTAATTTTGATTATAGCAATTTTTTATACAAAATCAATGTAGGACACATAGATTTTACTTTATCTTTTCTTTTTGAATTTGTCAATTCCGACATAAATGCCCATTCCTACCCAGCAAAATGCCAAAAGCGTGAGCAATACCACAGAAGCGACAGGAAGCTTACCCAGAGTCACCTTGCCCGAAGTGTTGCTTATCTGGTCGAGTCTGTATAGCGCAACGGTTTCGTCGAAAACTTTGTTTAAATACTCGTCGTTAACGGTGGTCTCGTTCTTTACCGATTTGTTTACCGTTTCTATTAAATGCCCGGCTGCGTCGCGAAGCGATGCCGAGCCGTTGAATACCGGGGTAACAAAGGTATTTTCGGTATTTTCGAGCAAAAGCTTGGTCGCGTCCAATTTAATGCTGTAATAAAAATCGTCGTTCTCGCCCGAGCGCGAAAGATAATCCTTGTATTCGTCGGAATTCTGCGCCTTCGAGGTAACGGGGCAATAGCCCTCTGTCTGCGAATATGCTATCTGCACGTCGTTGGTGAGCATATACTGCATAAACAGCCACGAGGCGAGCCCCTCCTGCGGGTCCTCCTTGTTAAAAATACACATCGAGGGTCCCTGCGATATCATCTTCGGCTCCTCGGGGTCGTATTGCGGTATAGTCATAACCACCGTTTCGAATTCCACAAGCTTTTCCTCGGGAATATCCATAAGCGGAGCGTTACAGCCCATCCAAGTTGCCCCCGCCGTCGAATCGATCGCGAAAATGCACTGACCCGCATTCAAATAGTTCGCGGGATAGCCGTTCATTTTGTAGGTATTAAAGGCTCTGCTTTCGGAATGCACGGCGATTTCCGAAAGAATATCCTTCGTGTCGTCGTTGAAAATAAGAATATCGCCGTAAACCGTTGAATACTCGGCGTCCTTCTGTTTGAGCATCTGTATCATCATATTGTCGGTGGACTTATACATAAAGGGTATAAGCACCTTTTGCCCATTCAGTTCAAAAAATCCGTTTGCGTCCTTTTTCATTGCCGCTTCGCTTACTTCCCATACAAAATCCCAAGTAAGCGTTTCAGGCAACGTAAAGCCAAGCTTTTCAACGTAGGTTTTGTTAACGTAGCAAGCTTCGGTCGAGCGCATATAAGGTACGGCATAGTAATTACCCTTGAATTCGCATTCGCTCAAAAACTGCGGAATTATCTCTTCCTGCGTGGGCGAATCAAAGTTGACCTCGCTTCCGCCCAAACCGTATTTTTCGTTTTCGAACAAATCGTCAAGCGGAACAACGGTGTCCTCGCCTGTAAGATAGGTTGCGATATGGTCGGGGTAGGTAATGCAAACGTTCGGCGTCGTGTCTGTCGAAATGTTGGTAATAACGTCGTTGTATATTCTGCCGTAATCGGTATAAAGCTTCAGCTTTACGGTGATGTTGGGGTAAAGCTCCTGAAAATCGGCAATAGCCTGCTTGTAAATGCCTACCTGTGTAAGGTTGGTGTCGTTTTTTGCCCAAAACGAAATTTCGTAATTTCTAGAAGTGTCAAACTCCTCGGGAATTTCAAAAACCTTTTTCTCCTCGCTTCCGTGGCAGGAAACGAGCGAAAGCACAAACGAGATAAGAAGCAGAAAAACAAGAAATCTTTTCATCCCTTCATACCTCCTCTCGAAACACCCTCCATTATCTTTCTGCGGAACAGAAGGAATAAAACGATAAGCGGAAGCGATATAACAACGACCGCCGCCATCATCGCGGGGATGTTTTCGCGGCCGAAGCCGCTTTCGCGTATCTCCTGAATACCGTTCGAAACAAGGAAATAGGCTCTTTCGTCGGTAACCAATCTAGGCCAAACGTAGGAATTCCAGCACTCGATGACCTTTAATATCGTAACCGTCACAACCGTGGGACGGCAAATCGGCACCATTACCTTGCAAAGGTATTTAAAATCGCCGGTGCCGTCAACCTTTGCGGCATAATAAAGCTCGTCGGGTATCTGTGCAAAGTTTTCTTTAAGCAGGTAAATATAAAATACCGACGTAACCGAGGGAAGAATAAGACCTGCAAAGGTGTTTCGCATATCCCAATCGGTTATCGTAACGTAGTTGGTAATAACGACAAGTTCTGTCGGTATCATCATAAGCGCAAGAAAAAGCGTAAATGCAATATTTTTGCCCTTGAAATCAAGCCTTGCAAAGGCAAATGCCGCAAGTATTGTAACAATGAGCATTATCGCCGTTGTCGCAAGCGTAAAAATAAGCGTGTTTGCGAAATAACCGCCCAAAGGAACTGCAGTAAACGCCTCTGTGTAATTTTCGAGCGTGGGCGAGAGGGTAAATAGCTTCGGAACAAGCTCGGAATTGTATTCGCCGTTGGTCTTTACGGATGTAAGCACCATCCAATAAAAAGGGAACAAAACTATTAATGCCCATATTGCAAGCATAATATAAATAAAGCTCTTAACGGTAAGCTCGCGCCTGCGGGCGTTTTTTTCTATTTTGCTGTAATCCATTTGCGCCCTCCGTTAATAATGAACGTGCTTTTTGCTCACCAAAAGGTTAATGACCGTAATGGTAAGCACTATTGCAAACAATATCACCGCCGCAGCCGAAGCGTACGAGGGATAACCGCCCGAATTGCCGTAAAGCATATCGTAAACGTAACCGACAATGGTGTTCATTTCATTCGCATTAAGGTCAGTGCCGAACAAAGCAACCGCATCCGAATACGCCTTAAAAGCGCCGATAAAGCCGGTAATAATAAGATAAAACACGGTGGGGGAGATCATCGGAAGCGTAATCTTCCTGAATACGCTTAGGCGCGTTGCACCGTCTACCTTTGCGGCGTTGTAATAGGTTTCGTCTACCGATGCGAGCGAGCTTGTAAGAATGAGTATCTTAAAGGGAAGCACCACCCATATCGTGTAAAGACACAAAACCAGCATTTTTGCCCAATAAGGTCCGTTAATAAAATCAATGGGAGCAACGCCGAAAAATCCGAGCAGAACGTTTATAAATCCTTCCGAATTCGGGCTTTGCTTAAAAAGTATCATAAACACCAAGCCGACAGCGAGCGTGTTCGTAACGTAGGGAAGGAAGAATATCGTTTGGAAAAGCTCGCGAAGCTTCTTTATCGAACTCAAGCCTACCGAAATAACCAAGCCGAGCGCGGTCGAAAGCGGCACGGTGATCATAACGAGAATAAAGGTGTTTTTAAGCGCCTGAAGAAAATACGGGTCGTGAAGCACGTAGGAGAAATTATACGCGCCAACACCGAAATATGTTTGCGATGCAAAGTTGTAGCCTTCCTCAAAGGAATAAATAAATACGTCTATAAGCGGATAAACGAGGAAAAGTCCCAAAAACAGCATCGCGGGGAGGAGATAAAGCCAACCCTTAATATTGTTGTTTTTCATTTTCTACTCCTGTTAAAAGCGTATGCGTTCGCCGCTTTCCTTTTCAAAAATATATACCTTGTGACGCTTCAAACCGAATTTCACCGTCGCACCGTTAATGCAGGAAAGGTTGTCGGAATCGATTATCGCACGTATCGCATCGTTGTGTGTGTTTGCGTGGTGCGCCACAACGCTTATATCTCTTCCCATTACCTCAACTCTGTCAAGCTCGCAGGTAAATACCTTTTCGTCGTCCTCGTCAAGCGAAAAGCCCTCGGGGCGTATTGCAACTATAACCTCTTTGTCGGGAATGCCCGAAAGAGTAAGCACCGCTTCGTTTCCTATATAAAGCGAATCGTCCTTAATTTCGCCGTCAAAGCAGTTTATGGGCGGCGTACCGAGGAATTTCGCAACAAACAGGTTAATGGGGTCGTCGTAAACGTTTTGCGGCTTGTCTATCTGATGAATAACGCCGTCCTTCATAACCACTATCTTATCGGAAATCGACATCGCCTCTTCTTGGTCGTGGGTAACAAAAATTGTCGTAACGCCCGTGCTGCGCTGAATGCGGCGTATTTCCTCACGCGTTTGTAATCTCAAACGTGCATCGAGGTTGGATAACGGCTCGTCAAGCAATAAAATGCTCGGCTGCTTTACCAATGCTCTCGCTATCGCAACGCGTTGCTGCTGACCGCCCGAAAGCTCGTTAGGCTTTCTGTCAAGCAATCCGTCAAGCTGTACCAGCTTTGCAATCTCTTCCGCCATTTCGTTCATTTTATCTTTTGTAAGCTTGTCCTTGCCCTTGCGGTTTTCCAAAGGGAAGGTAATGTTCTGTCTTACCGTAAGATGGGGATAAAGCGCGTAATTCTGGAATACAAGACCTACTCCGCGGTGTTCCGCAGGAACGTCGGTAACGTCGTCGTCGCCGAAGAATATACGTCCGCTTGTCGGCTTCAAAAGCCCCGAAAGTAAATTCAGCGCGGTCGATTTGCCACAGCCCGAAGGTCCGAGCAGACCGATAAGCTCTCCGTCGGGAATTTCAAAATCAAAATTGTTTACCGCGATAACGTCTGCCTTTTGCTTCTTGTTCCGCGACGGAAATATTTTTGTTAAATTCTTAAGCGTTACTTTCATAAAGTCATTTTTCCTTTCGAAAAATATACGTTTCCATTATATAACATTTAATCTGTATTTTCAATCGTTTTTCGCAAAAAAACAGAACGCGGTTTTGCCGCGTTCTGTTTTAATGTTTAGTCATACCCGCCGTTGGGTTCGGGAAGATTTTTGTATTCCTCGGTTTCGTTAAGCGTTTTCTGCATAAAACCAACGAATTTCATAAAATTATACGCTTCGGTGTGGCTGTCGGTATAACCCATAGCCGTACCGTCGCCGGTGATTTTGTAATCCTTTCCGTTTATTGTAATTTCAATTTCATATTCGTATAAAGGCGTCACCGCGAATTGTTCACCGTTCGGGTCGGCAAAGGTGCTGTTTGAAACCTTGCGGGTTATCTCGCATATCTTGTATTCCAAGACCTTCGAATATATCTCGGCAATGGTTTCCGGCTTCGGGGTGAATTCGGTTTTTGCCGTTCCGTCAACAACAAGGTCTTTTTGTATAACACCTGTGTAGGTGTCGTATATCTCCTCGTGTATGTATTTGGAAACAAAACGAATTGCAAAATCCTCGGGCACGCCTTCCGGCATCGAAAAGTCTTCGCTGCTCGTATTTTCGGTTTCACCGCACCCGACAAGCGCAAAAATAAACAGAAAAGCGATAAATAAAGCAATTAATCTTCTCATATCCTTTCCTCCTTTAGGTATTCAAAGTATTATACGCACGAAATACATAAAACCCTTAAGTTTCGGGGAAAAGTCCAAGCTTGTATTTCCAATCAAGCACGCGTGTGCAGGCCTCGTCGATACGCTGTTCGCTTATTCTGCCGTCGCGCACAGCATTTAACACCGCTGTGTAAGCCGTTTTGTATTTACTGCAGCAAATAAGGTCGTTGCCCGCAATAACGGCAAGCACAGCCGCCTCTCCGTCGCCGTATCGGTCGGTTATCGCCTGCATCGAAAGGTCGTCGGTCACCAAAACACCGTCAAAGCCAAGATTTTCGCGTATGTAGCGGTTAACCTCGGGCGAAAGCGAGGCAGGGAAGTCGCTGTCCATACATTCTATCACCGTGTGGCTCACAAGAATAGCACCGCAACCTGCTTCAACACCCGCTCTGAACGGGATTATGTCAACCGACTCAAGCTCCTCAAGACTGCGCTTGTCGATAGCAATTCCCGTGTGAGTGTCGTCGTTGTTACCGTAGCCGGGGAAGTGCTTTAATACGTTTCCGATATTGTAACCGTCGGTAGTATCGATGATCGCACGCACAAACTCTGAAGTGGTTTCGGCATCCTGCCCCAAAGAGCGGCTATACATAAATGCCCCTTTTTCGGTGGTAATATCGCAAACGGGTGCCATATTAACGTTAATGCCGAGCGAGTTTAATAGAGCGCACTTTTCCTTCTCGCTTTCGCGTATTGCGTCGATGCCGCCGTGCGAATAAAGATATCTCGGGGAATAAAAGCGTTTTTCGCGGTATTGCGTAAACGCACTTATGCGGCAAACGTCGCCGCCCTCTTCGTCAACCGCGAAAAGCAACGGTATATCTGCGTCGCTTTGCAAGGAATCAACCGTTTCGCGTATTCCTTCGGGTGTGTTGTTGCGGAACTCGCGTGCGAACATAATAAATCCGCCGAGCTTGTATTCGTTTATATATTCTTCCGCGCCCACATCGGGGAACGCTGCCAAAAACAACTGACCGACCTTTTCTTCAAGCGTCAGTGTAAGCATCAGCTCGTAGCCCTTCGTTTGCTCGTCGGGTAAAGCCGCGCTCGCTTCGCTTTCGGTAAAAAAGCTGCTTTCTGTATTCTCGGTCGCGGAACTGCTTTCGGTTTCAATAATCTTCTGCGAGCTTTCTGCCTGCTCTCGACTTTCTGCGCTTTCCTCGGTGATTGCATCCCGACTGCAGGCGGCAAGCACCAAAACAAGCGTCAACAACAGCAATAAAAATCTTTTCATATCCTACTCCGAAAATTCCTTCAGCGCTTCGTTCAGCGTTGCAATAAATGCGTCTGTTTTTTCTTTGTGGTTGCCTTTATATTCCAAATCGCCGTATCTTTCCAAAACAGCTTTTATCTTTTCGCAAAGGAACTTTTTCAATTCCGGAGCAATACCCGTAAAATCGGAAATGTGCGAAAAAATCACCGAGTAAAGCTGCAAAATGATTATCGGGAAATCTGCCGTGTATATTCTGTCGCCCAAACGCTTTTCGTACTTTTCGGCTTCGTCAATGGCAGAAATATAGCTCTTCCACGCCTCGGCGTGGTCGTCCTTGTGGGAGTATGCGTTGCCGGTATAGACCTTGTTCCATACGAATGAGCTGTAAAGATATGGGTTATCCTCCATATCGAACTCGTGGTCCTCCAAAAGCCAAAGCTCGCTTCTTAGCCATTTTAGTGCCTCGTCTGCGTTCCTTTTGCGTTCTTCCTCGTTGTTGTAGGGGCTTAAATAATAGCAACGGCCCATATCGCGGTGAAGCAGTATCATAATCTCGTCGATATTTCGGTCGACTCCGCGGTTACTGCCGATAGCAATAGCAATATCGAAAACAGCCTTTGCCTCTTCGTATTTTTCTGCCAGCATCAAAGCAAAGCCGTAATTGCGCCCGCTTTTTACCGCCGATGCGGCGATTTCGGTATTTTCGGGGTCGACTTTCTGCCGCAAAAGAATCGCTTCCCAATTTTTCTTTAACAAATCGGGGTTGTTCTCGCCGTTCAACATCAAAAGCAGATTATACTCGTTTTCAATCCTCGTGCGGTGCTTTGCACCTACTCCGAGCTTCGAAACGTTTCCGTCTGCCTCGTCTACAATATCAAGCGCCTTGCGGTAATATTTAGTCGCTTCGCTAAAATATCCCTCGTCGCGCAGAATAGATGCACACCTGCATACTCTCGAAATAATATCGTCCGCCGCGCTGCAGAAAATGTTTATCATTTCCGTTAAAAGTGCGATCGTTTCTTCGTCAGCGGTCTCCAGCTTTCGCGTTGTAATATCCCTCGTAACAAGCGGGAACTTTTTAAGCGCTATCATTTTTTCGAAAATATCGCGGTAATTCTTTTCGGCAAGACGCACCTCTTCCTTGTACCAATAAATCGCAAGCTTAACGTTGCGCGCAACACCTATGCCGTGGTAATACATATTACCGAGCTGATGCGCCGCATCTATGCTTCCACCTTTTGCCGCGGCTTCGAATTTCTTCACGGCGTATTCGTTGTCGAACTCCACAAATAAGCCGTTCAAATAAGCGTGGCCCAAAAGCCTGTCTGCCTCCTGCTGCTCCATATTTTGTTTGTTTTTGGCATCTTTAAGCCCGAAAAGCTCGCTTATGTATTTAGAAAACTTGTGTCCTCGGCGCACCTTCACCATTTCGAAGCTGTCGTTATCCTTTATTTCGAAATAATTGCGCACGTCTTCGCCCTTCGTTTCCAAAAGCTCGAAAAATACAACCTTTTTATCGTTTTCCTTTGCGTGCGGATATTCCTTATCCTTAACGTAGTTTTTGCGCGAGATAAGGCTCGGGGTAGTGGTGATACCGACAACATTGCTGTCGTCAAGCTCCTTAAATATCGAATCCTCGAAGTTTTTTCCCGTGGGCAGATATTTGTCGTACCATATCGCTATCCTTCTGCCCGATTCCTCGCCGTGAATACAACGTATAAGCTCCTGCGTGTGCTCAAAATCCTCGCGGCAGTAGCCCACAAACATTTTGTGCGTGAAAATATTCCTAACGTCGTCAATCAGCTCTTTGGAGATCAGAATATCCTTCAGGCTTCTTTTCAGCTTTTCGCCGTAGTCTTTGTCGTTTATACGCAAAAACTGCATATTTTCGGTGGTTTCGTTGAATTTGGTTTCGCTTTCAGATTCAAAAAGTATCGGTAATACCGCCTTGCGGTTTTTAAGAATAAAATCAAACTCCTCGCGGTGAATGCCGTCATCAAACCATTTTTCGGTAATCGGAACGATAATAAGATGAAAGTCGGCGACCTCGCTAAGATGCTCATTTGTGTGTTCTTCGGCGAAATTAAAATGCGCTATCACACAGTCCTTTTCAATATCGCGTATATCGCGCTCTATCTGCTCAAAAAGACAAAAATCGCCCTCGTGGCAGGAAAAATATATTCTCCGCGCGTGGTTTCTCGGGTCTTTTATATGCTCGGGTGTATAAATTATATTCGACATTTTTGTTCTCCTACCATTAACGTTGTTTTGGGTTTATTATATCATAATTCATAACCTATTGCAACAAAAAAGCATTGGCGTTTTTGCGCCAATGCTTGGGTAAACGTTAAAGACCTCTTGTGTTCAAATAAGTTTCGAAAAACGTTTGGAAGCAGAGGTAATAATTGTTGAAGAACAGATCTCTTTCGCTTCCGTCTGCAAATCTCAAAAGTAAATGGCTCTTCGAGGGCGAAGAAACGCCGCGAAGGTCACTAAGCGAAAAATCAAACGATGCCAACGAAAGCCCTGCGCAGTAAAAATGGTCCTCTGTTACAACGTAACCCGATTTTGCGCTCGAAAAAACGGTATCGTCCATCACGGCGATAATATCGTTTTTTGTGATCTTGTTTTTTGTAATCACGCGAATGGAATTATCGATCTGTTTGGGCGTAAGCTCATTCGTATAAGTAAAGAAAAACGCGAATTTGCCTATTTTCAAAGCCTCGTTGCAGGCATTTATCGCGGCAATTACCGCATTTCTGTTGTTTACGGAAGACCTCGGCGCGGAATAGCGCGGTTTGGCAGGCTCTTCCTTCGGCTTCGAATTTCTTATCGGCTCTTCTTTGGGCGGTGTGTGGTTCACTTTGCTTCCGAAATCCGCGGCTCTGCATTGTTGAACTATCGCCGCGTTGCATAAATGCGAAAGAAAATCTGCGTCGCCGCTGTATTTGTACTTGAACATAGCCTGTAATGCACTCAACTGTAAACGCATACCGGGCGAAAGCTCAAAGTCCTCGAGATATATCACCAACAGCTCCTTTTTCAGCTCAATGGCAAAATGTATCTCTCTGCGGCAGTTGTGCGAATCCTGCGAGTTTTTCGACATAAACGCGATAACGACCTTGCTGCTCATCAAACGCTCCGCAATATATTCCGGCCATTCGGTGCCGGCTTCTATTCCGTTGTCGTACCAAACCCTGAATCCGTTGTCGTTAAGTGCCTCAACCGCATTAAGCACCATTGCTGTGTCCTTGTGCGAATAGCTTATAAATATATAAGGCTCCTTGCCATCGTAAGCAACTGCCATAATTCCCTCCAAAATAAAACAGAAATACTATTAAACGATTGTATCACGTTTGTATGTTTTTGTCAATAAAAAAGGGTTGCGCGCGGCAACCCTTAAGGCGTTATATGTTGCTTACAAGAATTATCGAGAAAATGAGCAAAAATACGCTCGCAACGAGCTTTGTTATTCTCGAAAAATTCTTTTCGATTCCGAGCTTCTGCGAAAAGCACATTATTGCACCGATAAGGCCAACAACGAACGCGGCTATCGCAAAAAGAATTGCAAAAACGGCACAGCCTTCCTCGGGGTATGTGTATGCGTATGCATAGATCTTTGAGGAAGTCACGTTTACATTTACTCTGATATACGGCAAAGCAATCGAAACGAGCCCGAAAAACAAAGATATTACCGATAAAATGCCCGAAATAAAGTTTAAAATAATAGAGCCGGTTTTTTCGGTGCGGGCGGTAGGTGCAGAATCTTCCTTTACTGTATTGAGCTGTAAACCGCAGGAAGCGCAGAAGATGTTGGCATCATCATACTGTTTGTTGCATTTGGGACAGATTTTCATAATCGTTTCTCCGAATAATTTATTAAGATAATTATACTATAAACCAATCACATAAGTCAATAGTATCTTTTTCGATAATAAACCGCACAGTTAGTGCCTTAATTGCATATTTCTGTTGAAATAAACACAAAACAGTGATACAATAAATAAAAATTTCAAGGTAGGGCGTTTATGAAACTTGCAGATATATTCGGAAGCAATATGGTACTTCAACGAAACAGAAAAATATCCATCTTCGGCGAAGGTGAAGGAGAGGGAAGTGTCGAGCTCAACGGTGCGCGCGCCGATTTTGTCTCGGTCAACGGTAAGTTCAAGGCCTATCTTCCCGAAATGAACGCGGGAGGCCCCTACGAAATGAAGGTGACGCTCAACGGAAAAACCGAGCTTTTTACCGATATTATGATAGGCGACGTGTATATCGCGGGCGGTCAGTCAAATATGCAGTTCGAGGTACGCGAAGCGACGGATATTTTTCCGCAGGAAAGTAGCTTCGTCCGCTACTTCAAGGAATGTAACGACGGCGATAAGTATATAAATAACACTCCCTTTTATAAAAAAGAAGTCTGGCAAAAAGCGACAACCGAAACAAGCGCGCACTTTTCGGCAATAGGCTTTGCCTTCGCGCTTGCGCTTGCCGAAAAAACAGGTGTTACGGTCGGTATAATTTCCTGCTGTCAGGGCGCTTCCCGCGTTGACGCTTGGACCGACCCGATTATAGTAAACACCCCCGAATATCAATCGCTTATGCCCGAAAAGCATTATGATTACGATAACTTTAAATTCAATCACGAAAGCTGGCTCTATAAAAACAAACTAACGAATATAATGCCCTGTTCCGTAAGCGGAGTGATTTTCTATCAGGGCGAATCAAATACGGGAATAAAGGAAGCAGGGAACTATTCAAAGCTTTTCGAGTATATGGTAAATAATTGGCGCGAGCGCTTCGAAAACGAATCGTTGCCGTTTTATTGCGTTCAAATTATGCCCTTCGAGGCGGACCCCTGCTTGGCAAATTGGCCGAATCTTCGCAAACAGCAGGAAACTGCGAGCAAGACCATACCGAACACCTACCTTGTAACAATGGCGAACACCGGCGAAAGTAAGCTTATTCACCCCACACGCAAAAAAGATATAGCGCAGGCACTTGTCAATGCGGTATTAAATACACGCTTCGGCGAAAAGGTTGAATACAGCGGTCCTGTTGCCGAAAATGCAAATATTTCGGAAAACAAAATAACAATAAGCTTTTCACATTCCGAAGGTCTGTGGATATCGGGCAAATACCTCGACGGCGCATATTTTTGTGATAAAAACGGCATCTTGCATACACCTAAAGCAGAAATAAAAGAAAATACCCTTGTTCTTACGTTCAAAGAGGGCGTAAAGATAAAAACCGTTGCCCTTGGCTGGGAAAACGCATCCCGCCATAACCTTTATAACTCCGCAGGCTACCTCGCCTCGCCGTTTAAATTTGAATTTTAAAAATTTGAAGCGAAAATATGAAATAAAATCCTTGTTCACTAAAAACCGAGCCGAAAATAACGCAAAATCACTCAATTATGGATACAACGCTTTTCCGGAATCGGCCGTTTCGTTTAATATTTTCAAATGCCTTTTTGTATTAATGAAGCACTCGCGTTCGCTTGCATGAAGCAGTGCGAGTTTGCGCAATATGAGGCAAATTCGCTCCGCGAATTCGTGAAGCGAAGCGTTCCTTAATGTTGCGAAGCAACACATCATTAACGGAGTGACATCATTAGCGTAGCGACATCATGTTCCCAAAGGGAACGCTTCATTGAAAAAAGACTTGCGTGTGCAAGTCTTTTTTTCTTGGTGGGGGAAGGTGGATTCGAACCACCGAAGTCAGTGACAACAGATTTACAGTCTGCCCCCTTTGGCCGCTCGGGAATTCCCCCATATAAATATTTTGTTGTGCGCAGTAGGTTTTTGGAGCTGGTGAAGGGAGTCGAACCCCCAACCTACTGATTACAAATCAGTTGCTCTGCCATTGAGCTACACCAGCATCTCGCTCACGCCAGCGAGGTGTAGTATAACACAGCAAAACGAGAATGTCAATCCCTTTTTCGAAATTTTTTAACTTTTTTCTTACACAAAAAATTCACACCTGTATCCGCGTTATACGGTTGCCAAAATGCAATATTTGTGCTACAATAATGTATGTATCAATTATATGAGGTAAAGTATATGACAGCCCCCATAATAATCCAAGGCGCGCTTCAAAGCGAGCTCGACTATCTTTTAAACACGCTTGATGTAAAATCAACCGTAAATGAAAATGGCTATGTTTTTTACGAATGTCATTATAAAGGTTTTCCCGTAATAGTAAGTAAAACCAAAATGGGCGAGGTTTGTGCCGCAATAGCTACCGTGCTTGCGATAAAAAAATATTCCCCCGCGTTTATAATAAATCAAGGCACAGCAGGCGCATTCGCAATGCACCTTAATATCGGCGACGTTGTTGTCGGTGAGCGTATATGCTATATTTCGCAATTTTCCACCGAATCGGATAAAGAAACCGAGCCGCTCAACCCTTGGAAGCGCGATGAATACAAAACGGTCGATAACGAAATAATGTCCTACCGATGTGAAGAAAAGCTCCTCGCTTGGCTGAAAAGCCTTGAAGCACTTAAGAACAAAACCGTTTATTTCGATACCGTCGGAAGCGGCGACGTCTGGACGAAATCGCCCGAGCTTATAAAGGAATATAACGGCAAATACGGCATTACCTGCGAGGCGATGGAATGCACGGGCGTTTATTTTGCCGCGCAAAGCCTTAACACCCCCGCCGTCACTTTGCGCGTAATTTCAAATAACGAAATTATGCTTCAACCTTTTGATGAAACCACCTCGATATCATCTCAAAAGCTTGCCCTTTCGGTAATAGACGAGTATATAAAGGAGTTAAATAAATGAACTTTCGCGAAATAGCATTAACCCGTCAATCCTGCCGCGCCTACGATCCGAGCAGGGAAGTAGAGCAGGAAAAATTAAACGAAATACTTGAATCCGCCCGCCTTGCGCCCTCCGCCTGTAACGGTCAGCCTTACCATTTCACCGTCTGCAAAAACGAAACGGCAAAAGCGGTCGCAAAGGCGTGTATGGGTATGGGTATGAACAGATTCGCAACCGATGCTCCCGTGCTTATCGTTGTTTCGGAAATGCCCTATAACAAAACCGCAGCGATGGGCGCGAAGGTAAAGGGTAATGACTACCGTTCTATCGATATCGGCATCACCGCCGCATATCTAACGGCCGAAGCAACGGCGCAAGGCCTTTCTACCTGCATTCTCGGCTGGTTTGACGACGAAAAACTGCGCAAGCTCTGCGACCTCGAACACCCCGTACGCCTTGTCATAACCCTCGGCTATGCTAAACCTGACGATAAATTGCGCAATAAGAAACGCAAGGAGCTTACCGAACTCGTTTCGGTAAAGGAGTAAAATGGTCAAATATCGCAACAACAAAACGAAACCGCTTGTTATACTTTTGTTTTCGGTACTTACACTCATTGTTATGAGCCTTGCGGCATATTTTGCAAAGTATATAACTTCTTTTGAATACGAAGGACTTCTATATACCTTTGCTATTGCGTGTATCGCAATACCGATACATATATTCGCAAAAAGAAACGAATCGCTTTATATCGTCGCGTGGGCGATGAATACAATCGGTATCGGATTGGGCATATCGTCCTATTATGTGCATACAAAAACCGCTCTTGCTTTCGGCGAAATGCTTCCTGCTGTGGCGGTTTCCGCAGTTGTTGTCGTCATAGCCTGCCTTTTGCTTTATAAATTTCCTCAAAGCAAAAAACTGTTGCTTATCGTTTGTGCGGTAATCACCGTTTTGCTTGCCGCGACATCGATTGTGTTTTGGATAATAAATGGAAGCGTATTCTTCAGCTTTATGTTTTTCAGCCTGCTTGAAACAGCCGTTTGGCTCTGCGTGTGCGGCATTACGGTTAACGTAACAAAACGCCATATACTGCGCGATATCTCCTTCGGCGGCTTTGGTATTGCAATAACCGTAGGCATTGTCGTGCTTGCGCTTATAAGCGAAGACGGAACAGGCTTGGAATTTTTGGAAGGCGCAGAAATATTCGGCACTTCAAAAAAGAAAAGAGGTAAAACAAAATGATATATTCCGAATTTCAAAACAAATCACTTTCGCTTCTCGGAATGGGCTGTATGCGCCTGCCTACCGATGAAAACGGTAAAATTGACGAAGCGAAAACAAGCGAAATGGTCGCTTTTGCTATCGAAAACGGCGTGAATTATTTCGACACGGCATACCCCTACCATAACGGTGAAAGCGAGCTTGTAATAGGCAAGCTTCTTTCGAAATACCCGCGCGAAAGCTTTTATATTGCCGATAAATTCCCCGGACATCAGATATCCTCATCGTATGACCCGAAGCTTGTCTTCGAGGACCAGTTAAGAAAATGCAGGGTGGAATATTTCGATTTTTACCTGCTGCATAACGTTTACGAAAATTCGTTAAATACCTATAAAGACCCTAAGTGGGGAATAATCGAATATTTCCGCGAGCAAAAGAAAAACGGAAGAATAAAGCATTTGGGCTTTTCTACCCACGGCAGTATCGAAACGATGAAAGCGTTTCTCGATGAATATGCGAGAGATATGGAATTTTGCCAGATACAGCTTAACTATCTCGATTGGACTCTGCAAAACGCAAAGGAAAAATGCGAGCTTCTTGCAAGCTATAATATCCCCGTTTGGGTAATGGAGCCCGTGCGCGGAGGGAAGCTCGCAAATTTGAACGAAGCCGATACCGCGAAGCTTAAGGCTCTGCGTCCCGAAGAATCGGTTGCCGCGTTTGCATTCCGCTTCCTGCAGGATATTCAGGGCGTTAAAATGATATTAAGCGGTATGTCGAATATGTCCCAGCTTTGCGATAATATCAAAACCTTCTCCGATGAAAAACCGCTTAACGACGATGAGAAAAAGATCATTTTCGAAATCGCGGAGGGGCTTAAAAATTCGGTGCCCTGCACAAAATGCGGTTATTGCGTTGCGGGCTGTCCAAAGGGAATAGATATCCCCAAAATGCTCGAATTTTATAACGAAATGCGTATCGCGCCCACAACGAATATCACAATGCGTATCGACGCACTTCCCGAAAGTGAGCAACCCGCCTCCTGCATCGGTTGCGAAAACTGCGTGAATATCTGTCCGCAGAATATTAAAATACCCGCACATCTTGCAGACCTTGTTGCTATTTCCCAAAAGCTCCCCTCGTGGGCAGAAATCAGCAGGCAACGCGAACAAGCCGCAAAACGCTTAAGAGGAGAATAAATGAATAAAGAAATACATGATAAAATAGTTGACCTTATTCCGTCTAAAAGCCTGAAAAAAGCAATAAAAGAAACGGACTTTCAATTCTCTGAGCTTGATCTTTTCAGAATAATCGACGCTTGCGCGCCAACTGCCAAAAAGCGTATCGAATATTTAATTCTGCTACACGACGAATTATGCGGGGGAATAGCAAAGTTTGTCGAAACGCATATAAAATATGATTCCGAACAGCTGGAATACTTTGTAAATGATTGTGAGAATATGGTGTTCGAAGTGTATGTAAGAGATTACGAAGGATATATCTTCAAAGATTTCGAATCTGCAATTTCGTTTATTAAGCTTTATCCGACTAACGAGTATGCAGTTCCTGTGAAAACATACCATATCTCGAAGAGGAAATTACGCGGAGCGGACGATATAAAACCCGATTATTTTGAGGACTGCGATTTCTGTACCGTTGTTGACGGAGAAATTAGGGACATATGGTGCGAGAACATAGAGTGCTTCTACGAGACCGAAGATGAAAAGAAGTATGCTTCACTTTGCAACGAAGAAAGTGAATTTCCCAAATACATAGATTCAGGTGACGTTATTAAATATCCCGATAGATACGGAAATTTAAAATATGCGATAGTTCTTCTTCAGCCCGGACAAGCATTTCATTATGTGAATTGCACGCCGCTTGATTCGATAGTAGCACGTTGCGGTGCGTTCGATAAGCATTTTTTTGCTCACGAATACCCGTCGCCTTATTTCGTCGAAAAGGCGGATATGTCCGAGCTGGACGAAAAAATGCGCGAGGACTATCTTGCCTTCAAAGCATTTCTTGCCGCTTCCGAACTGCAATAACCCTTTACAAATACGAAAAAATATGCTAAACTTACCACTTGAAAAACAAATCATTAACGGAGGAAATAAATATGGCAAAGAAGATTCTTAAAAGAAGCGAAGTTCCGGTAGAAAACACTTGGAATCTCGCGGATATGTTCGAAAGCGATGACGCTTGGCTTGCCGAATACGAGGCATTAAAGGCGCTCCCCGCAAAAATTGTTGAATTTCAGGGCAAATTGGGCGAAAGTGCAAAGAATTTGCTTGATTATTTTAAATTAGAGGACGAAATCGAGCTTCGCCTTACTCCGCTTTACGGCTATGCAAGCTGTAAGGGCGACGAGGATACCGCAAACGGCTTTTATCAAGACCTTCGCGGCAAGGCAATGAGCACCTACGTTGCAATAGCAGGCGCGGCTTCCTTCGCTACTCCCGAGATTATGGCGATTCCCGAAGAAACTCTCGAAGGCTTCTTCAAATCCGAGCCCGAGCTCGAAACCTACCGCCGTCCTATCTACCGTATTCGCCGCAGAGCCGCACACGTGCTTTCTCCCGAATGCGAAATGATTCTTGCAACCGCAGGCGAAATGGCAGACGCACCCGACAATATCGGCTCTATTCTTCGTAACGCGGATATGCGCTTCCCGAACGTTGTCGACGGAGAGGGTAACGAGCATCAGCTTACCGACGGCACCTTCGTTCCGCTTCTCGAAAGCGCAGACGTAACCCTTCGCAAGAACACCTTCGAAGCATACTACGGCAGACTCGGCGAATTCAAAAATACTATCGCCGCAACGCTCGACGGTCAGTTCAAGCAGCTCCGCTTCTTCGCGAACGCGCGTAAGTATAAGTCTACGCTCGAAGCATCGCTCGACCGTACCGAAGTGCCTGTCGAGGTTTACCATAACCTTATTAAAGCAGTTCACGAAAACTTCGATAAAATGTACCGCTACGTTGCGCTCCGCAAAAAGCTTTTGGGCGTTGATGAACTTCATATGTACGACGTTTATACCCCGATAGTTGCCGATGCCGCTTCCGAAATTTCCTATTCCGAAGCAAAGGAAACCGTTCTCGAAGCGTTGCAGGTATTGGGCGAGGATTATATCGAGCTTCTAAAAGAAGGTTTTAATAACCGCTGGATCGACGTTTACGAAAACGAAGGCAAGCGCGGCGGTGCTTACTCCTCGGGAAACAGCCGTCCGCATCCCTACGTGCTTCTTAACCACCACGATAATTTAGATAGTATGTTCACTCTTGCGCACGAAATGGGACACGCTCTCCACAGCTATCATTCCACCAAGAATCAGCCTGTCTGCACGAGCGATTACGTTATCTTTGTCGCGGAAGTCGCATCTACCTGCAACGAAATACTTCTTATGCGCCACCTTCTCGCAAAGACCACCGATAAAAAGGAACGCGCATATCTTATCAACCATTTCCTCGATCAGTTCAAGGGTACCGTTTACCGTCAAACAATGTTCGCCGAATTCGAGCTCGCAATGGGTCAGATGAGCGAAGGCGGACAGACTCTTACCGCAGATGCACTTTCTGCAAAATATCACGAGCTCAATAAGCTCTACTTCGGCCCCGATATGATATCCGACGAAGGCATCGCGCTCGAATGGGCAAGAATTCCTCACTTCTTCTATAACTACTACGTGTTCCAATATGCAACCGGCTTCTCCGCGGCTTGCGCTATCGCATCGCGTATTCTCGAAGAGGGCAAGCCTGCCGTCGATGATTACAAAAAGTTCCTCTCGGGCGGCTCGAGCACCGATCCTATCTCGCTTCTTAAAATTGCAGGTGTAGATATGTCGACTCCCGACCCCGTAAACGCCGCGCTCAAGCTCTTCGGCGAGCTTATAACCGAAATGGAAGAGCTTTGCTAATAAAAATAACGAGGCTGTAACTATGCAAATTTCAAAAATCGTCATAACGGGCGGTCCTTGTGCGGGAAAATCCTCTGCAACAAGCCGCATCAAGCGCGAATTTACAAAGCTCGGCTATACCGTGCTTTTCGTGCCGGAGACCGCTACCGAGCTTATCACGGGCGGCGTTGCGCCTTGGACCTGCGGTACGGTTGCCGAATATCAAAAATGCCAGCTTGAGCTTCAGCTCAAAAAAGAAAGCGTTTTCGAAGAAGCTGCGCGCACTATGAATACCGATAAGGTGCTTATAGTTTGCGACAGAGGTGCACTTGACAATAAGGCGTATATGAGCCTCGACGATTTTAATTGGATGGTTAAGGAAATCGGCTCGAACGAGGTTGAACTTCGCGATCTTTACGATGCGGTTTTTCATCTTGTGACCGCGGCAAAGGGTAACGGTAAGCACTATACCACCGAAAACAACGCCGCGCGTACCGAAACCGTTGAAGAAGCTACCGCACTTGACGACAGATTGATCTCGGCTTGGACGGGCCATCCTCATTTCCGCGTTATAGATAACTGCGATGATTTTGAGGAAAAGATGAATCACCTTGTCGAAGAAATTTCGGCGTTTCTCGGTGCGCCCGAAATACAAACCGTCGAACGCAGGTATCTTATCGAATATCCCGATACCGCGTGGCTTGAATCTATGCCCAACTGCGAACGCGTTGAAATAATACAAACCTACCTTAAAGCCGACGGCGATATCGAAACAAGGCTTCGCCAACGCGGCAATAAGGGTAATTACGTCTATTTCAAAAACGTAAAAAGCAAAAACGCAGATAAAGCCGAATCCGAAGTGCGCCTTACCAAGGACGAATATTTAGAGCTTTTAATGGAAGCCGATACTAATAAGCGTCAGATACGCAAAAACCGCTATTGCCTTATGTATGGCAATCAGTATTTCGAAATCGACGTTTACCCCTTCTGGAGGGATAAAGCACTTATGAAGATCGAGCTCGGCGGAAAGACGGAAAACGTAGATATCCCGAAGCAGATAAAGGTTATAAACGAGGTCACGAACGATCCCTCGTATAAAAACGCCTATCTCGCAACGGTCGGTATTACAAGTAACATATAAAAAGAAAATCGGAGAAGCATAACCGCCTCTCCGATTTATTTTTAATTCAGTCTTCTTTGTTAAAGAAATCAACCACTGCGTCAAGCGCGCTTTCGAAGTTAGCACGCTCGGTTGCACGAATGCTGTTTGTGTTGTTAAACTCGATAAGCGGAAGAATTTCTTCGCAGTTCATTGTGTGAAGCAGACCCGATGCGGTGGAATATGCACGCTGATTGTCTGCGTCGCCGCCGCTTACAAGCACGACCGCACCCTTTTTGGTCTTTTCAATGGGAATTTCGTTTCTGAAATATCTCGCGCAGAAATAGGTCTGCAAACGGCTTCCCACAGAAAGCATTTGGCAGGTAAGTTCGGAAAAATAAACCGGCGATGCTATAAGAATGTTGTCACATTCCTGAATATAATTGTAAACGCTTTGCATGCCGTCTATAAACGCACAGCCTTCGTTTTCCCAGCAGTAACGGCAGTCAATACAGGGCGCGATCTTGCAGTTTGCTGTGTTTACGATCTTGTATTCACCTTCGAGCTTTGCGGCAATAGTGCTGATAACGCTTGCCGAATCGCCGCGCAATCTGGGCGAGCCGTTAAAAATTAAAGTCTTTTTCATTTTAAATACCTCTTTATCCGTATTATATGATGTGTCGGATATTGTCGTTCGTTTCAATGTGGGTGATGTAATATTTTTCTTGAAACTCTATCGAGCGCGCAATCTCTTCCGCCGAAAAATTCATTCCCTCGGGCGCGCCGATAAGCTTGTCCTCGACGTCGTTTTCGCGGTGCGCTATACCGATGATCTTTACCGTGCATTCCTCGATAGGCTCGTCGAAACCTAGAATGTAAACGTCAAGTTCTTCGCCGTCGCCGCCAAAAACGTTCGGGATATAGCCATAATTTATCGGGTAGACGAGGTTGTATTTTTCTTTGCGATGAATATAGCCGATAGGTCTGTCTATCTTAACGTAAACGCTTTTGCCGAGGTACGACTTAACCTGCGTTTTTCTTTCTTCAAATGTCATAATACACCTAAAAAGAAACATTTTCAACATTTTAACACATTAACCTAATAATTGCAAGATATTTTTTGAGCTTTTCGGTAATTTACTTGAAAATGGCAAGTTCGTTTGTTATAATAAGGTAAATCAAGTCAAGAAAGGGAAATGATATGAAAAAATGGATATTAACGTTGCTTGCAGGATTATTGCTTTTTACCGCCTGCGGCGAAGCAGTACCCGAACAGTCAAGCGGCGATGAGAGTAAGCCCGAAGACCTCGGCGGTCCTTACGAAACGCTTGTCAGTTATGGAAAACCCTATACGATAAACGTTGATACAAGCCCTACGTATCCTGACTTTTACGGGCAACAGCTTACCGACGGCGAAAAAACCGCGAACATAGGCTCGCATTATAGCGATAGCCGTATGGTCGGCTTTACTTCGAACTGTATCGTTCAAATCGATCTCGGCGAGGAGGACGGTAAACGCATTAAAAAAATCGTTGCTCGCTCGCTCGAAATGCATCAGGACGGCGTAAGCCTTGCGGCAAGTGCAAGATTTTCTGCCTCCGAAGACGGAAAAAAGTTCAAAACGCTCGGCACGCGCCCCTTTAAAGAAACCGGCGATCTTACCGTTAGCGAGGTAAGCCTCGAGCTCGAGGAAGCGACCGATTACCGCTATATCCGTATTCAGTTTTATATAGGCGGCGGCGTCTTCCATTTTACCGATGAAGTCGAGGTATATGCCGACGTTCCCCCCAAGGAAAAGACCGATAACGTTGCCGCGGTATATGCACAGGAAAGTATTGACAGAACTGCATGGAAGAGCCTTTCTACAGGCGTAAATGTAAACCCCGTAGATACAAAGGTGATTACCGTAGGTAAAAAATATACCGTTAAAAACTGCACCTTCGATGAACGCACACCGCAAACCGAGGAACTTATTCTTACCGACGGCGAGCGCACAGCGCAGTATTTCAGCGACCCCGTTTGGCTCGGACTCGTTTCCGACGGCGAAAATTCACCCGAAATAACTCTTGATCTCGAAAATAAATACGATAATATATGCTCGTTTAAGGTATATGCCTGCGGCGGAGGTATAAACGTCGACCTTCCCGCGTATATCGACGTTTATGCGGCAAACGGCGGGGAATACACCTTTGTCGGCAGAATGTATGCACCTAAAGACGGCAAGAGCGTAGCATATACCCTCCTTCTTCTCGAATATATCGAAGCAAAGAATATCCGCTTCGTATTCCCGAAGGAAGCGGGCAATTATTGGGTCGAGGAAATTCAGGTGCTCGCGGGCTATAACGAGGAACAGTCGGATGTTCTTTACCCGCCCGTAGCCTATCCCAAGGTAACCGAGGATATATTCTGGGATGCAACCGAGCCCGATTATAAAACCGAGCAAAACCTTCTTTTGGGCCTTACCCAGCAGGTTTCGGCGCTCTTCTATGCCGATATCGATAAGCACGGCAAAGAATCGCCTGCCGATTTCCCCTATCTTACCGACGGTAAGCTCGCTTCCGATATGTATTGCTACAGCGGTCAGTGGTTCTATACCGGCGGCGGTCAGGGCATAGAATTTTTCTATGATCTCGGCAAGCTTTCGACCCTTAAAAGCGTAAATATCTCGCTTCTTGAACAGACCGATTGGGGCATTTCAAGACCTAAATACATTTCTGTTTTCCTTTCCGACGACGGCAATAATTGGTATGAGGTTGCCGAATATACCCGCGGCGACGCTGTTTTGAATAAATACGAAACCCGCGTTCAGCTCCCCTTCGAGTTCGATAAAGCCTACGCGGCCCGTTTCGTAAGATTCCGCTTCGAGGGTGCGGCGATGTTCTTCGATGAATTCGAAGCCTTCGGTACAAAAGAGGTTAAAGCCTCTGCCGTTCGCCTTGCAGACAGCGGTATAAACGCCGTTCCTTACTATACAAACGAAGAAGATGCACAGTTCGCCTCCACCGAAAACACACCTATCAAAGCAAGCGATATAATGCTCGTGTATGGCGACAGAAATAAGCGCGAGGACCTTCTTCCTATGGTCGCTTATCTTGATGAAGAGGGCAATATCAAGGATACGTTTATGGACGGCTTCCTCTACTGCTCGCACTACGGCCTGCCTTCGGGCGCGCTCGGACACCTTCCCAACTATAAACAGGACTGGGAATACGTTCACGATAAGGACTTTAACAGCGAAAGCGGCTTCGATGCACTCGACGAGGTCGTGGGTCAGGTAAAGCAAGCACTCGGATTAACCGATTATAAGGTGCAGGTATATTCCACCTTCCTCACTCTTCACGATACGGTAAGCGATTTCGGCGATGTAGACGGCGACGGCATATCCGAGGACGCAACGACCGTCGAGGGCAGAGCAAAGATATTCGATTGGTATATCAAACTCACGCTCGATGAATTCGAAAAGAGAAACTATAAAAATATCGAATTTAATGGCTTCTATTGGCTCAACGAAGCTGTTATATGGGAAGATGACGACTCCCACGTAATCACCGAATGCGGTGAAAGAGTTCACGCGGCAGGCTCCAACTTCCTTTGGGTACCCTACTATTCGGCAAACCGCTTCTTTATCGGCTACGAAATGGGCTTCGATATGATCTCTATGCAGCCAAACGTCGTATTCTCGACCGACGCTCCGCTTTGGAGATTCGATTCGACGGTAGAAATGACAAAGGTACGCAAAATGACTGTTGAGCTTGAGCACAGCTATCAGTGTCTCGGCGATCCTTCTTTTGCAAGAAGCTATATGCTTTATCTCTATTACGGCGCGGCAACGGGCTATATGAACGGCATACACGTTTATTACGATGACGTTGCAAACTTTGCTATAATGGGTAACAGCAACGATCCTCTTTGCCGTATGCAGTATGATGCAACCTATCATTTCGTAAAACGCGACCTCGATATTACACCCGATAAGCGCGAAGATTACAAGCTAAACGGCAAAAAAGATACAGTAACAGACGGCGCACTTAACGAAGCGAATGCGCTTCGGCTTTTCACTCTCGCATCTGCACCCGAACACGGCTATGTTACCTTCAATTCCGACGGTACCTTCCGCTATTTCCCCGATAAGGGATATACGGGAACGGATACGTTTACCTATACCTATAACGAATACCTCGGCGAGTCCGAAGAATGTGTAGTTCAGATTACTGTTGAATAAAGCATAAAAAAATACTCCGCATCAAAGCAGATGCGGAGTATTTTGCGTTATTTAAGCGTTTTTCATTTTCTTGAAATATTTAACCAGCTCGGATATCGGCAGTATCAACGCACCGATAACAAGTGCTAAAATATATTCCCAAACCGTAATGGGCATAAATGAAAATGCACTCTGCAGGAAGGGAACGAATACAACTAACGCGGTAAGCACGAACGAAGCCACCATTGTAAGCCATAGCACCTTGTTGTGCGACTTTAATTCGAATACGCTCTTTTCTCTCGAGCGGAGGTTGAAGGAATGAACTATTTCCGCCATCGACATCGTGACGAACGCCATAGTGGTGCCAAAGCCTGCGGTAAGCGCGTTACCGATAAAGAAGGAGATAAGCGTAAGTGCCGAAATACAAGCACCCTGCCAGATAACGTCGATACCCAAACCGCCTGCAAAAATACCTTCTTTGCTGTCACGCGGGGGAAGTGTCATTACGTCGCCCTCTGCCTGCTCCATTCCCAAGCCAAGCGCGGGAAGACTGTCGGTAATAAGATTTATCCAAAGAATGTGTATTGGCTTGAACACGGTAAGACCGAACAGAGAAGCGATAAATACGCTCAAAACCTCGCTCAGGTTGGAAGAAAGCAGGAACTGAATGGTCTTGCGTACGTTGGAATAAATGCGTCTGCCTTCCTCGACCGCGTTTACGATGGTTGCGAAGTTGTCGTCGCCGAGAATCATATCTGCAACGCCCTTCGTAACGTCCGTGCCGGTAACACCCATGCCAACGCCTATGTCGGCGGTTTTAATCGAGGGAGCGTCGTTAACGCCGTCGCCGGTCATGGCGGTGATGTAACCCAGATTCTTCCAAGCGGTAACGATTCTTACCTTGTGCTCGGGCTGAACGCGCGCGTAAACCGAATATTTCGTAATATCTCTTTCCAATTCCTCGTCGGAAATGTTATCAAGCATTGCACCTGTAAGTGCTTGGCTTTCGTCGGTGATAATGCCGAGCTCTTTGCCGATCGCAACCGCAGTGTCTATGTGGTCACCGGTTATCATAACAGGTCTTATACCCGCCATCTTACAGCGGTTTACCGCGTCCATAACCTCGGGACGTACGGGGTCGATCATACCCGAAAGACCGATAAATACAAGCTCTTTTTCGATTTGCTCGGGGCTGTCAAATTCGGGAAGTGTGTTATATACCGTAAATGCACCCGCAAGCACGCGTAACGCCTTGTCTGCCATCGCCTTGTTGTGTGCAAGTATTGCCTCGCGCACCTTGTCGTCCATATCGCGGGTCTTTCCGTCTACGGGCGAAATGTATTTGGTACAGCGCGAAAGTATCACGTCGGGCGCACCCTTTGTGTATTGAATGACCTTGCCGCCGAAATCGTGCAGGGTAGACATCATCTTTCTGCCCGAATCAAACGGTGCTTCGCCGACTCTCGGCTGCTTAATAATAAGCTCGCGCTTGTCGAAACCGTTTTCGTAAGCAAATTGTTGCAAAGCCGCCTCAGTCGGCTCGCCCAAAACTCTTCCAAGCTCGTCGACCTCTGCGTCGCTGCAAAGTGAATTGCAATAGCACAAAAGCTCTAAATTGCCGCTGAAATGCTCAACAACGGTCATCTTGTTCTGTGTAAGTGTGCCGGTTTTGTCGCTGCATATTACCTGCGTACAGCCAAGCGTTTCAACAGCGGTAAGCTTTCTTATAATAGCGTTCTGGTTTGCCATTTTTGAAACGCCTATCGAAAGCACAATGGTAACAACCGCACTCAATCCCTCGGGAATTGCCGCAACCGCAAGCGAAACCGCTACCATAAAGGTGTCGAGAATAACGCCGCCGTTAAGCGAATCTGCGGTAAACAGATTAATGGCGAAAACAACTGCACAAATGCCGAGTACCGCAACGGTAAGTATCTTGCTTAATTGCGCAAGCTTTATCTGAAGCGGAGTTTTGTCCTCGCTCGCATCGGTGATCGCCTTTGCGATCTTGCCCATTTCGGTGTCCATGCCCGTCGCAACAACAACAGCCTTTGCACGTCCGTAAACTATCGTTGTACCGGTATAAACCATATTGGCTCTGTCGCCGAGCGGTATTTCGCCGCTTTCGCTGTAAAGTACGTCTGCGTGCTTTTCGCTAGGAACAGATTCGCCGGTCAAAGCCGATTCCTCGGCTTTAAGCGAAGCTGCTTCTATAAGTCTTGCATCGGCAGGTACGGCGTCGCCCGCCTCAAGCAGTATAATATCGCCGATAACAAGTTCTTCGCTCGTAAGTATCTGCATATTGCCGTCGCGCAGGACCTTGCACTTTGCTTTTGTCATCGCCTTCAGCGCATCTATCGCTTTTTCGGCTTTGCTCTCCTGGATAACACCCAAAACTGCGTTAAGAACAACAACGAAAAGAATAATAAATACGTCTGCCAACGATTCGCCCTCTATAAGCGCGGTAATAAAGCTTACCAATGCTGCAACCAGCAAAACGATTATCATCGGGTCTGCAAACTGAAGTAAAAACTTCTTCCAAAGCGGCACCTTAGGCGGCTCTGCAAGTTTGTTTGCACCGTAACTCTCAAGCCGTTCTTCAGCCGTCGTCGCGCTTAAACCGTTTACGGACGTACCGAAAAATTCAAGGACCTTTTCGATACCTTCCAAATAATGTTTCATTCGAACATTCCTTTCTTATATTCTGTGAAATTTTTAATACTGTATCATATCGAACGTTTTTATTTGCAAAAATAAAAATGCAAGCACCGTTATGGCTACACCATAAAAGTCTTGCAATAAAAACGTCCGCCCGGGCTGTAAAGCCGAGATGTCGAGCGAGGACGCGCATACAAAACAGTATGCCGCTACTCCCTTTTATTGACCATATATTACCATAAATATTTTTACGTGTCAAGACGCTTTTTATTCAATCTTCGCTTAAAATAAGACCGCCGTGTTTTCACACAGCGGTCAAACCGTTATTTTTTATTTCGCGTAAACCTCAAGCTCGTTTATGAATACAAACAAACCGTTCGGGGTAAAGCTGAATTTAACGTATCTTGCACTCTTTCCGTCGACCTCCGCGCCCGACCAATAAATCGCGCTTTCGTCGGATGTGTCTATCGGAAGCTGGCAAAGCTCGGTAAAGTTAACTCCGTCGCTCGATATCGAAACGCTTGCACCCTTCGGAGCATTGATTCCCGCTGTGCCGCCGTTGCAGATATGCGCTCTTACAAACGCAAGCTCGGTTTCCTTTTCAAGGTCGATAATAATATATCCGATACCGTTTTCGACGTTTATCTGTTCTGCGGGAAGATTAGCATTGTAGAACGAAAACCAGTTGTTGTCGTAGGTAAGTCCTTCGGTTGCCTTGCCGTCGGTAAGGTTTGCGGTGTAGTTGCCGAAGCCGCCGCCAAGCCCGCCCGAAACGGTATAGCTCTTGCCGTCAGATACAAGCGTGCCTACGGGCTTTACTTCTTCGACCTTGTTACCTTCTTCAAAAGCGCCTTCGGGTATCTTTGCATCGGGAACGAACTTAAACAGCCAGAAACTTTCGGTATGCACCTCTGTGCCTGCCTTTAAAAGCTTGGTTTCGCTGTTGGTCCATTTGGTAAAATAAAGCTTGTTAGAGGTGGTGTTCATATCCCAATACGAGGTAAGATAGTCACCCTTGCCGCTTGCAAGCGAATCCTCGAACGTGGTAACGCGAACGTCGAACTGATATCTCGGGTCTTGATAACCGTAAAGAACGGCGCGTGTCGCAACATTTTTGCTGTAATGCTTGCCCGAATAGTCTGCCGCACCGACCTTTAACGTCTGTATGCTGTTAACAAGCTCGCCGGCGTTATTATACATTTCACACCACAAGCCGTACTTCTTGCTGATGGGTAACATACAGGTATAAGAACGGTTGTGTTTAACGTCCTTAACGTATTTGTAGTCGACATTAAGCTTTATCTGCGGACCGGTAAAGGTGTATTTTCTTACCATTTCGGCATAAACGTCGTCATCGGTGTAGGTCATATTTTTGTTGTTGTAATCGCCTATCGAGTCACCGTTGTCGTCAGGAAACCACAAAAGTTTGGTGTTTTCGATAATATGAAGCGAATTTACGGTAACCGATTCGCCGTTTTCAAGCTCGATCTTTTCGCCGTTTTCGGCGTTGTAAAGCGCAAGGCTGATAAATGCTTCGTTACCGTGGTTGCCGCCCGACCACACGTTTGTGCCCTTCGGTGTTATGGGAACGTGTACGTATTCAAAGTCGGTAGAGCCTGCCGCAAAAACGTGTTCCTTGCCTTCTTTGTCGATAAGACGCCAAGACCAAAGGTTAAAACAACCCCAAGGACGCTCCTCAAGCGTAATGGTAAGCGTTCCGACCTCGGTTTCGCAAGCCATACTGTATTTGCTGTCGTTTACCTTTGTAACCGTGGTGGGGAAGGATGTAATTTCGTCGGGCGCACCGACGATTTCGGTTGTTTTGTAATCGTTAAAGCCCCAATATTCCGGCATAATAACCGCCTCCGATTCTTCCTGTGATATTTCCGATACGTTGCTTTCGGTGTCGGGAACGCTGCTTTCGCCGCCGTTGCAGGCAGCGAGCGTGCATCCGCATAAAAGCAGTGCGAATAAAAGTGAAAGAGTGTTTTTAAATTTCATAATACACCGCCTGATGTTTTTTATTATTATAACGCATAAATACTTATTTTTCAATATCTTTATTGCTTTTGTTTTACTTGACAAATCGCGTGCGGTATAATATAATATCTTGATAATTTACAGATTTTTATTCAGGAGGCTATCAATGGATACAATCCTTCTTGCCGAACTTCTCTATCCCAATATAAAAACCCTCCCCGCGGATATCGAAGCGCGCTACCCTGCACGTAATCTTCCCGAAGGGGCAAAGGTAACTCGCTTTGCACCCAGTCCCACGGGCTTTCTTCATATAGGCAACCTCTACGGCGCATTTACCGATGAACGCTTGGCGCACACATCGGGCGGCGTTTTCTATCTGCGTATCGAGGATACCGATGCAAAGCGTACCGTTCCGAACGGTATTCAAATAATCATCGAAACACTTGCGAAATTAGGCGTTAATTTCGATGAAGGCGCTGTCATCGACGGAGATAACGGCAATTACGGTCCTTACCGCCAAAGCGAGCGTGCAGAAATATACCAAACCTACGCGAAGCAACTAATAAGAGAGGGAAGAGCATACCCCTGCTTCTGTACCGAGGAAGAACTCGCCGCTATCCGTGAAAAGCAGGAAGCCGAAAAATTAAACCCCGGCTATTACGGTGAATTTGCAATCTGGCGCGATGCTCCTATCGAAAAGATACAGGAAAAGCTCAACGAAGGCGTTCCCTTCGTTCTTCGCTTCCGTTCGGAGGGCAACCTTAACAATAAGCATAAATTCCGCGATGAGATAAAGGGTGAAATCGACGTAACCGAAAACGATATCGACCACGTTATCCTTAAATCCGACGGAATCCCCACCTACCACTTCGCTCACGCTGTCGACGACCACCTAATGGGTACTACCCACGTTATTCGCGATGAAAGCTGGCTTTCAACGCTTCCGTTCCATATTCAGCTTTTCAAGGCGCTTGGCTTCAAAATGCCCAAATACTGCCATACCGCGCAGGTGTTAAAGCTCGATAACGGCAACAAACGCAAAATTTCCAAGCGTAAGGACCCCGAAGCGGCGCTTACCTATTACCATTCGCAGGGTTATCCCGTTGCCGCAGTGCGCGAATATCTTATGACTCTTCTTAATTCCAACTTCGAGGAATGGCGTCTTGCAAACCCCGAAGCACCTATCGAGGAGTTTAAATTCACCACAAAGAAAATGAGCGTTTCGGGCTCGCTTTTCGACCTCGATAAGCTTAACGACGTTTCCAAAAACGTTATCTCCCGCCTTACCGCCGAAGAGGTTTACGATTACACTCTTGTTTGGGCAAAGGAAAACGATGAAGAATTTGCAAAAATTCTTGAAAACGATAAGGATTATGCGGTAAAAATACTCACTATCGGCAGAGGCGGCAAAAAGCCGCGTAAGGATATCGCCCTTTGGAGCGAGGTCAAGAATTATATGTCCTTCTTCTACGACGAGCTTTTCGAAGCGCAAGACAGCATTCCCGAAAGCTTCGCACAGGAGGATGTGAACAATATTCTTGCCGATTTTGCGAGCAGCTACGACGAAAATGCCGAACAGAACGATTGGTTTGCAAATATCAAGGCTATCGCCGAAAAGAACGGCTTCTGCCCCGATATGAAGCAATATAAGGCAAGCCCCGAAAGCTTTAAGGGCTCGGTTGCCGATGTAAGTATGTTCCTCCGCGTTGCCGTTACCGGCAGAATGAACTCCCCCGATCTTTACGAGGTTATGAAGATTCTCGGCAGGGAAAGAGTCCTTGCGAGAGTTTCGAAATAAAGGAGAATAAATATGGAATCCACAAATTTCATTTTCGATATTATCGATGAAGACCTTGCCAAAAATCCCGATTTAAAGATACACACCCGCTTCCCACCGGAGCCCAACGGTTATCTCCATATCGGTCATTGCAAGGCGCTTGTTATCGACTTTTCCACCGCTGTTCGCTATAACGGTCTTTGCAATCTGCGTATGGACGATACCAACCCCGCAAAAGAGGATACCGAATTTGTCGATGCGATAAAAGAGGATATCCATTGGCTCGGTTTCGATTGGGATGACCGCTTCTTCTACGGCTCGGATTATTTCGAAGAAACCTACAAGCTTGCCGAACAGCTTATTTTAAACGGCGACGCTTATGTTTGCGAGCTTTCTCCCGATGAATTTTCGGCATACCGAGGCGATCTGCAAAAGCCCGCAGTTTCGCCCTACCGCGAAAGACCTATCGAAGAAAGCCTCGATCTGTTCCGCCGTATGCGCGCGGGTGAATTCCCCGAGGGTAAATATACTCTTCGTGCTAAAATTGACCTTGCAAGCGGTAACTTCAATATGCGCGACCCCGTGCTTTACCGCATCCGCTATATCGATCACCACCGTCAGGGCACTAAATGGTGCATCTTCCCGATGTACGATTTCGCACACCCCATTCAGGATGCTTTAGAGGGCATTACCCACTCACTCTGCTCGCTCGAATACGAGGATCACCGTCCTTTGTATAATTGGGTTATCGAGCATTGTGACGTTCCCTCCAAGCCCCGTCAGATCGAATTTGCGCGTCTTAACGTTACCAATACCGTTATGA
The DNA here is from genome assembly GCA_045533335.1 of Eubacteriales bacterium. Lineage (GTDB taxonomy): Bacteria > Bacillota > Clostridia > Oscillospirales > CAG-382 > Coliplasma. The sequence goes on from JAZSHQ010000037.1 coordinate 64,206, forward strand.
GTAAGCGCTTCCTCCGTTCGCTCGTCGAAAATAAGCTTGTCGACGGCTGGGACGACCCGAGAATGCCCACTCTCTGCGGTCTGCGCAGAAGAGGCTACACCGCCGAAGCTATTCTCGATTTCATCGACCGTGTCGGCGTTGCGAAGAATAACAGCCTTGTTGACCTCGCGCTTTTAGAGCATTGTGTGCGCGAAGACCTTAATAAAAAAGCACTCCGCCGCGTAGCTGTGTTCGATCCTGTAAAAGTTACCGTAACCAACTATCCCGAAGACAAGGTCGAATATTTCGAACTTCCCAATAATCCCAACGATGAAAATGCAGGCACACGCAAGCTCCCCTTCACCCGCGAGCTTTACGTCGAAAGGGAAGACGTTTCCGTCAATCCTCCTCCCAAGTATTTCCGTATGAAGCCGGACGGCGAGGTACGCCTTATGGGCGGTTATATAGTTAAGGTTGATGAGATAAAGACCGATGCCGAGGGCAACGTTACCGAAGTTCTCTGCACCGCAGACCTCGAAACGGGCAACGGTATACCTGTCGACGGCAGAAAAATAAAGGGCACCATACATTGGCTTTCTGCTAAAGACTGCGCCGAAACCGATGTCGTTCTTTACGATCATTTATTCACCGAAGCCGATATGAATGCTGTTGAATCTTCTCGCTACGGCGAATATCTCAACCCCGAATCCAAGGTTATCGCAAAGGGCGTTAAGATAGAAAAATCGCTGCTCGAAGCAAAGGTCGGCGATAAGTTCCAATTCGTTCGCAAGGGCTACTTCTGTCGCGATTCAAAGGATACAAGCCTTTTCAACAGCGTTGTTGCCCTTAAAGACAGTAAAAAGTTTTAATAAAATCAAAGGCTGCCGCATTTTCGATATGCGACAGCCCTTTTTTTAGAGCAAAAATGATTTAATTTGTAAAAAAATACCTTTAATAAAATTTGCATATACGCTAATAATATCAGCGAGGAAAAAACCTCGATGCAAATAAAGCAAATCTAAAAAGGAGATTTTTACAATGGCTAGAAACAAGATTTCTGTTCCCGAAGCTAAGGCAGCTATGGACAAGTTCAAGATGGAAGCTGCAAACGAAGTCGGCGTTAACCTTAAGGACGGTTACAACGGCGACCTCACCGCAAGACAGGCAGGCTCCGTAGGCGGTCAGATGGTCAAGAAGATGATCGAAACCGCTGAAAAGAATATGAAATAAGAAGGTTTACCCTTCTTTGAAAAAGGGCTCTTCGCACGAAGAGCCTTCTTTCTGTTTTTACTCACTGTTCCTCGGTCCAGAAGTGGTTTACGGTCGGTTGGGAGATAGAAGTGAGGTATTCGTTCAACTCATCGATCGATATTGCGGGTACGAGCACGTTATCGACGTATTCGGGGGCGTTGCTGTCGCGTATATAGAAGCTGTAACAGGGGATATAATATCCGACGTCATAGCATTGCTCGCAGTCGCAATCGGTGATAAGGATATATTCGAATTCGGTTGCTTCGATATTTGCTTTTTTGTGGTCGAATTCAATCAAGGAAAAGGGTGGTGTTTTGAAGTTGCCCTTTCTTAATTCCTCTACTGCTTCATCATAGGAAACGGCATTAAAGGTATAATTCGGGAAAACCTTTTCGTTGCTTCTGTCGGTTGCCTGAACCGATTTGATGTTTTGTCCGTCGGTGAATACCGAAATGTATTTTTCGGCGAGCGCAAGCATAGTTTCGTCAACCGTTTCCTTTTCTTCATAAATCGTGAACACTATTGCGTCGCCGTATAACGTTCCTTCGTTGCGGGTTTCGACAATTTTGAGTTTTTCGTTGTTTTTAAAGGTCATTTCACAAAGCTTTTCGACTGTAGGATTTGATAACAGGTCGTTTGCTTTGCCGTCTGTTTTGACTAACAACGAATCGCAATAAGCAAGAACAGTAACCTCGTCAACGTATTTTGCGTAAAAAGTGCCCTCGTCCGCGAGATAACTAAACTTTTCGTCTTCGAATGTAATCTCCGCGAGCGCAAGGTATTCGAGCAACTTTTCTTTTACAAAGCTTTTAAGCTCATCGGTTACGGGATACTGTCTGCCTGTGTTGCCTATAAGATAGGGTGTTCGTATAACCGACAGTTTGTCGGGCGTAATATCTTTAGCATCGGCATAATCACGGATAGTTACGGGCGGATAAACGATACCGTCGATAAGCGTTTCCAAATGCACCAATTCTCCGTCGAGTATTACACGGTATGGATTGATATCGTTGCTGAATGCGGATATATAATCAAAACCGATATATCCTCCTTTTTCGGCAGTGTAGAGTGTTTTTAACGAATAGTCGAGAATCGAATATTCACCCTCCACGGAGTATTCATCGTAACGTTCAAAGGCAATTATATAATCGAAATCCTCGTGCGCTCTGAACGAACCGTATGTCTGCTTTAAAAGCTTTCCCGAAAAATCGTAGATAAAGCTCTCGCTCGAAAGAATGTCATGCGCATTGTTATCGGTGATTATCAAGCCGTTTTTAATAATCGGCGCATTCCAAAACGTCGGTCTTAAAATATATTCACCGTTTTTCATTAGGCCGTAATAGTAATTATCGCAGTTAAACGCCTTGACAAGTTGTACGCCTTCGTCGTATTCATCGATAATTTCGGGTTCCGTGCTTATTTGCATAAGCACGCACGCCATAGAATCAAGCGCATAAAATTCATCGCCGCGCTGTCCGATAGCGGCGGTATATTCCCAAGGCGCATCCTCCCAATAATGCAGGGCATCCCAAATCGCAGAATCGATTCTTTCGCCGTCAGTGTCGATAAAATAGGAGCTGTTATCGGTCATTCGCACAACCAAAAGGTTTTTGTTTGCGGAAAAAACGTACAAATCCTCACATACGAAGGTTTTCAATATTTCGCCGTCGGGCGCCGCAATATAATGCGGGCGTTCATTTTCCGAATATCCCTTCGGTTGTGCGAGAATGTTTTCGTTTTGCAAAACGGTCTCGTTATAATCGCGTTTTATTTCTTCGATATTCTTCGGCTCTTGCGGCAGAAGACTTTCGTGTGCTTCCATGCGTGAAGACTCGGTCGGGGTATTACTGCTTTCGGCAAACTCTTCCTTGTTTTGCAAGCAGGAAGTAAGTAACAGCGCGAGGAAAAGCGCGGTAATTAAAGCGATTGTATTTTTCATGGCAAACCTCCTATTTGGAATTCACCTATTAAGACGAAATTGAATCGCGTTTTGTCACATTTTTTCTAAAAAAGATTCCCTTTTTAAAAAAGAGAATCTTTTTGTTTTGTTATTGTTTTTTGTATCTACAACATATTCATAACTTTATATACGTAGTAAATATAACGTTATTTTCTTTTCTTTTTAAACATCTGTCTGTATTTTTTTGTTTTCTTGTTCACAAGCACCACCGAAATAACCGCGGCAACCGAAAGCACGGCGGCAATAATTATCAAAACGGTGTGATCCTCGCCCGAATTGCCCGCTTCGGGTGAAACGGCAAGTGCGTTAACTGTAAAGCAAAGAGAAATTGCGATAATAAGCAAAATAAGCGTTAATTGCCTTTTCATTCCTGTTCTCCGTCCTTTTCGCTGTCGTCCTTGCGCTTTATGCGCGCGCGCCATTCGGCTATGCTTTCGCGCAGCTTTTTGCGCGGTGCTTTTTCGGGTATCGGCTTAATTTCCAAGCTTTCGGGGTCGACCGAGCCTACCGAAAGATATTCGCTGCTCGGAATGGGCAACGACTTTTTCGCAAGACTGCGTTCAACGCCTACCTTTATAACGTAGAACAGTACGGCAACAAGCGGTACCGAGAATATCATACCCGCTAAACCGAACACTCCGCCGAAGAAAAGTAATGCTACCGTTACCCAGAATTTCGAAACACCGGTTTTGTCTTCCATAATCATCGGCTCGATAATATTGCCCTCTAACTGTTGCAAAACAACAAGGAATACAATATATATTACACCGTGCCTTACGTCGGTAAGTAAAACGAAAAACGCCGTGGGTATGCCGCCGATAAACGGACCGAAAAAGGGAATAACGTTTGTAATAGCGATTATGCAGGCGGAAAGCAAAGCGTATTGCATTCCCATCGACGTCATAAATATAAACGTAACTATTCCGACGATGGACGAGGTAAGCAGTTTGCCTGAAATGAATTTGCCGAAGGTGCTGTTGCCGTAGCGCGCAACGTCCAGAATATCATTTGCTCGTTCTGGCTTGAATATTGCAAAAATAAGCTTTTTGAACTGTGCGATAAAATTCTGCTTTTCCAAAAGCGCATAAACGCAGATAACAAGTGAAATCAAGAAGTTGAAAAGGAAGGAAACTACCGAAACCGCTCCTTCCACAATACCGCCGATAACGTTTGCAAATTCACCGCCAAACCAATTCACAAGGTTTGTAACGAGAGTGTCGATGGATTCGCCGAAATGCTCACCGAAGGCACTTTCGGAATCCACGTTGTTTACCAACCAATCGCCGCCCTTTTCGATAAGCGAGGGTGCGATGCCGATAAATCTTTGAACGCTTTCAAAAAATTCGGGAATAATAAGAAACAGCAAAAGCGCAATTACGGCGATAAGGAACAATATCGAAAGAAATACGCCGATCCCGCGCGCAAGCCTTTTTTGCGTGGAAATGCGCATTCTTTTGCTTTTTCCGAACAAACGCATAAAAAAGCGTTCGAATATGCCGCAAAGCGGGTTGATGATATAGGCGAAAATAACGCCCATTATAACCGGAGAAAGAATGCCCGTTACCTGCCCGATAAGGTTGCTTACCGTATCTATCTGGGTTATAAGTAAAATAACGGCAATGCAAACGGCAAAAATTATGACAGTCCGCCTTGTTACAGCTTCGTTTTGTTTTTTGTTCTGACGGTCTTCGCTCATAACGCTCCTCCGAGTTAAAGATAATTTATTATATCACGCAAGAAATATTTTGTAAAGTAGTTGACGGTATTGAATTTGTGACTATTTTGTTATATAATCAAAAAATGATACATAATGTCGAAAAAGAGGAAATAATGAAACGAACTCATATATATAAGTATTCGCGGCGTGTATTTGCATTTGCGACGCTTATGGCGTTGCTTTTCGCAACACTTTGCTTCGTATCTGCACAAAATCCTGCCGAAACCGATAAAAAAACCGTCTGCGCGGGCTATTCCGAAGAAATGCTTACCGCTGTTTACGCTCACGCAAGCTATAAAATATCGCTGCGAAACGCGTCTTACGTAAGCGGCGGCGAAGATGACGGCAAAATGCTTACCGACAGAATATATACGAACGCAAAACCCCAAAACGACCGCGATAAAACAGAAGGCTGGGTGATGCTCGAAAGCTACGATGGCATTACCGATTATCGCGTTACCGTCACCGTCGATATAGGGTTTTACGCAAAATCGCTCGTGCGCTTTTATTTACGCGCCTTTCGCGGCGAAGCATTGGGAGCGGAAATGCCGGAGCGCATACGATTTTATATCTCGGAAAACGGTGAAGATTTCGAGCTTCTTGGCGAGGGCAGTACCATGACCGATATAAGCGTCAATAATTCCGCCGCTGTCTATTCGTTAACGCTCGATAACGCAAAAAACGCAAGATATTTTCGCGCGGTTATCGATTGCAAAGCGGGAAAAGCGCTATGGCTCAACGAGGTCGGCGCGGCGGCATACGCAAACGTGGCGCAGATAAACGGTTCAAGCGAAGGAACTTTTACAGATAACGACGGATTTATCTACCGCATAAACGGCGACGAAGCCGAAATAATCGGTATAGAAAACAAAACTTCCGAAAAAACCGCAATACAGCCCAGCGCACAAAGTTTTAATGCCGATAACGTTACGTACACTTTGGGAAAGGGAAGCGGTAACGAGGTAAAAGTAATAGCTGATTTTATCGCCGAAGACCGCCCTAACTATTCAGGGGTTCCGAATAATATTCAATATATCGTAATACATAATACCGGCACTACCGAGGAAGATACCGACGCCGAACGCTATAACCACCGTATGCACGTTACCACCGAGGAAACGAGCTGGCATTATACGGTCGACGATAACAAAATATACCATTCGCTTGCCGATTCGATAGTCGGCTGGCACGCAGGCTCGAGCCATAACTATTGCAGTATCGGCATCGAAATATGCACTAACGGCGCACCGAAAAGATCGTCGGGCGCATTCGTGTTCAGCGGCGATACATACGAACAATGGGTAGAAAACCGTTTCAAAAAATCGCTCCGTAACGCCGCGGTGCTGGTGGCAGAGCTTCTTACACGCTACGGACTTTCTACAAATGCGGTAATACAGCATTACGACGTTACCGAAAAGAACTGTCCGCTCTGGCTTCGCGAAAAGGATGGAAAATACGTTTACGAGGGAACTCTTTGGGTAGAGTTTATGGGCTATGTCGAGGAGTATTACCAAATGCTCAACGGCAAAACTTCTTCACCTGCAACAAATATAAAACGGAACGCCGTTATTCCCGATTACGTTGCCACCAACGAGGGCGAGGTGTATCCCGTCACACGCATCTGCGAAGACGCTTTCGTCGATATGACCGATGTTATCGACACTTTAAAACTCGGCAAAATGATAAACGCAATCGAAAAGAGTTGTTTCGACGGAACTCTGCTGGAAAACATTACGGTTGCCGAGGGGAACGGTAATTTTGTTGCGAATAACGGAATTCTCTTAACGCGGGAGGGCGAAATACTGTATAATCCCGCCGAGGTTAAAAGCGTCGTTCCGAATCCCGCCGAAAACAGCACACTCGATATACGCGAAAAAGACGGAAGATATTATCTGTTTACAAACGGTAAAATCACACTTTCGGATATTGCAAAGGAATACGGCGCGGACGAGTTTTCGGCAAGAACGATAAACGGCAACGAATTAAAGGAAAACGAAATCCCTGCGACAGGCGCGGTGCTTAATTTCGATGCCGCAAGGCTTTACGTGATAATTCCCGGCGATGCAAACGGCGATCGCGAAATAGACCAATACGATTATATCCTTGTTAAGCGTACCTATATGGGCACCTTTTCTCCGCAAAAGCGTCAGCTTTTGGCTATGACGGTGAGCGGGGAAGATGCGGTCTGCGTTTATGACTATGTCCTCGTCAAACGACACGCGCTCGGAACTTATAACCTTTTGAAATAAACATAAACAAAAACAAGCTTTGCGCAAAACAAAGCTTGTTTTTCTTTTACTCTTCGCCCGCCTTAAAGTTGTATATCGGCTTAATCACCTTAACAATTTCCGCCGTCGGGGTGATGTTGTTAACAATATCTTCCATATTTTTATATGCCATTGGACATTCGTCAAGTGTGCCTCTGCCGACCGAGGTTGTATAAATCCCCTCCATCTGCTTTTTGTATTCGCTTAACGTAAAGGTCGATTTTGCCTCGCCTCGGCTCATAAGCCTGCCTGCTCCGTGCGGTGCCGAATAATTCCAATCGGCGTTGCCCTTGCCGATGCAGATCAAACTACCGTCACGCATATTAATCGGAATAAGCAGCTTTTCGCCCGCCTGTGCCGAAACCGCACCCTTGCGAAGAATCATATTGTCAAGGTCGATATAGTTGTGCACCGTCGTAAACTGCTCGACAATATGCAGACCAAGACCTTTTACAATAGTATCGACCATCGCCTTGCGGTTAAACATCGCAAATTCCTGCGCGATCGCCATATCGTGCAAATAAGCGTCCATTAAATGCCCTTCAACGTAAGCAAGCTCCTTCGGTATGTGCGTGCTCGGCGCCCCCATCGCTAAAAGCGTTTTTTGTATCTCGCTTTCGCGGCCTTCGGCTTTAAGCCTTGCAATTACCTCGTTGACCTCACTTTTGCGGCTGTTCAGGGCGTCAAAGCCTGCTTTCTGGTAATGCTTGCATATTTCAAGCCCAAAATGCCTGCTGCCCGAATGAACTACAATGTAAATATTGCCATCGTCGTCTTTGTCGGCTTCGATAAAGTGGTTGCCGCCGCCAAGCGTTCCAATACTTTTGCGGGCCTTGCCTATATCGACGTTCTTTGCACAGATAAGGTCGTCAAGAGCAACCTCTTTTGCGTATCTGTGCTCCTTGCTTCGTATCGAAAAGCCCGAAGGAATCTCGCGCCGAATAAGCTTATCCAAAGCCTGCGGCTCAATAAAGCGCTCCTTTATCCGCACGGTTTCCATACCGCAACCGATATCTACACCCACTAAATTCGGACAAACTCTGTCGGTAACCGTCATAGTGGTGCCGATAGTACAGCCCGCGCCTGCGTGTATGTCGGGCATCATTCGTATTCTTGCGTTTTCGCTGTAAGGCTGATTCAATAACTCGATGACCTGCGAAATAGATTCGGAGTCAACGACGTCGGTGAATACTTTCGCCTCTCCGTATTTACCTCTCAGTTCAATCATTGTCTTTCCTTCTTAAATATATTTCTTTATAATAGCCTCAAACTCATCTCTTCTTGCTTCCATATCGGCAACAAGCTTCATTTGAGTTCTTGCACGGTCGAGATTCTGTCCTGCGTAATGTGTGCGGAAATAGGTGTCGCCTTCAAGATAGTCGGTAAGGAATCTCATACCGCATTCAAGCGTCATCATAATCGCGCCGTCGTGGAGAAGCTTAATTTCCTCGTCGGTTATCGTTCCCTTCATTTCCGAAAGGAATCCGCTGACGTATTCCTCGTAAAGCGCGGGAACACAGTAAACCTTGTCAAGATCCTTTTCGTCCTCCGCCGCGCTCGAGGCGCCGAAACGTATGCTGTCGCCGAAATCGTAAAGCATCGATCCGGGCATAACGGTATCGAGGTCGATAACGCAAATGCCGCTGCCGGTCGCGTCGTCTATCATAACGTTGTTAAGCTTGGTGTCGTTGTGGGTGACGCGTACGGGCAGTCTGCCGTCTGCAAGCCTTGCGGTAATGGTGGGGCAGTAGTCCTTGCGCGCAAGATAAAATTCAATTTCGGGGATACATTCGTCTTTTCTGCCCGCCTTGTTTTCATTAAGCGCGTTTTCAAAGTTTCTGAATCTAACGGGGGTGTTGTGGAAATCCTTTATGGTTTCCGAAAGGCTCTTTGCGTCGAATTCGGCAAGAAGATTCTGGAATCTGCCGAAAGCCTTTGCCGATTCACCGAACATGCCCGCCTTTTCGGCTTTGTTGTAGCAGGTCGCGTCGGTGATAAAAAGATACATTCTGTAAAGACCGCTTTCGTCCTCGTAGGTGTATTTGCCGTCGAGCGTCTTTACAAGCGTAAGCGTTTCTCTGTCGGGGTCGCCGTTCGCTTCGATGATCTTCTTGCGTAAAAATTCGGTAACCGAGGAAATGTTGCTCATCAATCCCACGGGGTCCTTAAAAATGTTCGTGTTAATGCGCTGAAGAATATAGTTTCTTCCGTTAACCTTAACTCTGTCGGTAACGTTAATATGCCCGTTAGGTATGTTTTCTATTTCTTCAACTACCGCGCCTTCAATAAAAGCGGCGCAAACCTTTTTAATAGCTTCGCTTCTTACTTCCATAATTCCTTCGGATAAACTCCGTCCTCAATAGATTTGTTAATGTAGTCAACAACGGTCTGTCTGTCTTCCTTATAAGTAACGCCGTACCATTTCGCGCCGGTTTTCAAAACACGCGCCTGCTTGCCGCTTTCTGCAAGATATTCCTTAACGGCGGTGGGAAGGTAGTATTCCTTCTTCATCTCGTCGCCGCCGCTTTCAAGAAATCTGCAAAAACCCTCTTCTGCGCTCTTGAAGAATTCCTCGGGCAGACCCCAGCAATTCATCGAAACGATGCAATCCTCGTCAATGGGGTGCCATACATCGTCTTCAAAATAAGCGGTGCTTCCGTTTTCAAGACGCATTATCTTCGTGTGCTCGGTAATGTCGGCAAGATAACCGTTTTCGTCAACCGTGCATTCGCCTCTTGCAACCGTGCCGTTTTCGGTAAGCGTGTTTTTAAGAACAAAGCCTGCCATACAGCAGGGTGAATCTGCGTTGCCGTTCATATAGTCTGCGATAATCTTAAAGCTTTCTCTGCCGTAAAAGTCATCTGCGTTCACTGCCGCAAACGGACCTTTGATCTCGTTTCTTGCGGCAAGTACAGCGTGTGCCGTGCCCCACTGCTTAACACGTCCGTAGGGAACAGCGTAGCCCTCGGGCATGTCGTCAAGGCTTTGGAAACAGTAAACCGTTTCGCATTTTGAACCGATACGGTTTCCTACCGTTTCCTTGAAAATCTCAAGGTTTTCTTCCTTTATAACAAATACAACCTTGTCAAACCCTGCTTGCAAAGCGTCGTAAACCGTGTAATCAAGTATAAATTCGCCGTTGGGACCAATGGGGTCAAGCTGCTTTAAACCGCCGTATCTGCTGCCCATTCCGGCTGCCATAACCAAAAGTGTCATAGCGTTTCTCCTTTTGTTGTTATAATGTTAATAGGATTTTACTATAAAAAATAAAATTTGTAAAGTAGAGCCGCGAAAATTATTGACATTTTCTGCATTACATTTTATAATATGCCTAAGTATGTAAAATCGGAGGAAATCTCTATGAGCAATACCAGAAAAGTTAAAGTCGGTATAATCGGTCTCGGCGCACGCGGACTTCCGCTCGTCAACGTTTGCTTCCTTCCTATGTGGGAAAACGGACTTTTGGAAATAACCGCAGTTTGCGATTATTACGAAGACCGTGCCGAAGCAGGCGCGAAGGCTGTCGAGGAAAAAACCGGCGTGCGTCCCTTTACCACAACCAACTGGCGCGAGATTATCGATCACCCCGAGGTAGAGGCCGTGCTCGTCCTCACTGCCTGGGAGTCCCATGTTGAAATGTGTATCGCCGCAATGCGTGCGGGCAAAAAGGTCGGCACCGAGGTCGGCGGCGCCTATAATATCGAAGATTGCTTCCGCTTGGTGCGTGCTTACGAAGAAACCGGCATTCATTGTATGATGCTCGAAAACTGCTGCTACGGCAGACGCGAACTTATGGCACTCAATATGGTGCGTAAAGGCTTGTTCGGCACGGTGGTGCATTGTTCCGGCGGCTATATGCACGATCTTCGCGAGGAAATAGTGAACGGCGATATCAACCGTCACTACCGTCAGCGTAACTATATGCGCCGTAACTGCGAAAACTATCCCACTCACGAGCTTGGTCCTATTATGCCGGTGCTTGATATAAACCGCGGTAACCGCTTCGTGAAGCTCAATTCGATCGCATCCTGCTCGAAGGGCTTGCACGAATACGCGGTCGAGCACCGCCCCGAGGATCCTATCGCAAAGGTTGATTTTGCTCAGGGCGATATCGTTACAACTATACTTACCTGCGCAGACGGCAGAACCGCAACGCTCGTTCTCGATACCACTCTTCCTCGTATCTATTCCCGCGGCTTTACCGTGCGCGGCACAAAGGGTATGTACTGCGAAGACGGTAACTACGTTCACCTCGACGGTGAAAGCGAATTCGCAACGGTAGGGGATAAGCTCAATAATCTCGAAAACTATGCAGATGAATACGAACATCCGATTTGGAAAGAATATAAAGCGAATCCCATCGGCGGTCACGACGGTATCGACTGGCTCGTTTACAATGCGTTTATCGAATCGGTAAGAGAAGATATCACGCCTCCTATCGATACCTACGATACCGCTACGCTTATGTGCATCTCCTGCCTGTCCGAACAGTCTATTGCCGCAGGTGGCGCACCCGTAGCTGTTCCTGATTTTACTTCGGGCAAGTGGATCGAACGCGACGAAAAGCCCGAAGAGGATAAATCCTCGTATTCTCTCTATAAATAATCGCATTTTTGCCAAAAAACAACCTTTTTCAAAAAACTTTTCGCCGAAATCCCTTGTAAAATCAAGGGGTTTCGGCATCTAAATAAAAAAAACAAAAAAAGTTTAAAAAAAGGGTTGACAAAAGGAAAAACTTGTGGTAGAATAGCCAAGCTGTCCGCAAGAGAGGCAAGAGCCGAAGCGAGCGGACGGTACGAACGGACATTGAAAATTGAACAACAGTGTACTACAAAGCATTAAGATGTGAAGTAGAACAAAGACTCGTTAATTCTTTAAAAAGTAAAGAGCAAAACAGGAAATTTAGACAGGCTAAGCCTGGATAAA
>JAZSHQ010000031.1:0-15567 GCA_045533335.1 Eubacteriales bacterium
GCCTTAAACCACATTTTGGCATGTTCTTTTTCGTTGTTTGCGGTTTGCTCAAAAATTGCGGCAATCTGTTCGTAACCTTCTTTTTTAGCAACAGATGCAAAGTAATTATACTTGTTTCTTGCCTGAGATTCTCCCGCAAAAGCAGTTGCAAGATTCTTCTCGGTCTTACTTCCTTTCAATTCCATTTTCAACACTCCCTTAAGAAAATTTTTACAGGTTTTAATCCCTTGAGATTAGTATGCCACTTTTTTCAAAAATTGTAAAGCCTTTTATAAAAGATTTTTAAAAAAGTAGTTTCATTTGCTTGACAAACAGGGGAGAAGTTGGTATAATAATCACCGACGCAATTATGCGGTTTACCCTATGCAGAAGTGGTGGAATCGGCAGACACGCTATCTTGAGGGGGTAGTGGGCAACCGCTCGTATGGGTTCAAGTCCCATCAGCTGCACCAAAAAGCAAAAAGAAGGCTTTTGCCTTCTTTTTGTTTTTTGGTTTCGAGGGGACTTGAAGGGCGTGTCAAAACGAGTCGGGGACTCGTTTTGCGCGCCACAGGTTTGCCGCCCGCTGTTGACTATATCCGTATATTATGCTATACTGCCTAAAAGGAGGATACGGCTATGGATACGCGACTGTCTGTATTTTTTACAAAAGCGATAGGAATATTGCTTCTTTCGGTAATCGTCGGCGGACTTGTTTTCGGAATTATTATGTTTGTCCGTTCGATGATAAAGCTCAAAAAACAATCTCCAAAGGCTGTAAAATACGGTTTCTTAATCATATTATGCGTTTTTATAGCAGCGGCTTCTTGGATTTTTAATATTGGGTGGATAAGACTTATTTTTACCCTTTTTGCTTTCCCCGTTGTTTATACGGTTTTCTTCTTGATAGTTAATTCAAAGGCTTTGCCAAGACTTTTGCTTTCGGTAAAATTGAAAAGATACACCCTGCTTTCCTGCGCGACCTACCTGCTCTCCTTTCTTTTCCTGCCCGACGGAGGGGATTACGGTCCGATGTACGTGCTTTTCGGCTTGATTCGTAACGATATCTTTGTCGATATTTCGTATATTTTGTGCGAAATAAGCTTTGCGGCTTTTGTGTTGGTGTCGGTTTTTCAGATAAAGGAAATCGTAAAGGTATGTAAGCACGAGAAAACCAAAACCGAAATAAAAAAAACATAAAAGGTCACATTTTGTTGTGACCTTTCTTTTTGAGCATTTTGAATAATTATTCTATATTTTCGGAGCTTATATCCTCGGTTTCGGTCTCGGCTTCGGGGGTGACGCGTATTACCGGACGCACACCGACGTTTTCGTAGCTTACCGCATAGCCGTGGCTGTATATTCCGCCGTTGAAATAAACGTAGGAAGCCGAATTGTCTATTTCGCCCTTATCGGTTAACCACCAAAGGCAATAGCCGTTCTTTTCCTTTAGTCCCTTACTTTGCGCGTATTTCGTCGCTTCGGCGGCACGCCAGGAATCGTATTCGTAATATTCCAAAGCCTGCTCGGCAGAAAGCATATCAACGCTTTTTTCGCTTTCAGTGATAATAAAGGCGCGCTCGTCTTCGGTAAATGCCTTGCTTAAAAATTCGCCGTTGAGCCATAAATAAAGCGAACTTTCGTTCCATTCCGAAGCGGTCCCCGCTGTGTTGTAGGGAAGTGCATCTATGCAATAGCGGCTTATAAGCAGAAGCTCGTTTTCGCTCTTTTCAAGCACTATCCATTCAAGCGGCTCTGCGCCGTCTTGCGCGTTGCCGTTTTGCTCGTAAACACCGTAAATTACCGCGTCGCCGACGTTTGCATCAGCCATTGTTTCCTTTACCTCTACCTCCGAGCGTTGGGGCTCGAGGCTGGTTTCATCGCCGAAGCTCTGTTCGATACTGGTATCGATTTCGGTATCGCCCGAGCCGCCCGACGAGAACATATATACAAGAAAAGCACCCATTGCAGCGAACGCAACAAGGACAAGCGCTATCGCGGCAACGGTGGGTATTGGTTTTACTTTTTTCTTTTCTGCCATTTCAAAACTCCGTAAATCGTCTTTACATATATTTATAATTTACTTCGCCCGATTTGTCAAGACTGCGCGCAAGATAATTTGAAAAAACCGAGGGGAGCCCCCTCGGTTATGGGTTATTCTTTATTAAGCCTGTCTATCGCGCGGAGAGTTATTTCCTCTGCCGTTTCGCTGTCGACCGCTTCTGCAATAAGGCGGAATCTGCCCGATGCGCTTGCATAAACGCTTACTCTGCCGTCGCCGAAATCAAAGCCGGCACAGCGCGTGCTTCCGCATTGCTCGCGCAGCTTGGAAATAACCGAGCACATTCTGTCGCGGTCGGCGAAAACAAGTCTGGTTACCACCGAAAAGGGCGGAATATCTTTTACAAGCTCGGAAAGCGTTACACCCTTTTTCTCGGCAAGCCCTGCAACGGTAAGTGCAAGCAGAACGCCGTCGCGGTGAAGCCGATCACTTTCGGCAAGTTTGCGAACGTCGGATTCGCTGTCGCCGTAAAAGGCTACGTCGACCGAGTGGCGGCGCAAAATACGCTCCAATGCGTCGGGGGTGTCGTTGGGCAGAATTATCCCGTTGCGCTTGCCCTCGATACAGCATACCGCGAGCAACTGCCAATAGGAAATTTCGCGTCCGTTTGGGAGAAGCAGGCTTACACGTTCGCCGTCGCCCGAAAGCGAAAATACGGCGTCCTGACTGTCCTTTTGTATGCCGAGTTCTTCTACCGTCTCGCGCAGGAACGCGCTTTCGGCGTTTTCGGCAACATTTATTTTCTTCGGAAGATTCGCGTTTTCACGCAGGAAGTGCAGATAACGCTTTACCAGCGCGCCGTGCGGAAGAAGATAAACGCTTCCTGCCGTTGTAACCGGACTAGGCGTTCCTTCGCAAAGTTTTCGAAGTTCCTCGCGTGAGAAGGGCATACCCCCGCTCGAGAACAGCCGTATTTCCGTTTTTCCGTTACGTTCGGATATAAATGCCGTTTTGCTTCGGTATTCCTGCGCGGCAAAGGCGGCTGTTGCGGCGTTTCCGCCCGAAATTACCGTGCAACCGCTACCCGCCTCGGAAGCACCGCAGGCAAGCTCGCAGGCTTTGGGCAGGGTTGCGCCGCCGCCTTCGGCAAAGGCGATAACGCTTCCGCTTCCTCCCAAAAGCCTGCCCAAACGCACAAAATAGCCCTCGTCGCCGTTTTTTGCGATAAGCGAATCATCGTCGAATTCGAGCGGATTCTTCGGCAACTTGAATATATCGACAAACGATTCTCCCACCACCGTTTCGCCGGTGTAGACTATACTGCTCGGCGCAAGCGCGCTTCCGTCACGTATTTCCGCGCCCGCACCGATAACGCACCCCGGCGGGATTATGCAATCGTTACCGATAACCGCGCCTTCGCCGACTATACAGCCGCGCAAAACGCTGTTGCCGACGGTGCAGTTATCGAATATAACGCTGTATTCAATGCGCGATTCGGGGTGAAGCGAAACGTGCCTGCCGACACAGTTTTCGGCGTTCGACACCCACATATTACAGCGGTGGTATTCGCCGAACGAGCCTATATCAAACCAATGCCCCAGCGGCTCTATTCCCGCTATCGGCATTTCGGCGCGCAGAAGTGCGGGGAAGAGGTCGCGTGCGAAATCGAAATTTGTGTTATCGGGTATCATATCGAGTGCCTTTTTGCCGATAAAATAAATGCCCGTGTTAATAAGGTCGGAAAGCGTATCGCGCACCGAAGGCTTTTCGCACAGCGCGATAATTCGTCCGTCCTTTACGCAGACCGAGCCGTATTCGCCCGAATCGTTCGTGCGGCAAAGCACCATCGCCGCGTCGCACCCGCTTTCTAAAAATTCCTGCTTTGCCTTGTTTAAATCGAAATCGCAAAAGGCATCGCCCGATATTACCAAAAGACAGCCGTCTGTTCTATCTTTAAGCCTTGCGACAGACCCCGCGCTGCCCAAGGGCGAGCTTTCGCGGAAATATTCAATACCTTCGCCCTTTATCCGCTCTATTTTTTCGGGCAGATACATCGTGGTGACCGCCGTGTTTTTAAAGCCGTGCTTGCGCAGAAGTGCGAGAATTCGCTCGAATACGCTTATCCCTGCGATAGGAAGCATCGGCTTGGGCAGAGTGTCGGTAAGCGGAGCCAAGCGCTTGCCGAATCCCCCTGCGAGAATGACCGAATCGAAATTGCTCTTTTCAAAATTCATATATTACACCCTTTCTGAAAAATATTATTTGCACAGAGTGTAAAAATATACCTTTGCAAGTTGACAAAGAGTAATAAATTGGGTATTATATTGTTATTATGGAAGATAAGCTTTTGAATAATGTTAAAATAATAAAGCTTTGCGAGGCTGCGGATATAAAAAACGGCTGTGTTCTTGCGATAGGCGGCTTCGACGGTGTGCATATCGGCCACCGCGCAATGCTTGCTTCGCTTGCAGACGAATCGAAGCGTTTAACGCTTCCCGCCGCGGTTTTTACCTTTGATATATCCGACGGTCCGAAAAGCGAAGCCAAGCTTTTGTCGCTTTGGGAGGATAAGCTTTCGCTCCTTGCGGAAAATGGGGTAAAGATTGTGTTTTCCTCGCCGTTTACCGCGATAAAGGATATGTCTGCCCGTGATTTTGCGGAGGAGCTGGTTTGGCGTCAATTCGGTGCAAAGAGTATCGTTTGCGGGTACGATTTTCGCTTCGGCAAGGGCAGAGAAGGCGACGCTTCTTTTATAAAAAGCCTTCTTTCGCCAAAGGGCGTGACAGTGGTAACCCCGCAAGCCGTGCTTTTTAACGGTGCGCCGGTAAGCTCAACCCTTCTGCGCTCTCTTATTGCAAGCGGCGATATAAAAACGGCGAACAGCCTGCTTGGAAGAAACTTTGGCTTTACTGCGGAGGTAATACACGGCAGAAAGCTTGGAAGAACGCTTGGCTTTCCTACGATAAACCAAAAATATCCCGCATCGCTTCGGTTGCCTGCGTTCGGTGTTTATGCCGTTGAATGCGTTATCGACGGTGAACGCTTCGGCGGTGTCGCGAATGTCGGGATAAAGCCGACGGTCGGCGCGGAAAACGAGCCGATATGCGAAACCTATATATTTGATTACTGCGGCGATTGCTACGGCAAAGCCGTAAGGACCGAGCTTATCGCCTTTATTCGCGGCGAACAGCGCTTTGCTTCGTTGGACGAATTAAAGACGCAGGTCGAAAGCGATAAGGAAAATGCAAAAACTATACTGTTCAAGGAGTGTTAACAGATGAAATATACACGCAAGCTCGCTTTGTTGCTTGCCTTGCTTACTCTGCTGTGCTTTACGCTGCCTGTTTTCGTCTATGCGGAGGGCGAAGGCTCGACAGAAGAAAGCCTGACCGAAGAAAGCACGACGCAAAAAACACCTAATATATTATCGGGCAACGCCGCCGTTGCCTATTGTATAGACGACGAGCAATTTCTTTATACCGACCGCATTGACGAAAAGGTCGCGCCCGCGGTTGCAACCAAGCTCGTTGCGTGTATGGTCGCGAGCGATATATTAAAGGAACGCGGGCTTAATTCTGCCGACACGCCCGTGACCGTAACCTCGACAGCTATCGATAATTCGGGAGATATCGCCGACGTGCGCGTCCCGATGATGGGTCTTAAGGCAGGCAACACCTATACCGCAAAGGATTTGCTTTCGGCAACGCTTGTTGCCTGCGCGAACGACGCTGTTGCGGCTATAGCTTGCCATTTCGGCGAAAAGTATCTCGGCGGCGGCATTAACGAATTCGTTGCCAGAATGAATCAAAAGGCAGAATCCTTGGGGCTCGAAAACACACATTTCGAAAACCCGACGGGGCTCGATTCTCCAAACCAATATTCTACCCCGCGTGAAATCGTGCTTATCGCTTCGGCGTTTTATAAATACGATGAGCTTGTAAAGCTTTCTAACGTAGAATCCTTTTTCTTCAACGGAAGTTCAACCGTTCGTAATAAGAATTATTTAAAGAGCAATTATTACGTAAACGGCTTTCTTAATAAGGACGCGATAGGTCTTATTGCAGGTCAGCTCAACAAAAACGGTAATTACTGTCTTATCACCGCGAGCCAGAAGGAGGGCAGGACCTATATCTTCGTTGTTATGTGCGCAAGCGGTATGATAGTCGAGCGCGACGAAAACGACAGAGTAACCTATTCCTTCGGCGAAGGCAACGCTTACGAGGATATGAACAAGCTTATTTCCTGGACGCGTGATTCGTTTAAACTGTTGACCGTTGCGACCACCGAAACCATTGTCGGCGAGCTCAGAGTCAATGCGGGCGGAAGCTCTTACGTTATGGTAGTCCCGTGTGAAAACGTCGAAAAACTAGTGCTCGATATCGAAGGCGTTTATATCGAATCCAAGCTCGTTTACGATGAAAGCATAGTATATAAAAAGGAATCGAACGGAACTGTTTACGATACGATAGACGCGCCCGTTTCGGCAGGACAAAGGGTAGGCAGTATCGTTTACAGTTACAACGGTAACGAGCTTGCAAGGGTAGATGCCGTTGCGAAGGACGGCGTTGATTCCGACGGATTAAAGGCTGTGCTCGAAAGAATAAAGGGATTTCTGTTCGGCGATACGATGAAAACCATTCTTTATGTTATAGTTGCAATAATCGGTGTGTGGATAGTATTTTCTGTCGTTATGGCTGTCGTCAGGGGAGTAAGCCGCGCCCGCGGAAGCAAAACGGGCAGTAAAAAGGAAAAGAAAGAGCCTAAAAAACGCATTGAAAAGAAAAAGCACGACGCAAAGAGCGATACCCGCGAAATCTAAATTATGAACAAATTGTTAAATTTCGGACGAGTATTGCAATTATCGATCGTCTGTGGTAATATACAATTTAGCGTCGCAGGGCAACCGTGCGGCAAGAAATCGAAAGGAATTAATTTAAAATGACAGTTCTCGAATACATTATCGGCGGTGTACTTCTCGTACTCGCTATCGCACTTATCGCACTTATCGGTCTTCAGCAGAGCAAGCGCCGCGGCTTGGGCAACTCTATCGCAGGTCAGGGCGCAAGCGAATCCTACCTTGCAAAGAACAAGATAGGCGGCAGAGATAAATCTTATCAGAAGCTCACTCTTATCATTGCGATCGTTTTTGTTGTACTTATTCTCGCGCTCTACATCATCGGCTCTGTCGATATGACTGACGGCGACGATAATTCCTCCGCAGCAACTTCGACAACTTCCACCACCTCTACCGTAAGCAACACCGCTTCTACCGCCGAATCCTCTGTTGCCGAGTCCTCGGTTGCAGACGCTTCCGCAGAAGAATCGAAATAAGCAAAAGTTTTATCGACCGCCTGAACGCTAACGTTTCGGGCGGTTTTGTTTTTTACCCAAAAAGCAGAGCAGATTATTGTGCCTTTTGCACATTGAATAAAAAGCGGGTCGGTGGTAGTATGTTTATAGAAATTTCCACCCCTTAAAAGGAGAAAAAGTTATGAAAAAAATCACTGCGTTGCTTATGGCGGCGTTATTGCTCGCGTTTGGCTGTCTTTCTGCTTCGGCATACAGCTTCGAGGACGGCGAAACCAAATACGATATAGAAACGGCTTCCTCGGTAAGCTTTTCTTACGAGGGCAATACCTCCGCGACCGCGTTCCCGCGCGGGAAAAGCACGCTTTCCTGCCTTGTTGACGGCGACGCCGCAAAGGACGTTACCGCCCACGATCAGGACGGCATTGTGCTCGTTTGCAACGACCATATAAAGCCCCAATACGAAGCAAATGTTCAAAACGGCGTTTCCCCCGCGATGACCGACCAAGCGCCCGAGGATATTCCCCGTTACAGCTTCGTGCTTGAATACGGCAAAACCGTGACCTTCGATGCGGTTTATATCTCGTTCTTCCACGAAATCAATGCTTGTGTTGCCGCTCCCGGCGATAATGCGGTTACCGTTGAATATTCCAAAAACGGCAACGACTGGACCCCTGTCGGCACAGACGGTATTCATTATTACCGTACGCTCAACCTTCCCGTTTACGTTATGAACGAAACCGCTCACAACAGCGTGGTTGCCGAAAGAATGGTTCCGCTTGCGAAGGAGGTCAGCGCGAAATACGTTCGCCTTACCTTTAACTTTATGTCTGTTCCCGAAAACGACGCTTGGCGTTATTACACCAACGTTTACGAATGGGTTGGCTTTACCGAGCTTGCGGTTGCTTCCTATAAATCGGGCAAAAAGCCGGATGCACTCGGCAAGGACGACGCGAACGTTGCCAACGCCGAAATCGAGGGCGAATGGATCTGCAAGGGCGAGGATACCGTTTATTATTACAGCTTTGCCGATGATGCCGAAGAAGGTAACGTTGGTTATATTTATAAAGAAATGCTCGCCTCCGAATATGAAAAGGACGGCATTACCGCAGAATCCGAAGAATGGGAAGGCGGATTTTACAGCGTAAACGGCAATAAGGTTACGCTCAAAGCAACCGACGAAGAAGATAACGTTGTTTCTGAAAGGGAAATTACAGTCGAGATTAAAGAAAACGGTTTGACTATTACCGACGGTATCGAATCGTACGAATTTGTTGAATATACCAACACTATTACCGAATCGAGTGAGGCGGAAAGCGAAACCGTATCCGAATCGGAAAGTGTTGAAGATTCTTCTGCACCCGAAAGCAAAGCAGAGGAAAGCTCGCGTGCTAGCGCATCGCTTGCGCCTGTTGATGATTCCGAAGACGGCGTTTCGGTCGGCGTGATTATTGCAATCGCGGCTGTGGTTATTGTTGTAATCGCCGGAATAATCGTTGTGGTTATTAAAAAGAAGAAGTAATAATTGATATAAACAAATGAGAGAAGTTCGCAATGCGGGCTTCTTTTTTTATCGTTGACAAAATACGATACAAGGTATATAATATACCTAACTATGTAAATAGGATGATAAAAATGGAAAACAAAAAGAAATCGTTAATAAAAGAGCTTCTGCGTTATTGCGTTGCGGGCGGGAGCGCGTTTGTATGCGACCTGCTTACCAAAACGCTGTTCCATTCGTTTATTTTGCCTGCCGATATGGGTACCTTTTCGGTGCTTGGCTTTGAAAACGAGCTTCGCGTTACGCTTGCAACAACGGCGGGCTTTATCGTAGGCCTTATCGTTAATTATATCATTTCGATATTCTTCGTTTTTACGAACGAAAGCCAAAAAGAACGCGGCAAGGGAATAAAGGCGTTCCTTATCTATCTTGCCGTTTCGATTGTCGGTCTGCTTGTGAATATCGGCGTTACCCAGCTCGGTTGTAATCTGCTTTCGGTAAGCAAGGAAGATACAATAATGTTTATGCTTGTAAGCTGTGCGGCTGCTGCTGTTGCGCTTATCTGGAACTATATCGGTCGTAAGATCTTCGTTTATAAAGGAGAGTAAAAATGGCAAAGAAGGTAGTAATTATCGGCGCGGGCCCCGCAGGTCTTACCGCCGCTTACGAATTGGTTACAAAATCGGGCGATTACGAGGTTATCGTGCTCGAGGAAAGCAACGAACTCGGCGGTATTTCGAAAACCGTTAACTATAAGGGCAACCGTATGGATATGGGCGGTCACCGCTTCTTCTCGAAAATGCCCGAGGTAAACGAATGGTGGGACAAGCTTCTGCCTATGCAGGGTGCGCCCTCTTATGACGATTTAAAGCTTGAACGCACCCCCACCCTTGCCGAAAACGGTCCCGACCCTGAAAGTAACGACCGCGTAATGCTTAACCGCGGAAGAGTTTCGCGTATATTCTTCGACCAGAAGTTTTACGACTACCCCATAAAGTTAAAAATGGAAACATTTTTGAATATGGGTCTTTGGAACGATATTGTCGTTGTGTTCAGCTATCTTAAATCGGCAATGTTCAAGCGCGAGGAAAAATCGCTCGAGGATTTTTACATTAACCGCTTCGGTAAAAAGCTTTACTCGATGTTCTTCGAGCATTATACCGCAAACCTTTGGGGCAGACATCCGAGCGAGATAGATGCATCTTGGGGCGCACAGCGCGTTAAGGGTCTTTCTATCACCGCGATAATCAAGGATATGTTCGGCAAGCTCCTCCCCGGTAAGAAAAACCGCAAGGTCGAAACCTCGCTTATCGAGGAATTCAAATACCCCAAGCTCGGTCCCGGTCAGCTTTGGGAAATCGCCGCCGACGAGTTCAAAAAAAATGGCGGTACGCTTCTTAAAAACTGCAAGGTTGTAAAGATACATAAAAACGCCGAAAATATTATTACCGGCGTAACTTACGAAACCGAGGGCAAGGAAGTGACGCTCGATGCAGATATCGTTCTTTCCTCTATGCCCGTTAAGGACCTTGTTATGGGTATGAACGACGTGCCCGAGCACGAGCTTAATATCGCAAAGGGCTTGCCCTACCGCGATTATATCACTCTCGGCGTGCTTGTTCCCCGCCTTGCTCTTAAAAATAAAACAAAACGCAAAACTATCGGCAATATTATCCCCGATAACTGGGTATATGTTCACGACAGAAGCGTTACAATGGGCAGATTCCAGATATATAACAACTGGTCGCCTTATATGGTAAAGGATATCGAAAACACCGTTTGGATAGGCCTTGAATATTTCGTTACCGAGGGCGATAATTATTGGACTATGACAGAGCAGGAATTTGCCGATATCGCCGTTAAGGAAATGGTAAAAATCGGTCTTATCGAATCCGAAGATATCGTTATCGATTACCACGAGGAAAAGGTAAAGAAGGCGTACCCCGCTTATTTCGATACCTATTCCGAAATGGATACCCTTGTTAAGTATTTAAGCGGTATCGAAAACCTTTACTGCATCGGCAGAAACGGACAGCACCGCTACAATAACCTCGACCATTCTATGTGCACCTCCTTCGAGGCTGTTAAAAACATCCTCTCGGGCGAAAAGGATAAATCCAACGTCTGGTCGGTTAATACCGAAAAGGAATACCACGAAGAAAAGAAACAATAGAAAAAAGCTCACCTGCGGGTGAGCTTTTTCAGTTATGAGTTACGAACTATGAGTTATGAGTTTAATCAATAAGGTTTTCTCTTTCAAAAAGCGGAGAATCGAAAAACTCCTTAAGCTCAATTTCAAAACCCTCGCATATTTCGTAGATAATGCGCATTTTCATACTCGGGAATGCACAGCTCATTATAGTGCTCAACGTAGATTGCGGCACACCGCTCTTCATTGAAAGCGCGTATTGGGTAAGCCCCTTTTGTTTGCATAATTGGCGTATCCTTGCCGCTATTGCTTCGTTTAAATGCATATTTTTCTCCTATATCGGTTACTCGATAACAGTATAGGAGATTTGCAATAAAATATACTTCGAGTACTTGATATTTGGGCGGAGATTTGATATAATAAAGAAAAAAAGAGGTTTTTATGCGATGTGAAAATGTATTTTGTGTATATTGGCATAACGACGAATGTCGGCTTAACGAAATATCATTGAATGTCTTCGGCACCTGCGAATGCTGTATATACGTTGATATCGATGAAAGACTGCTTAAAAAGAGGCGCGCAGAATTTTTGGAAAAAGACGATAAGATCGCGCAAAGCGAAGAACAAAACAAAACGACCGAAGTGTAACAGCCTCGGTCGTTTATTATTTAGCGGTTTGCTACGGTGATACGGAGTATTCCCGAATCGTCCTTTTTTACCTTTACGAGATATTCGCAAACGCGTCCGTCGTTAAGCGTAAAGGTGCATATATCCTCGCCCTCGGCTTTGGCTTTGCAAATAATCGTGGTGTATTTCACGCCGTTTCCGCCCAGTTCGAACAGTCCGAGGATTTTAGCCGATTTCCTTTCGACTTCATTCTTTTCAAGTATCGAAAGTGTATTCATTTCGCCGAACGAACAGCTCCATTCGCCGTCCGTATCGGTATCTGCGGTCAGATAAAAGCTTACGTGATCCACGCCCTCGTTTTCATACACCGAATACTTCACCTCTGCTTCAATATCGCTTTCGTCACCGCTACAGGCGTAAAAGCAAAGCAGAGATAGGCAAAGAACAAGACATAGCGCAACATATCGTTTCATAGTTACTTACCCGAAACGGTTATGCCGTCGAACGCCATATAGGGTGCCACGACGGTGCCGTCGACCAAGGTTTCCTTGCTTATTGCAACAAGATTGTTGAGCATTTCCGCAAGGTTGCCGCTTATCATCGTTTCCGAAAGTGCGTGGGTTATTTTGCCGTTTTCTATCATAAAGCCGTTCTTTGCCACGCCCGAAAATTCGCCGTTCGCGCCGGGGCTTCCGCCCGAAAATCGTCCGATAATAACGCCGCGCTCGATGCTCTTTATCATATCCTCAAGCGGGGTATCGCCTGCTTCGATTATCATCGAAAACGAGGAATTCTTCGCGCGGGTGTTGCCCGTTTTGTTCGCAACGTACTGCGAAAGCATAAAGCTTTGAAGAACGCCGTTTTTTATAAAATCGTAATCCTCGGAAATATATCCCTCGCCGGTGTAGCGTTCGCCGTTTACAATGCGCGCGTCGCTCGGCTTGAATGCGATATTTATTCTTTCGTCGGCTACCTTTTGCCCCAATTTGTCCTTCCAAAGCGAGGTGCCTTCCAAAATCACGCTGTCGGAGGCGAAATTTCCGCAGATATTGCCGAACACCGTGCCTACAAGACATCCGGGGGTGAAAATGACCTTGCCCACAAATTTGCCGCTTGTGCTTGCCGAATCGATCTGATTTTCGATATCTGTCAGCTCGCGTTCGATAAACGCACAATCGATAAACGGCTTTTCGAGGTCGGTGACGGTAACATCGCTTC
The DNA here is from genome assembly GCA_045533335.1 of Eubacteriales bacterium. Classification (GTDB taxonomy): domain Bacteria; phylum Bacillota; class Clostridia; order Oscillospirales; family CAG-382; genus Coliplasma. Next base: position 12,784 of record JAZSHQ010000031.1, read on the forward strand.
CGAAGAACGAAGTTGCCTTATCGCCCTCATGCGCCGAATACATAAGCTCGGCAACGTATTTTCCGCTTTCCGAAAGATAGCAGTTACCGGTTGTGCTCATATAAACACCCTTTGCCGAAATATGCTTTACGATCATCTGCTCGACCATGATCTTGGGATGTCTGTTCTTTATATCCTCTAATAATTCCTTTGTACGGAAGAAGAGTTTTTCTGTGTCGGGCAGGAGCGCGCCGCTTTTAAAATAACGCTCGCCGTTCCCGCTTGCCAGCTCCCAAGCCTTATCGGGCGTTGCGCTGTTCGCGGCAGCGATGCAGTTTTCGATAGCTTCGTTTACCGATTCCTCGTCGAAACGGTTTATCGAAACCGAGCCCTTTTTACCGCCGATAAACACGGTTATGCCGACGTAGCGGTTAAAAAGCGTGCGGAAGAGCGAAAATTCGTTGCCGTCGACATTGAATTCGCGCATTTCGCTTTCGCGCACCGAACAATGCGCCATATCAACGCCGCGCTCAAGCACTTTGTTTATTATTTCGCTCGCAATATTTTTGTATTTTTCCATATCAGCGACCTCCGATCATAACCTTGCAACGCAATGCGGGTCCGCCCATACCGACAGGCATCGGTTGCTTTTTTCCGCAAAAGCCGGAACTCGACCATGTGACCGTATCCGAAACCATATCGACGGTTTTGAGCATCTGGAACGCCACGCCCGAAATGGTGGTATCGAGCAAAGCTCTGCCGAGCTTGCCGTTCTTTATCTCGTAACCCATCGAAACGCCGAACATAAACTCGCCCGTCGTGTCTGCCTGACCGTTGCTCGAATCGATAAGGTAATAACCGTCCTCGACGCTGGCGATCATATCCTCGAGTTTGTCTTTGCCGGGGAGCACCGCGGTGTTGCGCATACGGATAAGCGGCTCGTCGGAAAACGCCCAAGCGCGTGCGTTGCCGCAGGGCCGCATACCGAAACGCTGTGCCGATTCGCGGTTGTTCATATAACCGACAAGTATGCCGTTTTCGATAATCTTTGCGTCGACAGCCTCGACCCCTTCGTCGTCAACGTAAACGGGCAGGGGAGTCTTTTCGCCGAACGCGGTGTGGGCGAAGTCGGTAAGACTTACCATCTCGCTTGCGACCTGCTTGCCGAGGTTACTTCCCGCAACGCTTCCACCCAAAACAAGATCGGCTTCAACGGTGTGACCAACAGCCTCGTGCGCGAGCATACCTGTCATCATACCGCCCAAAACCACGGTTTTTTCGCCCGCGTCGGCATAAATACCCTCGCGCTTTTGCATTAAACGCTCGTAAAGCGCATCGATTTCGGCATAAAGAAGCTCGGGGTTTTTAAAGTTGGCTTCGAATCCGCCCTCGCCGCCGAAGGCTTTAAACAGCTCTACGGGTACGCCGCTCGGTGTTTCGGCGTTAAGAAAAACGTAAACATAGGAACGCTGTAAGCAGGTGTGTGCGTCAAATCCGTTCGAAACGCAAAGTATCTTTTCCATCGAATCCTCGCGCGCGGCGACAGTGCGGCTTGCGAGGTTTTTGTATTTGGTTGCAACGTAATCGTCGATGCTTCTTGCGAATTCGACGTATATTTTCTGCTCTGCGTCGGGAATATCGCGGTCGAGCAGGCGCTTTCCGCCGTTGATGCTCGGCAGGGCAGGTCTGCCCTTGTTTACGTTTTTGTCCATAAAATCGGCGTTTTCGGTCGCCGCGCGCAAAACCGCCTCTGCCGCGTCGGGCGAATATTCCGCCATCGAAGAAAAGCCGTAGGTGCCGTTTTTGTAAACGCGTGCCGAAATGCCCGAAATGTCCTGACGGGAGTTCCCCGTGAGGTTACCCGAAACAATAGTCGCCCCGCGTGAGCGCGAAAGCTGACCGCGCAGCTCGGTGTGCGCATTGGGCGCGAAAAGTATCTTTTTGGGAGTAATAATATCTTTAAGCAAAGTTTTACCTCCTTGTTTTTCTTTTTTATAGTATAGCACCGTTTACCCCGATTGTAAACAGTTGATTTTTGTGATGTTTTTTTGCTGTGTTGACTTTTTCTCTCGAATGTGTTATTATAGTATTAAAGTGAAGTGGGACCGAATGCCCAAAAAGTTTGGAACGCTTCGAAAAAGACGGTTCTTACATATTTCGAACAAAAATCGCAGAGAAAGGAGCATTGTTGTGAAAAGATTTATTGCCCTAACAGTAGTGTTTATGCTTATGCTTTTTGCGCTTATCGGCTGTAACGATACGCAAAGCGAACAAAGCGAACAAAGCGAACAAAGCGCGCAAAGCGACGCGAGCACAGAAAGCAGCGAAAGCTCGGAGGATTTGCAGGAGATACTTTGGAATCCCGAGGAGCTTGATTATATCGACGGTCTGTTCGCCGCAGAAATGATTGAGTACGAAGATATATCTAAATACGATAAATGTTACCGTTATGTTTCGGATGAGGAATACAGCATAACCCCGATACTGTTTATTCCCAAAACCGCGATTTATGATGTAAAGATATTCTCGATATCCGAAGATTGGGTTATAAGCGACGACAAAGTTATCGAAAACATACTTTACGAAACCGAAAAGGTTACCGACACAAAACCGCTTCTTGCGGACATAAAATTCGTTGATGCATTCCCTGTGAATGGCATTTCCTTTACCGACGAAAACGGAAACGAGCATTTTTATGAAATTTCCGACAGTCCTGTTGACGGAAGCTTGCTCATAAATAAATTCGAAAACGCGGACCCCGACCAAAGCGAGGATGTAAGCACCCCCGAAACAAGCGAGTCCGAA
>JAZSHQ010000029.1:0-21596 GCA_045533335.1 Eubacteriales bacterium
GGTTGCGGGGACAGGACTTGAACCTGCGACCTCCGGGTTATGAGCCCGACGAGCTACCAACTGCTCTACCCCGCGATATTGAATATATAAACGATGCAACGCATCGGATTTGGAAAAATTGGTGCCGGAAACCGGGCTTGAACCGGTACGAGGGGTTAACCTCACTGGATTTTAAGTCCAGGGCGTCTGCCAATTCCGCCACTCCGGCGTAACCCGCTTGGTTATATTATCACAAATCAAACGGTATGTCAATACCATTTTCGAAATTCGCAATCAAAAAATTATTTTCATTGACACACCTTATCCTTTATTATATAATAATATCGAAAAATGTGTTAATGGAGGTTGGATTTATGAAACCGAAGGTATATTTTACTAAAAGTCTTGCGCCCGAAAAGGTTTGCGAGCTTTTCGACCTTGTCGGCAAGGAGCTTACGGGCAAGGTTGCGATAAAGCTCCACTCGGGCGAGCCGGGCAACCAAAACTTTTTGGGTCCCGATTTCTGGGCGCCGATTATCGAAAAGGTCGGCGGGGTTGCCGTTGAATGCAACACCGCTTACGAAGGCACGCGCAACACCACCGAAAAGCATTTAAAAACGCTTGACGAGCACGGCTGGAGCCGATATTTTGAATTCGACCTGCTAGACGCGGAGGGCCCCGACGCGATACTCGAAATTCCCGAGGGCAGGTGCATTAAAAAGAACTACGTCGGCAAGAATTTGCTGAATTACGATTCGCTTCTTGTCCTTTCGCACTTCAAGGGTCACCCTATGGGCGGCTACGGCGGAGCTTTAAAGCAGTTATCCATCGGCATCGCATCTTCGTTCGGCAAGGCGTATATCCACGGCGCGGGCGAGCCCGAAAAGATTTGGACTGCAGACCACGATTCCTTCCTTGTTTCTATGGCGGACGCGGCGAAATCGGTTACCGACCTTTTCGGCGAAAACATCGTTTATATTAACGTTATGAAAAATATGTCGGTCGATTGCGACTGCTGTGCGGTTGCCGAGGACCCCTGTATTGCCGATATAGGTATGCTTATTTCGACAGACCCCGTCGCTATCGACAAGGCTTGCCTTGACCTTGTTTACGCGAGCGACGACGCAGGCAAGGCGCATCTTATAGAGCGAATCGAATCGCGCAACGGCGTTCTTACCGTAAACGCGGCGGCAGAGCTCGGTATCGGCAGTACCGATTACGAGCTGGTAGAGGTTGAATAATGACACAGTTCACCGAAGAGATAATCGAAAATTATCAGGTGCGCAAGACAAAGAAGCAAAAAAACCGCTTTATCGGCTATATGCAGGGCGTTTGCAAGGCGCTCGGATATGAAATGGGGCTCGAAGGCGGTCAGCTCGGCGCGAGGAATATTGTCGTCGGCAATCCCGAAACGGCAAAGGTGGTTTACACCGCGCATTACGATACCGCGCCCGTGCTTCCCTTCCCCAACCTGCTCACGCCGAAGAATATGCTTATTTATATTCTTTACGTTCTCGCGATAGCGGTTGCCGCAGGCGTTATCTTTTTCGCCGCAGGCGTGGGAATCGGTATGCTTACCGACGCAATCGAAGTCGAAGGCCTTGCGCTCCGCCTTGTTATAAAGCTTTTGCCGCGTATTGTTCTTATCGGTTTGTTGCTTTTAATGCTGTTCGGACCTGCAAACAAGCACACGGTAAACGACAACACCTCGGGCGTTGTAACGCTTATCGAAATTATGAACGCGCTCCCCGAAGAAAAGCGTTCAAGCGTTTGCTTTGTTTTCTTCGACCTCGAAGAGGTAGGCTTGTTCGGCTCGCAGGGCTTTTACGCGAAACACAAAAAGGCGCTTAAAGACAAGCTTGTTATTAATTTCGACTGCGTTTCGGACGGAAGCAATATGCTGTTTGCCACCTCGAAAAAATCGCGCATACACGCAGGCATTATGAAGCAAGCGTTTCCGAGCACCGAAAGCGTAAACTGCGAAATTGCCGAAAAATTCGTGTTCTACCCTTCCGATAATATGAGCTTCCCCTTGGGTGTCGGCGTTGCCGCGTTCAATAAAACCAAGCGGCGCGGAATACTCTACGTTGGCAGAATCCACACCAAGCGCGATATTATCTTCCGCAAGGAAAATATCGAATTTCTAACCATTGGCGCGGTAAAATTGGCAGATATGATATAATTAAAAAGGTTTTCGTCTTTTCGGGCGAAAACCTTTTTGTTTTAGTTGTTCTTATACGATTCGATAATTTCGTCGAGCGCAGACTGAGTTTTGCTTTCGATAGCTTCGTAGGCGGAAGCGAAGGTATCGGGCTTTGCCTTTAACATACCGCAAACGGTATTGAAGATATCGAGGTTGTAAATCTCGGCAAGCTCGCAGGTGCGGCTGTCGAAGATAATGTCGAGCATACGCATCGAATCGTCATCGCGCGAGATTTGGTACTGAAGAGTCTGTTCGTAATAAACGGGGTTGAGCTTTTTGTTCGAAACCGCCGAAAGCGCTTCGATAAGATATCCCGCAATTTCAAGGTCTTCACCCGTTACAAAGGTAGGAACGACTATGCAGTTTGTCGACCAGCAGCCGATTTGCGAAACGTAGCCTTCTTGGTCGCCGTCATACATAGGCGCGGGGAGAACGCCGAAATCGCTTTCCATATCGCGGATAAGGTCGAGATTCATTATCGCGTCCATAAAGAAGAGCAATCTGTCTGCCTTGAATTCGGGGACAATAACCTCGGCAACCGGAATCTGGCTCATATTAAAATAATCGTTTGCCGAAACAAAGCCGCTTTGGGGGTCTTGGAAATAGTCTTGCGCGTCGCTGATAATATTTATCGCTCTTTCGTTATAAACGGTAAGCTTCGGGTAGCCGTTTTCGTCGATAGAAATTATCTTTTCGCCCGCGCCGGTGAGCATATTGTAGATCGCGCCGTCCTGACCCGCAATACCGTTTACGTCGCCGATATCGCAGGTGTTGTTGGTGTTTACGTCCTGATAAACAGACTTCGCCATTTCGTACATAACGTCCTGCGTCCAAGCCTTTTTATCGACCATTTCGTAAAGCGAGGAATAGCCGTATTTTTCGGCAAGACCGTTCGATTCAGCCATTTTTTTGTTAAAGGCAACGAAAAAGGTCGCGTCCTTGCTTACCGTGCCGATATCGCCGATTGCGAAATAGCATTTGCCGTCTACCGTTACGTCGTCGTTAAACGCTTGGCACCACCATTCACGCGTAAGGTCGATATGGGGCACGTCGTTAAGGTCGTAAAGCAAACCTTCGATAGAAAGCATACCCGCTTCGATAGAGCAGGGCATCGCAAAGACGTAATCGCCGGTAAAGCTCATCGCGTCGTTTTGTATTTTTTTATACATTTCGCCGCCATAGCGCGAGAAGGTATAAATAACCTCTTCGCTTACGTTAATGCCAAGACGCTGTTCGACAAGCCTTGTGCATTCCGCCGCCGCGGAAATAACCGCGGTTGCCGTTTCTGCGGAATACATATCGTTATCGTTGGGCTGTATTTGGTAGTTACCCGCCGACTGACCCGTTGCGGTAGTGAGCACGGTTACGGTTTTTCCGCTGAAATCGAGATTTTCGGGAAGCTCGAGCCCGAAAAAGCTGTTATCCTCCGAAACGGTTTGCGATTCCGCGCTCGATTCATCTTCATCGCCATTACAGCCTGCCGTTAAAAGGCAAAGCAGGAAAAGCGAAAGCGCAAGGAAAAGTGAAAAAATACGTTTTGACATAGTTTTTTCTCCTTAATTCAGCATCAATCGATTCTTGCGAAGCACGCTGATTATGGGCGGTATCGCAACCAGCTGTAATATTATACCGGGTATGCTTTGAAGCACGGTTTTCGACCAGATAAGCGAAAATCCGACCGCGCCGTTTGCCATACCGAGGAATATAAACACAAAGGTAACAAGCCCCCACACAAGCCTGCCGCAGACCATAGCGGTAATAAGCTCGACGTAGAAAAGGAACAGATTTTTTTCGAGTTTTTTATAAAGCACGCCCGCGATAAAGGCATAAGCCGCAAGTTCGAAAGCCATTGCCACCGCATCGGGAACAAGCACGGGTGCGCCGAACATTACCGAGCGAAGTATGGGCGTTATCGCGCCGACAGCCAAGCCCCAATAGGGCCCGCATATAAATCCGCACAGAAGCACGGGAAGATGCATCGGACACAAGGCAGAGCCGAAGGGCTTTATCTGTGCCGTTAAAAAGGGTAACAACAAACCCAAGGCGAGAAACATCGCCGAATACAAAAGCCGCGCAAGTGCGGCGTTTCTACCTTTTGCCATTTTATTCTCTCTTTTCCAACCGAAATTTTCTTTTTTCAGTATAACATTATCGATATGTTTTTTCAAGTCCTATTGACAAAGAAAATTACTTGTATAAAATATAATTCGGGTGATTTTATGATAATAAGAAATGCAAAAATCGAAGAGCTTTGCAATATAAAACAAATATACGAAAACGCGAAAATATATATGCGCGCAAGCGGGAATATGCACCAATGGGCGGGCGATTACCCCGAATTAACGCTTATTACGCGCAATATAGAAAACGGCAACTGTTACGTTTGCGAGGAAAACGGCAAGATTTTGGGCGTTTTTTGCCTTTTTAAATCGCCCGATATTACCTATAACAAAATTTACGGCGGTAAATGGCTTACCGACGGCGAGTATTACGTTATACATCGTATTGCGGTAGCCGAGCACGGAATAGGCGTTGCCGACGCCTGCTATGCCTTCGGGCTTTCGAAAAACGGCGTTTTGCGGATAGACACTCACCGCGATAACCTTCCTATGCAAAAATCGCTTTTGAAAAACGGCTTTAGCTATTGCGGCATTATTTATCTCGAATCGGGCGACGAGCGGTTAGCCTTTGAAAAAATATTGTAATAAGCTCTTTTTTATGATATAATATTTTGATCTTTTACTCACGGAGAAAAAAACTATGCTTTTCGGAAAGCACATTAACAAATACTATTTAAAATATTCGCCGTGGCTGTTGCTCGGCGTGCTTTCGCTCGTGTTGGTGGACTATATGCAGCTTGTAGTTCCCGAGCTTTACCGCACGGTGATAAACGGAATAAACAACGGCTACGCGGAAAAGGACGGCGTAACCGTTCCCTTTGATATGACTTTTCTGCTCGACGAGATATGCCGACCGCTCATCTTCGTTATAATCGCGATGATATTCGGGCGTTTTTTGTGGAGAATCTGCTTTTTCGGCTCGGGCATACGCATAGAAACCTCGCTTCGAAGCAGAATGTTCGACCGTTGCAGAACGCTTTCGCAAAATTATTACCAGCACAACAAGGTGGGCAACCTTATGTCGCTGTTCACCAACGATTTGGAAACCGTGCAGGACTGCTTCGGTATGGGCATTATGATGTTCTTCGACGCGTTACTGCTCGGCGTGCTCGCATTTTTAAAAATGTTCAATATGGACCCGATACTTACCGCGTTTTCGATGATACCTATGGCAATATTGCTTATCGGCGGTCTTATACTCGGTAAATATATGACTCTTAAATGGGAAAAGCGTCAGGCGGCGTTTTCCTCGCTTTCGGATTTTTCGCAGGAAAGCTTTGCGGGAATAGCCGTTATAAAGGCGTTTGTTAAAGAGGCAAAGGAGCTTCTCGCCTTCCGCAAGCTGAACAAGGAAAACGAGGAAGCGAACATCGAATACACCAAACTTTCGGTAAAGCTTAACATCGCGGTCACCCTGCTTGTCGAATCGGTTATCTGCGTCGTGCTCGGCTACGGCGGATATCTTGTTTATACCGGCAAGTTCGACGCGGGACAGTTGGTGGAATTTATCGGCTATTTTAACGCAATCGTTTGGCCCATCATGGCGGTTTCACAGCTTATAGAAATGCATTCCCGCGGGAAGGCATCGCTCAACCGCATTAGCGAGCTGCTCGATTCCACCCCCGAAATGGCGGACAGAGAGGGAATTTCCGCACCTAATAACATAAAGGGCAAAATCGAGTTTAAAAACCTTACCTTCCGTTATCCCGACGGCGATTACGATATTTTGCGCAATATGTCGTTCGTTATCGAAGCGGGCGAAAACGTGGGCATTGTCGGGCGCACGGGTTGCGGCAAAACAACGGTTGCCGACCTGATATTACGCACCTACAACGTACCCGACGGCTCTATATTCATAGACGGTATCGACGTGAACGAAATACCCATAAAGGCATTGCGCGAGCACGCGGCTTACGTACCGCAGGACAACTTTTTGTTCAGCGACACCATTGCCGAAAACATTGCCTTTGCTTCGGATAATAACGACCAAGCCGAAATAGAAAAGGCGGCAAGCCTTTCCGACGTTCACGAAAACATATCAGGCTTCCCCGAAGGCTATAAAACCGTGCTGGGCGAGCGCGGCGTTACCGTTTCGGGCGGGCAAAAGCAGCGCATTTCTATTGCACGCGCGCTTATGAAGAACGCCGAGATATTAATACTTGACGATTCGGTTTCGGCTGTCGACGTAAAGACCGAAAAGGTGATACTCGACAATTTAAAAGAGACCCGCAAAGGCAAAACCACCATTCTTATCGCACACAGAATAACCACTATCGAAAATATGGACAAGATAATCTTTATCGACGACGGCGAGGTAATCGACGTCGGCACGCATACCGAGCTTTATTCGCGCTGTACGGCATACCGCAATATGGTCGAGCTTCAGCGCCTTAACGCGCTCGAAAGCGCAATGTAGGGGGTGGAACGAATGTACGAATTTTATCCTCTGCTTGCCGTGGGCGGCGTTATCGGGCTTATGTCGGCGATATTTATTTGCGCCTACTTTTCGATAAAGGACAAAAAGGAAGCGATCGGCTTCGACCGCAATATGCGCGACGGTGAAATTATTCGCCGTTTGGGAAAATACGCCCGCCCGCATATAAAAAGCTTTATTTTCGTGCTTGTAATAATGCTGTTTTCGATTTCCTACGATATTATCTCCCCCACCCTTATCGGCAATATCGAGGAAATGATAAAGAGCGAATTTATTTACAGCGAGCTTTTGTCCTACGTTATAATCTACGCGGGCATTCTTCTCGTTTCGCTCGTCTGTACCTATATCCAAGCGATAGTTCTGCAAAAAACGGGGCAAAAAATACTTTCCGCCCTGCGTGAGGACCTTTTTTCGCATATCGAAAGCCTTTCGCACAACCAGCTCCACACAATGCCCGTCGGCAAGCTCGTTACCCGCGTAACGAACGATACCAACGCGATATCGATGCTTTTTACCAACATTTTGGTAAACCTTATAAAGAATATTTTCGTTATCTTCGGCGTTGTCGGCGCGATGCTTCTGCTGAATTACGGCTTTACGCTTATGGTGCTCTGCTTTGCGCCCTTTATCGCGCTGTTTACCGTTATCTTCCGCAAATTCTCACGCAAGGCGTACCGCGAGGTCAAAGACGGCACCACCGATATCAACACCTTCCTTTCCGAAAACCTTTCGGGTATGAAGATAATACAGATATTCAACCGCGAAGACCGCAAAATGTCGGAATTCGATGCCAAGAACGACAAGCTCAAATCGGCAAAATACCGCCAAATGTTCGTTTTCGGTATCTTCCGACCGATGGTCTATATGCTCTATATCACCTCGGTGCTTTGCCTGCTCTATTTAGGCGCGCGGGGATATATCAAAAACACCGAATTTATGGGGCAAACGGTTACGAGCGGCGTTGTCGTTTCGTTTTATATGTATATCACGAAATTCTTCAACCCCATTCAAAGCCTTGCAGAGCAATTCAACTGGCTTCAATCCGCGTTCGCCTCTGCCGAAAAAATATTCACGGTGTTCGACATCGCACCCGAAATAGTCGATTCGCCCGATGCAATCGAGCTCGAAACGGTAAATGGCGATATCGAATTCAAAAACGTTTGGTTTGCCTATAAGGGCGAGGATTGGGTGCTTAAAGACGTTTCGTTCAAGGTAAAAGCGGGCGAAACGGTTGCCTTTTGCGGCTCGACCGGCTCGGGCAAAACCACTATTCTTTCGCTTATTTGCCGTAATTACGATATTCAAAAGGGTCAGATCCTTATCGACGGCAGAGATATTAAAACCATAAAAATCGCATCGCTCAGAAGGCATTTCGGCCAGATGCTTCAAGACGTTTTCCTTTTCTCGGGGACAATACGCTCGAACATTCTGCTTCGTAAGGAGGGCGTAACCGACGAAGAGGTTATGAAGGCCTGCCGATACGTGAACGCCGACAAGCTTATAAACAAGCTTAAAGACGGTCTTGACGAAGAAGTTATGGAGCGCGGCGCGAACTTCTCGGCGGGGCAAAGACAGCTTATATCCTTTGCCCGTACGATAATCCACAAGCCCGAAATAATGATACTCGACGAAGCGACCGCAAACATCGACACCGAAACCGAAATACTTATTCAGGATTCGTTGGAAAAGCTTATGAGCATCGGCACTCTGCTTATCGTTGCTCACCGACTTTCGACAATTCGCAACGCCGACAGAATAATCTATCTCTCGCACGGCGAAATTATCGAATCGGGCACTCATAAAGAGCTTCTTGAAAGAAAAGGCAGATACTACGGTCTTTACAAATTACAGCAGGATAAGGCGTTGCTTAATTCATAGAAAGGAGAAACGGTATAATGCTACTTACAGACCTTATATTTTCGTATATAAGCGGCAAGGAATACAGCCTGCCCGAAAACGCAGATATTTCGGCGCTTTATGCCGTTTCGAAAAGGCACGATCTTGCACACCTTCTTGCCGCCGCGCTTGAAAAACAGGGCATTATGCCCGAAAACGAGCTTGGACACGAGCTTAAAAGGCAAAAGCTGCTTGCCATCTACCGCCGCGAACAGCTCGATTACGAGGAGGAACGGATATGCGGCATTCTGCAAAGCGCGCAAATACCCTATATTCCGCTGAAGGGCGCGGTGTTAAAGCAGCTTTACCCCGAAAAATGGATGCGTACAAGCTGCGACATCGATATTCTTATTCAAGAAGAAGACAAGCAACGTGCGATAACGCTCCTTTGCGAACGCTTGGGATTTACCCGCGAAACAGACGGAGAAAGAGATTGCTCGCTTATTTCGAAAAGCGGTATGAACCTCGAGCTTCATTTTTCGCTTAAATGCGACAACGAAAGGCTCAACCGCACCCTTTCCCGCGTTTGGGATTACTCGGTTTTGCGCGCCGGTTGCGCACGCGCGCTGACAAACGAATTTTTTGTTTTTTACCATATCGCGCATATACTTGTTCACTTTGTCGAAGGCGGTTGCGGAATACGCCCCTTTATCGACCTTTGGCTTTTCGAAAACGCCAACGCGATAAACGAAAAAGAGCTTACGAGCCTGTTCGAGGAAAGCGGCTGTCTTGATTTCTATAACGGCATTTGCGCGCTTTGCGGCGTTTGGTTTGGCGGCGCGCCCCACACAAGGCAGACCGAGCTGTTGGAGGAATACGTCGTTTCGGGCGGGGTATATGGAAGCCGCGAAAACCTTGGCTCGGCTGGCACGCACAAAAAGGGCAGCTACTTTAAATACCTCCTCTCGCGCATTTTTATGCCGAAGGAAAAGCTGCGCCTCGTCTACCCCAAAATCGACAAATACCCTATTCTTATTCCATATTATTGGGTCAGGCGTTGGTTTACGCTTTTTAACAAAAATACCTTCAAATCGGCAACGAGCGAGCTTTCGGGCAACAAAAGGGCACACTCCACCGACGAGCTGTTTACCTATCTCGGTTTATGAGTGATTGAAAATTTCACCATAACGTTTTTTGTGATTTTTCTCTTATCTATTATCCATTATCTATTATCTAAAAAATCGAGGTTTCTTGCCTCGATTTTTCTTATTGCAACGCATATACTGTAACAAGATTTTACACAAAGGATGATGCTTGTGCCGACAGGAGATCTTGTTTTTGTATTAAGGACTGCAACGGGGGCTTTGCCGATCAACAGCGGGTCGGTAACGGTCACCGACGAAAGCGGTCAGACCGTTTTTTATGAATTTTTAACCGCCGCAAACAGCGGACTTACCCGTATAGCAAGGCTTGAATCACCCCCGAAAAGCATTTCGCTCGACAGCGGAGAGGGAGTTCCCCGCCCCTATTCGCTTTACAACGTAACTGTATTCGCCGAAGGGTGGTACAGAATGCAGATATTGGGTGTGCAGATATTCGAAGGGACCGTTACACAGCTCCCGATAGACCTTATTCCGCTTCCCGAAGGGGTGCGCTCGCCCGACGAGCTCGAAACCGTAATAATACGCATACCCGAGCACGCACTGCGCGACGAACGTAACGCAACGCCGCCACCTCCCCAAACCGATTCCGCTCCGACCTCCGCCCTACCCGCCGTAACGATAGGCGAAGGCGTTTTTATTCCCGAAACGATCACAGTTCATTTAGGCACACCCGACGAAGACGTACCTAACGTTAGCCTTTCGTTTATCGACTACATAAAAAACGTAGCGAGCAGCGAAATATACCCGACTTGGCCCGAAGAGGCGTTACGCGCGAATATACTTGCACAAATATCGCTTGCATTGAACCGGGTTTACACCGAATGGTACAGAAGCCAAGGCTATGATTTTGACATTACGAGCTCCACCGCATTCGATCAAGCTTTCGTATATGGCAGAAATATTTTCGAGGAAATAAGCGTTATCGTAGACGAAATTTTCAATAACTACATTGTGCGCCCAAACAGAATAGAGCCGCTTTTCGCATCCTACTGTAACGGCACCAGCACCACCTGCGCGGGGCTTTCACAATGGGGCACCGTTGCGCTTGCCGAAAGCGGCAGGACGAACAGCGAGATACTTGATTTTTACTACGGCGACGTAAATATAACCGAAACCAACGACATTCGCTCCCCCGAGGAATCCTATCCCGGAACGCCGCTTTCATCGGGCGATACGGGCGACGACGTGCGTATAATTCAGGAACAGCTAAACCGTATTGCGGTTAATTTTCCCCTGCTTCCGCTTATCGAGGTAAACGGCATTTACAACGAGCAAACGGTGAACACCGTGCGCGAATTCCAAAGGCTTTTTATTTTGCCCATAACAGGCGTTACCGACAAAGCAACCTGGTACAGAATATCGCAGATATATGCATCGGTAAAGCGGCTTGCTGAAATAACGAGCGAGGGACAGCGCGCCGCCTATAACCAACAGCTCTACCCCGGCGCCCCTCTAAGCTCGGGCTCACGCGGGTCGGAAGTGCAGGAAATACAGTTTTACCTGCAAAGAATAAGCCGTTTTAACCCGATTGTCGAAAGCCCCGCCCTCGACGGCATTTACGGCAGCGGCACGGCACGCGCGGTGCGCTCCTTCCAAAACGCATACGGTTTGGAGCAAACGGGTATTGTCGACGAGGCGGTTTGGAACAGAATCGTAGAGATATACAACGGTACGCTCGATAACGTAACCGAGCCATCGAACGGCATTACCCCCATACCCTTCCCCGATTTTGTTCTTACTTCGGGCGCAAGCGGTGAATACGTTTTGTATATCCAACAGATTCTTAACGTTATAAACAACGTGTTCCTAACCATTCCCGAACTTAACGAAGACGGAGTATTCGGCAGCGCGACAGCAGGCGCAATAAACGATTTTGCCGTTATTTTCGGCTATCCGCAAAACGGCACGGTCGACAGATTGCTTTGGAGCAAGCTAAACCAGATATACACCGTTGTTCAACGCAACTGCATATTCGCAAGCGGCGAAAGCGAAGGCGTAAGGGCATATCCGAACACCGAGCTGACCATCGGCGTTAGCGGCGAAAACGTAAGCTATATTCAGGACCGCTTAAACCTTATCTACACCGCCATTCCCTATATCGGGCAATTAAACGTCGACGGCCTTTACGGCTCGGCAACGGCAAACAGCGTTTCGGCTTTGCAAAGGGTGTTCGGGCTTACCGAAACGGCAACGGTAAACGAAAGCACTTGGCTTCTTATAAACTATATCTACGCGGCTGTTGTAAACGGCTGTCTGCCGACGGTCGCAAGCGCGGCATTTTCGGATAATTCAAACGGCTTAGAGCAAGAAAGCATTTCCGAAATAAAAGTTTCCGAGCTTAAAGATATAATGAGGAAAAACGGAATAAACGTCGGAAGCGGGCCGATATTCGGCATAAAAAGCCGCAAAGCGCTTGCCGATTGGCAAAGCAGGCACGGTTTAGAGCCGACAGGGCTTCCCGACCGCGACACGCGACAGGAGCTGATGAAGATAAAATTCGTTAAATTATTGTGAAATACGGCATTTCCGACTCTTTTTTATTGACAAGCGCACCTTGCGGTAGTATAATCATATAATGGTTTTTTGTAATCATAACTCATCTCAGGAGCGAAAATGAAAAAGAGGCAGGAAATGTCGGAATTCGACCGTTTGGACGCGCCGAAGACCGAAAACGAGAAAAAAACGCTTTTAAAACGAAAGCGCATAATCGCGATAATTTCCACGCTGATCTGCGTTGCTCTGTTTTTGTGGCTCGGCTGGTTTTTAACCAAAACCATTCTTCACACGCTCGACAGCGGCGACGATTTGTGGAGCACCGCGAAGAATTTCCAGCTTCTTATCGAAAGCTACGGTAATTGGGGTTGGATAGTCGCGTTCGGCATACAGGTGCTTCAGGTCGTGGTTTCGCCTATCCCCGGCGAGGTTGTCGAAGTCGGTATGGGGCTTTGCTTCGGCTGGTTTTGGGGCACGGTTATATGTATGGTCGGCGGCGCGCTCGCGGCGTGGTTTATAATGCTGTTTGTGCGCAAATTCGGCGTTAAGCTGGTAGAGCTTTTTGTTTCCACCGAAAAAATAAACGAGCTTCGCTTTATAAACAACGAAAAAAAGCTTAAACGCACCGTCTTTTTGCTTTATCTTATCCCCGGCACACCCAAAGACCCGCTTATCTTCTTCTTTGGCTTGACCAAAATCAATATTTGGGATTTCGTTTGGATACAGATGATAGCAAGAATCCCCTCGATAGTCACCTCGGCTATCGCGGGCGAGCAGGCAACAAAGCAAAATTTTCTTGCAACGATATTAATATTCGTAATAACAGGTGCATTGGCATTGGTCGGTATATTCTTCTACCGCAAAATACTTTTGCACCGCGAGCATAAAAAAGAAACTAACGATTAAAGGAAAAGGTTTATAAATGGCAGTTACCGTACCTGCGGGCTATTCACCCGCGCTTAACATCCGCCAAACAGAGGTTGCTATTAAAAAGGTCAAGGACTTTTTTGAGCGCGATTTAGCAATACAGCTTAATCTCACCCGTGTATCGGCTCCGCTTTTTGTCGATGCCGCAAGCGGTCTTAACGACAATTTAAGCGGTGTTGAACGCCCCGTTGCGTTCGATATACGCGGAATGTCGGGCAACAACGAAATAGTTCAGTCGCTCGCGAAATGGAAAAGAATGGCACTCGGAGAATACGGATTTTTACCGGGCGAAGGTCTTTATACCGATATGAACGCGATACGCCGCGACGAGGAAACCGATAATATCCATTCGGTTTTCGTCGACCAATGGGACTGGGAAAAGGTAATAACCGCCGAACAGCGCTGTGTCGATACGCTTCGCCGCGCGGTAAAGCAGATTTATACCGCACTCCGCCACACCGAAACCTATATTGCCGAGGATTACGATTTTGTCGGCAAGTTCCTGCCCGAAAAGATAGTTTTTATTACCGCGCAGGAATTAGAGGACGAATATCCCGACCTTACCCCGAAGGAGCGCGAATACGCAGCTGTTAAAAAGCACGGCGCAATCTTCCTTATGCAAATCGGCGGCACGCTTAAATCGGGCAAAAAGCACGACGGACGCGCACCCGACTATGACGATTGGAGCTTAAACGGTGATATTATCGTTTACTACCCCGTGCTCGACATCGCGCTTGAGCTTTCCTCGATGGGCATTCGTGTCGATGCCGAGGCATTAAAGCATCAGCTCGCGGTTTCGGGCTGCGAGGATCGAGCAAGCCTCCCCTTCCACAAGGCTCTGCTCGAAAACAAGCTTCCGCTTACTATGGGCGGCGGTATCGGTCAGTCGAGAATGTGTATGTTCTTCCTCCGCAAGGCGCATATAGGCGAGGTGCAGTCCTCGCGCTGGGAGGATAAGGACATAGAAATCTGCAAAGCCAACAACATTCATCTTTTGTAATTATGATACTTACATTCAATTCCGCCGCAGAAACTGTCGGCGAAACACCGTTAATCGAGCTTAAATCACTTGCAAAAACGCTCGGTCTTAAAAGCAAAATACTCGCAAAGGTCGAAGGGATGAATCCCGCAGGCTCGGCAAAGGACAGAGTTGCCCTTTATATGATAGAGGACGCCGAAAAGCGCGGACTTATTAAAAGCGGCGCAACTATTATCGAGCCGACAAGCGGCAACACGGGTATCGGCTTGGCGGCGATAGCTGTGCCGAAAGGCTATAAGGTAATCATCGTTATGCCCGATAATATGTCGAAGGAACGCCAAACGCTTATGCGCGCATACGGCGCGGAATTGGTGCTTACCGAAGGCAAGCTCGGTATGGCGGGCTGTATTGCAAAGGCGAACGAAATATGCGCACAGACCGAAAACAGCTTTATCCCCGACCAATTCAAAAACCCCGCAAATGTGCTCGCACATTACGAAACGACGGGCCCCGAAATATGGCGCGACAGCGATGAAAGTATTGATATTTTCGTTGCGGGCGTAGGCACGGGCGGCACGGTAAGCGGTTGCGGTAAATTTTTAAAGGAACAGAACGAAAATATTAAAATAGTCGCCGTCGAGCCGAAGAATTCCCCCGTTATCTCGGGCGGAAAGGCGGGCAGTCACGGCTTGCAGGGCATCGGCGCGGGCTTTATCCCCGAAATTTTGGATTTAAGCGTTATCGACGAAACGCTTTGCGTTAGCGAAGAGGAAGCATACGCGGCGGCAAGACTGCTTGCGAAAGCCGAAGGTCTGCTTTGCGGCATCTCCTCGGGCGCGGCTTTGCACGCGGCGATAGAGCTTGCAAATCGCGAAGAAGGCAAAAATATATGCGTCCTTCTGCCCGACAGAGGCGACAGATATCTTTCTACCGACCTATTTACAAAGGAGTAAAAACATATGGACTACAAAAGAATTTTAACCATTCAGGATATTTCCTGCTTCGGTCAATGCTCGCTCACCGTTGCGCTCCCGATACTTTCGGCGTGCGGTGTCGAAACGGTCATTCTCCCCTCCGCCGTGCTTTCTACCCACACGGGCGGCTTCACCGGCTTTACCTTCCGCGACCTTTCCGATGATATTCCCAAAATTCAGGCGCATTGGCAAAAGGAAGGCATCGATTTCGATGCGATCTACACCGGCTATCTCGGAAGCGAAAAGCAGATAGATATGGTCACCGATATTTTCAACACGCTTGCGCGCAAGGGCGCGAAAAAGATCGTCGACCCCGCTATGGCGGATAACGGCGTTTTGTATTACGGCTTCGACCAAGCCTATGCCGACGCGATGACTCGTCTTTGCAAGGAAGCGGACATCGTTCTCCCCAATATCACCGAAGCCTGCTTTATGACAGGGCTTGAATACAAGGAAAGCTATGACGAAGCATACGTTGCAAGCGTGCTTAAGGCGCTCGAGGAAAACGGTATGCCCAACGTTGTTCTTACCGGTGTAAGCTATAACGACGAAACCACGGGCGTTATCGTAAAAATCGGCGAAAAGACCGATTATTACACCCACCGTAAAATAGCTGTCGGAAGCCACGGCACCGGCGATATCTTCGCAAGCGCGTTTTCGGGCGCTCTGCTTCGCGGCAAGAGCGAGTACGATGCGGCTCGCGTTGCGGCAAACTATACTCTCCGCTGTATCGAAAACTCGCAGGGCGATGAATCCCACCGCTACGGCGCAAAATTCGAAACCGCGATACCCTACTTAATCGAAGAACTGAACAGATAAACAAAAAAGCCTGCAATCGCAGGCTTTTTTCTGTGTGTCAATTATTTTACGAGAGAAACCTTTTGAAAAAGGTTTCTCTCGTGCTCTTTTCGAAAACTTTTAATTCATCACAAATTTCAAAATATCGCTCACGCTTTCGGCGATATAGGTGGCGTTTGCGCAAACGTGTTCGGCTCTGTCGCCATAGCCGAAAAGCACGCCCAGCGAATCGATACCGTTTGCAATCGCGCCTTTTATATCCTGCGCGCGGTCGCCGACCATAAGGCATTTTTCTTTTTCGGTTATGCCCATTTCGCTTAGCGCATAAGCGATAATATCCGCCTTTTTGCTTCGAGTACCGTCGAGCGTTGCGCCCGAAACGAAATCGAAATATTTATAAAGGTCGAAGTGCTTTAAAATCTCGGTAGAAAATACCTCGGGCTTGCTTGTGGCGAGAATAACCTTTTTTCCGTTTTGCTTTAGGGTATTAAGCAATTCGGGCACGCCCGAATAAACCTCGTTTTCGAACATTCCCTTCGGCTTAAAATATTCGCGGTAGTATTCGATAGCCGTTAACGCGTCCGCTTCCGAAAAGCCGTAATATTCGATAAACGAATCCTTTAAGGGCGGTCCGATAAATTTATAAAGCTCTTTTTTATCGCTTACCGAAATTCCGAACTTATTAAGCGCATAAGCAACCGAATTTGTTATCCCCTCCGCGGGGTCGGTCAAAGTGCCGTCGAGGTCAAAAAGGATATAGCTATACATTATTTCTCCTTGATTTTGTATTCGAATAAATCAAATTTCACAAATCCGAGCGATTTTAGGTAATTCACGCTGTTTTCGCGGTCGCGCTCGGTATTAAAGCCCTTTATAAGCGGAATGCGCAACGTTATGCGCTCGCTTCCGACAAGCGACAAAAGAAGCTTTAAATTACTTATAACAACCGCGTTTTCCCTGCCCGTGTAGCTTTTATAAATTTCGCCGTTCATATCCTTTATATCGACGAAAAATTCATCGATACAGCCGGCCGCGGTCAAAACCGCTTCTTCCGAAACGTTCAAGCTCGTTTCGGCGCAGATGTGCCACTTTTCGCCGCAAATCGCGCGGAATTCGGCAATAAAATCGGCATAAAGCAAAGGCTCGCCGCCGCCGAAGGTAACCCCGCCGTTTGTTGCGACAAAATAAATATCGTCGATTTTAACACGCTCGTAAAGAGAAAGCGGAGAAAGAAGCATTGTTTTCGTGTTCTCCGAAAAGGATTGCGGGTTTAAGCAATATTTACAGCGCAAAGGGCAACCGTAAAAGCCGCACAGCGTTGTAACGCCCTGACCGTCGGTTTGTATTCTGTGGCGCGAAATCGCGATAAACGGTGCGTTCATACGGAAATATCACCCATCAGCGGTTCGTCTGCGGAAATGATAACCTTCGTAACCTCGCCTTGCTCATCGAAATACACGTCTATAACCGCAACACCGCTTACGATAAACTCGGTTATGTGCGAATCGCGGAAATTAATAAAATCCTGCCATTCGTAATCGATATACTCACGGCTCCAGACCTTTAAAAGCTCAAACGCTTCGTCGTTATTCATTTCGGCACAATCCTTAATATCAAGCGCAAACGTTACGAAATCTCCCATCATATCGTCATAAGGATTTGTAATTTCGGGCAGAGAAGAATCGGGCATTTCGCCTACAACTTCCACCATTTCGCCGTCGACAATATCCGAAACCTTGCTGTCTTCGGGGCGTTCTTCGCCCATTGTATCGCAATATTCCGAGCTTTCGGCATAGGACATAGGCATATCACCCTGAATCAGCTCACTCTGACCGCCAAGCCCGAGCTTGCTTTTAATATCCTCGGTACAGCCGGTTGCCGTAAGCGTTATTCCCGCCGCGATGCCCGCAAGTGTAATACGCCTGCCGAGACTGCGCTTGCGCGCAAGCTCGCGCTCCAAATACTGCACCTCGGCTTCGCATTTCGGGCAGGTGCCCAAGCAATCGCCCTTATATTTGCATTCGCTCACAGCATATTCAATGCCGTTTTCATCTGCGATTTTCTTGCGTATTTCTTTAAGTATTTTGCATCTGTTCTTGCCGTTCATTGTATATTCTCCTTTCCAAGTCTGTTAATTATACGTTTAGGAAAAGAAAAACACTCACTCTTATGCGAATTTTTCTGTGTTATATTCCTCTATATACGAAATAAGCGTTAGCATCGAACTATAACGCGATTCCTCGTCTGGACAGCCCATAACGATTGCGATATATTCAAAGCCGTTGATATTAACTGTTGCGGCAAGGCATTTGCCCGCGCCGCTTGTGCTTCCCGTCTTTAACCCCGTTACGCTCGGGTGATAAAAACGGCCCTCCTCGTGCAGGAGGAAATTCGAATTCGAAAAGTTCATTTCCTCGCCCGATGCTATGTTTACCGTATATTTATCTGTGCTTGCGATTTCTGCGATAAGCTCAATGCCCTTTGCATACTGCGCAATAAGCGCAATATCGGCTACGGTGGAATAGTTGTTTTCGTCGTCCCAGCCTTCGGGATTTGCAAACGAGCTGTTGTTCGCACCTATCTCTGCGGCAAGCTCGTTCATAAGCGTGCAAAAATACTTAACCGCTTCCCTGTCGGTCAAATCCTCGTCGTCAGACGCGTACCGCGCAACGTTCACCGCGACGGTATATGCCGCATCGTTGCCGGAGGACATTAAAAGTCCGTACAAAAGCTGTTCGAGCGTTAAAACGTATCCCTGCTTTAAGCCGCAGGTACTCGAATCGGGCTTAACGAGGTTAAGTTCGCTCCCGACGGTGATAACCGTATCGGTCGGCATATATTTCAGCGCGACAGATGCGGTGATAAGCTTTGTAATGCTTGCAAGACTTAATTGCGAATCGGCATTCTCGGCAAAGATGCAATAAAGCGAGTTTGCCTCGTAAATGCCTGCGGCAGTACAATTTTCGGGCAGCACGGCATCGATTTCGGGGAAAAGCTCCTGCGAAATTTCGGAATATTCAGAAATTTCGTCCGAATATTCCGCAAAGGCGTCCGACGGCTCGGAGCTGTATTCGATATCCGAGCTTGTCCATTGCGATTGAAAATCCGAGCCTTCCTCTGCTTCCCCGCTTCGAAGAAGCACCGCCGCAATCGAAGCCACGAGCAAAAGCACCGCAAGAGCGAGCGCCACGCAGGATTTGATTACGTTTTTATTCTTCTTTCCGCAGGGCTCGGTTTGGTCGTTTTGCGCGATTTTGCAAGGCGCGGTTTGCTCGGTTTGCGCGCTTTCGCAAGGCTCATTTTGCGTGTTATCTTGACTGTTGTTAAGCATATTCTCTCCTTAAAAATAACCTGCGGAGGGTTGCTCCGCAGGTCGAAAATAAGCTTTTATGCCTTGTTGTTGCAGCCGAGAACGTTAACGAGCTTGTGCTTAACGAGCGACTTGATGTTAGCGCGTGCGGGGCTGAGGTACTGTCTGGGGTCAAAGTGTTCGGGAGACTGAGCGAAGTGTTCGCGGATAGCAGCGGTCATAGCAAGACGGAGGTCGGAGTCGATGTTGATCTTGCAAACTGCCATAGAAGCTGCCTTGCGGAGCATATCTTCGGGAATACCGATAGCATCGGGCATTCTGCCGCCGTTTGCGTTAATGATGTTAACGTATTCGGGAATTACAGAGGATGCGCCGTGAAGAACGATCGGGAATCCGGGGAGTCTCTTTTCAACTTCTTCGAGAATGTCGAAACGAAGCTGAGGCTTCTGAGCGGGCTGGAACTTGTATGCACCGTGAGAAGTACCGATAGCGATTGCAAGAGAGTCAACGCCGGTCTTTTCTACGAATTCCTGAACCTGATCGGGATCTGTGTAGGAAGCGTCCTTTTCGGAAACGTTAACTGCGTCTTCAATACCTGCAAGTCTGCCGAGCTCGCCTTCAACGGAAACGCCGTGTGCGTGAGCATATTCAACAACCTGCTTGGTAAGAGCGATGTTATCTTCGAAGGAGTGGTGCGAGCCGTCGATCATAACGGAGGTGAAGCCGCCGTCGATGCAGGACTTGCAGAGTTCGAAGGTATCGCCGTGGTCGAGGTGAAGCGCGATAGGAAGACCGGTTTCTTCGATAGCAGCTTCAACGAGCTTTACGAGATAGGTGTGGTTAGCATACTTTCTTGCGCCGGAGGAAACCTGAAGAATAAGAGGTGCGTTTTCTTCCTTTGCAGCTTCGGTGATACCCTGAATGATTTCCATATTGTTAACATTGAAGGCACCGATTGCATAACCGCCCTTATAGGCTTTTTCAAACATTTCTTTTGTTGTTACGAGAGGCATTTTGAAATCTCCTTTATTTACATAGTTTTCATGCATATTAAGTTTAACTATTTTATCCCTAAATGTCAATATTATTTTGAAAATTAGGTAATTTTTTTACTCTTCTCCGCCCAATTTTTCGCCTTTTTCGCCACCAAAAATCGCAACCATTTGAAATCGCGGTTGTTTTTTCAAAAAACTTTAACATGCTAACAATTTGCTATTGAAAAACGCAAAAATGTATGTTAAAATAATTTTATGAAACAGCAAAAGCAAAATTTAAAATAGTATCAGGAGGAAAATATGAAAACCACAAAGCTTTTAAGCGTTTTGCTTGCAGTCCTTATGGTCGCTTCGGTGTTACCGATGGCGGTTTTCGCGGACGATGTTTATGAAATTTTGAACAATCCCACTATCGACAACCCTACCTTCGAGGTTTCATCACCCGAAGACGTTGAAAGTTACAAATGGACCGCTACCGTTTTAGAGGAAGCTCCGATAACCGATGAAAACGCATCTAACGTGTGCGCCAACTGCGAAGGCAATTACAGTTCGGTTTACGACGCAGAAAGCGGTTATTGGACCGCCTCGAAGATTTGCGATATGGAAGACGGATACCAGCTTTTCGTTTTCACCGTTACGCTTGAAGAAGGCGAAACGATTTACATCGACGCAACACCCGAGGTCGAAAGCTTAACCTTTTTTGACTATGATAACTTCGCGGGCTACCAGCCCTCTTTCTGGCTTCAAGGCAATATAGGCGTATTTACTGCTGATTACGCAGGTACCTACAGCCTTTTGGCGGTCACCCCCTCACTTGATTCGAAGATCCGTGCGTTCGGGCTCAATATATACGAAGACGTTCTTCTTGAAGGCGAAACCGAAGCTACGCTCAGTGATATTCAGGTAGGGGCAATTTACGAATGCACCGCTACCTACGAAAACGGCTCTGAACTCACCTCCGAAACGCTTATCACTTATCCCGATATTATCGACGGACCCAACTCGGACGATTTCACCTTTAATGTATATTTTGAAGACTACGCAACCTTCCAGTGGTACGAAGTTATCGAAGACGGCGTTGTTGCTATTGAAGGAGAAAATTCCAAAACCCTCTCTTCGCCCGAATTCGGCAAGGTATATTACTGCGAAGCAAGCTTCCCTTGCGCAATGGTGCTCGAATCGGAATATGTAACACTCTCCGAAGACGATATCGCAATTCTCGGCGACGTTAACGGCGACGGCGCAATCGACCAATACGATTACATCCTCGTTAAGCGTCACTATTTCGAAACCCGTCTTCTTACCGATGGTGAAATGAATCGTGCAGACGTTAACAATGACGGCAAAGTTGACCAGTTCGACTACATCCTTATTGCAAGACATTA
>JAZSHQ010000032.1:0-5949 GCA_045533335.1 Eubacteriales bacterium
AAAAGAAGATGGATTAGCATCCATCTTTTTTTGTTTGGCACCCGCAACGGGAATCGAACCCATAACTACTCCTTAGGATGGGGTTATTATATCCATTTAACTATGCAGGCATATTTTTTCGTCGGTCTAAACGGCGCAGAACATTTCATTTTCCAAAATGCTCGCCTCGCAGTAGGTTTCTACAGCTTCGGCTCGAATTTCGAAATCTGCATCCGTTTATCCTCGCCGAAAAGGCTCGAAAACAGCTTCGGCTTGGTTTTTTCAATCTACGCTCATCTCAAACTCGCCAAAAAGAGAGGGCGATTTGATATGGCGTACAGCGCGCTGACCGCGCTTGAATATTTTACCACAACGGGCGGTTTTGTCAAGGCTTTCGGGCAAAATTGTGCATATAATTAAGGTAGAAGAGATATGTTTGTTGAAAAATATCATTGAAAAATCGAACATACTGTGATAGAATATCATCGAAAAAATATAAATTATATATGCGGAAAAGTGATTATGAAGACATTATACGAAAAAAAGGTTGTAAAATTCGGCGGCAGCTCGCTCGCATCTGCCGAGCAGTTCATTAAGAGCGCGAATATTATAAAGGCGGAGGAATCGCGCCGTTTTGTTGTGCCCAGCGCACCCGGCAAGCGTTTTGACGGCGACACCAAGGTTACCGACCTGCTTATCTCCTGCCACACCAAGAGCGCAAACGGAGGCGATTGGGAGGGCGATTTTGCCGAAATACAGTCGCGCTATGCCGACATTATTAAGGGCTTGGGGCTTTCGACCGACCTTTCGGGCGAATTTGCGATTATACGCGAAAAGCTTCAAAACGGCACCACGCTCGATTACGTTGCATCACGCGGGGAATATTTGAACGGTATTGTGCTTGCCGATTACATCGGCTATGAATTTATCGACGCGGCAGAGGTAATCTTCTTCGACGCTTCGGGCAAGTTCGACGCGGCAAAGACCAACACGGTAATGTCGGAACGCCTTGCGGGCAAGAAGAATGCGGTTATCCCCGGCTTTTACGGCGTTAACCCCGATAAGACGATAAAAACCTTCTCTCGCGGCGGCAGCGATATTACCGGCGCAATCGTTGCGCGCGCAGTTATGGCAGATATTTACGAAAACTGGACCGACGTTTCGGGATTTCTTATGTGCGACCCCCGCATTGTCGAAAACCCCCGTCCCATTCAGATAATCACCTACCGCGAGCTTCGCGAGCTTTCGTATATGGGCGCTTCGGTGCTTCACGAGGACAGCATTTTCCCCGTTAAGCTTGCAAGCATTCCCATAAACATCCGCAACACCAACCGTCCCGAGGATGCGGGCACTCTTATCGTCACCTCCACAGACGGCTACAAAACCGAGGATATTATCACAGGTATCGCAGGTAAGAAGGGCTTTTCTGTTATCCGTATCGAAAAGGATATGATGAATCAGGAATCGGGCTTCGGTATGCGCGTGCTCAAGGTATTCGCAGACCTCAATATCCCCTTCGAGCATATCCCCTCGGGCATCGATACGATGTGTGTTGTTGTGAACAGCTCCGACGTTAAGGGCAGAGAATACGATATCGCTTCCTCTATTCAAAAGGCTGTTAACCCCGACCATATCCATATCGATAACAATATGGGCTTGGTTGCCGTTGTCGGCCGCAATATGGCGGGTATGCCCGGTACCGCGGCGCGTATATTCAGCGCGCTTGCGAGAAAGAACATCAACATCCGTATGATAGACCAAGGCTCGAGCGAGCTTAACATTATTATCGGTGTCGACGAAAGCTCGTTCACCCGCGCTATCAAGGCTATTTACAAGGAATTCTGCGCCGAGAAATGAGCTATAAAACAGTAAAAAACAGCTCTGAATTCAGCATAACCGAGCGCAAAAGCGAATTTATCGGCTACTGCGCACCCGTTAAGACCGAGGAAGAGGCGGTTGCCTTTGTGAACTCGATAAAGAAAAAGCATTCCGACGCACGCCACAACGTTTATGCCTACGTTCTGCGCGAGGGGTTTAAGGAACGCTTTTCGGACGACGGCGAGCCCCACGGTACGGCGGGTATGCCTGTGCTCGATTCGATACGCAAGGCGGGGCTTACCGACACCGCGGTTGTCGTTACCCGCTATTTCGGCGGAATATTGCTCGGTACGGGTGGCTTGGTACGCGCATATACTTCGGCGGCTGTCGGCGCTTTGAAAGAGGCGGGCGTTGCCGAGGTTGGCGAGTTTGCGCTTGTTGCGGTCAAATGCGGTTATTCGGAATACCAAAAAATAATGCCGCTTGTCTCCGCTGTCGGTGCAAAGACGGTCGAAAGCGATTTCGGCAGCGACGTTAAGCTAACGCTTATGATTATTAAAAGCGAGGCAGACGGCTTTATCGCTTCGCTTACCGAGGCGACGAACGGGCGTGTTTTATCCGAAATTGTCGGCGAAACTACCGATTTTGTATAAAATTTAATGAGATTTTAATGAGAAAAAACGCAGACGAAAAATCTGCGTTTTTTGTTTATAATGTTAATGGGGAAGAAGAAAGGAGGTAAAAATGGCATATAAAATTATGCTCGACGCGGGCCACTACGGCTATTACAACCAAAGCCCGAACGTTCCCGAATATTGGGAAAGCAAGCAGATGTGGAGGCTTCATCTTTATTTAAAGGACGAGCTTTTAAAATACGGCTTTACCGTCGAGGTCACGCGTGAAGTGCAGGAAAAAGACCTTGCGGTCGTCAAGCGCGGCGAGATGGCGCAGGGGTGCGATTTGTTTATTTCGCTTCATTCGAACGCCGTTGGGGGAAGCGGCGGCGAGTCGGTCGACCGTGTGGATATTTATTCGGCTTACGATGATCTTAACGATTCGAGCGAGCTTGCGACGGTGTTTTTAAAGGCTATCGCCGAATGTATGGGTGTTAGCGAGGGGAAGGCAAAAACGCGCAAAAGCACAAAGGGCGAATACGAATATTACGGCGTTTTGCGCGGTGCGCGCTCTGTCGGATGCCCGCTGTATTATATTATCGAGCATTCCTTCCATACAAACCCATACGCCGCGCGCTGGCTGCTTGACGACGCAAATCTTGCGCGTCTTGCGCGGGTGGAGGCGGCGGTTATCGCAACCTATTTCGGTCTTAAGGGCGATTTCGAAAAGGGCGACGTTAATATGGACGGCAGGCTCGATTCTATCGACGTTATGCTTATTAAGCGCGCGTATTTCGGCACGCTTAAGCTTAGCGAGGAACAAAAAAAGCTCGCCGATATAGACGAAAACGGCGAAATAGACGTTTTTGACTACATAGCGGCAAAGCGAAGGTATTTCGGGAATTAGTTATCGAAAAAATGACACACTTTAAAAATTTTTAAAACTAAAAATTTTTGAAGGGAGAGCTCGAGAGGGGAACTTTTTTGAAAAAGTTCCCCTCTCGTAACGTTTAATTCCGGTAAAAAACTATCCTATCACATACTCCTCGCCGTTGATGATAACGGTCGATTCGTCGAGCCAGTTTATCTGGGCGGTTTTAACCTCGTAGTCCTCGCCCTCGTAAACAAGCTGGGGCTTTTGCCAAAAGCTCCCGAGCAGTACGCCGAATTCGGCGTCCGTGCGCGATATATATATAACGGTTTTGGTGCTGATAAGCGATTTTTCGGTGCCGAGCTCGGCTTGGTAATAGCCGTCGATAGAGGGGTAGGTCGAATTTATTTCCGCCTTGTTGATAAACGCGGAATAGATAACGCCCCAAAGGTAAATTACGACGAGCGCGATAGCGAGCAGTACCGAAACGACCGCCGCCGCGGCTTTGAAATTGCTGTCGGGGATAAGCTTGATGTAAAGCGCGAACACACAGCCCGACCAGATAAGCGCGAAAATGACCGATGCCGCCCAATCACCGCAAATAAAGCAGATTGCAGTTAAAAGCGAAAGCGGCGCTGCGAGCGTTAAGAAGATTTTGCCGCAGAGCTTGTATTTCGGCTTAAAGATAAAGAGAAACACGGTGGAAGCGATAGCGAGCAGGGCGAAGATTATCGCGAACGCGGCTTCGCCGTGAATGCGGAACTCAAGCCCCGTGCATAGCGCGATAAGCTCGAATATCGGGAATATCGCGAAGATAACGCAAAGCGCTATCGGGATTATAAGCTGTATTGTGTTTTTGGTTTTTGCGTTCATTTAAAAGCCTCCTTTTCTATAGGAAGTTATTGCTTTACTACCGAAATTTCGTTTATGCCGTAATATTCAAAGCATTTTACCGCGTTTTCGGTAATTCGTTCGCCGCAAACGGCTATCGGCACGGCGGGCGGGCAGGAAACCGACGCCTGCGCAAGCACGCGACCGCTTGCCTTTTTTGTGTTCACACGCTCGCTTTGCGAAAAAACCGCTTCGCTTAACGAAATAACCCTTTCGCCGCGGGTAACGGTTGGCGCGGGCTCGGTTATCGGTCGCCGTTTTTCAACCGCAAGCAGGGCGATTTTAAGCAGGTCAAGCGATTCGGGATTCAAGGGCGAAAGCATAAAAACGATACAATCCTTATCGGCAAGCTCGCAGAAAATTCGGCTTTCTTCAAGCTTTTTCGCGAGCTCTGCTCCGTAATAGCCGTAAGGCTTGGTGAACAGAGTGAGCTTTAAAGGCTCTTGCCCGTAAAGGGTAAAGCCGTTTTTTAAAAGCTCGGCTTTTAAACCGTTTACCTGCGGGATAAAGGCGCGAAGCGAGGATATGAATTTATTTTCAATATATGCGTTTGCTTGGTCGAGCGATTGCAAAATAAGATAGGAAGGGCTTGTTGAGCCGAAGAGCGAGAGCGCGTTCCTTGCGTTTTCGCTGAAAAAGCTCGGCGCGCCGTTGGCGATATGAAGATATGCGCCACCCGTAAGCACGGGTAAGGTTTTGTGCGCCGAGGAACAGCAAATATCGGCTCCGAGGTCTGTCGGATATGCCGATTCGCAAAGGAATTTAAGGTAAGCACCGTGGGCGCAATCGACGCATAAAAGCGCACCGTATTGCTTGCAAAGCCGCGAAACGGCGGCAATATCGCAAATATTCCCCAAATAATCGGGCGAGGTGATATAGAGCGCGGTTTTTTCGCCGCCTTCTTTAAGCAGAGCTTCGAGCGATTCCAAAGAAAAATTGCAGGAAAGGTAGCTTTCGCCTTCGCCGTAAAGCCATATCGGGTCGATATTTAAAAGCCCGCAGGCGGTAAGAAAAACGCTGTGCGAATTGCGCGCGGCGATAAAGCGGGTAACGCCGTAAGCCTTTAAAAGGTAAAGCATCGCACGGATACAATGCGAAGAGCCCTCGGTTGAATAAAAGCTTTCGCAACCGAACAATTCTTGCGCGTTTTGCTCGCTTTGCTTTATAATGCCGCTTGCTTGGTAAAGACTGTCCGCGCCCGAAATTTCGGTAATATCGCTCTGCTCGCAGCCGAGAAGGGGAACACCCTTGTGCGCGGGCATATGCAAACGGCAGGGCGAGCTTTTTATGTATTTTTCGACAAAATCACATATAGGCGTATTCATCATTCGCTTAACGCCTTCGCGACCTGAACGGCTATGGCGCATTCCATTCTTTTGCGGAAGAGCTTGCAGCCGTATTCGTATATTCCGCGGACAGAGCCGGTTGCGTGGTAGGCGTTTGCGGCGCAACCGCCCGAGCAGTAAAGCTTTGCCCAGCAATCCTTGCAATCCTCACGCGCGTAGACGTTGCAATCCATAAATTCCTGCTGAATTTCGGTGTTCGAAACACCGTTCCAAATATCGCCGAGCTTGAACTTTTCGTCCCCGACGAATTGGTGGCAGGGGTAAAGGTCGCCCCAAGGGGTAACCGCCATATATTCGGTACCGCTGCCACAGCCCGAAATGCGTTTGTAGATGCATGGACCGCCTGTGAAGTCAATCATATAATGATAGAATGTGAACGGCTTGCCCTCTTTGTCCTTTTTGAGCATAAGCTTAGCAAGGTCTTCATACT
>JAZSHQ010000014.1:0-5852 GCA_045533335.1 Eubacteriales bacterium
CGTTGTGCACCACGTGAAACTCAGGTTATCGCCGCGAGGGCGTCGCCTTCCAAGCAGAAATCTCCTTTTATCTATTCTCTATTATCTATTCTCTATTATCTATTATCTTTTGCAAACGCGCTAGCGTTTCAGCACATTCATAACCAATCCGGTTTTGAGCTTCGGGTAGAAATAGGTGCTCTTCTGCGGCATTTTGTCGCCTGCGAGCGCAACCGCCTTTATCTGGCTTACCTTTGTCGCATTAATAAGGAACGCCGCGCTTGCTTTGCCGCTGTTTACAGCCTCTATTGCTTCGTCCATCGAGCGGGTATAGCGCAGATTTACCTGATTTGCCATATTTTCTTTATCGATTCCGAGCGCGTTTTCAAGCACGTAGGAGTGCAGTATGCTTACGTCGAGGTCGCTGTAAGCGTCGCTTCTGCCGTCGATATTGTGCTTCGCTTCTTCCTTAAGCGTCATAAGCATAAAATCGTTTCCGCCCGTGTAAAGCGCGTAGGTATGACCCTCTTCGCCCTTTGCAAGCGCGCCTTCGAGGTCGCAAAGCGGAAGGTGCTTAATATCGAAATCCTGACCGCACTTGCTTTCGATCTCGCCCTTATCCACCTCGCGGTCAACTATAAGTCGGTGTGTCGGGAACACCACCAAGCCCTTGTCGTCCATATCAACAAGCGTCATCATAACACAGCTTGCATCGGCACCGTAAGGGGGATCGGTAAGTCCGTTTCTGTAATTGAGCGCGGTTTCGTATCTGTGGTGGCCGTCGGCAATAAAAAGCTGTTTATCTCTGAGCGCGCCGACAATATCGCAAATCTTTTCTTCGCATTCGATTTTCCACAGGGTGTGGGTAACCTCTTCCTCATCGGTAAAGCGATAGATAGGAGCTTCCTTTGTTTTTTCTTCGATAATTTCGGCAATTTTGCCGCTTTCGTCGGAATAAAGCGAATATATCGACGAGAAATTACAGCCGGTGCCGCGCATAAGGTTTAATCTGTCCTGCTTTGCCTTGGTAAGTGTTTCCTCGTGCGGGAGCACTACCTTTTCCGAAAATTCGCAAAGCTCGACAAGGCAAACGATGCCGGTAAGGCAATATTCCCTGCCCTTTACGTTGAATTCCTCGCGGTAAACGTAAATTCCCGCCTTTTCGTCGCGTGCGAGAACCCCCTTTTCGAGCCAATCGTTAAGCGTTTTGCCCGCTTCCTTATACTTATCCTCGCCTGCGGGGAGCTCAAGGCGCACTATGTTATGCTCGTTTCTTTCGATAAGCGCTTCTCTTTCGCTTTCCGAAATAATATCGTAAGGAGGGCAGACGCAATCTGCTATATTGCCCGCCTTTTCGGTAAATCTTAATGCCTTTATCGGCTTAATTACTGCCATCTTTTTTTACTTCCACGGGTGCATAATGCACCGGTTTAGTTCCCGCGGTATAGGTAGAATTTGTTTGTCGCGTTCTTTCCGCGTGGGCGTTTGGTTAATAATCGAACGCTCGTGCAAAAATTGCCTATACCTAATCGAAACAAATTTTTTCGCGGTTTCTCCTTTTCCTTATTTTATTTCTTTTTTATATCTTTTTCAGCTTTGCAAAATTGCCCATAAGGCGTTTTGTACTGCCGTTTGCAAACTCTATTTCATAAAGCACGTCGCCGCCCATCGGCTGTGCGCTCAATA
The DNA here is from genome assembly GCA_045533335.1 of Eubacteriales bacterium. Classification (GTDB taxonomy): domain Bacteria; phylum Bacillota; class Clostridia; order Oscillospirales; family CAG-382; genus Coliplasma. The sequence continues at coordinate 1,666 of JAZSHQ010000014.1, forward strand.
TTTCGCCCTCGCCGAACATCGGGTGCGATATGCGCGTTCCGACTGCGAACACCGCCGCGCTTTGCTGTGCGGTTTTGGCCTTCTCGCGGAGATCTTTCCAAAATTTGTCGCTGCCGTCGCCGCTTTCTGGTTTGTATGCATCCGCTTCGGGATGCGAACGTGTATTTCGCACCGCCGTTCTATCGCAAGCCTCCTGCGGGATTTCGCCTGCGAATTTCGAAATGCATTTGAGCTCGCTGCGCCCGTAAAGCATTCTGTTGGAAACGTGCAACAGGTAAAGCGATTTTTTTGCGCGCGTCACCGCGACGTATGCAAGTCGGCGTTCCTCTTCCGCCGCGCTGTTACCCTCGTATGCCGAGCGCGCTATGGGGAACAGTCCTTCCTCGAAGCCCGCAATAAACACCGTCGGGAATTCAAGCCCTTTTGCCGAATGCACCGTCATAAGCGCAACCGAATCGTGTTCCTCTTCGTAGCTGTCGAGGTCGCTTACCAGCGCAAGCTCGTTCAAAAATTCGGAAAGCGTGGGATTTTCGCTCGTTTCGGCAAACTGCTTCGCCGAGGAAACCAATTCAAGCACGTTCTGCTCTCTTTCCTCGCCGTTTTCCTCCTCGAGAAGCATCGCGCGGTAGCCCGTAGCCTCGATAACCCGCGAAACCGTTTCGTCTAAGCTGTGCGTGTTGCTGTAATCGCGCAGACCGTTTATAAGCGAAGCGAATTTTTCCAATTTAGGCGCGGCGCGCCGCAATTCACTGTATTGTGCCGCATTTTCTATAACCGTCATCATTCCGACGTTCAGCTCGTCGGCAATGCTCGCTATCTTATCAACCGTCGCATCGCCTATCGCGCGCTTCGGAACGTTAATTATCCTGCGAAGCCTTACCGTATCGGAATCGTTGGCGATAACCGAAAGATAAGCCAAAATATCCTTTATTTCGCGTCTTTCGTAAAACCGCAGACCGCCGAATATTTTATAGGGTATTCGCTTTTTCACAAACGTCGTTTCGAGCGAGTTCGAAAGCGCGTTTACCCTGTAAAGTACGGCAAAATCCGAATACTTTGCGCCGTCTTTTACCTTTTGCGCTATCGTATCGCATATAAACTCCGCTTCCGCTGCTTGGTTGTCAAGCTGTCTTATATGCACCTTTTCGCCATCGTCGGCTTCGGTCCAAAGCTCTTTTCCCTTGCGCGATTCGTTGTTTTGTATTATTCCGTTTGCGGCGGTAAGTATATTCCCTACCGAGCGGTAATTTTGCTCTAACCGTATGACCCTTGCGTTCGAATATTCGCTGTCGAAGCCGAGAATGTTATCCACCGTCGCGCCGCGGAAGGAATATATCGATTGGTCGTCGTCGCCCACAACGCAAACGTTGCGTCTTTTGCCCGCAAGCAAAGCAACAAGCCTGCTTTGCGATGGGTTTGTGTCCTGATATTCGTCTACCAATATGTATTCAAACTGCTCTCTGTATCGGTCCAGCACGTCGGGGTTGGTTTCGAACAGACGGTTTGTAAGCATTATTATATCGTCGAAATCGAGCGCGTTTGCCGTCTTGAGCTTCGCTTGGTAGCTTTCGTAAACCCTTGCGATGTTCAGCGCAAGCCGGTCGTTCCCCGCGTCGAGCAGCTCGTCGTGCGCGGTGCGGTCGTTTTCCTTTGCCTTTGATATCGAAGATATCGCCATTTTCGGGGGGAGCGCACTTTCCGAAATATTAAGCTCCTTTAAAATATCGGTTATAAGCTTTTTGCAATCGTCGGTATCGTATATCGTAAAATCGTTGCGGTAGCCCAGCCTGTCGATATACCTGCGAAGCATACGCACGCAAATCGAGTGAAAGGTGCCCGCCCATATATCGCTTGCGCTTTCGCCCAAGGTTTTGGCAAGCCTTTCCTTAAACTCTCTTGCCGCTTTGTTGGTAAAGGTTATGCAAAGCACTCGGTAAGGAGCGGCGGGGGCAACCGCGCATTTTTTAAGTATTTCGCGTATATATTCGTTTTTTCCGCTTTCAAGCGCGCTCTTCATCGGCGCAAGCAGGGCGTTTGCGTTTTCGGGCAATTTAGTTTCGCTTGCCGCCCGCCCGAAAAGCACTATATTCGCAATACGGTTTACTATAACCGTGGTTTTTCCGCTCCCCGCACCCGCAAGCACAAGCAACGGACCTTCGGTGGTATATACCGCTTCCCTTTGCCGATCGTTCAGAAAACCGAAATATTTATCAAACAACGCTTTTTTAAGCGAATTGTAATCCATTAACGTCCTCGCTGAAACATAATCAATTCATTATATTATAACAGCGCGAAAATTGCAATAGTTTTTTGGCGCCGCGATGAAGGATATATTAAATTTGTTGCCTTCATTGCGAGCCGTTCTTTTATTAAAATCACCAAAAAACAAAAAAATCTGTTTTCCCTCTTGCTTTTTTTAAACCGATGGTTTATAATAACATCACCACGGAAGGGCTTAAAGCCCGAAAAATTTTTTGTAAGGAGAAAAATCATCATGAAGAAGATTCTTTCGTTTCTTCTCGTAGCAACTATGCTCGTTGCTATGTTTGTTATGCCCTCGGCAGCAGCAGACGACGTAAACTATGAAGCAGAATTCCCCTTTGTTGAAAAGGCGCCTAAGATTGACGGCGAAGTTAAAAGGGGCGAATACAGCCCCCTTCCCCTCAACTCTTATCCCGAAGATAAGAGCCAGTTCGTAGATTCCGAACACAACGATTTCGCAGAAGGCGACGTTGAATTCGATTTCTACGCAGCATGGGACGCAGATAACGTTTACATGGCATGGGTTGTTACCTCCGAAAGCTTCGGCGGTATGCCCGAACAGGACTACAACAGCGACGGCAAGTGGGATCCCAACGACGTTGGCGACAACGGTTATATGTGGCAGTACTCCTGCGTACAGTTCATCTTCACTCCCGGCGCTCCCAAGAAGGGCGAAACCGCTTATCAGACCAGCGCATACGGCGGCGACTACCTCGAAGTAGGTCTTGCACTTACCGCTGAAGGTCAGCAGGTTCGCGCTTGCTGGAACAAGCCTACCGCAGCACTCTCTCTCGAAGTTAACGACTGGGACGCAGCTATCATCAGAGACGGCAACGTTATCACCTATGAAGTTAGCATTCCTTGGGGCAAGTCCGGCCTTAACTCCACCGGTACCGGCGCGAAGTTTGGTCTTACCTATGCAGTTGCATTCCAGGCAGACTACAACACCAAGAAGGGTATGATCGAATGGCAGAACGGCGTTCTTACTTCCAAGGACGCAGACAGCGCAGCAGTTATCACCCTTACCGGCGGCGACATCGAAGAAACCGAGATTCCTAAGGACGACCCCGTTCCCGAAAAGACCGAAGGTACCATTCCCGCAGATGCAGAAGGCAAGACTCAGCTCATCATCGACGGCGTTAACACAGCTATCACCTCCGAAAAGGCTTACATCTACACCGATCCCTCTACCATTAACTCCCAGAACACCAAGTGGGCTACCAACGTTCTTCTCGCTCCCGTTGAAGGCGAAGAAGGCACCTACACCGTTAAGGAAGTTGTAGTTGGCGCAGGCGAAGATATCGCATTCACCACCGAAATTACCGACGGTATGCTTATTTACGCAGCTCACTCCGACGGCGAAGGCGCAGGCATGGATCGTAAGACCGCTGCTACCAACCTCGCTATCGATTCCACCGTTAAGTTCTTCGGCGTAGATTTCGAAAATGCTGACACCGAATACAGCAACGCTATGTTCTACGTTCTCGGCGAAGCAGGCGGCGAAACCTCCGGCGAAGTTTCCGAGGAAGAATCTTCCGAAGCAGTTTCCGAAGTAGAATCCACCGTTGAATCCTCCGAAGCTCCCTCCGAAGCTGAATCCTCCACCGCAGCAGCAGAATCTTCCGAAGCTGCTACTGACGATGCAGACGGCCTCGGCGTATGGCTCTGGGTTATCATCGGCGTTGCAGTTGTTGCAATCGCAGCAGTTGTATTCGTAGTTCTTAAGAAGAAGAAGTAATATAAAACCGATTCTTTAAACAGAATATAATCGGGCGCATCCTTTAAAAGAGGGTGCGCCTCTATTTTTTTTAGATAATAGATAATAGATAAGAGATAAGAGATAAGAGATTGCACAGGTACGTGGAAAGCAGCGATAAAATCGAGGGTTTGCAGGCTCCCTTTACACAAGGGAGCCTGCAAAGCGT
>JAZSHQ010000007.1:0-16911 GCA_045533335.1 Eubacteriales bacterium
ACCGAAGGCGAAGAATCCACCGATCCCGTAGTTCCCGGCGACGCTTCGAACATGATCGTATTTGCTATCATCGCTCTCGTTGCTATCGCAGGCTCTGCTGTAGTTATCAAGACCCGTAAATAAGGCGTGTAACACGCCCCATAGTTCCGCGATGTAAGCGTATAAATTGCGCAGCACTACACCCGCGAAACAGAGTTTTAACTAAATAAAAATACTGCCTCGTCAACACGACGGGGCAGTTTTTTTGTGGTATTTATATTCTTTTTTCGGAAGCAGAGGTTTAATAAATGATAAATCATTTATGCGCCTGCGCGCAGCTTTGCATATATTCATCAATATCGTTCACGCGGATAGCGGGGAGATATGCGATAGCGTAGATGCCTCTGCCGTTTTCGGTTGTACCGACCTTTTTATAAAACTTGTAAAAAGGAAGTACCGGCACATCGTAAAATTCGGTGTTCGGCTGTGTTTCGGGCGAGTGGTAGACAATCGTGTAATAATCGTAGGCGGCGAAAATATTCTCCTTCCCCTCTTCCTTGCACTTTTCGCAATAATGCGCGCCGAACACACAGCCCTCTTTTAAAAGCCCCTCGGCTTCTACAAGCTTCATCGTTACCTGACTGTCGGTTTCTTCTATGAGCTCTTCATAATCGCGCCGCGCGGCTTTACCTATCACGGTTACGTCGCTAAGAATCGAATTGCTTCGTTCCCTGCTGTTATCGAACGAAATGCAAATATACGAGTTTTCGAGCCATTTATCGTATCTATTGTATCCGTCGTAATATAACACCTCGAGTTTGTCAACGCCGTTTGTATCGTTTTCCGAATAAAGACGGTCAACCTTGCGGGCGGACACACTGAAATCGCCTATTCCGTAGTCTACGCTGTGCTCTACAACCGAAAAAACGTTTGAATCGAAAATATCTTCACTACTGTCGTGCTGATTGACCTCTAGCTTCATTCCTCGGAAAATAAATTTTCCCCCGACTAAGCGCTTCATAACAATGGTATTGAAATATTCGTCCTGAGTGTATATCACCGAATAGCCGTTAACTATATTAAGCTCGGCGGTTTGAATATTGCCCTCTTTCGAATAGCTGTAATGCTTTTCGGTAATAAGCGGCGCGCCGTACTCCTCGCGCTCGGGCACAAATTCTTTATCCGTGCCCAAATCATAAATTACATTTTCGAAAAACCTTACTGCCCTTCTGCGGAACGCCTCCTCGCTTTCGAGCGGGGTGGGTATGCTATCCTTCTCGTAAAGCGGCAAAAACGCTTCTTCCTTTCGATTGGTTGCCTCGGGCAAGCTGTTAAGCACCACGGTTTCGTAGGGCGAATTGTTATCGCGCTCGGGAAACTGCTCGGCAAAATAGCTTGCCGTGTAGCTGCTTCTTGTCGTCATAAACGCGGCAAAGAGCATAACAGCCAGCGAAGCCACGGCAACAAGCGCGACGATATGGCGGATTTTAAGCTTGCGCGCGGGGAGCTTTTTTGTTAGCTCGACGTTCGAGGAATGTATTGCCGCAAACGCGGTATTAAAGCTGTTTTTCATACAAGCACACCCCTTTCGCAAAGATAGGCGAAGAAATCGGCTTCGATAAGCCCGAGCTTCGCGCTTATTTCCTCCTTGCTTTCGCGCAGGTCAAAGGCAAGCTCTTCGACAGTATCGAAGCACCAATAGCGCCGCAAAAAGAGGTGTATATCCTTTTCGTTCTGACGGTCAAACCAATCGTTCATAGTGCGCGTAAGCTCTGCGCTGTCGACCCCCGATTTTATCTTCAGGTCTTTTGGCATTCGGTCGAAAATAGTAACGCTCGGCTCGTTTTCGCACATTTCAAGCGCGTTTTTGCGCACAATGCGGCAGAAATAAGTATAAATCGGGTGCGGGTCCTCGGGCGGGACGGTGTCCCAAACCTCCTGCAACGATTCACCCACGCATTTGCGCGAGCGTTCTTCGTCGCCAAGGATATTATAAGCAAGCGCGTAAGCCTCTGCGCCGTATTTATCGTTAAGCGCATCCTTTGCCTGCTCGTTTCTGCGGACAAACATTTCGGTTATATGCTGGTCGTGCATAACGTCACTCCTTTCTGATTTAATTATACCAAATTCAATTAAAAAATCAATAGCATTTTGGTAGTATTGACAATTATTTACGAATGTGTTAGAATATATTTGAAAAAATAACGAAGGGAGCGCGTATATGAATATAAATCCCGAAGCTTGCACCAACGAAGCTTGCCCAAGCTCATCTCCTGCAGGCAAGCGGCAAAAGCCTTTACTTCCCTTTTTTTCGGTTTTGTTCGCGTTCGCCTCGGTCGTTTTTCAGATTCTTTACATAGCCTTTATGGGCGGAGTAGTGTCGATACCCTTTGCGGTTTACACGCTGATCGGCACGGTTATTTTCGCATTCGCTATTATATCATCGGCGGTTAAAAAGCAGGCGTTGCAAAACGCGGCAAATACGGCTTCTATTCTCTTTATTACGGCAACTCCTTTTATTGCGCCGGTGATAGGCTACTACACGCATATCAATTCGTTTTACACCTATAACTTTATTTCATTATCCTTCGTATGCACCGTATGTGCATTGTCTTTAATCGCGTTTGCGCCCGTTGAAACCGTATCCGGAAAGCAGCTTTTGAAATTTATTTTTATTATCTCGGTTATTTCGTGTTGCTTGATGGGTGGGATAAAAATACTTTATAATACATCCGCGTTTTCTTTCGCAACAATAATAATTGCAGTTATTACCCCTATTCTTTATTTAGTATTTATAAACAAGGGCTGTAAATTAATGTTCATAGTCCTTAAAATCGCAAACGTGGCTTTGCTTCTCGGGCTTATTCTTTTCTACGTCGATATGATTCTTGTATTTTTCGAGATTTCCCCTATAAATATCGGCGAAAAATCACAGCTATATAACCTTTACGTAATATATTGCAGGACCCACCTTGTTGTTCCCGAAAACTTCGCTTGGCTGCTGGTACAATACTTAGAAGCTTTCTTGGAAATTCTATACCCGATTGCCTTGCTTTTGAACGTTAACCTTTGTCAAGAAAAAATAGAAAAAACAGAAAAAGCTGTCATTAATTGACAGCTCAGAGCGAAGATAAATGGGCTCTTTACGCCCTTGAAAGAAAAAACAACACGAAAAATCGAGCTTCATTTTAGCGTTGAAGCTCGATTTCTTTTTATAAGGAATAAAGATTTTATCGTATTTTCAAGGGCTTTCACGAAAAACTCGACTACCTTACAATCGTAAGCCTACGCTCGTTTTTCGTGAAAAATAGCCTCATTTCTCTCACTCTGTTTCAGGCTGTCATTAATTGACAGCTTTTTTCATCTACATTACCTTTTAAGCCTTCTTTTTGCGAATTTTCTTATATCTTCGTTGCAATCGTAAAGGCATTCGTTTAAAATTTCTTCGGTAAGCATTCGCCGCCTTCCCATTTCGCGAAGCGCGCTCTTGCGGCAGAAGGAACAGCGGGTGGTATTATAGATTATCGGCAACGCCGCTTTAAGGTATTTCGGCGCGGTCTTGCGTTTAAACATCTCGAAGATATCCGAATGAAAGCTATGCCAGACGCTTTCGTTGGCACTATCGGTTTCGATTTCGGTAAGGAGCTTAACCAACCCTTTTTCGTCTTTTGGAAGCGGAATTTCCGAAAACAGCTCGCGTTCGAGAAACTTTTTACGCCTTTCCGTACGCTCGGCAAGATAATTGGGGTCGTTTTCGCGTTCGCGCCGGATTCGCTCCTGCTCTGACTCGTATTCGTTCACAGCGTTTACAAATACCGTTTGGTATTTATTTTTGTTCTTTTTCCTCGCAAGCTGTTTGAAGTAACTACCGAGCGAAAACCAACAAAACGAACCGCCATCGAATAACTTGTTATTCACAAACAGTCTGCCGATGTCGGTTGCCATTTTATCGTACGCCTTTTGGCTAACGCTTAAAGCGTTGCAGATAAATTCGAAATTGTCGTGCTCGGGAAATATACCGTTCGGCAATTTCTTTTTGTTCAGCAGAATATTGTAAAGCTTTTTGTATTTCGCAAAGAGCGCCTTTTTTTGCAAGCTCATCACCGTCGCAAGCGAAATATACAAGTATTTCGGTACAGTAGGCAGTATCCCAGCCGCAATTTTTCACAGACAGCGATTCGAAGCGCTTTATAATAATATCGCGGAAATATTCAAAGTCTTTGTAACAGCGAAAAACCGAATAGCTGTAATATGACCGCGTCCCTTCGCATTGAGCGTCGAACGCAGGGCATTTCGAAAGTGATTTCACAACCTCTTTTTTGTATTTTTCGGGGTTTTCGCGTATGGCGATATAGGCGCGCCCAAGCCCCCGCTCGAGGGAATAGATTAGTTCTTTTTTGTTCATTAATTACTCCGTTTTTGTTTTTGGTTAAATAGTTGTGCTTTGCAAAAACAAAAAGACGCAATTTCAGAAGACAACGAAAAACGTTGTCCTTCGGCGTTGCGTCTTATATACGGATTTAATGCTTTTTAGTGGATATCGTCGATATCGCACTCGTCCTCGTCGACCATAAATTCACGTGCCGAAACGCGCTTCTTATCGCGCTCTGCTTCGACCATATCCGAGAGCATATTTTTGATCTCCGAGGGCTTTTTGATTTTTTGAATATCGAATTCGGGGGTAGATTTATCAGCGGTGCAACAATGTATTGTACCCACACCGAACATACGCTGACCGAGCGGACGGTTAAGCGTTAGGTCCATAACGCGGTAAAGGCGTATTTCCTCTTCCTTTTTGGAAAGGAAGCCCGATTCGATAATCAGCTTTTCGTTTGTAAGCTTGTAAACCGTAAAGCTTAAAGGCAAGCCGAAAATTGTGCGCTTTCTGTCCTTCCAAACATATTCTACAGACATAATTAACACCTCCGTCGTTTCTTTATATTGTTATAATATCATATTATATGCTCGATTGCAAGCATTTTTATATAAACCACTTATTGAAATATGCGCGTTCTTCCTGCAAAAGCTTCTTTATGTTCGCTACGATGCTCCCCGCAAAGCTAACCGTTCGCTCGTGCGAGAAATATATAAAGCTCGAAAACGCTTTATCGGTATAGGCGCACTCTGTTCCTGCGTAAAAATGCATTTCCTCGATTTCCTCGCAATAGTCAAGGCAATAACAGCTTTCGCCGTAGCAATAAAGACGTTCGCCGTTTTGACGCATAAGCTCGCAAACCGATTCCCAATATTTCTCTACTATATCGCAAGGTAAAAACAAGACCTCGGAAATACCGTCGGGAATCGGCTCAAGCGGAAACCAATAAGACGTATCATAATGCCAAATTGCGCCAAACCGTTTTATAATACCTTCCGCCTCGCTTCCGGTTACAACGCGGTAATATATGTAATTTTTCGGCGTTGCATTTATACTTACGGCTTCCAAGCATTTCAAAAATTCTTCTTTTGCCGAATTTACGAGTGCTTCGCTTTCCGCATTAAGCTGCTTTGCAAGATAATAATCGTAATGTATCCCGATTGATTTTCTAACCGTTTCTTTGAATTCATCAAAGCTTCGAAACTCTTTGTCGACAAGCATACTGAGCTTGAACGCAAGCTCATCAAAGGCAAGATAGCCGCAAAAATGTTTTCCTCCGATAAATTCATATTCGCCGCGGTATTTTTGCGCCTTTTCGAAACAAAGCTCGCGCAACGTAAATATAACGTTGTTTAATATCATTTCTTTCACCTCGGTTACAGATTATCACCTTTTCGACAGTTTATCACGGAAAATTTATTACGAAAATGCAATAGTCGGGTGAATTTCGATATATGCGAATTATTTATTTCAAAGCTATTACTATTCAAAAATCGATTCGTAATTATAATTGATATAAAAATCTTCGGTTTTTGCGAAATACTCTTCGCAATTTTCCTTTGTTACCAAAAAATCCTTGTTCTTCATCGATTGAAGTATTTTTGAATTTATATCCCCACTGTAATGAACGGTATCCTTGTAGTTATCGAGATTGCACACCGTTTCAAAATCGGTAAGAAACGAAAAAACATAAATATTGCTGTAATCGAGCATCATTTCCACCGCGAGTCTTTGCGCTTCCAAGCTCTTTTGAAGCTCGCCTTTTTCATACAGCGAGTACCAATGAACGATACTGTACGGCGGAAGGAAAAGATAAAATTCAATATCGGGATTTGCCGCGGCAACCGAAACAATGTTCTGGGAAACCGTACCGATGACCGTTTCCCTTTCCTCCTCTGTCAACGGTTGCGGCTTTGCGATAAATTCCGCACGCTTATATCCGGCAAGCACGGTTTCTTTGCCGTAAACCGCATAGGAATCCCAGTTTGCATATTCGTCGAAGGTGGTGGGTTTTACTTTTTTTAGCGTACCGACTGCCGCAGGATAAACGTCGCCTATAAAAATATCCTTGTTCAGGAGATAATTCACATCGTTGAACGGGTTATCGTCATAGAGATATTCGGGGTATTCCTCGTATTTCATTTCGTCCTTTGCCTCAAGAAAGCGATAGGTATCGAGGCAACGGATAACAAGCTTCACATCGGGATTGCGTTCGATTGCCTTAGCCACCGAATCGTTAATTTCCTTGAAGCTCGCTCCGAAATAGGGTATTTTTATCGAATTTACGCCAAACGCCGCATCACATTCGGTCGTTTTGAAGTTTTCGGTCATCGAAGTGCCGGTTATAATCGCGTTGTATTCGAAATGACGTGTTATACCGTCGTTTTGGTAACGCTCGTTGTCGAGAGTATAGTTTTGGCCCTCAAAAGGCGCGTGATAATGAAAATAAGGGTCAAACAGCGCGGTTAAAAGACAAACGCAAAGCAAGATACAAAAAACACACGAAAGGACCGATATTCCCATTTTTTTGTATGTCATTATCAAGCCCCTCCTTTTTTAGAAATTAAAATACAGAAACGTGCTTACGCCCGCAAAAGACATAATACACAGCACAAGCAGCAACGACGTAAGTACGGTATTGAACACAGAAGGCTTTAATGCTTGCATACGTTCGTAAACGTTTTTGCAAAATACCGCACCGAGTATAGGCAGAACGATATATCCGGCAAGAATCACATAGCTGTGCGAAGCAAGCGCTCCTATTTGTGCCGCGAGGAAATTCCATTCGGCAGACATAATACTGCCGCAAAGCTCGGAATTTATACCGCCAAAGCCGCCGGTGAATATACGGCTTATCAAAAGAAAGGCATCCGACATACTTTCCGCACGGAAGAATATCCACATAATATTAACAAATGCAAAGGTGACAATCCAACCAAAGGCTTTAGGAATTTTGCTTATAGATTTTTTGCAGGCTCTTGTCAATACACAAAATGCTCCGTGACAAATCCCCCAAAAAATAAACGTCCAGTTCGCACCGTGCCATATACCGCTTACAAGATAAACGAGCATAATGTTTATGTACGTGCGCGCAACACCTTTGCGGTTTCCCCCGAGGGGTATATATACGTATTTGGTAAAAAATCTTGTAAGAGTAATATGCCAACGGTCCCAGAAATCGTTGATATTGCACGCTTTGTATGGGGAATTGAAATTAAGCGGAAGCTCGATATTCATCATTCTTCCCATACCGATTGCCATATCGGAATAACCGCTGAAATCAAAATAAATCTGCACGGTGTAGGCGAGCATTACGGTTATCGACGCCAAGCTGTCGAGCTGTTCAATGTTGGCAAAGCCGTAATTTGCCACATTTCCCACCATATCGGCAATCAACACCTTCTTGGAAAGCCCGAGCACAAATGCGTAAAGACCTTTTGTAAAATTATCCCAATCGAATCGTTTCTTTTCTTGATTTGCGAACTGGGGCACAAGCTCGTCGTGAGTCACGATAGGGCCTGCGACAAGCTGAGGAAAATAGGTTACGAAGCAGGCGTAATCGATAAAGCTGTACTTCGGAAGCTCGCCTTTATATGCATCGATAACAAATGAAAGCTGTTGGAATGTAAAAAAGCTAATACCCAAAGGCAAAAGTATATTTTTTAATACGAAATCGGTTTTGAAAACGGCATTTAGATTTTCTATAAAAAAATCGTAATATTTAAAATAAAAGAGCGCGCCAATATTTATAGCAACAGCAGAAACCGCAATAAGCTTTTTAAGCGATTTGTTGTCTGCAAATTTTCTCATACCGAGATAAGACAGATAGTTGAGCGCGATGCTCCCCAACATAATCAACAAATACCATTTATTGAAATATCCGTAAAACCACAAAGACATACCGAGCAAATAGAGCATAGCTGCTCTGTATAACCGCACGCGATTAAGCAAAAAATAGCCCAATATTACCGCAGGCAGAAAAAACAAAACGAATATATACGAATTGAACAGCATAATAATTATCCTTCTTTATTTAAAAGCCGTTTTAAAGCTTTTGCTTTACCGTCGCGCCATATTATATTGCCGTTTGGGGCAAAATAAACGGAGCGGGCTTAATTTACTAACTATTTTATCACAAACTATGTTGAATTTCAATGTATTTTCACAGCAGGTGCGAAGGATATTTGTGACTAAAGCCTATTTTTTGCAAAATCGTTGAATTTACGCGCGGAATGTGGTAAAATATGTCGAATTGTCGATAATTTTGACAAAATTTATGTAAAGAGAAGTGACATCTATGAAGAGATTTTTAGCATTCATTTTGCTGGTCCTTATGCTTTCTGCTCCTCTTGCGGCTTGTCAGCCCGAGGTTATAACCGAGGTCAGCACCGTTGATTTCGTATGTTCCTTTGTTATTACTCAGGTTAACGACGAGCAGAAAATCAACATCAATTACAAGAGCGATGAAACCGTTAACAAGCTCGAGGTTACCGTTAAGCACGGCGAACAGCTTGTTGCCGAAAAAACCTTCGAGGGCGACGCGCTTAAGGAAAGCAACGTTACCGTCGACGCTTACTACGGCAAGCACACCGTTACCGTTAAGGCTTACGCAGAGGGCGATTTCGCAACCGAAATATCGCAGGACATCGCACTTTCGGCAAGCGAATACGTTATCGCGCCCATTTCCGGCTCGATGCCCCAGCTTTATTTCACCCTTAATATGAAGGAAATTACCAACGACCACGCTATCCCCGCGTTCGTATGGCTTGCACGTCCCGACAGCTGGAATTGGGACAACCTTCCCGAAAACGTTTATGCTATGCCCACCGTTGCTGTTGAAGAGGTACTCACCCACAACAACTACGACAAAATGGTTGAAGTGACCGACGCATACATCGAAGAGCTTTACAGCATTAACAGCAATTCGAAGTTCAACCTTTATATCAACGATTACAACTCCTACCTCTACCTCAAGCTTCTTGCGGGTAACGGCATTCCCGAAAGCAACTACTACGTAACCTTGCTTTCCGACGGCGGCGCATCCTACAAGGATTTCAACCTCGCATTCAACGTTGAGGAAGAAGGCTTTGACGCAGACGCGAAGTATGCCGAAATGGCAGAAAAGCTTGAAAAGCTTTACACCGAAGTGCGCGAAGCAAAGGATTACAACGGCGACGGCAGCAAGTTCAGCGTTAACGGCGACGATTTCAGACAGTATGCCTATGTTGCCGCAAAGGAAATGAACAACGTTGAATGGTGGATTCTCCGCCCGAGAGCAGGCGTGCTTTGCTCCCCCGACGAAGAATTCATTAATATGGTCCTTAACGACGACAAAAAGGAAGGCGTTATCGAAGAACGCAACTTCGCAAACCCCTTGAAGGAAATGACCGACGAGGAAAAGACCGAGCTTAAATCGCTTTACAACTTCAACAACGAAATGTTTGAAGCGGCTGATGAAGCAGGCAAGAAGGCGATGATGATTCTCGGCTCCTGGGCAAACCCCGAAAACGAGCCCGACTTTGCAGACTACGTAAACCTTGTTAAGGCGTTCTACGGCGAAGAAGAATTCGTTTACTACTACAAGGGTCACCCCAACACCCCGACCGTTAACTACCCCGAAAAGCAGGAACAGCTTGAAGAATTGGGCCTTATCGACGTTGAATCCTCGATAAATGCAGAGCTTATCCTCTTCTTCTACCCCGACATTTATATGTGCGGTTACAATTCTTCTACCTTTATGTCGGTTGAAAGCCCCGAAATGGCTTGCTGTATGTTCAATATGAGCATCGCAGACGCAGAAGCGAACGAAGGCACGAGCGAATACCGCGAGCTTATCGGTATTTACACCTCGAAGATTACCGAGGATTCGCCTTACGCATCGCTTTGCGAGGGCGAAGGCAACTTCTACCTTGTTGAATACAACAACGCAGAAGCAGAAGACGGCGCGGCATTCGCAATCTTCGATGCAACCAAAAAGGTATTCACCAATTACGACGAAAACAACAACATCGTAGCTTAATTCAAGCAAAAAGGACTATCCCACGGATAGTCCTTTTTATTTACGGAAAACCGTTGATTTTATTAGAATAAAATGTTATAATGGTAAAAACCAACCACAAAGGAGAAAAACATTATGGCAATAGGAATGATAATCGGTTTTATTATCGCTGTTTTAATAGTCGCTTTCGCGATCAGCGCGGCTGTTTCTTTTAAAAAGAAGGCAAGCAAGCGCGCCGGCATTTTCGGCGGGCTTATCGCCGTTGCGCTTTTGGCGCTCGTACTCGTTCCCTCGAGCTTCCACACCGTCGAAACCGGTGAGGTTGCTGTTGTTAAGCACCTCGGCTTGGCAAAAGAGGTTAAGACCCCCGGTACCTACTTCTCGTTCTGGCTTACAAATACCTACGATTACTACGACACCAAGGTGCAAAATGTTGATATCGCCACCGCGGCATACTCCTCGGACGCACAGACGATGAACATTCAGATGACCTTGCAGTATCAGGTTATGAACGACAAGGTTTTAAACGTTGCTAACCAATACGGCTCGCTCGCAACGCTTCAAAACCGTATTCAGTCGATAGCTATTGAAAAAACAAAGTCTATACTTTCCTCTTACAAGGCGATGGACATTATCGCAAACCGCGCGGCTATGTCCCCCGCTGTCGAGGAATCGATCATAAAGGCGGTCGGCGATGAATATTTTGTCGATATCGTTGCTGTCGTGCTTACCAATATCGATTTCAGCGACGCGTTCGAGCAGGCTGTTGAGGACAAGATGATCGCCGAGCAGTCGAAGCTTAAGGCCGAATACGAAAACGAAACCAAGATAGCACAGGCGGCGGCAGAAGCCGAAGCAAAGCTTAAGGAAGCGCAGGCAGAGATCGAAATAGCCAAGGCAGAAGCAGAAGCAAAGAAGATCGCCGCAGACGCAGAAGCAGAAGCGAACGAAATTATTAACGATTCGCTTACCGACAAGATCCTTCAGGAGAAATATCTCGAAAAATGGAACGGTGAGCTCCCCGACGTTATGACCGGCGAGGGCGGCACGAGCATTATGATCCCGTTTGACGACGATGAAGAACAGCCTTAATGGTTTGAGAGTATTATGATATACGAGAGAGGAACTTTTTATAAAAAGTTCCTCTCTCGTAATTGTCTTATTCTAAAAATCAATATTTTCAACAAAGCGTATATAAAAATCGTCGTTTCCGGCGAGGTCGATGTGCGTAGCCGTGCGCGCGATGTGCTCGGCTTTTTTTATATTCTGCTCGTCGAAAAGCAGCATAGCCGCACCGCCAAGCGCGGCGTTGCCGATAAATTTAACGTTTTGCGCAGTTTCGCGGTTAATAAGCCCGACGCCGATTGCCGATTCGAGCGAAATACGGTTGCCAAACCCGCCCGCAATATAAAGCGTTTTTATTTCCGAATGCTTTGTTTCGGTACGCGCAAGCAGGGTTTCGGCCGCGGCGCGTATTGCCGCCTTTGCAAGCTGAAAGGCGCGAATATCGTCCTGAGTAAGGGTTACCCTTCCGCCGTTTGCAAAAAGCTCGAGCGGAGATAAGGCGTAACCGTCGTTTTGAATAGCGCCGAGGCGCAAAAAGCTGTAAACGGCATCGATAAGACCGCTTCCGCAGATACCCACAGCGGGCGAATTTCCGATCGTTTCTGCCCTGATTTCGCCGTTTTCGAGCTTTGCGCGCTCTATCGCGCCCAAAATATTGCCGCAGCCATTTGAAATTTCGCCGCCTTCGAACGCGGGGCCCGCCGCGGCGGACGTGACGTAGAGCTTCCCTTCCTTCCAAAGCGCGAGCTCGCCGTTTGTGCCGATATCGCAAAGCAGCGAGGTTTCGTTCGAATCGAGCATACCCGAAGCAAGCAACGCACACACCGTGTCGCCGCCGTTGAAGGCGTTTATGCAGGGGGACAAATAGGTTTTTTCGTCCGCAAAACAGCCGAAAAGCGTTTCGGAAATAAAGGGTGCGCGCGCTATCGAGGCGGGATTCTTTCCGCTATACAGATAAAGCATCGCCGTGTTGCCCGTGACAACAACGCGCGTTACGTCATCGGGCATAACCCGCCCGATACGGCAGGCGGAATCGAGCAGGCGCGAGATGCAATTCGTTATCTGCTCCTTTAAAAGCTCGCCTTTGCCGTTTAGAGCTTCGGCGATACGCCCGACAACGTCGAGCGAAAGGGCGCGCTGCGGGTTTGCGTCCGCAGCTTCGGCAACGCATACGCCGCGTTCGTTGAACAGCTTAAGCGCAACGGTTGTCGTGCCTATATCGACAGCCGCGCCGTAACGCCAATCGGCGGTTTTCTTTGCTTTTATGTTCGTTTCGGTAAGAATTTCGGTAATTCTTTCGCTTTTGCCAAGCAATTCCGCGGTCGCGTTGCCCAAAAGCCGCACCTGGCAAGCCAAGCGGCAACCCGCCTTTTGCTCGCTTGCATTCGGGGCAGATACCTCGCCGCTAACGCGAGCTTCGCATTTACCGCATTTACCGTTTCCGCCGCAGGGCGAAAAGACACACTCCCCTGCTGTTTCAAGAAGTTCGCGCAGGGTGGGTGTGCCGCCAAAAGGAAGCTGTATTTCCTTTTTGTTTTTAATAAAGGTAAGTATCGGCATATTTAATCGTGATATTCAAAGGTTTTCATAAGCATTCTTATTTCGTTGTAAAGATAATCGGCATTTACCGCATCGCGGTGCGGCGTTATCCTCTTCGGCTCGGCTTCCTCTTCGTAAGACAGCGCGAGGAAATGCTCTTCCTTTGTGTCTGCCGAAAAGAAAAGGTAAAGCCCGTTTTTGTTTTCGGCGGTGACGGTTATGCGCTTGTAAAGCTCGCCCCATTCAAACGCGGTTTTTATACGGGAAAACTTCATCGCTTTAAGCGTTTTCTTCATTTCGCCGCTTGCATAGTCGGCAAGCAAAAAATTAAACGCGCTTTTATTTTCAACTTCTTGCAAATACGCCTTTACTTTAGTTTTTTCGAACATATTACCACCCTATAAGCTTTATATATATTTATGTTCCTTTATGAATTTAAAATTCTTGGCGACGGCTTCGCCTGTCGGGTCGGTGATTATAGCGACGCTCCAATGCGTAGTTGCAACGAAATCGCGGCCCTGGCCCTCCTCGATATCCGAAAGATATGCAATATAAAGCAGATTTTCGTTCTTATCGTAATACATATACATATCTGCCGCTTCGATAAGACTGCCGATAGTATGTATTATTTCGCCGTCGCGGAGAAGCTGGATAATATGGGCGTCGCCCCTGCCGTAACCCCCGCGGTGAAATACGAAGCCGTTGCCGAGCACGAAGCGCTTACCGTTGATGTCGAGCACGCAAAGCTCACGCGGGGTGAAATGCTCGCCGTAACCGCGCTTGAAGCCGACACAAAGCTCCTCCCAACTCGCGCCGATTTCGATTTTTTCCTGCGATTTGTCGTATTTATAATCCCAAAGCTCGCCGTATTTGCCCGAAAGCTCGATGCCTTCCATACTTTTGCTGACGATATTAACGAACATCTGCGCTTTGGTTTCCAAGCCCTTGCCCGAAAGGTATTCCGAAAAATACTCTTCCGCTTCTTCGTTCTTGCCCTCATCGAAAAGACGCTTATAGTTATTAATAAGCAAATTCATCTGCTTTTCCTGCGTTTCGATACCGAGCGCTTTTTTTATTTGCTCGATAAGCTTTTCATCGAGCGGGGCGTTGTATGCGTTTATACACTGCTCGGCGGTAATATCGATCCACCAATCGAGCATATTTATCGGCACGTCCTTCGGTGTAATCTCGTCGAGCATAATTATATACACCTTTTTATTAAGGTAATCCTTTGCCATTTTATATTCTTTTTTAACGTATGAATTGGCTTTTTGAAGAATTCCCTTTGTAAAAAACAAAAGCACGGCTTGGGATTTGCTGAGCTTTTCGTTAATTTGGGGCGCCCAGCTGTCGCCGTATTCAATGCCGTAATCGTACCAAAGCGGAACGCTTGAATGGGTGAGCCCGCATACAAGCGGCGTTAAGCGTTCGGCGTCCTCGGTGTTATAGCTTACAAAATAATACCCCGCTCTGTCGGTCGGTTCGAAGCCAAGATAGGTCGACATAGCGTCCCCCTCCTTTTATACTTAGGCACAAGGCAATTTATAAATCCTCGCCCTTACATTTTATATTATATCATACACTTTAACTTTTTACAATAGTCAGTATTTTCGTACACGCGGTTTTGAAAACTATTTATAATAATGTCGGAAATTATTTATCAAAGCTATTGAAATTATCTTTCGAAAGGTGTATAATAGTTTTACAAAGCCGAAAGGATATTAATATGACTATATACGAACAGTTTTTAACAAAAAAACACAAGATTCGTCCTGTTTACGATTTCCGCGAGCTTGTTTACGAAAGCGAAAAGGATTTTGCGAGCTGTCCCGCGTTCATTCTGCGCGACCGCACCATACCCTATTCCGAATTCGCGAAGGAATACCGCGCGCTTTGCACCGAATTTATCGCACGCGGGTACGAAAACAAGCGTATCGCCATTATCGGCGCGAACAGTTATAATTGGATTCTTTCCTACCTTGCTGCCGCAACAGTCGGTGTTGCCGTGCCTATCGACAAGGAGCTTTCGCACGAGGATATGGAGCTCTTCATCAGCGAATCGCTTTCCGAAGCCGTGTTTGCAGACAGCGCAATACTTGCAAAGCTCGATGTTTCGATAGAGAAGATTTCCATTGCGCCTTCCAAAAAGGAAGACAGCTTTACCAAGCTCGCTTCGCTTATCGAAAACGGCGCGAAGCTTTATGCAGACGGCAACAAAAAGATCGACACTATGCCGATAAACAAAGAAGAAATGAGCATTCTCATCTTCACCTCCGGCACAACGGGCAGTTCGAAGGGCGTTTGCCTTTCGCAGAAGAATATCTGCGCGAACATCAACCAGACCGCATCTATGGTAAAGGTTGACCCCACCCTGCATTCGCTTTCGGTGCTTCCGCTTCACCACACCTACGAAACCACGCTCGGGCATCTGCTTTTGCTTGCAAGCGGCGCCTGCATATCCTATGCCGACGGTTTGCGTCAGGTTGCGAAAAACATCGCCGAATACAGCCCCAGCGTGCTTATCGTCGTACCGCTTCTGCTTGATTTTATTCTCAACCGCGTGGAAGCGAATATGCGCAAATCGCTCCCGAAGATGTTCCTGCTCCCCGAGGGTGCAAGCGTTCTGGAACTACTGAAACACCTCCCCGCGCCCCTGCGCTTTATCGTTAAACGCAAGGTAAAAAAGACGCTCGGCGGCAAGCTTCGCCTGCTTATCGTCGGCGCGGCACCCATTAAGCCCGAGGTTATCGAAACCTTCTGTATGCTCGGCATTACCACCTACCAAGGCTACGGTTTGACCGAAACCGCACCCCTGCTCGCGGGCAACAACGATTTCTTTATGAATCCCGCCGCTGTCGGTTTGCCCATTCACGGTGTTGAAATTAAGATCGAAAACCCGAACGAGGAAGGCATCGGCGAGGTTATCGCACGCGGCGACAATATTATGCTCGGCTATTACAACGATCCCGAAGCCACCGCCGAGGTTATGCGCGGCGGATATTTCCACACGGGCGACCTCGGAAAATTCGATGACGACGGATTCCTTTACATTACGGGACGTTGCAAAAGCGTTATCGTTGCTCAAAACGGCAAAAACATCTACCCCGAGGAGCTTGAAAACCGTCTTAACGAGGAGCTTTTCATTACCGAAGCACTTGTGCTCGGCGTACCCAACGCAAAAGGCGGCACCGCCGTTAAGGCAAAGATTTTCCCCTGTATCGAAAAAATAAAGGAATATTACGCCGACAAAGTGCCCACCGAAGAGGACATCAAGGCGGAAATTGCAAGGGTCGTTGCACGCATTAACGAAAAGCTTCCCACCTACAAAAAAATCGTTATTACCGAAATTGTTTGGGAGGCGTTCGAAAAAACCACCACCAAAAAAATCAAACGCTTCGGCGCGAATATGGCGTAAAACGCTACGCTTTCCTTTAAAAATATCTATTATCTATTATCTTTTATCTATTATCTATTATTTATTATCTATTATCTAATCAAAAAAGCTCACCGCGAAGGTGAGCTTTTTTAGCGTTTATGCGTTTTGGTCGGGAGCTTAGAATTAATTACTCTGCGATTTCTGCTTCGGGAGCGTTCTTCTTTACGCTTTCGATACCGTTCTGTGCGCTTGCCTTGGTCTTGTAGCCTTCGGAGGTAGCGATAACTTCGCCGTTGCCTGCCTTAAGACGGAAGCGGAATTCGCCTGCTTTGTCCTGATAAAGTTCGAACTTGGGGTGCTTAACGGTTGCGATAGGTTCAACGGTCTGGTCTTCAACGTCACCAACGCAGTTCTTCTTTACGCTTGCGATACCGTTGAGGCATGCAGCCTTGGAGGAATAAACTTCGGAGGTAGCGATAACTTCGCCGTTGCCTGCCTTGAGGTCGAACTTAATACCGGTTGCGGTTTCTTTAACAACAAATTTGCCCATAATTTAAAATTCCTTTCAATTTTATTTTC
>JAZSHQ010000044.1:0-47422 GCA_045533335.1 Eubacteriales bacterium
GCTTGAAAATTATGAGTTATGAGCCTGATACCTACATGAGCGAAGGTTCCGTGATATTGAAAACAGAGATCGGAGAATGAAGCGAAAATACAAACAATAAGTACGGTCAATATGAAATTCACCCCTCTGCCAATTGGCAGAGGGGTGAATTTTTAGTCAGGTGTCTAATAGCCGGTAACCGCTTTAAGGTATACTTCGGGATCACCGTTCAAAATAAGGTCTGCATATTCAAGAGGGGTATTGTAAATCAGATAATCCAGTTCTGACCTTTCATACATATTACGGGCAACTTCGTTCTCAACGGCGATAGTGTCAATCGCAATTATGCTGCCATCGGTGAATTTTAGCTCCACACAGAAATTATCGAAGTTATATTTGCAGGAAATCAGCTTTTTCATAGGAGTTACCTCCCAAATTGTATTGCATATCTCTTGCATAGAGTAGTAACGATTTTTAATCTTTAACATATCAAAATCTCTATTATTGATAATGATTTTGTAATGCGCATATTAATACTAATACCGCAATTTATAAAGTACTGTCGCATAATGTATGATTATATATTTCAAAAGGACAGAAGTGTTTTTATCCCAATAGGTATAAAAAGAATACGGCAGTATAGCGTTCAGCTATACTGCCGTATTCTTCGCACTCGTCAATCGGCATGTTTCATATGATATTCTAGATATCCTTATGACAACTCGCCTAATCCGAGAGGTTTTTTTGTTGCCGTTTTATTGCGGGACAAAAATGGGACATTGTATTTTTTACAATATGCTCACAAACAAAAAAGGAGATTATGAAAAATGATTAAAAAGTTCCCTGTTTATTACACACACGAGCAACAAATGGAGGCGCAGGCGCATATCAAAAAGCTGTTTGGCATTAAGGATTCGGAAGAGGGTGCCATATTTCACGAGGTGACGAGCGAATACGTACACAGCGACGTTGCGGCACACAAAACCGACGACGGCGAAACGGTTTACGCCTCGTTCGGAATGGGCGCAAAAGAGATGAACTGTCCGCGAAAGGGCTACGAACGCGCAGAGCTTGTTATGCACGCATCGCCCGAAACCGAGCTGAACAGCGAAAAAAGCGGCAAGCTTGCGAGCGCGGTTGTGAATATGACAAAATATCCTTTTCGTAACAATACTTGGTTTGGAACAGGCCATACTGTCGACGCGAATCCTTCGTATAAAGAGGAATTCGGATTCGACGCGTTTGCCTTGCTCGAAATGGCAGACGCCGCGGATATTTCGGACGTTGGAATAGTTCGATTTTTAACGATGATACCCATATATCAGGACGAACGCGATTGGATAATGGAAAACAGCACCTTCGATTATATCGAAATGCTTTTCGAGGAATTCGGCGAAAGCGCGCTGTATGCAGACAAGGAACGCGAGCATTTTGTTCCCGATCAGGAGCAGACCGATATGGCGTATATGCGAAACGTGATGAATATTCTGGGACTTGACGAGGAGGGATTTTACGAGCTTCATTCCTTTGTCGAGCAAACCGAGGAAATGGGAATAGAGGTTACACACGAAATGATAGCCGATTGGCTCAGTGAGCACAATAACAAAGAAGGTTGATGCACCGAAAATAGGACACTTGATTTTTTATAATGCCGATACCGAAGAAAACGCAAGAGGTGGAAAATGGATAAAAAGCAGTTCAAAAACAGCGAATTAGACGTTGTATTGTCGGCGAAGCAGAAAAGGGCTTATCTTTTTAATTTTTACGAAAACATAAAAAACGGCGGAGAATTTCTCTCCGCCGCCGATATGGATATTGCTATCGAGGCGTTAAGGCTGGCACAGCTTGATTTAAAGGAGCGCGAAAAGAGAAAAAGAGAAGAAAAAGAAGCCGCGCTTCGCAAAAAGAAGATGAAGGAGCAGGAAAAACGCCGCGAACTTGCAAAAAAACGCGCCGAACAGCGAATCGAGCGCGAGCGCAGGGCGCACGTCGAAAAGGTTACCGCTATGGACCTGCCGATGGATTTCGAAAACAGCTTCGGCGATGACGAGCGTGCAACGAAAATCGAATGCGACAGCATTACCGACGGTCTTCTTTTTTGCCTTGACGAGCTGGGGATAGTAGATATTGAATTCATTTCCGCTATCACGGGCGAAGATATGAAAAAGGTTATCGAAACGCTTAAAGGCTCGATTTTTCAAAACCCGTTGCATTGGAACGAGGTGTTTTACAAGGGTTGGGAAACCGCCGACGAATATCTTTCGGGCAACCTTTCGCATAAATACGAGCTCGCGCAGCAGGCGAACGAGCAATATATGGGTTATTTCGAGGATAACGTAAAGGCTTTGGAAGCGGTTATGAATCCCGAATTGGACACGAAGGATATTTACGTAACTCTCGGCTCGCCTTGGGTCCCTGCCGACATTATCGACGATTTTATTTTCCACCTTGTGGGGATAGAGCCGACAAACGGCAAATATCCGAAATCCGCCGAGCCGTTTTTGGATCCCGAATATCGTGTTAGGCACGAGGAGGGAACGGGGCTTTGGGAAATACCGAAGAAAAACCGTTTCCGCCACAGCAAGGACCACGGCAAGTACGAGGAGATAAATTACGGTATTTTCGGCACGGCACGTATGGATATGCTGACCCTGCTCGAAAACATATTGAATATGAAGACGCTTGCCATTCACGACGTTGTAGACAAAGAGAAAAACGTTCGCATAATCAACCAGAACGAAACCGTGAAGATTTTGGAAAAGCAGGACAAGCTGATAGCCGAATTCCAGTCTTGGGTGTGGCTTGACGATACCCGAAAAAGGCGTTTGCAGGGTGCGTATTGCCGAAAATACGGCAACATCAAAAAAAGAAATTTCGACGGCTCTTTTCTTGATTTTCCGAATATGAATAAGGAAGTCGAGCTTCGCCCCCATCAAAAAAATTCGGTGGCGAGAATAATTTTTTCTCCGAACACGCTTCTTGCTCACGACGTGGGCGCAGGCAAGACCTTTACTATGATAGCCGCGGGAATGGAGCTTCGCAGACTCGGCAAATCCAAAAAGAATCTTTACGTTATTCCGAACAATATTTTGCCCCAATGGGTAGAGATGTTCAGGTATTTATACCGCGATGCAAAGCTTCTTGTGGTGGACCGAAAGAACTTCAATACCGAAAAAAGAGCCGAAACGTTAAGAAAAATCATCGACGAGGATTTCGATGCGATTTTAATGGCTTACAGTTGCTTTGATATGCTTTCGCTTTCGCAGAAATATTACAAGGAGCTTTACGAAAAGCAGTTGGAAATGCTCGATAAAGCGAACACCCGCTTTTATTCGAAGGCTATGGTGTCGAAAAAGCGTATTTCGGTAATGAAAATATTGGAAAAGCTTCAATTCGAAACCACCTCGAACGTCTGCGAGATACCGTTTGACGAGCTTGGGATAAACACCTTGTTTGTTGACGAGGCACACAACTATAAAAACGTGACTCTGCATACCGGAATAAGCCGTGTTCGCGGAATAAGCGGTAGCGGCTCTGCGAAATGCGACGGAATGATGGACAAGGTGCATTGTGTTCAGCGTCAGAATTTCGGCGGACGCGTTATTATGGCAACGGGCACACCGATAACCAATTCGATAACCGATCTGTTCGTAATGCAAAAGTTTCTTCAAGACGGCGAGCTTGAATTTATGGGCATACAGAATTTCGATTCGTGGGTGGCTATGTTCGGCAAAAAAAGTACCGAATTTGAAATTGACGTCGACACAAGCACCTATCACCTTTCGACAAGGTTTTCGAAATTTTACAACGTACCCGAATTGACCGCCATTCTTTCGTCCGTGGCGGATTTTTACCACGTTGACCGGTCGATGGGCTTGCCCGATTTTGGCGGATATACCGATTCTGTACGCGAAGGCGGCGAGGATTTCAAGGTATTTTTAAAGGATATATCCAAGCGTGCCGACGATGTGCGTCAAAAGCGTGTTGAGCCCGAGGAAGACAACCTTTTAAAAATTACGACCGACGGCAGAAAAGCCGCGCTTGATATGCGCCTGATCGATATGATATATGGCTTGGATATCGATTCGAAGGTGTTCCGCTGTGCCGAAAACATAATGGATATTTACAACGAAACCCGTGATGAAAAGCTTATACAAATGGTATTTTGCGACGTTTCCACCCCCAAAGCCGGCTTTAATCTTTATGACGAGCTAAAGCGGATACTTATGGCGATGGGGCTTGGCGAACACGAAATTGCGTTTATACACGAGGCGGACACGCCGATCAAGAAAAAGCTTTTGTTTTCCGACCTGCAAAAGGGGAACGTTGCGGTGGTCATCGGGTCTACTTTTAAAATGGGGCTCGGTGTGAACGTTCAGAAAAGGCTTTGCGCTCTGCATCATCTCGACGTGCCGTGGCGTCCTGCCGATATGGTACAGAGAGAGGGCAGAATACTGCGTCAGGGCAACGAGTGCGAATCGGTTAAGATTTTCAGATATATAACCAGAGGCAGCTTTGATGCCTATTCGTGGCAGCTGCTTGAATCGAAGCAAAAATTTATAAGTCAGATACTTTCGGGTTACGTTTGCCAAAGAGATGGCGACGAGGTAGACGAGGCGGTGCTGAATTACGCTGAAGTAAAAGCGCTTGCCGTTGGTAACCCGCTTATAAAGCGCCGAGTTGAGCTGGTAAACCGACTTGACAAATACAATATACTTCACCGCGAATTTGTCGAAAAGCGCGAAAGGAGCAAAAAGGAGCTTGTCCTTCTTGACCGCGAAATAGAGCAAGAAAAGAAGCGCATTTCGGATATTAAAAAGGATATTAAATATTACGAGGAAAACAAAATAGATTATTCCTCGATGTCCTACGACGAGCAAAGGAATATACGCGACCTTATTTACGCCGCGGCGACTACAAAGAGCAATTACCCAATAGAAACGCCGATACTGGAATATCAGGGCTTTGAAATTTTTGTGCCTGCCTATATGAAGCCGAAAACACAAATGGGCAAGGACGAAAACGGCGAAATGGTGAAAAAGGGTGAAATTCCGTACGTTTGCGTGCGAAGAAACGGCACCTATTATATGGATATCGAAAGCGATTCGGGCATAACACGAAGACTTAATTTTCTTTTGGAAAATCTCGATAATACAAAAACGAAATACCGGCAATATCTTAAAAACCTTCGCTACCGCAAGCAGAGCATCGAAGCAGAACTTGCGGTGGAAGAAAACAGCTACGTAGACGAAATTCGCGTTATCCGCGCGGAAATCGAAGAATTAAACGAAAAATTAGGAGTCACAGCAGTATGAGTAATCAAAGCACAAATATGCCGCTTTTGTCGGTAGAGCAAACGATAAAAACCCTGTCACGTTCGTATTGTTCGGTGGTGAAAAAGGGGGAATCGCCAAAGATATTGCCTTCGGTGATGCTTTGGGGCCCGCCCGGTGTGGGTAAATCCCAAGCGGTGCGCCAGATAGCGAAGGATATCAAAAGAGAAACCGGAAAAGAGGTTAGGGTGACCGACGTAAGATTGCTTTTGTTCAACCCTATCGACCTTCGCGGAATACCCACCTCGAACGCCGATAAAACCCTTGCTATATGGCTAAAACCGCAGATATTCCAAATGGATGCCGACGAGAATATCGTGAATATTCTCTTTCTGGATGAAATTTCTGCCGCACCTCAATCGGTGCAGGCGGCGGCTTACCAAATAACGCTCGACCGCGTTGTCGGTGAGCATAAATTGCCCGACAACTGTATAGTTATCGCGGCGGGAAACCGCGTTACCGATAAATCGGTTTCTTTTAAAATGCCGAAGGCGTTGGCAAACCGTCTTTTGCATATAGAGGTGCAGGGAAGCTTTACCTCGTGGAGAAATTGGGCAGTCGGCGCGGGGATAAATCCAAAGGTTTTGGGCTTTCTTGCCTTCCGCCCCGACAGACTTTACGGCTTCGATTCGAGCAACGACGACCTTGCGTTTGCAACGCCGCGTTCCTGGGAAATGGTAAGCAATATTCTGAATAACGTATGTGACGACGTTAAAGAGGTTTATTCGATGATAGCGGGGCTTGTCGGCAACGGCACGGCGATAGAGTTCCGCTCGTGGTGCTCGATACATAACGATTTGCCGAGTATGGAGGATATTTTCGACGGCAAGGTATTCGAAATCCCGAAGAATTCCGACAGTATGTACGCTGTTATTTCGGGTATGTCGGTCTATGCAAAGGAGAACAAAAACGATTTGGCGAGAATCGGCAATTCCTTGCGCTATGCCCGCAATTTCCCCGCGGATTTCGTTGCCATATTGCTTCGCAACTACGAGGATATTGAGGAGAACTACAAAGAAACGCTTTTGGTACTTCCCGAATACACAGAGCTTGTCGGCAAGAGAGGCAGTGTTCGTAATGGCTCGGTATGATAACGAAACCGTGAAAATAGTCAAAAGACTTCAAAACGCCCGCCTGTCGCTTTTGCAAAAGCTTCCGTTTTATGCTCTTTTGCTTATGCATTTGCGGTTTGCTATCGATTATACCTGCGAAACCTCTTATACCGACGGTACGCGCATCGCCTTTAATCCCGATTATCTTAACGAGCTTGATGACGCCGAGCTTGAATTTGTGCTTATGCACGAGGTGCTGCACGCCGCGTTGGGACACCCATTTCGTATGCAGGCGGATTATAATACCAAAATATACGACAAAGCCTGCGATATAATCGTGAATTCAAATATTCTGTATAGCTTCGATATGGACGAGAGCAAAATCACCATTAAAAACCGCGGCGTCGCGATACACAAAACGCCCGATGGCAGAGAAGGGTATGAATGCACGCTCGAGCAGGTTTACGATATGCTTATGAAGCTTGCAGGAAGTAAAGCAGCCGGCTTTTCTTCAAAGGGCAGGAAGGGCGAAAAAGCGGATGACAGCGCTTCGGGTGCCGCTTCTTCCGGCTTGCTTGAAGACGGAGAGGGGGAATCGGAAGAAAAGGACGGCGAGGGTGTCGACGGAGCCTGCGAGGGCGACGATAGCGGCGACGGCGGTGATGAAGGCGTTGAGGGCGGACACGGCAATTCGGCAGAAATTAAAACGGGAAACAAAAAAATCGAGAAAAGGAAAAACGTTACCGAGAAAGAACTTAAACGGCTCATCGATTCGATGAAATGCGAAATTTCGGCGAACAAAGGGCGTTTAACGGTCGAATGCGAGCAAGCTTTGCCCGAAATTGACGAGTTCGACGACCATTCCTTTTGGCAGGGCGACGACGAAATAAATTCGATGCACAACGCTTGGGACAACCGAATCATGGTGGCGACAGACCTTATTATGGAAAAGGAAAAAGCCCACAAGGGTTTCGGCGGCCCGCCGCTGTGCGCACAGCGCAGGGTGAAGGAATTAAGAGAGCCCGAGGTCGATTGGCGCAAACTGCTGCACGATTTCGTTCACGAAGAGATAAACGATTATTCCTTCGCGCCACCCGACAGACGTATGGATGACAGCCCCTTCTTTTTGCCCGATTTTAACGAAAAGGACGAATCTGTGAAAAACGTATGGTTTTTGATAGATACCTCGGGCTCTATCGGGGACGAGCAGATTTCTGCGGCATATTCCGAAATTGTAAGTGCATTGGAAGCCTTCGATAATAAGCTTGAAGGGTTGTTGAGCTTTACCGAGGTGTTTGTTTCCGAGCCTATTCCGTTTTGCAGTATCGAGGAACTTTTTGCGATAAAACCGGTCGGCGGAGGCGGTAATGATTTTGGCGAGATATTCAGGTTTATGAAAAGAAATATGTCCGACAACCTGCCCTCGTCGATAATAATATTCACCGACGGTTACGATTTCTACCCTGACGAATCCGAGGCAATGGGTGTTCCTGTTTTGTGGTTGCTGAACAACGAGGAAGCCGCTCCGCCGAAATGGGGGCGGTACGCACGTTTTAAGGTTAACGGAAGCGTTAGTAAAGTACCCTAAACGGTACATTAGGGCTATTATAATGTTCCTACAACGATAAAAGGAGAAAAGAAAATGAACGAGCTTAAGCGAATGAAAGAACTGATAGATCGGATAAAGGAAGCCGATGTTGCTTATTTTCAAAAGGACGAGCCTATTATGAGCGACAGAGAATACGACGGGCTGGTGCTTGAGCTGACAATGCTTGAACGGACAACCGGCGTTCGTTTTTCCAACTCGCCTATCGGCGGTGTTCCTTCCGATGCGAAAGAAGGTTTAAAGACGGTAAATCATTCAAAACCTATGCTTTCCTGCAATAAAACCAAGGATATCGATGATGTTGTCGGCTTTGCGGGCAATAAAGAAATCGTGCTTTCTTGGAAGATGGACGGTTTGACCCTTGTGCTTCGCTACGAAAAGGGAAGGCTCGTTCAAGCCATAACGCGAGGCAGAGACGGTCTTGTGGGGGAGGATGTTACCCATAACGTAAAGCATTTTCGCAATATTCCCCACTCCGTTCCCTGCAAGGATAGTTTCGAGGTGCGCGGAGAAGGTGTTGTTTCGTGGAAGGATTTCGAAATTCTTTCGAAGCTTTCAAAGGGATCTACCCACCCGCGAAGCATCGCTTCGGGCGCGGTACGAAGCCTTGAGCCCGACCTTGCAAAGCTTACTCATCTCGATTTTTTTGCATTCGAGCTTATAAAAAAGAATTCTCCGAAAACCAAAGTAAAGCAGCTGGCATTTCTTTTGGAAAACAATTTCGAGGTGGTCGATTTCTGCCTTGTAAATACCGAAGAAAACAACGACATCCGCACAAGCATAAACAAAATGCTTCCCCAAAATTTTGCCTATCCCGTCGACGGTATCGTGGCGGAATTTAACGATACGGTTTACGGCAAAAAGCTTGGCGCGACCGCGCACCACGAAAGAAGAATGATTGCGCTGAAGTGGGAGGATGAGATAAAAGAAACTACGTTCAGAGGCGTAGAGCTGGCGACCACGCGCACCGGCGACGTGAGCATTATCGGTCTTTTCGATGAAATTGTTATCGATGGCACGCGGGTACACCGCGCAAACCTGCACAGTTTAAGCAATTTCGAACAGTTTCGCTTCGGCGAGGGCGACCTGATAAGGGTGTGCAAGGCGAATATGATAATACCGCAAATCGTCGAAAATCGATTTATGAGCGGGGGTTACGAGCTCCCACAGCATTGTCCGAGCTGCGGCGAGGCGCTTGAGGTAAGGGTAAATTCCGGCGGCACGAAACTTTTGCATTGTCCCAACGAGGAATGTATAGCGCGTAATTCGCGGCAGATTGCACGTTTTTGCGATAAAGAGGCTATGAATATACAGGGTCTTTCGGCAAATACCATCGAGCTGCTTTTGTCGCACGGCTGGATAAAAAACTTTAAAGACCTTTATCATTTGGACATTCACAAGGAAGAAATTATAAACACCTACGGCTTCGACGCAAACCGCTATGATCTTATATGGAAAGCCATTCAGGCAAGCCGTAAATGCCAGATGTATCAATTTCTTGTGGGTTTGGGAATTCCCTTGCTCGGACCCGAGGCGGCAAAGACTTTGCATCAGTATTATTACGGCTCGGTGGTGGATTTTGAAAAGGCGATTTTGAGCGGTTTTCGCTTTTCGCATATCGACGGCATTTCACCCGCCGTTGAAAGAGCAATATACTCGTGGTACGAAAAGCCTGTAAACCAAAACACGTTGCACGCGCTGATGGCAGAGCTTGATTTTAAAGCTGCACAAAAATCGATATACGATAAATCCAACCCATTCTGCGACACAAAGGTTGCGGTAAGCGGTACGTTTGAAAACTTCACACGGGAAGGGATTGTAAACTTGCTTACCGCGCTGGGCGCAAAGGTATGCGAGCAGGTAGAAAAGGACACCGATTTTCTTATTTACGGCACGCTTCCTGCAAGTAAAAAGGTCGGTACCGCGATGTGCTTGGGGGTAAATATGCTTAGCGAAAGCAAGTTTGCCGAAATGCTTGCAACAGACTATTAACGAAGTTGCGAAATAAAGAGCGTTGCCTTGCGCTCTTTTTATTTCGTTTATCAAAAATCACTTGCAAAATGGTTGCGCGTATAATATAATAGAGGTGATTATATATGTATATATTTTGTATAGTTTTTCTTTCGGTGCTTGCTGCATTGGGCGTAGCTTTAAGCCTGCTCGAAATCGTTCGCGCGTGCCGTGCAAGAAACGCAGAATATATATGCGTTTGCTTCCGCGAGGAGCTTGTTTTAAAGGATTGCGAGCCCGATATGCTTATTATCTGCCGTACCGATGCCGAGCAGGAGGAGATAATAAAGCGCGTTTGCAAGGGCGAAAGCAGGACTGTTTATATAAAAAAGTGTTGAAATTTACAGAAAGAGGTAAAAGGGTTTGGGCGAGCTGTATCTTGACGGCGTTGTTGAAGACATAATATATTCAAACGGCGAAAACGGATACACCGTTTGCACCATAAACTGCGGCGGCGAGCCGGTAACGCTTGTTGGAATTATGCCCTATATCGGCGAGGGCGAAACCGTACGCGTTCAGGGTGAATGGCAGATGCATTCCACCTTCGGGCGGCAGTTCAGGGTAGATTATTTCGAAAAAAAGCTACCTACCACCTCGTCTGCAATACTTAAATACCTTGCGTCGGGCGCGATAAGAGGGGTAGGCCCCGTTACTGCCGAAAGAATTGTTGAACGCTTTGGCGAGGATACGCTTGAAATTATCGAAAACAACCCGCGCTGGCTTTGTGATATACGCGGCATTTCGCCCAAGCGTGCCGACGAGATACACAAAAACTATGTAGAACAGTTCGGTATGCGCACCGTTATGATGTTCTGCAACGAATTTTTCGGTCCCGCACTATCGGTAAAGATATTCAAGGCATACGGCTCGGCGGCGATAGATATTATTAAAGCAACGCCCTACCGTTTGTGCGCCGATATTCAGGGTATCGGATTTGAAAAGGCGGACAGAGTTGCAATGTCTGTCGGCATAGCGGTGGACAGTCCGGACAGAGCCGACGCGGGCGTGGTGCATACCCTTAACGTCGCTTCGGTAAACGGCGGTCATTGTTATCTTCCCGAAACCGAACTTATTTCTGCAGCTGCCCGCGTGCTTGGCGTTAACGAGGAGGTTGCGCGTGCGGCGGCGGAACGGCTTTGCACGGTAGAAAGAATAAAAAAATTCGACGTGGGCGAATATACCGCCTACGCACTTGCCGAACTGTATTCGGCAGAGGTATATATTGCCGCAAAGCTTCAATCGCTTTCGGAATTTAAGTTTCCCTTCGTATTGGAAGGGCTTGACGAGCAGATAACCGTGCTCGAAGAAAAATACGGAATAAGCTACGCGCCCGAACAGCGCGAGGCGATCTCTTATGCCCTGACCGGCGGTGTTACCGTTATTACCGGCGGTCCCGGTACCGGTAAAACGACGGTTATAAAGGCGATACTCGATATTTGCAATATATTAAAATTTTCCTGCGTGCTTGCCGCGCCCACGGGCAGAGCGGCAAAGAGGATGTTTGAATCCTCGGGCAAGGAGGCAAAAACGATACACCGTATGCTGGAAGCGAGCGTTTCGGATAACGGACATCACCACTTTCAGCGCGATGAACAAAACCCGATAGCGCAAAAGGTTATTATTATCGACGAAACCTCGATGGTCGATACAAATCTTATGTGTGCGCTTCTTAAAGCGGTTAAGCTCGGAAGCTATTTAATACTCATCGGCGACCCCGACCAGCTTCCGCCCGTAGGTCCCGGCAACTGCTTGAACGATATAATTAATTCGAAAAAGTTCAATGTTGTAAGGCTTGATAAGATATTCCGCCAAGCCGAGCAGAGCCTTATAGTTGTAAACGCCCACGCAATAAACCGCGGCGAAATGCCGATAATCAACTCGCGCGATAACGATTTCTTTTTTGTAGAAAAGCAAAGCAGCGATGAAATAAAAAAACTGCTCGTCGCCTTCGTTGCCGAAAGGCTTCCGAGGCGTTATAATGCCGACCCGTTAGAGGATATTCAGGTAATTTCCTGCACGCGCAAGGGCTCCTTGGGAACTTATGAGCTGAACGCGCTGTTTCAGGAGGTTTTAAACCCAAAAAGTCCGAAAAAATGCGAGAAAAAGTATGGAAACGTGCTTTTCCGCGAGGGCGATAAGGTAATGCAGATAAAGAGCGATAACGGCCTTGAATGGCGGCGCGGCGCAGAGGAAGGCACGGGTGTTTTCAACGGCGATATAGGCAGAATAGCCGAAATAGACACGCGCGCCGAGATAATGACGATAGATTTCGAGGGCAGGATAACCGAATACGATTTTTCACAGCTCGACGAATTGGAGCACGCCTACGCCGTAACGGCGCACAAAAGTCAGGGCAGCGAATACCGAATAGTCGTTATTCCGTCGTTCGATGCACCCTTTCCGCTTATGACGCGCAATCTGCTTTATACCGCGGTCACCCGCGCGAAGGATATGGTTGTTATAGTCGGCTCGAGCCGTTCGCTTTCGGTAATGGTCGGCAACGCAAGAATCCCTGTGCGTCACACCTCGCTTAAGCATCTTTTGGAGCTGTTGTGAAAATAAATCACGCTTCTCCCTTGTCTTGCGCCGTTTGCGGATTTTACGCTTGCCACGACGAACTTCCGTTTTGCGTTGATTGCCTAAACGAGCTTCAAAAAATTCTTACAACGACCTGCCGAAGCTGTAAAAAATCGCCGTCTGCGTGTGTATGTCCCGAAAACAGCGAGCTGCGCTTTGCTTTTTATTACAACGGATATTTTGCCCGCCGGCTCATTTATATGAATAAAATTCACGCCGACCCGCGCATTATGGATTTTTGGGCGCAACTTGCGGTTACCGCAAGCGGTGTTAATCCGAAATCCTACGATGCCGTTGCGTTTGTTCCGAGAGCAAAAAAGAACAGAAGACGTTACGGTTACGACCAGTCCGAGCTTTTTGCAAGATCGCTTTCCAAGCTTTACGGCATTAAGCTTATAAACGCGCTTGAATGTACGGGCAAAAAGGACCAAAAGCTTTTAAGCCGTGCCGAACGCTATAAAAATATGGTCGGTCGGTTTAGGATAAGAGAAGATTTTGAAAAAGATAATACCTATAACAGAATTTTGCTGGTGGACGACGTTTGTACCACGGGCGCGACGATAAAGGCCTGCGCCGATATTCTGCGCGGCGATATTGCCCGCAGCGTTGTACCGTTAGTTCTTGCAAAAACAGATTCAAACAATAAAAGAGGAGAGCAAAAATGAAAACCAACGACCTTATCCGTATTGCCGCAGGTGAGCTTCTTTGCACGGTTTCGCGCAAGAAGGGCGGTATAGCACTTTATTCTCTTCGCGACAGAAAGATAAAGAAGAACTTTCTGACAATCGAACGCCCGCTTTTTACCCTTACCGCGCGTGCGCTTGCAAATGACGATACAATTACCGTTTCTTCGGATTCAGGCTGGAAAAGCGTTCTTGTCGAAGTAGCGGGGGGAGATACGGTCTTTCTGCTTTCGGGTAATGAAGAACTTAAAGACGTCACCGTCGTGCTTTGCGCTCATACCGTCGGCAATCGAATCGAATGGTCGGCAAATCTTATAAGCGGAAATGATGAATACAGCCTTTACTCCTGCGATTATCCGGTTGTTTCTTTCGATGCGAAGAAGGACGTTTGGTTTATGTCGCCCAACGGCCCCGGCGAGCTTTGGAACGGCGCAGAAGAATGCCGCTCCTGTCAGGATTACCCCTCCTACGGCGCGAGTATGCAGTTTATGGCGTTCTGGAACAAGAAGTGGAGAAGGGGTATCTACTACGGCCTTCACGATGCGTCCCCCGCATATAAAAAGATTTATTTCGAAAAGAAGAAAAACGAAAAACATTTTGCGCTTTGCGGAAAATTACCGCTTACCGATATAAATTCCCCCTGCAACACCCAATCGCTTTGCGGTGTATGCGTTTGGGAAATATTCGACGGCGACTGGTACGACGCTTCGCAGATATACCGTGATTTCTTTATAAACAACGCGGTTTGGAAGCCCGATACCGATGAAAACGGCAGAAAAGACACCCCCGATTGGATGAAGCAGGAAAACCATTGGTGGATAGTTCGAATGAAGGACGACGAGCAATACGTCGAAGACGTTCTTAAAGCGAACGCCGATTTAGGTTACGACAGCCCAATTCACCTTTACGACTGGTTTAAAATCCCCTACGATAACGATTATCCTCACTATTTCCCCGCAAAGGAAGCCTTTTACAGCGGTGTTAAGCGCTTGCAGGAAAACGGCGTAAGGGTTATGCCCTATATCAACGCCCGCCTTTGGGACACCAAGGACAGAGGTATGGAGGATTGGGAGTGGTCGGAAAAGGCAAAGCCGAACTGCACCAAGGACAGAAACGGAACACCGTTTATCGAAACCTATAATTCCAAGGAAGCCGACGGCACTCCCGTAAAGCATTCTATAATGTGCCCCTCCACCGCCTGCTGGCAGGAAACCGTTACCGCTCTTGTGGACAAGCTTTTGAATGAAGTCGGCGTAAACGCGGTTTATATGGACCAGATTGCGGCGGCGGCGCCGAAGCTGTGCGAGGATAGAACGCATTCTCACCGTGCGGGCGGCGGTACTTGGTGGGTAGAGGGCTATAATAACCTGCTCGACCACGTAAACCGAGTGCGCCCCGAGGGAAGTGCGCTTTCCACCGAATGTACGGCAGACCCCTTTATGAAGCGTATGCAGGCATACCTTACTTGGCTTTGGGTGCATAACCGTCAGGTACCCGCGTTCGTTGCGGTATATGCGGGCTACGTTTCTATGTTCGGCAGAAATTACCGCTATATGCCCTACGACGATGATGAAGGTCAGCGCATAAATATCGCGCAGTCGTTCACCTTCGGCGAACAGCTTGGCTGGAACGCTCCCGACCTTTATTTGCAAATGAAGCACAAGGATTTTTATAAAAAGTGTGTTCACGAAAGGGCGCGCGTCGGCTCTTATATGTATAACGGCAGGCTTTTGCGCTCGCCCGAATTCGAAGATGACCAGCCCGTAATTCGCACTACCCGCTGCAAGGAAGCCTACGGCGGACTTGTCGAGCACAGCGCAATCTTTTCCGAGCATTGGGAAAGAAACGACGGCAAGCGTTTGCTTCTTATCGTAAATGCAGGCGAAGCCGAGGCAGAGGTAAAATACACCTACGGTCTTGAAGACGGTAAATACACTCTTTCGGGCGATGCCGAAGGAGTAATGGTTATCGAAAACGGCTGCGGCAGCGCAAAGATACCCCCGCTTTCGATAGTGTATGCAACGGTGGAATAAAACCGTTTGAACGGAGTTTTTAAATGTTATTTTCTTTCTTTCGGCCTGATATGGCGTTTTGCGACGTTTATACCATAAACCCCGAGGCTCTGCGCGAGCTCGGGGTAAAGGGCGTTGTTTTCGATATCGATAACACGATTGCGCCCTATGAGGTCGAGCGTCCCACCGAAAAAATGAAGGAATATTTTGCGTCGCTTCGCGATGCGGGCATTAAAATGGCGTTCGTTTCGAACAACAAGGGTCCGCGCGTTACGGTATTTAACGAAAGCCTTGGGCTTTACTACGTTTGCAAGGCGGGCAAACCTTCGCCGAAGGGCGTAAGAAAGTGTATCGCGCATTTCGGGCTCGAAAAAGAACAGGTGCTTGCTGTCGGCGACCAGATATTTACCGATTGCCTTGCGGCTCACCGTGCGGGCATAAGGTTTGCGATAGTAAAGCCGATACAGCCTGTCGAAAGCAGATTTTTCCGTTTTAAAAGGTTTTTCGAGCGTCCGTTTGTTAAAAAGCTCGATTGGTTAAATCCCAAAAACGCTCTGGCAAAGATAAGAAAGAACAAGGCAAAGGATAAATAATATGAGTGCAAAATTCGGACCGGGCGGCAACTCGGAAGCTTTTCGTGCCGCAGGCTTGAAATCAACTCTGCAAGCCCCGCGCTTCGTGCGCGAGCTTGGCTTGGAGGCGTATGAATACGAGGCGGGCAACGGTATTACCGGCAGTAACGAAATGTTTTTGGCTGTCGGTGCAAAAGCGCGTGAGCACGGAATAAAAATGTCGTTCCACGCACCCTATTTCATATCGCTTTCCTCGGTAGAAAAGGAAAAACGCGATAACAGCGTTGAGTACATACGCAGAAGTGCCGAGGTCAGCACGCTTTTGGGCGCGAATATAATGGTGGTGCATTGCGGCTCGTGTGCAAAAATAAGCCGAGAGACTGCGATGGAATACGCCCGCGAAACGCTTGAAAACACGGCGATAATGATGCAGGATAACGGCTTTTTGCCGCTTGTCGGCATAGAAACCATGGGCAAGGTAAACCAATTAGGCACGCTTGACGAGGTGCTTACGCTTTGCAAAACGGCAAAATGCTTTGCGCCCGTGGTGGATTTCGGGCATTTAAACGCGCGTGACAGAGGTGTTTTTTACACCGCAGACGATTATAAGCGGGTGTTCGACCGTATTTCGAAAGAATTGGGCGCGGAGTATGCCGAAAATCTGCATTGTCATTTTTCGAAGATAATGTTTACCGATATGGGCGAAAAAAAGCACCTTACCTTTGATGACGATGTTTACGGACCGAATTTCGAGCCGTTGGCAGAGGCTATGGTTTCGCTCGGCGTGTCGCCCACTATTATTTGTGAATCTGCGGGCACGCAGTCGGACGATGCCGTTATTATGAAAATGTTATATGAAAGAGAAAAAATCAAACAGAACAAAAACTAAAAAAATCAGAAGCAGAGCATATAAAATAATACGAAATACTCTGGTAACGCTTGTTATTCTCGGTATTCTTGCTGTCGCGGTCTGCAATATAGTCGTCATCGCCTCTGCAAAGCCTAGCATATTGACCTTTGACGAGGCAAAGGCGCTTACCGATATCGATTGCATTATCGTGCTTGGCGCGGGGTTGAAGTCGGACGGAAGCCCTTCTAATCTGCTTTACGAGCGTATTCTTTGCGGTGCCGAGCTTTACCTTGCGGGTGCATCGGACCGATTGCTTTTAAGCGGCGACCATTCGCGCGTTGATTACAACGAGGTCGGCGCGATGAAGAAATATATGCTCGACCGCGGGATAGAGGCGAACGTCGTCTTTACCGACCACGCAGGGTTCGACACCTACGATACGATGTACCGCGCGAAGGAAATATTCAAGGCGAAGCGCGTAATCGTCGTAACGCAGGGCTTTCACCTTTCGCGCGCGGTGTTTATCGCAAACGCATTGGGGCTGGAGGCATACGGTGTCGATTGCGATACCGGCGTTTACGGCAGAAATATAATGAACGATATAAGAGAAATAGCCGCAAGACCGAAATACGTGCTCGATGCCGTTTTTAAGCCCGAGCCGCAGTATTTGGGCGAGGCAATACCTATATGGGGAGAAGCGTCCGCATCGGACGGTTGATTAAAGCTATGAAATTCAACGAAATTACCATTCACACCACCACCGCGGGAAGCGAGGTCGTTTCGGGCGTGCTTTTTAACGAGGGCATAACCTGCTTTTCGGTAGAAGATCCGCGCGACCTTGCGGAACTGCTTGAAAACAAATACGTTCCCGTCGATTACGTCGAGGAAGGCCTGCTTCGCGAGGACGGCGACGTTCTTGTGCGCGTTTACCTTGCCGAAAACGAGCAGGGACAGCTTCAGTTAGAGGGCATTCTTGCGGGCATAGAAAAGCTTAAGGCATTGAACGAGGAATGGCTCGGAAGCTTGGAAACCGAGCTTTCGGTGACCGACGAAAAGGATTGGGAAAACAACTGGAAGCAGTATTTTCACCCGCTTCCCATCGGCGAAAAATTCCTTGTCGTCCCCTCGTGGGAAAAGGAAGATGGCAACGGACGTGTCGTTATCGAAATAGACCCTGCATCGTCGTTCGGCACGGGCAGGCACGAAACCACCGCGCTTTGCCTTGAA
Source organism: Eubacteriales bacterium (assembly GCA_045533335.1). Lineage (GTDB taxonomy): Bacteria > Bacillota > Clostridia > Oscillospirales > CAG-382 > Coliplasma. Next base: position 17,902 of record JAZSHQ010000044.1, read on the forward strand.
GCGCTCGAAAAGCTTTCGCCCGAGGGCAAGGACGTTCTCGATATGGGTTGCGGAAGCGGCATTTTGGGTATCGGCGCGGCGTTGCTCGGAAGCGAGCATATCGACGCTGTGGATATCGATATGGTAGCTACCCGTATTGCCGAGGAAAACGCAGAAAAGAACGGCGTTTCGAAGGAAACTATGTCGGTATATTGCGGTAACGTGCTTACCGATGAAGCGCTTTGGAATTTCTTTGCCGAAAAGAAATACGGCATTATTCTTGCAAACATCGTTGCGGATATTATCAGCGATATGCTTCCGCTTTTCGATTCCTGCCTGCTTCCCGATGGAAGAATGGTTTGCTCGGGTATTATCTCTCCGCGCAAGGAATTTGTGCTCGATGCGCTTGAAGCCAACGGCTTTGAGGTAGAGGAGCTTAAAGAAAAGAACGATTGGGTGGCAATAGTATGCCGAAAGAAATAAACGAAATAGAGCGTGAAATGCGCTCGCTCGAGCAACAGCTCGAATATCATTCGCGCCTTTATTACGAGCTCGATTCGCCGATAATTCAGGACGAGGAATACGATGCACTTTTTCAACGGCTTGTGGTTTTGGAGCGCGAGCACCCCGAGCTTGCCAACCCGAATTCCCCCACACAGCGTGTCGGCGGAAAGGTTGCCGAACGGTTTAACGAGGTGCGTCACGAAATTCCTATGGACTCCTTCGATAAGATATTTTCGGAGGAAGAGATACGCGAATTCGTGAACAAAATAAAAGCCGAATACCCCGAGGCGGAATTTACCGTCGAGAAAAAGTTCGACGGTCTTTCGGTTTCGCTCGAATATATCGACGGCGTGTTCACCCGCGGTCTTACCCGCGGCGACGGTATTTTCGGCGAGGACGTGACCGAAAACATAAAAACAATAAAGACTGTTCCGCTTAAATTAAACGGCGGAAATGGCAAAATTATCGTCCGCGGCGAGGTTTATATGCCAAGACGTGTGTTCGCGCGGCTTAACGAAAAGCGCGAAGCGAACGGCGAAAAGACCTTTGCAAACCCTCGCAACGCGGCGGCAGGCTCGCTTCGCCAGCTCGATTCGAAAATATGTGCCGAGCGCGGCTTGCAGATATTTGTTTTTAATCTTCAGCTTGCCGATAATATGCCCGAAAGCCATACCGAATCGCTTAAATATCTTACCGAATTGGGCTTTACCGTTTCGGAAGGCGTTACGCTTTGCAAAACCGCCGAGGAAGCGGTTGCGGCTGTGAACGCGATAGGTGATTCCCGCCCCGCGCTTGCTTACGATACCGATGGCGCGGTGATTAAGGTGGATAAGCTTTCGATACGCGAGCGGTTGGGCAGTACTTCTGCCGCACCGCGTTGGGCTGTGGCTTATAAATTCCCCGCGGAAATAGCAGAAACCGAGCTTATCGATATCGATATTCAGGTCGGCAGAACAGGCGTGCTTACCCCGCGCGCCGTGCTTAAACCCGTGCATCTTGCGGGAAGTACGGTTTCCTATGCAACGCTTCACAATATCGATTTTATACGCGAACGCGACGTGCGTATTGGCGATACGGTAAGGCTTCGCAAGGCGGGCGATATTATCCCCGAAATAATCTCGGTGGTAAGCGAAAAACGCAACCCGAACGCTTTGCCGTTCGAAATGCCGAACGCTTGCCCCTCCTGCGGCGAAAAGGTCCTGCGTGAAAACGGCGAGGTCGCAATTCGTTGCATAAATCCCGATTGTCCCGCACAGTTAAGCAGAAGTATAATACATTTTGTATCGCGTTCTGCAATGAATATTGACAATCTGGGTGAAAGTGTGGTAGAACAGTTTATAGCAAACGGTCTTATAAAAAGCGCGGCAGACCTTTATTATCTGAAAAAAGAGGATATCGCCTCACTTGACCGTATGGGCGATAAAAGCGCGCAGAATATTATCGATGCGATCGAAAAAAGCAAGCAAGCAGGGCTCGAACGCCTGCTTTGCGGGCTCGGCATACGCCATATCGGCGAAAAAGCGGCGCAATCGCTTGCTTCGCGCTTCGGCGATATTCATTCGGTTATGAACGCAAGCGTCGAGGAGCTTTGCACTGTCGACGATATCGGTGCCGAATCCGCCGAATCGGTGGTGCGCTTCTTCAGCGGCGAACACGTAAAAAATCTTGTTGCGCGTTTACTTGCCGCGGGCGTTTCGGGCGAAAGCAAGGAAAAACCCTTGGGCAATTCGCTCGAGGGCAAAACGATAGTCGTTACCGGCACGCTTCCCACGCTTAAACGTCAGGAGGCAGAGGCGCTTATACGTCTGCACGGCGGAAGCGCAAGCGGCTCGGTTTCGAAAAAAACAAGCTTTGTGCTTTGCGGAACAGACGCGGGCAGTAAGCTGACCAAAGCAATTTCTCTTGGCATACCCGTTATAAACGAGGAGGAATTCCTCGCGATGATAAACAACTAAAACGCTGTGAAGCAAAAAAAGGAGAAACAAAATGGACTATTCCAAACTTCCCGTATTTGCCGAAGCCGATATTGTAGTTTGCGGCGGCGGTACGGCAGGCGCATTTGCCGCAAAGGCGGCAGCAGATATGGGCAAGGACGTACTTATCGTTGAGCAGTTTGGCTCGCTCGGCGGCACTGCCACCAACGGTCTTGTTCTTCCGATAATGCACACCCATATTCCCGAAAACCCCCAATGCTCTTATATTTCGAACATCGTGCGTGATAAGCTTACCGAGTTCGGCGCGCAATACAACAACGGCGCAAACTTCGACCCGCTTGTGCTTAAATCGGTGCTCGAAACCATGTGCGACGAAGCGGGTGTAAGAATTCTGCTTCACACCTTTATTGCCGAAACGGTTATGAATGACGGAAAGCTCGAAGCGATCGTCGTTGCAAACAAAAACGGCTTGGGACTTATTAAGGGTAAAATATTCATCGACGGCACGGGTGACGGCGACGTTTGCGTGCGCGCGGGTGCGGGCTATACCAAGGGTAACCCCGAAACCGGCAAGAATCAGCCTATTTCGCTTCGCTATCTCGTTGCGAATGTCGATACTCAGGCGTTCGGCGAATTTATAAGAGAAACTATCGAAAAGACCGGCAAGAATTCGGGCGCAAGCTTCGACGGCAAAACCGTTTACGTTGCCTGCTGTGCGGGCGACCACTGGACCTTTGCGGAAATTTTCAACGAGGCTATCAAAAACGGCGACCTCGAAGAAGACGACAAAAACTATTGGCAGGGCTTTGCCGTTGCGGGCAGAGAAAATGCAATCGCATTTAACAACCCCGAATTTTTCGATGATGTCGACGGTACAAACCCCGAACATCTTACCAAAACCCAGATTCGCGGTAAACAGCGCATACTCCGTCAGCTTCAGTTCTATAAAAAGTATATGAAGGGCTTCGAAAAGGCGTATATTGCCGAAATCGCGTCGCAGGTCGGCATTCGCGAAAGCCGCAATATCGAAACCGAATACGTGCTGACAGCCGCAGACCTTCTTCGCCGCATAAAGTTCGACGATATGTTCTGCCAATCGAACTACCCCGTCGATATTCACGGCAAACAGCTTAAATGCGAAGCCAACCTCGCTCCCGTCGACGACGGCAAGCCTTGGTACGAAATTCCTTACCGTTCGCTCGTTGTCAAGGGGATCGATAACCTTTACATTACCGGCCGTTGCCTCGGCGCGGAATTCCTTGCACAGAGCTCGCTCCGCGTTCAGCATTCTGTTCGTGCATCGGGCGAAGCGGCAGGCATCGGCGCAGCCCTCGCGCTCGACCGTAACCTTCTCCCCAAGGAAGTCGACGGCGCAGAAGTTCGCGGTATAATGATCGAAAAAGGCGCACACTTCGTGCTTTAACGGCGTCTGCACGGCGCATATTGCACCAACGTCGATAAAGGCGGTAGGTTGCTACAGCCGTATCTCCGTTGTCGCGGTCTGCATCCGTTCATCCTGCCTGAGCGCTGCCTTACACAAAAAAACAAACGGCGTCTGAACGACGACGCATACCGTATAACAAAAAACAAACGGCATCTTCCTCGCGGAAGGTGCCGTTTTTGTGTATTTACTTCCTAAACCAAACAGACTGATAGGGCTTTAAGATATTGCCAACGGTTTCGTAGTTATTGAGTATGACTCGTGCGTCGGCGGGAACGCAATCGGGCATCGGGCATTCTGTTTCGTCGAAGCGGGAAACGATGTAAACCGTTTCGCCGTTCAGGGTACGGGTATAAACGCTTGTGTTATTTTCGTTAAGAAGCAGTTCGAATTCGCCGTCGGCAAGCGCGGGAACGGTTTTGCGGAGCGAAAGGAGCCTGCGGTAGAAATTGAGCACCGATTTTTTGTCGTGTTCCTGCTCTTTTACGGTAAAACCCTTGTCGATTTGGGTTTTTATCCAAGGCGTGCCGCTTGTAAAGCCGCCGTTTTCTTCGGTTGTCCAAGGAATAGGGGTGCGTCCGCAATCGCGCGAGCCGAATTGCATTTTCGCAATCAATTCGTTTTCGGTGAATTTTCCCGATGCTTTAAGCTCGTTATAGGCGTTAATCGTTTCTATATCGCGGTATTCGTCAAGCGAATTAAAGGTCGGGTCGTGAAGCCCCAATTCCTGTCCCTGATAAATAAAGGGAATTCCGCGCATACCGTAAAGCAGCATCGCGAGCATGGTTGCGCTTTCAAAGGGGTATTTTTCTCTGTCGCCGAAGCGGGAAAGCGCACGCGGCTGGTCGTGATTTTCCATAACGAGCACGGGGTAACTGTCGTCCTTCAAGCCGTATTCCCATTTTGCGAGAATATCGACGAACGCTTTTCTGTCGACGGGCTCGGGGTCGAACTTATCGCCGTTTACTCTGCCGAGCAAAAGATGCTCGAACTGGAAGGTCGTGGTAAGCTCGCCGCGGGATTCGCCCGTTAGGTCGAGCGCCTGCGCGGGGGTGAGCCCCCAGGTTTCACCGACGGTGAACGCATTGTGAGGCTCGAGCGCGTTTATGTGGAGCTCGTGCAAAAACTCGTGCAGTCTTGGGCCGTTGCCGCCCGCATAGGGACGAGCGAAGTCCTTTGAAATATTGTTTATAACGTCACAACGGAAGCCGTCCACGCCCATATCGAGCCAATAGTTTATCATATCGGCAATTTCTTGGCGTACTTTTGGGTTTTCCCAGTTAAGGTCGGGCTGTTTTTTCGAGAAAAGGTGCAGGTAATATTGACCCGTCGCTTCGTCGTATTCCCACGCGCTACCGCCGAAGGCGGCAACCCATTCGTTAGGCTCGTGACCGTCGACAGGGTCGCGCCAGATATAATAATCACGGTAAGGGTTGTCGCGGCTCTTGCGGGCTTCGACAAACCATTCGTGCTCGTCCGAGGTGTGGTTTACAACAAGGTCCATTAAAAGCCTTATCCCGCGGGAATGCATATCTTCGAGCATTTCCTTGAATTCCTCGAGCGTGCCGTATTCGGGCGCGATTCCGCGGTAATCCGAAATATCGTATCCGTTATCGTCACCGGGGGAAGGGTAGCATGGCGAAAGCCATACCGTATTAATGCCGAGCTCTTTTAAATAATCGAGCTTGCTTATAATGCCCTTAATGTCGCCGATGCCGTCGCCGTTGGTGTCCATAAAGCTCTTCGGGTAGATCTGATAAGCGATTATCTCCTTATGCCATTGTTCCATAAATGACCTCGCATATATGTTTTTAATCATTATAGCATTATAAAATCGATTTTTCCATAGTTTTGAATAAATATTTACTCGGCAAGGCGCATATCTTTTTGGGAGGTGATAATCTTGATACAGTTTTTACTGAATATGGTTTCGAAATGCTTTTGCCTGCTTTTGCGCACGTCGGACACCCATTCCTTCCCGCCGCCGCTTTCGAAGGAGGAGGAACGCGAGCTGTTCAGACGCACTCGCAACGGCGACCCGATAGCGCGCAACAAGCTTATCGAGCACAATTTGCGCCTTGTCGCGCATATCGTGAAAAAATATTACACCACCGCACCCGATCAGGACGACCTTATTTCGGTCGGCACGGTGGGACTTATAAAGGCGATAGACAGCTTTAACTACGAAAAGGGTGCGCGCTTTGCAACTTATGCGGGGAAGTGCCTGCAAAACGAAATACTTATGTATTTCCGCGCGCAAAAGAAGCATTCGGGCGTCAGCTCGATAAACGACCCCGTGGATATCGATAAGGACGGCAACCCGCTTACCTATCTCGAAATAATCGCCGCCCCCGACGATATTGTCGATTCGATAGATCGCAAAATAAAGCTCGAAAAGATAGTCAAAGCGATAAAGACCGTGCTTACCGACCGCGAAAGAAAGATAATGGCGCTTCGCTACGGACTAAACAAAAGCGGAAGGCATTACGCCCAGCGCGACGTAGCAAAGATGCTCGGCATTTCGCGCTCTTACGTTTCGCGGCTTGAAAAAAGCGCGATAGATAAAATACGTGAATATGCAAAAGGCGGATAAACCGTTAAGAAAAAGTAAAGAAAAATTAACAAGCGTAAAGATTTCGTTAAGATTTGAGCAATTTTCTTGCCATACCTCTCTGCTTTGTGTTAGACTTGTATCAGAAAGCACGGGAGGTATTTTTATGAGCATTTTATCGATAAAAGAGCTTTACAAAACCTATGGAAGATATGAAAGCGAGGTAAACGCGTTAAACGGAATCTCGCTTGAGGTTGAAGAGGGCGAATTTATATCTGTCGTCGGTACGTCGGGCAGCGGCAAGTCGACTCTTTTGCATATTATCGGCGGGGTAGATACGCCCACGGCGGGAACTGTCTGCGTAAACGGACAGAACGTGCACGAAATGAGCGAGCGCGAGCTTGCGCTTTACCGCAGAAGGACGGTTTCGCTTATTTATCAGGCGTATAACCTTATCCCGATGCTGAACGTGCGCGACAACATAACGCTTCCGAGCGAGCTCGACGGCAAAGAGGTCGAGGAGGAGCGCTTGGTTAAAACGATGAAAACGCTCGGCATTTTCGAAAAGGAATTTCATTATCCGCCCTACCTGTCGGGCGGCCAGCAGCAGCGCGTTGCTATTGCAAGAGCGATATACACACAGCCGTCGATACTGCTTGCCGACGAGCCGACGGGCAACCTCGATTCGAAAAATACCGAGGAGATAATGTCGCTCTTCCGCCGTGCGAACGAAAAATACAGACAAACGATCATAATAGTCACCCACGATATGAATGTCGCAAACCAGACCGACAGAATAGTACGCATAGAGGACGGATTAATAGTTTCGGACGAGAGGGTGGAAGGATGTTGACGTTAAGGCTCGTTTTTGCGGGCATAAAAAAATCACCCTCGAGAGCGATCATGACGCTTTCGGGAATAATGCTTTCCTCGGCTCTGCTTTCGGTAATATGCTGCTTTGCTTCGACGATGATAAGCGATCTGGACGAAAAAAGCAGTACCTATTTCACCGATAAGATGACATTTTTAACGCTCGTGTTTGCGGTAGCTATAGCCTCGGTCGTGCTTATACGCTCGGTGTTCGCCATAACCTTCGGCGAGCGGGTGAACGTTTTGGGACTTTTTTCGACGGTCGGAATGACAAACGGCGGAAAGGCGAAAATGATCGCTGTCGAAACGGCGGTTTACGCTGTTATCGGCGGCGCGGTCGGTACGGTTATCGGAAGAATGATTTCGGTTTTCCACGTGGATTATATGAACAGGGGAATGATCGAATATTATCTTACTCATTATAAAATAGATTATTCGGGCGCTCCGTTTTACGAATATAACGTGCCGCTCAGCGTGCCGTTTACGGCGTTTTTGTTGGCTGTTGCGGTAACCTTCTTTGCGGCGTATAAACCGATAATGCGTTTATCGCGGCTTTCGGTAATAAATTCGCTTAAAGCCGACGTGAGCATAAACGTTTCGCTTACCGAGGGGATTTTCGAAAAGATAATGTGTAAATTTTTCGGGCGTATCGGCAGGCTTGCGGGGCAGAATTTCGATAACAACGCACCGCGCTACCGCGCCGTTTCCTTCACCTTGCCCTGCTCGCAGATAATATTCGTGAGCGTCTATTCGCTGTTTATGTGGGGCTTTTGGGAGGACGGAATATTTAACGCCTACGACGACCCGCGCTTTACCAGCGCAATATCGATAGGCTTTATACTTACTCTGATCGCTCTTTTGGGTGCAATGGGCAGTATGGCGGTAAATATAAACGGCAGAAAACGCGAGTTTGCGATATTGAAGTCGATGGGTATGTCGAACGACGATATGCTAAAGCTTATGCTTTGCGAGGGGATATTTATATTCGCCCACGCAGTTGTATTCGGGCTTGTCGGGTCGTATCTTTCGGTGTTGGGGCAGTATTTGTTCCTCTGGACCTCAAACACGGTGCAATGGTTTCATTTCCCGTGGCGTGAATGGTTTGTTTTTGTCGGCATAGACGCGATTTTTTGTGTGGTGTTCGCGCTTTATGCGACTGCAAAGGTGCGCAAAATAAATATTGCTTCCGCGATAAAATAGGTGAAAATATGCTTTTGTTCAGGCTTGTTTTGGCAAATACAAAAAGCAGAAAACTATATGCCGCCGTAAGCATTGTGTGCATAACGCTTGCCGCGTGTGTAATATCTGCCTGCTGCGGCTTCTTCTTTTCGGCGTTCACCGCAGACGATGCACAATCAAGAAAAGTGTTTGTGTTTCTCGTATTGCTCGTTTCTTTGCTTGCGGTCTTCATAATACGCTCGGTGTTCACCGTAAATCTCGGCGAAAGAACAAAAACGCTCGGCTTGCTTATTTCGCTCGGTATGACTCGTTTTAAAGCTTCGCTTACTCTGCTTATCGAAAATCTGTTTTACGGTGTTATCGGCACGGCTTTAGGTTTTTTTCTCGGCAGAGGCTTTGCGGAATTTTACGTTTCTTTTTACGATTCCCAAATGCAAATATACCTATCTGATCTTTACGGCAAATATTACGGTACCGATATGGCAATAAGGCATATTGAGTTCAATTCCTCTGCATCTGCCGCGATTTTAACGGTTGCGGTTTGCCTTTTTGCCGTGCTTTCGGCAACGGTAACGCCGATGCTGAGGGCTTATAAAACCTCTCCTGTCGAATCGTCAAAGGGAACAGAGCGAATAAATATAAGCGAACGAGAGGGAATTATCGAGCGTATTTGCAAAAGGAAATTCGGATATATCGGCAGGCTTTCGGCGGCAAGCTATATTAATTACGCTCCGCGAATACGCGCGGTATCGCTTTCGCTTTCGCTGTGCAGTGTGCTTGTGGTTACACTTTATTCGGCTTTTATGATGCGTTCTTGGTCGAACGGCGAGTTCAACCCCTTAAAAGCCGACCCGCTTGCGCTCACCGCTGTGTGGATGGGGATATCGCTTACGGTAATATCGCTTATCTGCGCCGCAATGTCGGCGGTTGCAAATATAAAAAGCCGTGCGCGCACGCTTGCCTTGCTTAAATCGGCGGGTATGTCGCAAAGCGATATAAGGAAAATGACGCTCGTGGAAAGTCTTATAATCTACTCGCTTTCAAGCATATTCGGTATTTTGGGGTCGTTTTTGACGGTGCTGGCGTTTCACTTCATTGCGGTGGCAGACGGGGACGATACGCGCTTTTATTTTCCGTTTGCGCTTATTTGCGTGTTTGCCGTGCTTTATCTCGGCTTTTGTCTGTTCTATGCCTTGTATTATCTAAAAACAGCACAAAGGATAAAAATTGCGGAAGAAATGAAACAAAAATAAAAGGAAGGTGTTACAAACCTTCCTTTTTTCTATTGATTTATCGCGTTTTTTAGAGTATAATATAATGAATATCAATTTGAAGATTCGAGCTTTTCGGAAAGCTCGTCGAGCGTGCCGAAGGAATAGCCCTTATCGGTAAGCTCGGTTATAATATCGCAAAGTATCAAAGCGTTGGTTTGGCTTGTCGGGTGCAAAAGAAGCACCGCGCCGTCGTGGATTTGCGAAAGCACCTTGGCTTTTGCCTTTTCGGGCGGCATTTGCTTGGCGTTATCCCAATCGGCATAAGCAAACGACCAAAAAACGGGTGTATAGCCGAGCGTTTCGCAGAAGGCAAGCGTTTTTTCGGAAAAGGCGCCCTCGGGCGGACGGAAGTATTTTTCCATCTGCTTGCCCGTAAGCTCAAAGTATTTCTCCTCCACACCGGACAGCTCGCGCTTGAATTGCTCGATATCGTTTATTTTCGACATATCGCCGTGGCTTGTCGTGTGGTTGCAGACCAAATGTCCCTCGTCTGCCATACGTTTTACCGTTTCGGGACTGTTTTTAATGATTCCGGGCAAAATAAAGAACGCGGCTTTAATATTTTTCTCCTTTAGGGTATCGAGTATGCTTTCGACGTTTTCGTTCGAATAGCCCGCATCGAAGGTAAGGTAAACCGTCTTGTCGCCCTCGTTGCCGATATAAAGCGAATTTTCTATTCCTTTCGGCATATTTCCGCCCAAAATATCGGGGCGTTCGTTTTCACCGCGGGTTTTATAAAACCAATTTATCCGCTCGGTATCGGTGCTTGCATTTGCACTGCCCGATAAAAAAGCAAGAGTAAGCAAAACGGCGGTCAAAAATTTTAAAAGTTTCAAAAAAATCACTCCTTTTTATATATTTTTTCTTATAAACTTTTTCATATACGCACCAAAAATTTGTTATAAAGGCTGGTAATTATGGTAGTTTGTGTTCCTTTTGCTGTTCTTTATTCGGCTCCCGAGCTTATGGCGGAGCAGGTAGATGAAATGCTTTACGGCGAAGAAGCCGAAATTATTGATGAAATTGGCGGTTTTTACAAGGTAAAGACCGAATACGGCTATATCGGCTGGACGATAAAAAGTAATCTTTTCGAAAAACTTCACGATGCAAACCATATCGTTGTTACTCCGTTTGCCGATCTGCTTTTCGAGGGTAAGAACTATTTCCAAGCGCCCATAACGCTTCCGCGCGGCGCAAGGGTGGATGTCGGCTTTTCGCACAAGGAGGACCGCTACGGCTTTGCCGTTCTTCCGAGCAAGCGAATTTACTATATTCACAAAAATCATATTTCGCCGCTTGGGAGTATAAAAAAGCAAAGCGAGGAAGAACTGCGCGAAGCACTTGTCGCGACGGCAAAGGAATATCTCGGTGTGCAATACCGTTGGGGCGGCAGGACCCACCACGGTGTGGATTGCTCGGGGCTTTGCTTTAATGCCTACCGCTTTAACGGTATAAATATCTGGCGCGATGCCGATTTTGAAAAAAACGATAACCTGCGCGAAATACCACTCGTGGAAGCGAAAAAGGGCGACCTTATCTTCTTCAAGGGTCATATCGCAATGTATATCGGCAACGGCGAAATAATCCATTCCACCGCTTCAAAGGGCAAGGTGGTTATAGAAAAATACGAAGAAAACGAGCATTTAAAAGAAATCTTTATTTGTGTGGGAACTGCATTCTGATGAACAATATTTTTATTCCGCAAAGCGAAATAGAACGTCAATACGAAATAGCATACTCGCTTCACTCCGAAACAAAAGGCAAAAAGGCGTGCGTCATAACCTTTGGCTGTCAGCAAAACGAAAACGACGGCGAACGTATTATGGGGGCTTTGAAGCTTTGCGGTTATGAAATTACCGATAACCCCGACGATGCACAGATGATAATTATAAACACCTGCGCCATTCGCGAACACGCCGAAATACGTGCGCTTTCCGAAGCAGGGCAATTTAAGGGCAGAAAAGAGCGCGACCGCAGCATTAAAATCGGTCTTTGCGGCTGTATGGCACAGCAATCCCACCGAAGAGAGCAGATATATAAAAGCTACCCCTACGTCGATTTTGTCTTCGGTACCGATATGCACCACAAGCTTCCCGAAATCATAAAGACGGCGTTTGCTTCGAAAAAGCGTTTTGAATTCATAACCGATAAACCGCACGATGAATTCGGCGTTATAAGCGAGGGAATGCCGGTATTGCGCGAAAATACATACAAGGCGTGGGTGCCTGTAATGTACGGCTGTAACAATTTCTGCACCTACTGCGTGGTACCTTTTGCAAGGGGGCACGAGCGTTCGCGCAGGAAAGAGGATGTTTTAACCGAGGTAAAAAGCCTTGTTGATAGGGGATATAAGGATATAACCCTGCTTGGTCAGAACGTCAATTCCTACAGCGGCGGTTGTGATTTTGCAACACTTCTTAACGATTGCGCGTCGTTCGGCGGCGAATACCGTGTGCGTTTTATGACAAGCCATCCCAAGGATGCATCGCGCGAGCTTATCGAGGTTATACGCGATAACGAGCGAGTTGCAAAGCATTTTCACCTTCCCGTGCAGTCGGGCTCTACAAGAGTGCTTAAGCTGATGAACCGCAAATACACTCGCGAGCAATATTTGGAAAAGGCATTTGAAATAAAGGAAAAAATACCCGAAATCAGCCTTACCACCGATATTATATGCGGCTTTCCGACCGAAACCGAAGAGGATTTTGCGGAAACGATGTCGCTTGTAAAGCAGGTCGGGTTTGATATGATATACACCTTCATCTATTCGCCGCGTGTCGGTACCGTCGCCGCGAAAATGGAAGGGCAGATACCCAAAGAAATCTCGAACGCGCGCTTTAAGGCGCTTTCGGATATGGAAAACGAAATCGCGCAGGGCCTTAACGATAAATTTATCGGGCGTACCCTTCGCGTGCTTTCCGACGGGTTGAACAAAAACGGAATACCCGCAGGCAGAAGCACGCAAAATAAGATAGTCACCTTCGATAAAGAAGTTCCCGCAGGGCAGTTTGTCGATGTCGAAATAGAAATCGCGGGCGCATACGCGCTCGGCGGAAAAATAAAGTGAGGATTTTATTATGAAGATTATTTTACTCGGAATAGCGTGTATATTGTTCGGATTCACGGCGCTCGCCGCAGTAGCATTCGGTTTGCAGCCCGATGGTGAACTGTTCGAAATATTGGGCTACGGCTTTCCGTTTCTCGGAATCGTACTCGCATTTTGCGGCACCTTCATAAAAGATAATAAATAATATAAATAAAGTAATATAAACCGAAAGGAAATAAAAACAATGAACGAAGTAATGATCAAAGCAATCGAAACCCTTAAGGAAGCACTCGCGGCAAGCGAGGAATTAAAGGCATACAACGCCGCAAAGGAAGCTTACGACGCAGACGAAGAGCTTAACAAGCTTATCAACGAATACAACGTTCAGGCGGCTCTTCTCGAACAGGAAGGCAGAAAGCCCGAAGCAGAACGCGATAACACTCTTATCGAAAGCATTTCCGCGCGCCTCCGCGAGGTTTACGACATCATCACCGAAAGCAAGACCCTCGCCGCAATGCGCGAAGCTGAATCTTCTCTTTCCTTGGTAGTAAACGCAATCAACGACGCAGTTCGTTTCACCATCGAGCCCGAAGCAGCTAATTGTACTCACGACTGCTCTACCTGCGGCGGCTGTCATTAATTGCATAACAGCGCAGAACGCACGGCGTCCGTGCTACGAACAAACAAAACCGCTCGCAGTAGATTTCTACAGCTTCGGGTTTTGTTTGTCCGTTCTGCATCTGTTCTGCAATCAATGAAGTGCATAACGGTCAATCTCGCACAAAAGCTTCGCTTGCAGTAGGTTTCTACAGCGGCGCTTGCTTTCGCACAAAATTCCACCACTCTCCAATCAGTGAGGGCAAAACGCTATCGTATAACGGTCAATCTTACACGAAAGCATCGTTCGCAGTAGGTTTCTACAGCTTCGGGTTTCGTTTGTCCGTTCTGCATCTGTTCTGCAATCAATGGTGCGCATCGCGTTCGAGGAAAAACGCTTGTTTTTCCTCGGTTTTGTGAGCTTCGTGCATTCGCATAAACCTCGTGCGCGCCTGCGGCTTGTCTGAGGTTGCGAAGCTCTAAGGTATAAAAATCCATGGGGTCCCCGAAAGGCTTTAGCCTTTTGGGGCATAAGGCGCGTGTCGCGGATTTTTATGGAATTATTGTAAAAATGCTGTCGCATTTTGGAGAATAATGGCTTTTCGTTCGCGAAAAGCCTACCGCACTTCTTCACTTTTCACTATTACCTATTACTTCAAAACACCGGAGGTGTTTTCTATGGCTCTTTCGCCGCTTATGAAGCAATATTTAGAAGTCAAGCAGGAGCATCCCGAATGTATTCTGATGTGCCGTATCGGCGACTTCTATGAAATGTTTTTCGAGGACGCAAAAATTGCCTCGCGCGAGCTCGATTTGGTGCTCACCGGCAAGGACTGCGGCCTTGAAGAGCGCGCCCCGATGTGCGGTGTGCCGCACCACGCAGTCGAAGGGTATATTGCAAAGCTCGTTTCGCGCGGGTACCGTGTGGCTATCTGCGAGCAGATGGAAGACCCCGCAACGGCAAAGGGATTGGTAAAGCGCGACGTTGTTCGTATTATCACCCCCGGCACGGTTACCGAGGGCGGTTATCTCGACGAAAAGAAGAACAACTATATCTGCGCCTCGGTTTGCGACGATTTCGGTTGCGGTATTGCCTTTGCCGACGTTTCGACAGGCGAAATAAGCGCGACCGAGCTTTTGGGCGAAAATCTTCCCGCAAGAATCGTTTCGGAAGCGGCGGCTTTTAACCCGAGCGAGCTTATCGTGCCCGAGGATTACCCGCAAATGACAAGCGGGCTCTTTACCGCGCGCTTTAACACGCTGGTTTCGAACGGCGAAACGCTTGATTTTGCGCTTACCGCTGCGGTTGACGCTATAAAAGAGATATACAAAGCGCCCCCCGCAAGCAACAGCGATTACGCATTGCGCGCTGTCGGCGGTCTGCTTGCATACATAAAGCGAACACAGAAAATAGACCTTTCTTATCTGCAAAAAATAAATTTCTATTCCTGCGATGAATTTATGGGAATAGACAGCGCATCGCGCAGGAATTTGGAAATTGCCGAATCGATGCGCCAAAAACAACGCAAAGGCTCGCTTTTGTGGGCAATCGACCGTACACGCACAAGCGCGGGCGCAAGACTTTTGCGCCGTCATTTGGAAAAGCCGCTTGTTAACGAAAACGCAATACGCGCAAGGCTCGAAGCGGTGCGCGAGCTTTATTCCGACGGTGTCCTGCGCGAGGAAATACGCGAACTTTTAAAAAATATTACCGATATAGAACGCCTTACCACCCGCCTTGTTTACGGCACGGCGAACGCGCGCGATTTGAAATCGCTCGAAAAAACAATAAAGCTCTTCCCGCAGATAAAGGAGCTTATCGCAAACGCGCGCACAAGCTCGCTTAAGCGCATTAACAGCGAAATAGACCCGCTTGACGAGGTTGCCGACGCGATAGAAAACACTATCGCCGAAGAGCCCGCCGCCGTTTTAAAAGAGGGCGGAATTATCCGCCGCGGCTGTAACGCCGCCGTGGACGAGCTTTACGAAATGGTTACCAACGGCAAGGCGTGGATAGCAAAAATCGAGGAATACGAGCGCGAAAGAACAGGAATAAAGACCTTAAAGGTCGGTTATAACCGCGTTTTCGGTTATTATATCGAGGTTTCGAAGGCAAACCTTTCGCAGGTGCCCGATACCTACATACGCCGTCAGACCCTAACGAACGGCGAACGCTTTGTTACTCCCGAATTAAAGGAAACCGAAAGCCGCGTTATCGGCGCGCGCGACAGGCTTTATGCGCTTGAATACGAGCTGTTCGTATCTCTGCGTGAGTTTGTTTTAAAGGCGCTCGACCGCATAAAAATGGCGGCGAACGCAATTTCCGAGCTTGACGTTTATTGCTCGAACGCCGAAATCGCGCGTGAGCAGGGCTACGTTTGCCCCGAAATAGACCGCTCGGACAAAATAGTTCTTAAAAACTGCCGTCACCCCGTTGTTGAACGGTTTTTGGACGGAAATTACTTTGTCCCCAACGATTGCCAGCTCGATTGCGGCGCAAACCGCTTAATGCTTATTACCGGTCCGAATATGGCGGGTAAATCGACATATATGCGTCAAGTTGCGCTTTGCGTTATACTTGCGCAGGCAGGTTGCTTTGTCCCCGCGAGCGAGGCGAGAGTCGGCATTGTCGACCGCGTATTTACCCGCGTCGGCGCATCGGACGACCTTGCAAGCGGCAATTCAACCTTTATGCTCGAAATGAACGAGGTTGCCGATATTCTTAAAAACGCAACCAAGCAAAGCCTTATTATTTACGATGAAATCGGCAGAGGCACCAGCACCTACGACGGTATGAGCATCGCACGTGCGGTTGTTGAATACACCGCGAAAAAAATAGGCGCGAAAACGCTTTTTGCGACCCATTACCACGAGCTTACCGCGCTCGAGGGCGAAACCGACGGCGTTGTTAACTATAACATCGCCGCAAAGAAGCGCGGAAACGACGTTGTGTTCCTGCGCAAGATAATAAAGGGCGCGGCGGACGACAGCTACGGTATCGAGGTTGCGCATCTCGCAGGTGTGCCCGAGGCGGTGGTAAACCGCGCGAAGCAGGTATTGCAAACCCTTACCGAAACCGGCGCGCGTCCTACGGTTAAGGCAAAGGCGGAAGAGGACAATATAAGCTTCGAGGCATTGAACGAAGCGCGCGTTTTAGAAAGAATAAGGTCGGTGGATATTAATACATTGACCCCTTACGAAGCGATTACGCTTCTTTATGAGCTTAAAAAGGAGCTTGACTAATTGGGAATTATCAACGTTTTAGACGCCCAAACGGCGAATCTTATCGCCGCGGGCGAGGTGGTGGAAAGACCTTCCTCCGCCGCAAAGGAATTGCTTGAAAATTCAATAGACGCGAAGTCAAAAAACATAACGCTCGAAATACGTAACGGCGGCAGACTCCTTCTGCGTGTGACCGACGACGGAAGCGGATTCCTGCGGGAGGATATCCCGAAGGCTCTGCTTCGCCACGCGACGAGCAAGATAGAATGCGGTGATGATATAAACGGCATTCGCTCGCTCGGTTTCCGCGGCGAGGCATTGGCGGCTATCGGCGCAGTTTCGCGCTTGGAAATAATCACCAAGCACAGAAGCGAGGATATCGGCACACGCCTTACCTCCGATGAAAACGGAATTGTTATGGAGGATATCGGCTGTCCCGACGGTACGACAGTTTCGATGCGCGACATATTTTATAACACCCCCGCGCGCCAGAAGTTTTTGAAAAAGGACGGCACAGAAGCGGCGTCCTGCGTTGCGGCGGCGGAAAGGTTGGCGCTTTCGCACCCCGAAATTTCCTTTACCGTTATTTCCGACGGCGAACGCAAATTCCAAACAGCGGGCGACGGCGAGCTTTACCCCGCGATATATTCGGTGTTCGGCCGTGAATTTGCAAAATCGCTTATAAAGGTCGAATACGAGCTGCTCGGCGTTTCGGTGAACGGTTATATTACCACGCCCGATGCGGTGCGTGGGTCGCGCGCGATGCAAACAATGTTTGTAAACGGGCGCTACGTAAAGAGCAAAACCGTTCAAGCGGCGCTTGAGGAGGCCTTCCGTTCGTTTATTCCGCGCGGAAAGTTCCCCGGCTGTGTGCTTTTTGTAAGCCTTATGCCCGAGCTGACCGACGTTAACGTTCACCCCGCGAAGACCGAAATTAAGTTTGCCTCCGAGCGCGACGTTTTCCGTGCGGTATATTACGCAGTAAAGAACGCGCTTGAAGCCGAGCCCGAAGAAAAGCTTTTGGGCGAAAATATTAAGGAAGAAGAAAAAAAGGTTGCTATAAAGCCGATTCTTCCGATTCTTGAAAAAGAAGACGACCCCTTTGTTTCGGAAAGCGTAAGCACCGAAATCCCAAAAAGGGTTACAATAAAAGAGGTGGAATTTTTCCCGCCAGCCCCTCCCGTAAAGTCCGAAACGAAAACATCTGCCTTCCGTGCCGATATAGGCGAGGACGACCTTTTCGATTCGCAAGGCGAATTCACCTTCAGCGACAGCGTGTCGATAGTCGAAAAGCAGGAAGAAATTGCCGAACAGCCGACGCTTATTGTGCCCGAAACTCCCGCGTGGCGTATGATAGGTCAGGCTTACGATTCCTATATTTTCGTCGAGACCGAAGAAAATATACTTATAATCGATAAGCACGCTGCGCACGAGCGTGTGCTTTACGAAAAGCTTGCAAAAAACAAAGAGCTTAACGTTCAGGAGCTTCTTGCCGGCGTACCCGTAACGTTAGGCAGAGAGCAGGCGGCGATATTGCTTGAAAATTCGGAATTTTTAGAAGAAAAGGGCTTTAAAATCGAAGATTTCGGCGAGGGCGCGGTTATTGTTCGCACGGTGCCTGCAACACTCGGCAATCTTAAGAACTTGAATTCTATTTTAGAGGATTTTGCCCGCACGCTTGCCGACGGAAACGGACTTTCGTTTGCCGAACGGTGCGACAGAGCGCTTTATACCGTTGCCTGTAAGGCGGCGCTTAAGGCGAGGGTAAAAAACCGTCCCGAGGACGACGAAAACGTTGTGCGTATGCTTGCCGAAAACCCGAGCCTGCGTTACTGCCCCCACGGCAGACCCTTTATAAAAAAGCTTCCCAAGCGGGAAATAGAAAAATATTTCGATAGGTAGATCTATGAGCTTTACACTACACAAAACCTGCGGCACGGCACGCACGGGCACATTCAAAACCGTTCACGGCGATATACAGACACCCGTTTTTATGAACGTCGGCACAAGCGCGGCGATAAAGGGCGGTATTTCGACCGGCGATCTAAAGCACATCGGCTGTCAGGTCGAGCTTTCGAACACCTACCATCTGCACGTTCGCCCCGGCGAAGACGTGGTTTATCAGATGGGCGGTATACACAAATTTTTTAATTGGGATAAGCCGGTCCTTACCGACAGCGGCGGATTTCAGGTATTTTCGCTCGCAACGCTCCGCAATATAAAAGAAGAGGGCGTTACCTTCCAATCGCACATGGACGGCGCGAAGATATTTATGTCGCCCGAGGTGAGCATGCAAATTCAATCGAAACTCGCTTCGACTATCGCCATGGCGTTCGATGAATGTCCCTCGTCGGTTGCAACGCATAAATATATCTCGCAATCGGTCGACCGCACAACGCGCTGGCTTTACCGATGCAAGGAAGAACTCGACCGTCTTAACTCGCTTCCCGAAACGATAAATAAACAGCAAATGCTTTTCGGTATCGGTCAGGGTGGTGTTTACGAAGATATTCGCATTCGACATATCAAGGAAATTACTCAGCTCGACCTTCCCGGTTATGCTGTCGGCGGTCTTGCGGTAGGCGAAAGCGCAGAAGAAATGTACCGCATTTTGGATGCCGTTTTGCCGTTTTATCCCACCGAAAAGCCGCGTTATTTAATGGGTGTCGGCACTCCCGTTAATATTTTAGAGGCGGTTGACCGCGGCATCGACTTTTTCGATTGCGTTATGCCTTCGCGTAATGCCCGTCACGGCAACCTTTTCACGAGCGAAGGTCTTCTAAACCTTAATAATCAAAAATATATGCTCGACCCGCGCCCGCTCGACCCGAATTGCGATTGCCCCGTCTGCAAAACCTATACCCGCGCATATATCCGTCACCTTTTCAAAGCACGCGAGCTTTTGGGAATGCGTCTTTGCGTTATTCATAACCTTTATTTCTATAATAAGCTTATGGAAAAAATACGAAACGCGATTGCCGAAGGTAATTGGAAGTCGTTCAAGGAAGAGCAGGCATATATGCTCGGCAAACGTGCCGAATAGACGGCTACAAATTTCGGCTAAACCGAAAAAATCTTTTTTATGTTCCCGCGGTTGAGTTTGAGATTGTTTCACAACTTCTACCCGCGAGGGAGCTGCGTGCGATACAATCGTTACAATAAGGATTTTATTAAGATTTTTTCTATCGTGCTTTTCGGCTCGGGCAGTAGAGTTCTACAGCCATTCACCGAAAAACCCGATTTTATCTCGAAATTTGTGCGCCTCCGTTCAAATGTTTCGTTACTGCACTTCGTACAATCGTCGCATCGGCTTCAAATTTCGGCTAAACCAACAAAAGAGCAAACACGATAAGTGTTTGCTCTTTTTAGTTATGAGCTTGCTTTTGCAAGCGTTTTTTATTATTCCTCGGTTTCGAGGTAGGGGAAGCGAGGAGTGCCGCGCATAGACTCGAAGGTCTTGTGGAAGTCGCCCGTCCATTCGAAAGCGCTGAAGCTGACCTTTTCTGCGCCGAAGCCGCAAATATAGGTTACGGTTTCCTCAAGCGCGGGAACGGTGTTCGTGCCTGCCTCGATAGCCGCCATTTCATCGGCGATAAGCGCGTCGATATATGCGATAAATTCGTGACCGCCGGAGTAAAGCGTGCCGCATTTCCACATTTCCAAAAGCTCGTTCGTGCCGTAGGTGTAGGCGAAGAACAACGTGCCGCATCCGCCGTCGTCTGCCCACCAGATAGCGTAAACTTCAACGCGGTATTTGCCGTTGGGGATAGCGATCGGAACAGCATCCTTATCGTTGTTGTCGTAAACGCAGTTACCGAGCGTATAAACGCCGCGGTGGAGCTCTTCGACGTCTTTCCAGATCTGATCGTCTCTAAAGGTTACCTGACCGACAAGCTCACCGGTTGCGTGTTCGTAGATTGCCACGACAACGTCATCGATATAGCTGGGCGCGGAGTGACCTTCGACGATTTCACTTCCGTCGTATTCGGGGCTTACGGGGAACACGGGGTTGCCGAGCGGACCGATTTCGGGAACGTAAATGGGCGCATCTTCAACAGTTTCGTCTTCGACGATTTCATCTTCGACGATTTCATCTTCGACAATTTCATCTTCAACGATTTCATCTGCCGCGGGGGCTTCTTCTTCGGGAATATCAAGCTCGAAGCTGCCCGAAACTGCGGCGGAATCCGCTACGGATTCATCGATAGCCGAGGAGTCGAGAAGAGAAAGGCTTGCTGTGAGAATAAGCGCGGCAGCGGTGATAAGCGCCGCGGTGATAAGCGCGAGTGTTTTGCTTTTCATAAAATATCTCCTTTCGTTATAATGGGTAACGGCGGTAATGGTACTGCCGTTATTCCAATGTTACCCCCCGTATATTTTAAATCTTTTCGGGTTTTGTTATGGATTTGTAAAATTCAAAAGCATTTTTTGCGTTGGTTTCTGCAACTTTCGGTATTTCCGCAACGATAGCAGAGCTCGTTATCGCAATAGCCCTTTTCGGCAAACTCGGTAATGTTTTTAACCGTGGTTTCGGCGATGTTGTTAAGAGCCTCCTCGGTTAAAAATGCTTGGTGCGAGGTTACGATTACGTTCGGCATCGAAATGAGCCGCGCGAGCGTGTCGTCGTCCATAATATGGCCCGAGAAATCCTCGAAGAAAATATCCGATTCCTCTTCGTAAACGTCCAAACAAGCCGCTCCGATGTGGCGGGATTTTATGCCGGAAAGCAGGGCTTCTGCGTCGATAAGCGCCCCGCGTGAGGTGTTAATGATAACGACGCCCTTTTTCATTTTCTTTATTGCGCCTTCGTCGATAAGGTGGTGGGTTTCCTCGGTAAGCGGACAATGGAGCGAGATAATATCGCTTTCGGCAAAAAGCCGTTCGATACTTACGTATTCCAAACCGCTGTCGGGATTCGGAAATTTGTCGTAAGCAAGCACTTTCATTCCAAACCCTCTGCATATCTCTGTAAACACCCGCCCTATTCTGCCTGTGCCGATAACGCCTACGGTTTTACCGTGCAGGTCGAAGCCGGTTAATCCCGAAAGGCTGAAATTGTAATCGCGTGTGCGGATATACGCCTTGTGTATGCGGCGAATAGAGGTAAGAAGCATCGCTATCGCATGCTCGGCAACGGCGTAGGGAGAATAAGCGGGGACGTGGAAAATATGCAGTCTGCCGAATGCGTGCTTTACGTCGACGTTGTTATAACCCGCACAGCGAAGCGCGACAGCTTTCACGCCGAGCGAATGCAGTTTGTCGATAACCTCGGCGTCAACGGTATCGTTAACAAAAACGCAAACACCGTCACAGCCTTCTGCGAGCGAAGCTGTATCGCGGTTTAGCTTGGTTTCGAAAAATTTAAATTCTATTCGGTTTTCATTACCGTATTTTTCAAAAGAGGGTATATCGTAAGGCTTTGTATCGAAAAATGCAAATTTCATATTTTTGCCTCCTTTTTCTTTTATTATACCCGAAAAATAGCCGTGTTTGCGTTGCAAAAGCAACCCCGCAAAGCTTTTTTAAATGAAAAAGCTTTGAACAGAGCAAGAGAGGGGATGTTTGTAAAAATCCCCTCTCTCGTATCTCTTTTTTCTATTTACTTAATCTTATAAGTTCCGAAATAGTGTCTTGCGATAAGAATGTAATCGAACTGGTTAACAACGCCGTCGCCGTTAACGTCCGCGCGGGCGAATTCGTCATCGGAGAGGATGCGGGTTTCGAAGTAGTGACGCTTAACGAGGATGTAATCGTACTGGTCGATAACGCCGTCTGCGTTAACGTCGCCGCTTCCTGCAACGATGTTGATTTCACCGATATAGAGCATCGCGACGGAAGAGGTGAAGGTTGCTGTCTTTACGTCCACGCCGAAGAGCTTGAGCTCTGTTCCGACAGCAACGGTTTTTGCGAGTTTAACTCGTTCGACGCCGGTACCTGTTCCGTCGGTATGGAAGGAGGCGACTATCATTCCACTGGTTATCGCGGTCTTAAAGGTGAAGTCGCTTCCCGTACCTGTGTGGGTTTCAACAACCTTGTATGTGTTTGCCTTGCCTGCAACGGGGGCGAGCAGCATACTGTGAGAGTAAACAAGGTTGTAATCGTCGGAAGCGGTCGCGGAGGGCTTTGTAATAAGAGTAGAATCTTCGCCGAGGTGTTCGCGGTTTATGCTGTCGATAATAAGCTGAAGCTCGGTTTCGATATCGGGAACTTCGGGCTCAATGGGAGTCTTGTCCACTTCGTCCTCGGGGTCGGGCGAATCGCGGTGTGCCGCCGCGAGAGCGACAGAAGCATCGAAAAGTATTCTATCGACAAGAATATCCGAGGAAACGCGCGAAAGCTGTGTTTCGATACCCTCGAGAGAGTCGATAGCCGAATATGCATTATATTCGTTCTTTTCGAGTGCTTGGTTTACCTGCCAAAGAAGGTCGTTCCATACCGAGCTGGAGATTTTGCCCTTGGAAAGTGCCTTGTCAATACGTGCCTTTATGCGTTCGAGCACCGCTTTTACGGTTTCTTCGTTATCGAGCGCAGGTGCGACGGTATCTTCGGTAAAAATAGTTTCGCCAAGACGGTCATCGCAGTTTTTGCCGTAAAAGGCGGTCGATTCAAAGTAGACAACACCGTGACAGCCGACATCCGTCATTTCCTTGGTTTGAATAAGCATATCTTCCTCGGAAAGGGTATCCATAAACGTACCCAAGCCGGGAATAACGGAGCATTTATCGCCTGCGTGGGAGATAAAATCAAGCATTATGGGTGCATAGCCTTCGCCGTATGCCATAGGGTGTATCATATCAAGCCAGCCCTGCTTTAACCAATAGGTGCTGTCCTGATAAATGCTCCAATAAGAGGAGGTTATCGAAGCGCCGACATCGGCAGAAAGAACGACGTTGGGCGCAACTTCGTCGATAACCGAACGCATACGCTGAACGAAGTTGCCTACCTGTTCGGCGCGGAAGTTCACCCAATCGCTCCAATAAGCGGCGTTTTCGTTGTAGGTGATGTTGTGGTTTGAATATCTTGTGTATTTTTGCTTGAATTTCGCGATGGTGGTTTGGTCGTAGCCGAAATCGGTTACGGTCGTGCGGTCGCGGTAACGGATATAGTCGAGCTGGAAGCCGTCTACCTTGTAGTTTTCAAGCAGGTGGGTGTAGGTATCGATAAGGAAGTTCTGAACTTCATCGTTTGCGGGATTCAAGAAGATAAGCCCCGAAGTGTCGTCCGAGCCGACGTTCGAGCCGTTCTGGTCCACCAATACCCATTCGGGTTTTTGGTATGCAACGGTGAGCTTCCAGTTGTTGTCTTTCGAGCCCGAGTAGAAGACGGGCATCCAAACGTGTAGCTCGATGCCGTATTTGTGGCTGAGGTTAACGAACGCGTCGAGCACGTCAAAGCCGCCGAAAATGGGGTTTTGATTAAAATAGCTGCCGCTCTTCGGAGGGTAGATAAGAGTACCCGAATAAAGCGTTTCGATGCATATCATATTAATGCCTGCATCTGCGCATTTTTTAACGTAGGTTTCGACCTCGGTCCAGCTTCGCTGGGTGGGTCTTAACCACACGCCGCGGTACTGTGCAACCTCACGCTCGCAGTAAAGATAAGAAATAGTATTGTATTCCTTTGTAAGCGCAGATATCTGCGAAGATGACAGGGAAGAAATATTTGCGTAGGTGTTTTCTGCCGCAGCTAAACGGCTGTCTGCCGTTTGGTCGTAGAAGTAACAGCCCTCAAGCGCGATTTCCTTTGCGGCAAGCGCGTTGTTACGAGCAACGGTTGCGGCGTAGGTGGCTGTTTGCGCGTCGGAGGTGAAGGTGATTTTAAGGGCAAACTGATTGTATTCCGCCTTCATTCCGATTACAACGTTTTGATCGAGCCAATCCTTCATCGTGCCGTGCCCCGAAACAACGAAACCGTTTTGGGGTATCGAGCTGTTATTACCGCCCACGGAAACAACTCTTCCGTTTTCGACAACCACTTCGGTGCCGTAGGCGTTTGTGTTGGTATGGCTTCCGAACGCGGGGGTATATATAACGAGATTGTCGGCGCCTCGCTGCCCGTTAAATTTTGTTATGTTTTGGGACACAGTAGTGTCTGCCGATACCGAAAAGGGTATCAGGCAGAACACAAACAAGGAAGCGAGTAAAATGGAAACTATTCTTTTAAGCATTTTACTTTTTTCCTTTCTTCAATATTACTATTACAGCGGCGATGCAGGCGATAATAACAACTGCGCAGA
The DNA here is from genome assembly GCA_045533335.1 of Eubacteriales bacterium. Lineage (GTDB taxonomy): Bacteria > Bacillota > Clostridia > Oscillospirales > CAG-382 > Coliplasma. The sequence goes on from JAZSHQ010000044.1 coordinate 42,735, forward strand.
TAACGATTATGATAACCGTGGTGGTGTTGCCGCCCTTTGCTTCGTCCTTGCTTTCTTCGCCTTCCGAAACGTTTGCTTCTTCGCTGGTGTCAACACTTTCACTTCCTTGGGGCTTTTCGGAATAATCGGGGTTTTCGGGAATTTCGGGAACTCCGCTCAAATCGAGCTCCTTGTTGGTAACGGTATAGCCCTTTACAATAGACTTAAGGTCTGCTTCGAGTCTTTCGCTTACGCCCTTTTCGCCGTTCGCTTGCGAAATTGCGGTTGCGACGGCGTTGTATTTGTCGGCATCGAAGCCTTCTGCGGTGAGCGTCGATACGAATTCGTCGATAGCTGTAATGACTGCCTTGCCGTTATCCTCGGTCAATCCGCCGAGAGGAACGATAATATCGTTTATTCTGCCCTTCATATATTCCGCCTGCGCTTTTGCGCCTTCGAGAATATCAAAGGTGGGGGTAATCGCCTTGTTGCGGTAAACGCCCTTTAAAAGGTGTTCGCCCGTCTTTTTGTTGGTATATGACGACGCCTCGAAGTAAACCGAGCCGTCTGCCTTGACCGAGGTGTTGTAGTTTGCCTGAATCTGCATATCGTAGGGAGTAAGCTCCGACATAAATATGCCCAAGCCGACGGCGATAAAAGAATTTTCGCCGCAACGCTCGGTCTGTTCTGCAATATCTTCCTCATAGCCGTAGCCGTAGGACATCGGGAAGAGAACGTCTATCCACTTGTTTTCAAGCCAAGTGTAGTAGTTTTGGTAGTTGTTGTCGATACTGTCGGTCGGGTCGGGAACGACGTCTGCACCGAGAAGCACGTCGGGGTTAACATCATCGATAAGCTTTCTTACGCGCTGAACGAAGCTATCGACGTAGTTGCAACGGAAGTTTACCCAATCTTTCCAATAACTTGCCTTTTGGTCGTATTTCGGGCGTACGCCGTATTTTGCTTCGAATGCGTCGAGTGCGGTCTCGTTATAACCCATATCGTACTCGGCGGTGCGCGCATAATAACGGATGTAGTCGAGCTGGAAGCCGTCTACGTCGTATTTTTCGAGAATGTATTTGTAGGTGGAGAGCAGGTAGTTGCACGCCTCTTCGTTTGCAGGGTCGAGCAACATAAGGGCGCCGAGTTCGCCGTTTACCTGATGCGAATACTTGCCTGTGTTGGAAAGAGAAAGCCATTCGGGCTTTTTAGTGCCCACGGAATAGCGCGCGTTCGAGGAGCCTGCATCGCCTACATAGAAAATAGGCATCCAGAGATGAAGCTCCATGCCGCGCTTGTGACAGGAATCGATATAGGATTGAAGCATATCGAACTTTTTGAATTTGGGGTTGGTTTCGAAAAGGCTGTCCTCGGGCATAGGCATTATCATCGTGCAATCGTAAAGCGTTTCGATGCAGATCATATTAATGCCCTGATCGTAAAGGCTTTGCACGGTAGCATCTACCTGCGCCGCACTTGTGTCGGTAGGTCTTATCCATACGCCGCGGTATTCGACCGTTTTGCTTTCCGAAACAAGAAGTTCTGTATCGATAGCTTGGCTTTCGATTGTTTTTGCGTCGGCAACAAGCTTTGCTTCGTCTTTAGATTTCTTGTAATCGGCTTTTGCGGTGGCAACGGTGTTTTCAAGCTCTTCGATAGCCGCCTTTGCCGATGCGTAGTTAAAATAATCGTATCTTGCTAAAGCTGCGTTGTAGTAAGCCCAAAGATTTTCTATGCAAAGCTCCATACCTGCGATGGCAGCGTCGTCGTTATATGCAAAGGTGACGGTCTTTTTGTTTTCGTCGTAGGTTACCGCCATACCGAGCTTTACGTTGTCCTGAAGCCAAGTGACCATAGCACCGTGACCCGAAACAACGAATGCCTTATCGGTATTGGGAATTAAATTGTCATTTCCGCCGAGAGAAACGACTATTCCGTTTTCACAGACTACCTCGTAGCCCCAATCGTTTGTGCCCGTGCGGGTGCCGCGCTTGTTGTAAACAACTATCGAATCGGCCTGACGAGTTACGTTCAAACCGATGATTTTTTGCGAAAGCTCGTAAAATACGCTTTCCGCAATAGGCTCGTCGGATACGGTGACTATTCCGTCGGGGGTGTAGTAAACGTAATCGCCTATTTCGACGTTTTCTTTTATCCAAGTGCCCATATTTTTGCCGCCCTCGCCCTCGTCGTGGCCCGAGAGAACGAAGCCGTTTGCGGGAATGGCGCTGTTGCCTTTGTTGTGCTTAACGGCAACGTTATCTTCGATAATAACCTCATAGCCCCATTCATTGGTTTCGGTGGTCGGACCCATATCGGGGGTGTAGATTATAAGCGTGCCGCTTTCGCGGAAGGCGTTTATACCGTCTGCCTTAACGGTGAGTTCCTTGGCGGAGGCAGAGAATACAAACAGCGGGAATGCCATAAGTAACAGTAGCATTACAGCAACTGCTCTTGTGCTGAACTTCATATATAGCGTCCTTTCTTGTGGCTTTGGCTACAGAAGGAGCTGTAGCAAATTACAATTTGCGACAGCCCCTAACGTTTTTGTGGGGGCGAACGATTTTGAGCCTAAAATCGTGATTTTAGGCGAGAGGCTGTAGAAATCTACCGCCCGAGCCGAAAAGCACGATAGAAAAAATCTCAAATTAAACCTCGTTGTGACAATTAAATCGTACGCAACGCCCTCGCGGGTAGAAGTTATGAAATAAACTCGACCCCTACCGCGGGAATTCAAAAAAGATTTTTTCGGTTTAGTCCAAAAGCGACAGCCCCTACTGTGAAACTTTTTTACTCGATGTATTCAATCATTTCTTCCATTTTAGTCTGTGCAGAGGTAAGATTTGCTTCGAAGCGCGATGCAACGTTTGCGTCGAGCGAGGTGTACTGTGTGAGCAGCGAGCCCCAGTTGAATGCCGCGCCGAGGTCGAAGGTACGCGATGCGAAGATGATATCGAGCATTTCGCCGGATTCGTCATCGTGAGAATCGCGGTACTTAAGCTGAACGTCGTAGTAAGCGGGAGTTACCTTCTGCAAGGACATTTCTGCGACAGCAGAGATGATAAGACCTACGTCCTCGGTATCCGAAAGACCTACGGGAACGCACATGCAGGAAGCGTTACCCTGCGAAACGGTGTGGTAGTATCTGTCCTGATGATCGTAATATTTGGGAATGGGGAGAATACCGAATTCGTCTTCCATTACGCGGAAGGAAGCTGCGTGGATAAGACCGCACATATAGAAGAGCTCTCTGCCTTCGATAAATGCCTTGTGGACAGTTTCTTCCCAAGGGTGATTGGGGAACTTTGTGCCGTAGATAGGACCGTTTGCGATCATAACGAGGTTGTTGTCGTTATAGAACTCAAGAGTGTTCTGAAGAACGGTGTAGGTTGCTTCGGTTTCCTTGGTGAGGGTGAGATAGGGAAGGTCGTCGCCGTCCTTCTGGGTGATCTTCTGGCCGGAGGCAACAACGTGAACGTAAACGTTGTAGGTTTCTGTACCGAATGCCCAGTTGTCGAGCTCATCGAGATCGCCGTCGCCGTCGGAGTCGTGAGTCGCGTTGCTTTCGGTGCAGATTTCAACGAATTTGTCGAAGGTCCATTTGTCGTCTCTTACGAGCTGATAAAAGTCTTCTTCGATACCGAGTGTGCTCTTGAGGTTTTTGTTGAAGAGCATACACCAGGTACCCTGGTCGTCATAGGTGTTTATCGCGCCGCAGGTAAAATATACCTTGCCGCCGATAGAAAGGTCGGCAACCGCGTTCTGGTCCCACCAAGGCTGAGTAAGGTCGATGGTGGAAATCGAACGAAGGTCCTCGATAACGCCTTCGATGGCAAGAGGCGCGGTCGAGGAGATGCCGGTGAAGCAAATATCGTATTCGAAATCTTCGCTTCCTGCAAGCACCTGATTTTTAATAGTTTCGGGAACCGATTCGGTACCGGTCTTTTCGCCGACTATTTCGCAGTTATAGGCAGCTTCGACGTAATCGACTACCCATTTTTTTGCTTCGTCGACAGAGGAGGGGTTTTCCTCATCGTACATAATTTCGCCGGTGTAACCGAGAATAGAGGTAGAGCCGTAGCCCCAGTCGTGGCAAAGCACGTTGAATTCCTTACCGCCCATATCCTTAACGGGGGTAACGGGAACGTATTCGCCGCTTCCCTGAGATTCTTGGGACTGTTCCTGCTTTTCATCGCCGTTGCAGGCAACGAGAAGCGGAACTAGCATAAGGAGCGCGAGTAAACAGATTAAAAACTTTTTCATTGGGACGTTCCTTTCTTTATGTAAATTTTTTATTAAACGTTAAATCTGAACAGAACAACGTCGCCGTCGTTCATAACGTATTCCTTGCCTTCGCTTCTGAGCAGTCCCTTTTCTTTTACCTTTGCTCTGCTGCCCTCGCGCATCAAATCGTCAAAGGCAACGACCTCGGCACGTATAAATCCGCGTTCAAAATCACTGTGTATTTTGCCTGCTGCTCCGGGAGCTTTTGTGCCATTGGTTATAGTCCAAGCACGCACTTCTTTAGGACCGGCAGTAAGGAAACTGATAAGTCCAAGTAAAGAATAACCGGATTTGATAAGCTTATCAAGTCCGCTTTCCGTGATTCCAAGATCTTCGAGGAATAAGAGCTTATCCTCTCCCTCAAGCTCTGCAATTTCAGCTTCTATCTGCGCACTTACAGCAATTATTTCACTGCCTTCCTCTTC
>JAZSHQ010000022.1:0-15075 GCA_045533335.1 Eubacteriales bacterium
TGAACAACTTGCTTGTCTTCCTAAGACCGCTTGGCCTCCGACTTGGGCGGGAGCTTTCGCTTTCGGGCAGGTAATCGCCTACCCTTCTGCCGATTATATCGTGGGGGCGAGAAAAATCGTTGAATTCGGGGCAGTTTTTCCAGATAAGGCAGTGACGGTAGGAAATTCCGCAGTAAAAGCGCATAAATTCGTTACCGAAGCGTTCCTGAACAGCCTCGATAAGCACACGCGCCTCCTCGGTGGGGATTTCGTCGGACGAATGGTCGAGCATTATTAAATCCTCGTACTCGCCGCTTCCGCCGAGCGCGACGATATTTGCGCGTATCGCGGTTTCGTCGTCTGCCATTTCTATACCCATACTTGCCGCTTCGAGCGGTGACCTACCCTTGCTGTAAACGCGGGGATCGTAGCCCATTACCGCCAGATTCGCGGTATCGCTTTCGGGGACCATTCCTTCGGGAACGGTATCGACAATGCCGTTTACGCCCTTACTTGCGAGCATATCCATACAAGGCTTATTCGCCGCTTCGAGCGGTGTTTTTTTACCGAGCGCGGCTATCGGCAAATCCGCCATACCGTCGCCGAGCATTACTATATATTTCAAGCTTTTTCACCCTTTTTCTTCTAATTAATACAAGTATAACAAATTGCGTCGTTAAAATCAACAGTTATTATTCACGGATTTATCGCGCGTGTGTGATTTATCGTTGACAAAAGCGTCACCGCGCTTTATAATAAAAGCAGAAAGGGGTGCAGTTATGAAGCTTAAGCAGGGACTTATTCTGCGCGAGGTCGCGGGCAGCTACGTTGTTATCGATCTCGGCGGCGGGCTTAATTTTAAGGGGATGCTTACCCTTAACGAAACCGGCGCGTTTATATGGCGCGCGCTGGAAAGCGGCAACACCCCCGAACAAATTGCAAAGCTTATGGCGCAGGAATACGATATTTCGGAAGCCGACGCGCTTTCCGACCTTAACCGTTTTTGCGAAAAAATGAAGAGCGCGGGTGTTTTTGAACAACCCGACGTTTGAACGAAAGAGTGTTTTAGTATGAAGGTTGCAATAATCGGGTCGCGCGGGATAACCGATTACGACATCGGCAAGCGTATCCCGCCCGATACGACTCTTATAATCTCGGGCGGTGCTTACGGTATCGACACGCTTGCGGAGTGCTACGCCAAGCAGCACGGCATTCCGACCAAAATATTTTACCCGAATTACGAGCTTTACGGAAAAAGCGCGCCGCTTATACGCAACAAACTTATTGTCGACAGCGCTGATTTGGTTATCGCGATATGGGACGGCGAATCCCGCGGGACCGAGTTTACCATAAATTACGCCAAATCCCGCAAGGTACCTTGCCAGATATATATTGTGTGAGGAAGGGCTTCGATTTCTGTTTTTCGTTTTTTGTTAGGGAACTTTTTTGTTAGGGAACTTTTTGAAAAAAGTTCCCTATAACCCTCAAAAACTTTAAATCTTAAAAAACATATAATAATTCATAAAAATCGGGGACCGCGTCCTCGATTTTTATACCTTGGAGTTCCGCAACCTTGGACAAGACGCGCGCAAAGCAAGCGGCGCGCACAAGGTTGGTGCGAACGAACGGAACTCACAAATCCGACAAAAAACCGTGTGTTTTTTGGCGAAAGCGAAGCGACTGAAAAAGTTCCCTATAACCCTCAAAAACTTTAAATACAATAAATTTTTTCAATAAAAATCGGGGACCGCGTCCTCGATTTTTATACCTTAGAACGCCGAGCATTCGGACAAGGGGCTTTAGCACCGCGCACGAATGCTACGCGAGTGTACGGCGTTCACAAAACCCATTGAAAACAGGCGTTTTCAATGGAGCGCGTTAGCGCCATCGGGGTCCCCGAAAAATCGAAGATTTTTTGGGGGGATAAAAAAAGAGATGCCTGCCACCTTACAAGGTAGCAAGCATTTGTAATTATATCAGGCGTATGTTAATGCGCTGTGAATGATTACGCGTTTCTCTTTTTCGCGAAGCAGTCGCTGCAGTAAACAGGTCTGTCATCGGAAGGCTGGAAGGGAATCTTTGCTTCGCCGCCGCATTCAGCGCAAACTGCGGTGAACATTTCCTTGGGAGCGCGGGTAGCCTGCTTTCTTGCATCTCTGCAAGCCTTGCAGCGCTGGGGCTCGTTCTGGAAGCCGCGTTCAGCGTAAAATTCCTGTTCGCCTGCGGTGAAAACGAATTCGTTACCGCAATCTTTGCAGGTGAGAGTCTTGTCTTCGTACATTTGGTGTTCTCCTCTTGTGGGTGTTTTATTTTTGCCCTTTCGGGTTTTTAATCCTGTTGTTCAGCCGAATTATCAGCGTTGCCGATTATTTGCTTTAATTTTGTCCTTATTCTGAAGACCGCATTGGAGATACTTTTAACGTCCTTCCCTGTGACAAAGGCGATAGTTTCGTAGGGAACGTCCGACAAATACATATCGAACACAATACGCTCGTAGGGCGAAAGTGCTTCACACACCCTATCGTATAAAAGCCTTGCGTTTACGCTGTCGAGATGGACCTGCTCCGCAGAGGGAACGGTTTCTTCGACAAGCTCGGTTTCGGGTACGGTATAGGTCTTCGAAGTTTGGCTTGAATATTTTCTGACACCGCTGATGATACTGTTTCTGATACAAGAAGAAGCAAATGTAGCAAAGGATGCAGATTTTCCGTCATAGCTGCGAACAGCCTTTAGCAGACCGATAAGCCCTTCCTGAAAAAGGTCTTCGTAATTCGCGGGGTCGGGGTCGATCTGTCTGATATGATATTCAAGTATGCGCTTATGGCTTTCCGCCAACGATTCAAACGCGCGTTGGTCACCGTTCCGCGCCGCCTTTATAAGCTCGGCTTCTGCGGTATCGGAATAATTATCCTGTGTGTTTATTACCACGCGTTTATCCTCCAAGATGTTCGGCATATAATTATACCGAATATCCACTGTAATTTATTATTATACACATTTCATTCGTTTTGTCAAGATTTTTTCAAATTCACTTAACAAATTCTGCGAAATGCACAATTTAGCGGTTGAATGTTTCGATTATAGACTCTAATCTCGCCCTTAATTCGGGCATTTTGCCGAAAATATCCTTCGCGAGCTTTATCTGCGCCTTTGTGCGTATGAGGTTATGATTAGGCTTTTTGCACTTAAAATAGACATCGCCGTTGAGGTAATCGGTAAGAAAACGCGCCGCAAGTTCGAGCGTTATGGCAAGCACACCGTCGGGCAGGGTTTTAATTTCTTCATCGGTAACCTTACCGCAAATTCTCGGCACAAAGCCTTCGGCAAATGCGGAATAATATTTGGTATCGAGATAGACCTTCGAAAGGTCCTCGTTATCCTCGCCGCCGGGGTTTGCCGCAAAGCGGACTGCATCGCCGAAATCGTAGGCAACAAGCCCCTGCATAACCGTATCGAGGTCGATAACGGCAAGATGCTCGCCCGTAACCGAATCGAACATAACGTTATTGCATTTCGTGTCGTTATGCACCACGCGGAAGGGCAGCTTCCCTGCTTCGGAAAGCTCGCAAAGCACGCAGGCTTCCTTTTCCATAGAAAGAAGGTATTCGTATTCCTCGCGCACGTTCGCAAGCCTGCCGGCGCTGTTTTTCACAGCGGCGTTTTTTAAATCGGCATAGCGTTTTTGGGTGTTGTGAAAATCGGGAATAGTTTCGTAAAGCGTTTCGGCGGGAAAATCCGAAAGATAATTTTGGAATTCGCCGAAGGCGATACCCGCCTCCCGCAGGTGGGGGATATCGGCAAAATCGATACTTACCGCGTTATACACGCAGGAAAGCACGCGCCAATATTCGCCCTCCTCGCTTATATGGAAATAGCTTCCGTCGTTTTTGCGGTAATAGCGAAGCACGCGGCGGCGTATATCGGGCGTGCCCGCTTCGCGAAGCTTCTTTTCGACGTGGTCGGTCACCTTGCATACGTTTTCGGCAACCTGTTCGGGGTTGGAAAAGACGAGGTGGTTTACGCGCTGAAATATGTATTCCTTTTCAGCTTTGCAAAACTCGGTCTTTACCGAATAGGTGTCGTTAATATTTCCCGTCCCGACGTATTCGATATGGGTGAGTTCGCCCTTGAGGTTAAAATCTTTTATTATTTTGTTGAACAGCGGGGTGAGTTTACAGTTATTCATTTCAGCCCATTCCCTTACTTATATATTATAATGGAAGCTTTTACGCCAAATCAATGAAATAATGAGGATCTTCGCGGTATTTTTTATCTGCCTTTTCCCACATCGGGATCGCTTTTACCAAATGACATTCTGCCTTTAAAATATTACCGATACGCAATTCATCACCGCAAAGCAGGTCTGCCAAACGGTAATAACACTGTATTACGCCCTTAAAGCCGTGTGCGCGGCAGGTTGTTTTATAGCCGTTTCCCTCTTTATCGGTAATTACATATTCGCAATCGCCGCCGAAAAGGTAATCGGGCTCGCTTAATTCCTCGACAGCGTGCATAGAGGTATTGCAGTTCATACCGCAACCGAGGAAAAGTATTTTGCCGCCAAGCTCCTTAATACGGCGGAAGGGGGAATTTTCGCCGCAGGGAGTTTTATCGTTTTTATGACCCGAAACGATATATTCCGCGTTTTTACCCAAAGCGGCGCAGGAGTGCGTGGGGCAGATACTGCGAACAACGCCATTTACCTGCGTGCGGAAATATTCGGGCAGGTAGCCGACGTTCGATTTGGTTTCGTAATAATCGAACACGGGTTTACTCGGGTTGCAATTCATATAGGAAAGAGTCGGGAAAACAAGCGTACCCTCCTCGCCGAGCGCGGAAAGCAGACCGTTTACAACCTCCTCTGCGCTTGCGCCGCCCAACGAGCGGAGCGAGGAGTGAACGAGCAGCACATCGCCCTTTTCTATACCCAAGGCTGTCGCATCGGCAGCTATTTTTTTTGCAAGTTCTGTCATTTTAAGCCTCTGTTTTTAAAATTATAACCTTTTTCGCGTTCAGAGTAAAAGCTCCGCAATAGCGTTGATTTGTGAGGATATCTGTCGATTCTTCGATATTAGTATGATATGCATTATCCGACATATTTGCCATAACAACGAGCTTTTTCCCGTTTTTAACGCGCGTTATACGCAAAACGCCTTCGGCAAGAAGCTCGGCGATAGTTTCCTCCGCTTTAAAAAGCTCTTCGCTTCTGCGGATTTTATTAACCGTTTTAAAGAAGTTCGAACAGCTATCCGAAAACCCTTTTTCGGGGAAGGTTTTTCGGTTAAACGGGTCGTGATAGCCTTCAAGAGCAATTTCATCGCCGTAGTAAATACAAGGCACACCGGGTATTGCGGCAAGAAGCAAATACGCCTGCTTTAAAAGTTCCTTCGTTTGCTCGCGAATATCGCTCGGCATTCTTTTTACCGCAAGCTCGGAATTAGGTTGTCCGATATCGGGTTCTCCGCCGAGAACGGTCGTTATTCGTTCGGTATCGTGCGAGCCGAGGAAGTTCATCAAGCATTGAAGCTTATGCGGCGGATAGTTACGGCAGAGTGTATTAACGGTATCGCACAGAAATTCGGCGTTGCCGTATTTAACAAAATCGATCATCGCGTTGCGTATCGGGTAATCGGTAACCGAATCGAGCTGTCTGCCGCGGAAGTAGCGTTTTCTTTCGCCGTAGGCGATTTTGTTCGAAGCATCCTCCCACACCTCGCCGATTATAAGCGCATCGGGCTTGATTGCCTTTATCGCGCTTGCGATTTTATCCAAAAAATCGCTTTCCAATTCGTCGGCAACGTCCAAGCGGAAGCCGTCGATACCCATATTCATATATTTGGGTATAACTTGCTCGGTAATAAAATTCACGTAAGAATCGCAACGCACCGTGCGGGGAAGGTTTTTAATACCCCACCAGCTTTCATACACCTCGGGGTATTCGTTAAAGCTAAACCAGCCGAAATAGGGCGAATCCTTGCTTTGGCAGGCGCCTTGGCCGTATTTGCCGTAAGCGTCGAAATAAATACTGTCGTTCCCGACGTGGTTAAATACGCCGTCGAGAATTACCTTTATTCCCTTTTCGTGCGCTTTTTTGATTAAATGCGCAAGCGCTTTATCGCCGCCGAAGCTTTTATCGACCGAAAGAAAATCGGCGGTATCGTATTTATGGTTGGAATATGCTTCGAATATCGGGTTTAAATAGATACAGTTGACCCCGAGCGATTCGATATAATCGAGCCTTTCGGCAACGCCCCAAAGCGTGCCGCCGAAATGGGTATTGTTCGGGAACGAATCGCCCCTTATTTCGGGGTATTCGGGAATACCGTTTTCCCAATCGTCGTTATATTTCGCGTCCTCGCGGCGCGTTACCTCGCCGCCTTTTGCAAAGCGGTCGGGGAAAATTTGGTACATTACCCCGCCGTAAAGCCATTCGGGCGGAAGATATTTTTCGTCGTAGACGAGTATTTGCGTTTCGTTTACGAAATGAGTATCGATATAACAGCGGTTGCCCTCTCCGAACGCGGTATAATAGCGGGTGCCGCCGCTTATAAATTCAAAGTGGCAGAAATACAAGCCGTCGGGCGCGGGAAGCTCTTCGGTATCGATATTCACGGCGCAGGAAAAGGAGAAGCCGTTTTTTAGATATTCGACTTCCCTTTCGATAAGCACCCTTTCATCGTTACCGAGGTAAAACCAAGCGCGTTCGCAGTCTGCCCGCGCGACGTCAAGCCTTATTTCTATTTTGCTCCCCTTCGGGAAGGTATAATTTCCCGAAGGGGTGCTTTTTGACGTTATATTAACCGAGGCGATCATTTCTTATTGGGAACCTTAACCGGCTTTAAATGCCAGATATTTTCGGCATATTCGCGGATAGAACGGTCTGCGGCGAAGAAGCCCGCGCCTGCGATATTGTTAAGCGCCATTTTGTTCCACTTTTCGCGGTCCTTGTAGTCGGCGTACATTTTTTTGCGTGCATCGGCATAAAAATCGAAGTCTGCAAGGCACATAAACGGGTCGGACACGCCGAAGGAGTAAAGCAAATAATTTGCTATATCGGCAAAGCTTCTGCCGTTAAAGCCGGTTTGCAGATAATCGATAGCCGCTTTTAATTCGGGGTTGCGGTTATAGTAATAAGAAGAAGCATAGCCTTTACGCCAAAGCTCTTCTACCTCGGGCGCAGTGTGGCCGAAGATATAAATATTATCTCTGCCGACCTGCTCGGTCATTTCGACGTTCGCGCCGTCGAGCGTACCGATAGTAAGTGCGCCGTTTATCATAAACTTCATATTACCCGTGCCCGAAGCTTCCTTACCCGCAAGCGAGATCTGTTCGCTTATTTCCGCAGCGGGCATCAAGTGCTCGGCAAGAGTTACGCAGTAGTTTTCGAGGAAGACAATGCGCAGCTTTTCGCGGATCTTGGGATTCTTTTCGATATCCGCCGCGATATAGCAGATAAGGCGGATAATATCCTTTGCGGTATAATAGCCGGGTGCCGCCTTTGCCGCGAAGATAAAGGTGGTGGGGGTAATATCCGCATCGGGATTTTCCTTTAATTTAAGGTAAAGGGTGATAATGTTCAACGCGTTCAAAAGCTGACGCTTATATTCGTGCAATCTTTTTGCCTGAACGTCGAACACGGTATTCGGGTCGATAACTATACCCTTTGTTTGCTGAATATAGTTAGCAAAATCGACCTTGTTTGCCTTTTTGATCTCATCTAAGCGAGAAAGCACCGCGGAATCGTTTTCGAACGCTTTGAAGTTTGCGAGCTTAGAAGCGTCGCTGCGGTAGCCCTTGCCGATGGTTTCATCCAAAAGCTTTGCAAGGCGGGGGTTGGAGTAGCAAAGCCATTTTCTGTGCGCGATACCGTTGGTAACGTTGGTAAAGCGTTCGGGATACATATCGTTGTAGTCCTCGAAAACGGTTTCCTTAAGAATATCCGAATGGAGCTTGGAAACGCCGTTTACGGTATGCGAGCCGACTACCGAAAGGTTTGCCATACGCACGGTACCCTTATTGAGTATCGACATACGCGAAACCTTATCCCAGTCGCCCATATAAGCGTTCCACGCGTCGGCGCAGAAGCGGCGGTTGATTTCCTTGATGATCGCGTGGATTCTCGGCAATTTAATTGCAAAAAGGTCTTCGTTCCAGCATTCGAGCGCTTCGGGAAGAACGGTGTGGTTTGTATAGGAAACGGTGCGCGTTACAATATCCCAAGCCTTATCCCACGAAACGTGGTGGTCGTCGATAAGTATTCTCATAAGCTCGGGTATGCAGAGCGCGGGGTGGGTATCGTTGATATGAATGGCAACCTTATCGGGAAGATTGTCGAGCGATTTAAAGCGGAAGAGGTGACGCCAAACGATATTCTGAAGCGATGCGGAAACGAGGAAATACTGCTGGGTAAGTCTTAAAAGCTTACCTTCGTGGTGGTTATCGGCGGGATAAAGCACCTTGCTTATCGTTTCCGCCATCGTATTTTCCTCGACAGCCTTTAAATACTGCCCCTGCGAGAAGGCTTCCATATTGAAGTTATTAATATCTCTTGCCTTCCAGAGTCTTAAGGTATTTACAGCCTTGCCCGCGCCGCCCGAAATGAGCATATCGTAGGGGACAGCTTCGACTTCGTCGTAATCCTCGTAGATGATCTCGCAGTGGTTATCCTTCCATTCCTCGCGTACCTTACCGCCGAAGCGAACGGTTGCCGCTCTGTCGTGGCGGGGGATAAGCCAGTTTTGTCCGTCGGGAAGCCAGATATCGGGAAGTTCTAACTGCTCGCCGTCGACAAGACGCTGCTTGAAAAGACCGTATTCATAAAGAATACAGTAGCCTCTTGCGGGGTAATCCTGCGATGCGAGTGCATCCATAAAGCAGGAAGCAAGTCTGCCAAGGCCGCCGTTACCCAAGCCGGGGTCGGTTTCGCATTCGTAGATTTTATCGAGCTCGAAGCCCATTTTCTTTAACACCTTGCGGTATTCCTCTTCGATACCGAGGTTGCAAAGATTCATTTTAAGCGATCTGCCTATAAGGAATTCCATACACATATAGTAGACCTGCTTTGCTTCGCTCTTTACTACCGCGTCTTCGAATTCCTTGTTTTTGGTAGCAAGAATATCGCGTACCGAAAGAACGGTAGCGTTATAAACCTGATTAATATCAGCGTCGCCCTCGCTTATTCCGTAATAACGCGAAAGCTTTTGGTTGAGTGCCTCGCGTATTTCGGAGGCGCTTACTTTTGTTGCCATTGGTGAAGTTTCCTTTGTCGTTTAGAGTTGATTATAAAGTTCTGTATAAGACAGCGCGCTTTGCTTCCAAGAGAAGTCCACGCGCATTACCTTTTTGCGCAGTTTTTCGAAAGCTTCGCGGTCGTCGTAATAAAGCGCGACAGCTCTGTTTACAGATCCGAGCATTTCATACGCGCTGTACGCCGCGAAGGTAAATCCGTTGCCGCCCTTTTCACAGCCGATATCCTTAATACTGTCGTAAAGACCGCCGGTTTCGTGAATAACCGGCACGGTGCCGTAGCGCGAAGCGATCATTTGCGCCAAGCCGCAGGGCTCGCTCTTCGAGGGCATAAGGAATATATCCGCCGCCGAATAGATACGCTTCGAAAGGTCGCGGTTATAGGTTATTAAGGTCTTGCACTTTTCGGGGTATCTCGCCGCGAGGTTTTCGAAATAATCCTCGTAGCTCTTATCGCCCATACCGAGTATAACGAGCTGGATATCGCCCTTTAGCATTTCATCGCCCGAAAGCATTACCAAGTCGAGCCCCTTATGGCTTACAAGGCGCGAGATCACGGCGATCATCGGTACATCCCTTTCGGGAAGTCCGAGCATTCTTTGAAGCCCCGATTTACAAACCGCCTTACCCGACATATTGCGGGTCGAGAAGTTGGCAAATATTTCTTTATCCTTGCTCGGGTTATAGTAATCTCTGTCGATACCGTTTAGAATACCCGAAAGCTTATAGGAATAGATATTAAGCACGTTATCGAGCCCGTGCGAGAATTCGGGCGAAAGGATTTCCTTTGCATAGGTGGGGCTTACGGTGCTTACCCTATCGGCGCATACTATCGCGCCCTTAAGCAGATTTATGCCGCCTTCGTATTCAACGATCTCCTTATCCCAAGCCATAAGGCCGAAAACGTCGCCGAGTATCGAAAGGTCGTACTGGCCCTGATACTGTATGTTATGAATGGTGAACACCGATTTGATATTCGCATAGCGTTCGTCGATCTTCGCATAGCACTGCTTTAAGTATATTACGCTCAACGCGGCGTGCCAATCGTGCGCGTGTAAAATATCGGGGATAAAATCGATGTCGGGCAGTATTTCGAGCGCGGCGCGGCAGAAAAAGGCAAACCTTTCGGCATCGTCATATTCGCCGTAAAGCGACCAACGTCTGAAATAATATTCGTTATCGATAAAATAAAAGGTCACGCCCTTGTGAACGTATTTGAACAGACCGCAATACTGCGTTCTCCAAGAAAGCTGAATATATTTCGAGCCTAAATACTCGAACTTTTTGCGGAAGGTTTCGGATATTTGCGAATAAAGCGGCATTACAACGCGAATGTCGTGCTCGCCCGATTCGTTTAAAGCTGCGGGAAGCGAGCCGATAACGTCGCCGAGTCCGCCCGACGAAGCAAAAGGAAGCGCCTCGCCCGCTACGTAAAGTATTTTCATTTTAATCAGTCCTTTTATATGGATTTGTTGTATTCTATATCGGGAAGAACGGCTTTTACCGCGTTATCGATACCCTCGCAGATACCGTTGAAATTCGAATAGATTTCCGAATTATCAATTCGAAAAACGGTAAGTCCGTAGTTTTCGAGATATTCTGTGCGCTCGGCATCGTACGCCATTCCTTCTTCGGAATAATGCTGAGAGCCATCAAGTTCGATAACGAGCTTTGCTCTTGCTGAATAAAAATCGGCAATATACTTCCCCAATACCTTTTGCCGTGTAAATCTTGCCGGATGGTCACGCAGAAAATCGTACCACAAATGTTTTTCCTCATCGGTCATATTCTTACGAAGTGATTTTGCAAGAGGAACGATGCGTTTGTTGTGTTTTCTGTCCATAACTTTCTTGTGTTTGGTTATTTGAAGTTTGTAGAGGTTTTGTAGCCTCCCCCGTGCACACCACCCCAAGCAGAGGTGTCGCGCGCGACCTCGCGCGTGACGGAGGGGTTGTTACGTTTTGATTTGCAGAGAGGCGCGGTAAGAATGATTGAAAGCTTCTACCAACAATCCCTCAGTCTTCTCGCAAAGCGAGAATCCAGCTCCCTTTACACAAGGGAGCCTTCAAGACGTTCTACGCATAACCTTATGTTCTACTGATTTGAAGTTTGTAGAGGTTTGTAGCCTCCCCTGTGTATTAACCTCATAGATTTGCAGAAGTCATTGCCTCCCTTGTGTAAAGGGAGGGGGACCGCGAAGCGGTGGAGGGATTGTTTGAGTGTGTTACCTCTAAGGAGAACGACAATCCCTCAGTCTTCTCGCAAAGCGAGAATCCAGCTCCCTTTACACAAGGGAGCCTTCAAAACGTTCTACGCATAACCTTATGTTCTACTGATTTGAAGTTTATCGAGGGTTTGTAGTTTTCTTCAAAACATTCTACGCGCTCCGCTCGGGATGACATTATACATTCGAGCCCTTATCGATAAAGAAGGGTCTTGTTTCGTGGCCCGAAAGGACGCGGCCGTCGCGGATGACGACGTTTTTATCGGTAATAACGCAGTTAAGGTAAACGTTTTCGCCGGTTATCGTATCCTGCATTACGATACTGTTTTTAATATGAGTATTCTTGCCGACCTTTACGCCGCGGAAGAGTATCGAATTTTCGACAGTACCCTGAATAACACAGCCGTCCGCGATGAGCGAGTTACGGACTATTGCGCCGCTCGTATAGGTCGTGGGGGCGGAATTGCGCACCTTTGTAAACACGGGGCGGTTACGCTCGCCGAACAGCGATTGACGGATTTCGTTATCCAAAAGGTCCATACTGCAACGGTAATAATCGTTAATTGAACGGATAGTTGCGAAATAGCCGTCGAATTTATAGGTGCGTATATTGTGGTGCTTACTGTTTCTGACAAGAATATCCTTGGTAAAGCTGGTATAGCCGTGGGCGATAGCATCCGAGATAAGCTCTTCGAGATACTTTCTGCCGATAACCATTATTCTGACGTAAACATCCTCGAAGCCGCTTTGAAGGCTATCGTAATCGCCAACCTCGGTCACTCTGCCGCTTTCATCGGTATGCACAACGGTAATTGCTCTTGTGCTGTCCTGCGAAACGTAGCTGCTTTTTACGCCGAGCGTGATATCCGCGTTCGATTCCGCGTGGGCATCGAGCATTCCCTGAAGGTCAAGGTTACAAACGGTATCGCAGTCGGAAAGAACGACAAGCTCTTCCTTACAATCCGAAATAAAATCGCGGATGCTTATTAATGCTTCAAGTCTTGTGCTGTATAGATAGTTGCTCGAGTTTGCAAATGCGGTAATATAGGGCGGGAGTATTTTAATACCGCCGTGACGGCGAGCCAAGTCCCAATCCTTACCCGAGCCGATATGGTCCATAAGCGATTGATAATTATAGTGGGTGATAAGACCGACGTGGTTTATACCCGAATTTACCATATTCGAAAGCGCGAAGTCGATAAGGCGGTAACGGCAACCGAACGGAACAGACGCCATAGTGCGCTGTTTGGTAAGCTCGTACACGCTTTTTTCGTTTATGCTCGAAAAGATAATACCTACTGCGTTCATCTTATTACCCCCTTATTTCGCCGAAAGCTCGTTAAGCATTTCGCTTCCGCAGATAACACCGTCGGGAACGTTTACACCCTCGGGCACGTTCAAACCGCCGCCGAGAAGCGTGATGCCCTTCGAGAACACCATTTCCTTACCGACGCTTGCGCCCTTACCGACAACGGTATCCGAATCGATTATCGAGTAATCGACGGTCGCATCGGCTTTAACAGTTACGTTGCCGAGAATAACGCTATCGCGCACGGTTGCGCCTCTTTCAACGACAACGCCTGCCGAAAGCACCGAATTAATAACCGTGCCGTAGATCTCGCAGCCTTCGGTTATTACCGAATTGCTTATGACCGCGCCCTGTCCGACAAAGTGGGGCGGGCGTGCATCGTTACGCGAAAGTATTCTCCATTCCCTATCCTTAAGCGGGAGCGCGGGTCTTTCGCCCAAAAGGTCCATATTTGCTTCCCAAAGGCTGTCTATCGTTCCGACATCCTTCCAATAGCCCGAAAATTCAAAGGCATAAAGCTTTTCGCCCGCGTTAAGCATAGCGGGGATAATATTCTTACCAAAGTCCTTTTCGCTGTTTTCGTCGGCTTCGTCTGCCTCGAGATATTTAAACAGCTTGTCCTTGCTGAACACGTAAACGCCCATCGAAGCCAAGGTGCTCTTCGGCTCCTTCGGTTTTTCGGCGAATTCGGTTATACGCATATTTTCGTCGGTCATCATAATGCCGAATCGCGAAGCTTCGGAAAGCGGAACGTCAAACACCGCGATAGTGCAGTCCGCGCCGTTCTTTTTATGCGCTTCTACCATTTCGGCATAGTCCATTTTATAAATATGGTCGCCCGAAAGAATAACAACGTAATCGGGGTCGAACTTGCTTATAAAGTGCATATTTTGATAAATAGCGTTCGCGGTACCCTTATACCAGTCCGCCTTTTTCTGTGCCTGATAGGGCGGCAGGGTGGTTACGCCGCCGTATGTACGGTCCAAGTCCCAAGGCTGACCGTTGCCGATATATTCGTTAAGCGCGAGCGGCTGATACTGGGTAAGCACACCGACGGTATCGATACCCGAATTTATACAGTTTGAAAGAGGAAAATCGATGATACGGTATTTTCCGCCGAACGGTACGGCAGGCTTTGCAATACGTTCGGTTAACAGGTAAAGCCTGCTTCCCTGCCCGCCTGCAAGCAACATCGCCACAGTTTCTTTCTTGGTAATCATTTACATTCTCCTTTTTATCTATTATCTATTATCTATTATCTATTATCTATTATCTATTATCTTTTATCTTTTATCTTGTTGCGTATCCGCTCGCTCAGGACGACATCTCGTACGCGTACACCGTGTCGAACGCGTTGCCGTCCTCGGCGTGGGGCAATTTGCCCGAATTGAAGGCAAGAATAAATGCCGCCATAAGCGCCGAAAGAGCCACTGCGGCAAGCACACGAATTATCGACTGAAAATGCTTTTTTACGAATACGCTCAATTCCACGGCAGATTACTCCCTTTAAAATTATTAAGATTATATTAACACGAAACCTTTGCAAAATCAATAGCTACCGCATAAAAAGTCAAAATTCTACATTAAATATTATATATATAGGCGGGCGGGTTAAAAATTTGTGTATTTTCGGCAGGAATAACAGAAAAAATTTCGAAAATACTATTTACAAACCGAAATGTTTATGTTATATTAATGTGGAATGCGGATTTGCACGGTTTACGGACACACGGGGTTACCCCCGACTTCACCAACCGTTTACCGAGTTTTTCCCGTAAATATTTATTTTGAAAGGTGAAACACCATGATCGCAAAGGAAACCAAGCAGAACATTATTAAGGAATTCGCAGTACACGAAGGCGACACCGGCTCGCCCGAGGTACAGATCGCTATTCTTTCGAAGAGAATCAGCGAGCTCACCGAGCACCTTAAGAAAAACCCCAAGGACAACCACAGCCGCCGCGGTATGCAGCAGATGATCGGTAAGAGAAGAAAGTTCCTCAACTACCTTCTTAAGAACGACATCGAACGTTACCGCTCCATCATCGAGCGTTGCGGCATCCGTAAGTAATTTATTACTTGTCCTTACAACTTTTGTTGATTAACACCTCGGGCTTCTTTATGATTTCCGAGGTGTTTCTCCGCAAAGCACCGAAGAAGCAAAGTAACAAAGTAAAGGAAAAAGGGCGGTTTAGCAGTTAACCGTGTGCCAAAGCCCATTTGACCTGCGGTTAAGTGTTAAACTTTCCTCGTTTCCTTTTAAACAAAATCAGAAAGGAAAAAGAAAAATGTTTAACAATTTCAGAACGTTCAAGTA
>JAZSHQ010000040.1:0-42726 GCA_045533335.1 Eubacteriales bacterium
TTCCTAAGACCGCTTGGCCTCCGACTTCCGAAAAGGGCAAAGGGACTTGTTAAAAACGGCAGGGCACGCTTCATAGATGAAAATAAAATATGCCTTGCGTGTCCGCCGAATGAATTTTTGGAGGACAATATGAACGAAAATATTAATAATCAAACAACCGAAGCAACCGAAACAACCGAAACCCAAAGTGCATCTAACTACACAATGGATTATTGCCTTGCGCAGATTGCAAAGATACAATCGGAAACCGCGTATTTCAACGAGGTGCTGACGGAACTTTCTAAGGTGCGTCCCGAGGATTTTGCGGCGGCAGAGCGCGCGAGAGCGATGGGCGATGCGGTTAAATGCCGCGAAACGACAAATCAAAAGCTTCTTGAGTTTTACTTCAAAATGTACGATGATCTAAAGACTTCAACGTTCAGCGTGGTGACCGATTCGCAAAAAGAGCTTTCTCGTATTGGCGGTTTGATTGCAGATTACTGCTGTGAAGACGATGCGTGTGACGCGTTGTTAAAGATTGCCGAGATGATCAAGGACATCGCAGAAAAGGCAATGAAAGATTAAATCCAAAAAAGACCGAGTTTTAAGCTCGGTCTTTTTTAATGTAAAAAACGAAAAAGCAAGAAGTAGGCAGGGGAAGAGGGGCGAAAAGGTTTTAAAAAGCTTCATTGTTTCACCACCCTTATCGTTACGGTAAGCACGCTTTCGATTTCCTGCTTGTCCCAATCGGCAGAATACCCCGTGCGGTTAAGCATTTGAACGGTTTTATCAAGCGTGTTGAAGAGCATTTTCATATCGCCGAGCTTGCCCTTTACGGCGGGCTTTTTCTTTTTTGTGCGTTCCTTCTTTTCCTTCGGGAGCGAATTTGAAATATAGCTTTCGATAAGACGCTCGGTTTCGGGCGCGCTTAATTGCTCGGTGACAATTTTTGTTATTATCGGCAGTCGCTCCTGCTCGGAATTTATGCGGACAAGCGCGCGACAATGCCGCTCCGAAAAGCCGTTTTCCACCGCAATAAGTCGTTCGCGCTCGGAAAGGCGCAAAAGACGCAGCTTGTTCGAAAGCGCCGATTGCGAAATCGAAAGCGCGTGTGCAAGCTCGCCTTGCGGCATTTCTGTCATAAGCAAAAGAGTCTGCATCGCAAGCGCTTCTTCGAAGAACGAAAGGTCGCTTCGCTGAAGATTTTCAACAAGCGCCATCATCGCGCTGCCGTTTCGGTCGGTTTCGAAAATACGGCAGGGAATTTCTTTAAGCCCCGCAAGCTTCGAGGCGCGCCAACGCCGTTCCCCCGCGATAATTTCGTATTTTGCGCTCGTTTGCGGCATTGGCGGGGGCAGGGGGATTATTTTTTTTACCGCAATCGGTTGAATAAGCCCGTAGGTCTTAATACTTAAGGCGAGCGATTGAAGCTCCTCGCGGTCGAAAACACGGCGCGGCTGAAGCGGGTTTGGCGTTATCTCCGTTATCGCTATAATTGCCGTTTTTTCTTTTTTGTTTGTACCCAAAATAGCCGAAAAATCCATTAATATCACCCATAAACAAGCATAAAACAAAGAATCTGCCCTTATTGTAGCAGATTCTTGATGTCTAAAAATGTTATTGTGTGTTAGTTGAACAGCTTTTTTTGGTAAAAATATTTTTTCCCCTCGAGCTCGCATATTTCGCCAAGCGCGTAAAAGCCGTTTTCGTCGTAAACGCGTAATAAATCGCCTACTTCGCCGTTTATGCCTTTTAGCTTCGAAAGCTTTATTTTCTGCCCTTGGCGGAAAAGGCGGTTAAAGAATTCGTCCATTCGTGCCTCGGGTAGGTACATAAACATTTTTTCGACAGGGATAAGGTGCGAAAGAATTTCCTCGACCGACATATTGTTAAGATTATCGAAAACTATCGCGTCCTCGCGCTTGAAAACGCCGACTTCGTTTCGTGTAAGCGAGCTCATAACCGCGCCGCAACCCAATTTTTTGCCGATATCGGCACAAAGGGTGCGTATATACGTTCCGCGGGAACAATGAACGTCGAGGAAGAATTCGCCGTCCTTTTCAACGGGAACGCAGGAATAGATATTTACCTTTCTCGCCTTGCGCTCGACGGTGACGCCTTCGCGCGCGAGGTCCAAAAGCTTAACCCCACCGACCTTCAACGCCGAATACATAGGCGGGGTTTGCATTATTTCGCCTTCAAAGGATTTGGCAACCTGCGCGAATTCCTCGAAGCTCGGCAAAACACCGATATGCTCGCTTAGAATCTCGCCTAAAATATCTTCGGTCGCGCTTGTTAAGCCAAGCTGAATACCCGCAAAATAACGCTTGTCGTGGTCCACAAGATATTCGCTTGCCTTAACTGCAGAGCCGATCATTATCGGCAAAACGCCCGAAGCCATAGGGTCGAGCGTGCCGCAATGGCCTATTTTTTTCTCTTTTAAAAGCCAGCGAAGCTTCGAAATGCAGTTGTGCGAGGTGATTCCCACGGGTTTATCTATAATGATTATTCCGCTCGGTGTGCTCATATTTCGATCTCCGAGAAAATTTTTCTTACCGTTTCCAATGCTTCATCAAAGCTTCCGGCGTGGGTAAAGCCCGCCGCGTGGTAATGGCCGCCGCCTTCGAACGCTTTTGCAATTTCTGCAACGTCGATATCTGCGTTGCTTCGCAGAGAAACCTTTATTCCGTCTGCCTTTTGACGTATAACGGCAGAAGCAAGCACTCCTGCGATTTCACGCGGGATAGAGTTAATGCAATCAAAATCGGTTTCGGTTGCGCCGCAATCCTTTACCTCTTCGGGACGGATTGCAACGATTGCAAATTTCCCGCCGCGCAACAGCTCTAAATTCTTATACGCCGTTTTGGTCAGCGCGACCTGCGAAAGCGATTTGCTTTCGAAAAGACGGCGGTTAATATCGGCAAAATCAATGCCCGCTTCAAGGCATCTTGCCGCCATAATATGCGTTTCGGGCTTGGTCGCTTCGTAACGGAAGCCGCCGCTGTCCGAGCTTATTGCGGCGTAAAGCGCGGTTGCAATATCGTAATCGAGCTCGATATTAAGCTCGTCCAAAAGCTTGAAAATTATCTCTCCGCAAGCGATTCTGTCGCTCATAACAAGCAAGCGTTCGCATTCGACGGTGTTGACCTTGTGGTGGTCGACAGAAAGCGCAAAAAAGCTGTTTTTTGCCCTGCCGAGCATTTTCGGACCTGCTACGTCGACGCTTATAAGCGTGTAATTTTCGCAATTTTCGGGCTCGTTTTCGAGAAAAACACCTTCGTTTTTAATAAAAGAAAGCTTTTCGGGAATACTGTCGACCGAAAAAACGCTTGCATTTTTGCCCAGCTTACGCAAACCAAGCGCAAGCGCAACGGCAGAGCCGATAGTATCGCCGTCGGGGGATGCGTGTGTGTAAATGAGGCAGCCGTCGCACCCCATAAGGAACGCGGCGGCTTCTTTAACGGAAATAAGCTGCATAATTAATTTCCCTCAACCTCTTTGAGAATTTGAGAAATGTTCATAGCGCGCTCTGTGCTGTTATCGCGCACAAAGGTAAGCTTGGGGGTAATGCGAAGATTCAAGCGCTTTGCAAGCTCGCTTCTTATAAAGCCTGTTGCCGAAACGAGTCCCTTTTGAACGCCTTCATCCTTGCCGAGCACGCTGTAAAATATCTTTGCATCGCTCATATCGGGGGCGACGCGTGCGCCGACAATGCTGACGAACGCGCCCGATACGCGAGGATCTTTAACTTCTCTTAATATCGCGGCAAGCTCTAAACAAACCGCGTTGTTGACTTTATCCTGTCTGTGTCCCGCCATTTAACGCTCGATCTCCTCCATAACGTAGCATTCGAGGATATCGCCAACCTTGATGTCGTTAAACTTTTCAAGACCGATGCCGCATTCGAACGACTGCTGAACTTCCTTCGCGTCGTCCTTGAAGCGCTTTAAGGATGCGATCTTGTCTTCATAAATAACGATACCGTCGCGGACTACGCGGACCATAGCGTTACGGGAAATTTTACCGTCCTGAACGTAAGAGCCTGCGATAGTGCCGACGTTGGGAACGTGGATAGCGTTACGCACTTCTGCGTGGCCGATAACGTTTTCGCGGAATTTGGGTGCGAGCATACCCTTGAGCGCCGCTTCGATTTCTTCGATACAGACGTAAATTACGCGGTAGGTACGAATTTCAACCTTATCTCTTGCCGCCATATCGATAGCGTTCTTATCGGGACGTACGTTAAAGCCGATGATAATAGCGTTCGAAGCGTTTGCAAGCATAACGTCGCTTTCGGTAATACCGCCTGCCGCCGCGTGAAGAACTGCAACCTTAACTTCTTCGTTGGAAAGCTTTGCAAGGCTTGCCTTAACAGCTTCCGCAGAGCCTTGAACGTCTGCTTTGATGATGATGTTAAGGTTTTTAATGCCGCTTTCGATCTGTGCAAAGAGATCGTCGAGGCTGACCTTGCTGCTGTTCTGTTCGTCTTCCTTCTTCTTCGCCTTGCGCTGTTCGGCAAGCTCGCGCGCCATTCTTTCGTCGCTTACTGCGCTGAACAAATCGCCCGCTTCGGGAACCTCGGCAAGACCCATAATTTCAACGGGAACAGAGGGACCTGCGGTGGTGAGCTTTCTGCCCTTATCGTCGGTCATAACTCTTACACGGCCGACCGCGGTACCTGCGATAATAATATCGCCGTTTTTAAGAGTACCGTTCTGAACGAGAAGGGTAGCAACCGCGCCCTTGCCCTTGTCAAGGCGCGCTTCGATAACCGCACCCTTTGCCGCACGGTTGGGGTTTGCCTTGAGCTCGAGCATATCTGCCGAAAGGGTAATCATTTCGAGCAATTCGTCGATACCCTGTCTGTGAAGCGCAGAAACGGGAACAACAATGGTGTCGCCGCCCCATTCTTCGGGAACAAGGTCGTATTTGGTGAGCTCGGTCTTTACTCTGTCGGGGTCTGCGCCGGGTCTGTCTATTTTATTGATAGCAACTATAATAGTAACGCCTGCCGCCTTTGCGTGGTTAATAGCTTCAACCGTTTGGGGCATAATGCCGTCGTCAGCCGCAACTACAAGCACCGCAACGTCGGTAAGGTTTGCACCGCGCGCACGCATAGCGGTAAACGCCGCGTGACCGGGGGTGTCGAGGAAGGTGATTTCGCGTTCGCCGAGCTTAACACGGTATGCACCGATATGCTGGGTAATACCGCCCGCTTCGCCCGCGGTAACGTGGGTGTCGCGGATAGCATCGAGAAGCGAGGTCTTACCGTGGTCAACGTGACCCATAACTACAACTACGGGCGCACGGGTAACAAGGCTTTCTTCGCTGTCCTCGGTTTCGTCGAACAAACGGTCTTCGAGCGTTACAACGATTTCCTTTTCGACTTTAATGCCGAATTCGTCGGCGATAAGATATGCGGTATCGTAATCGATGCTTTCGTTTACAGAAACCATCATACCCATAGCGAAAAGCTTTTTAATAACCTCTGCCGCCGCCGTTTTCATACGCGATGCAAGCTCGGTAACGGTAATGGTTTCGGGTACGGTGATTTTAAGCTGAACGGGCTTCGGCTTTTGCTGCTGCTTCTGCTGTTGCTGCTGGCGGCTCTTGTCGAACGCCTTTTTGCCCTTTTGCTGATCCTGGAATTTGTTCTTTTTCTTTATCTTCTGAACGCTTGTCTGTGTTTCGGGTACAACGTTGTCGTAGCTTAAAATCTTATCGTCGTACTTCGAAAGGTCGACGTTCGAGGTGCCGCGGGTATCTACAACGCGTACCTCATCGCGCGAGCGCTTTTTCTGGGGCTGTTGCTGAACGCCCTTTTCCGCCTTCTTCTTGCGTTTTTCCTCGTCTGCGGCGGCGCGTGCAGCTTCCTCAGCCTTGCGCTGTTCTTCCTTCTTTGCGTTCTTTTTATCATCGTATTCTTTAAAGAATGCAGTGATATCGATTTGGTTTCTTTGTGTAAGAGTTTCGAAAATGATCGAAAGCTCGGCTTCGTCGAGAACAGCCATGTGTGTTCTTCCTGCAAAGCCTGCTTCGTCAAGAATTGTAATAAGGTCCTTGCTCTTTACGTCAAAATCCTTAGCAAGCGCGTTGATCCTGTATTTCTCACTCGTTGTTGCCATAAATTAATACCTCTTTTCTGGTCGGCTTTCAGTTTTCGCTCGACAGGCTTTTTTGATAAGCCTTTATGAAATTCACATCGGTAAAGGCGATAGCAGCAGTATTACTGTGACCGACCGATCTGCCGAGCTCTGTTGCGGTAATATCTATCTGTTCGGAAGCAACCGAATAGTATGCAGTTTTATCGGTAAGTGTCTTGCGCGTGTTTTCCGAAACGTCGCAGGCGATAAGCACAAGCTTTGCTTTTTTGCTCCTTACCGCTTCGAGCACGTTGTTTGTGCCGATGACGATTCCTCTTGCTCTTGCCGCAAGGCCGATAACGCCCAAGGTGTTCTTTTTCAAGACGTTCACTCCCTTTTTCAGCAATTTTCACCCAATGCCTCACGCAGGGCTTGGTATATTTCATCGGGTATTTTGGTTTTGAAGGCGCGTTCCAAACGCTT
Organism: Eubacteriales bacterium; assembly: GCA_045533335.1. Lineage (GTDB taxonomy): Bacteria > Bacillota > Clostridia > Oscillospirales > CAG-382 > Coliplasma. The sequence goes on from JAZSHQ010000040.1 coordinate 6,546, forward strand.
TGCCTTTACCGCGCTGTCGAAGCAGTTTACGCTTTTGCATATATATGCGCCCCTGCCCGACATTTTTCCGCTCGCGTCTACGTTCATAACGCCTTCGTTGTTGCGGACAATGCGGATAAGCTCTCTTTTTTCCTTCATTTCGTTGCACCCGATGCATTTTCTCATCGGTATTTTCTTTTCAGCCAAGATTAAACCTCTTTAAAAATTATTCCTCGGAAACGGCGTTGGTGCTTTTAATATCGATCTTAAAGCCGGTGAGCTTCGCCGCGAGTCTTGCGTTTTGACCTTCTTTACCGATAGCGAGCGAAAGCTGGTCTTCGGCAACGGTTACACGGTAGGAGCGTTCGGAATCGGGAAGCTTAACCACCGAATCGACGGTTGCGGGAGCAAGTGCCGCGCTGATAAATGCTTCGGTGTCTTCGCTGTAGGGAATAATGTCGAGCTTTTCGCCGAAGAGCTCTGCGGTGATGTTATTCTTTCTTGCGCCCTTCGGGCCGATGCAGGCGCCGATAGCGTCTACGCGTTCGTCGTTGGAAACAACAGCGATTTTAGTACGGCTGCCGGCTTCACGTGCGATACGCTTGATTTCTACTACGCCGTCCTTGATTTCGGGTACTTCAAGCTCGAAAAGACGGGTAACAAGACCGGGATGTATGCGCGAAAGGATTATGCTCGGGCCGCGGGTTTCCTTTTTGATTTCGGTAATAAATACCTTAATTCTGTCGCCAACCTGAAGCGTTTCGCCGGGTATCTGCTCGTTGCGGAAGAGCACCATTTCGTTCTTGCCGATTTCGAGCGTTGCGTTTGCGGTGGTCGGGTCAACGCGTACAACGACTGCGGAAACGATTTCTTCCTTCTTTTCTTCGTATTCGCGTATCATATTTCCGCGTTCTGCTTCGCGGATACCCTGAATAATAACCTGCTTTGCCGCCTGAGCCGCGATTCTGCCGAAGTTCTTTGTTTTAAGCTCGATTTCGAAAACATCGCCTATTTTATATCTCTTGGACTTGCGGTGTGCATCCTCAAGCGAAATTTCGGTGGCTTCGTCGATAACCTCTTCAACAACGGTAAGCTGCTTGTAAAGCTTAACGTCCTGCTTTACGGGGTCGAGCTTAACGCGTGCGTTTTCGTTGCCTGCGTTTTCCTTGCGGAATGCCGAAAGCAAAGCGGCTTCGATCTTTTCGATCATATAATCCTTGGAAATACCTTTTTCCTTTTCGAGCACATCAAGTGCTTCGAACAGTTCCTTATTCATCTTCCTTCTCCTCGTTTTCTTCTGCCGTTTCAATTTCTGTTTCGAATTCGGCGTTTATCTTTGAAATTTGTTTTTTGTCAAAGGTGTGTTTTTCTTCGCCGTTTACGAGCGTAAGCTTTTCGCCGTCGTATTCTTCGATAATGCCGGAATATTCCTTGCTTCCGTCAACCGCGACGTAAAGACCGATAACTGCGTTAAGCTTGTTATCGCAGGCGAAGCGGATGTGTTCGTCCTTGTCGAGCGGTCTTACCGTGCCGGCAGACGAAACCTGAAGGCAGTAGCTTTCCTCGATAGGGTCGAGCTCGTCGATTATCGGCTCGATAAGTCTTGTAACGGCAGAGCAATCGTTTATCGAAATGCCACCCTGCTTATCGATGGATATTTCGAGTATCATTTCGGGGCCTTCTTTGTAATAAGAAACGTCCCAAAGCGAATAGCCCGCGTTGACAATAACCTCTTCAACCGCCGCACGTACCTTTTCGGCGATATTTTTGGGGTTGGCTTTTGCGCCCTTTTTCTTTACTTCAGCCATAAATCCTCCATTCAAGACTCAAGAGAGGGCTTGCACCCTCTCTTGATAGCTTACTGTTCTTTATGGTGGTATTATACCACAAATATTACGCATTTACAATAGCTTTTTTAAATTTCCTTTGCCGAATTCATATATTTTTCGGCTTTTTCCCAATCTACGAACAGCATTTTTTGCTTTTTGCCCTTTGAATTGGCGATAGCCCTTTCCGAAATAACGTCATTTTGCATAAGCGTTTTTATAGCAGCAGCTATTTTTTGCTTCGGGACGCCGCGGTGCTTCTTTGCCGCGTGCTCTATCGCTTCGTCGAGCTTGGGGTGTTGACTTGTTTTAAGATAACCGAATATCGTGCTGTAATAGCTTTCGTTTATATCCTGCTCGGTGGGTAATATGTAAAAGCTGTTGGCGGTTTCACGCAGCTGTTTTGAAAAAGAGCCGTTTACGCCGTATATAACTACCTGCTTGTGATAAAAATTCTTCAAAAACGATGTGACCGAGCTGAAATGGCCGTCGCCCGAGAAGAGGATAAAAACATCGATATCGTCCGAGGAAAGTGCCTTTTGATACATATTGTCGAGAATAATAAAATCGGTAAAATCCTTCTTTACGCCGTTCGGACTGCGCGTATCGATTATCTTGTTCGAGAAAAGACGTATGCGTCCGATCTCATCGGCAAGACTTTTGTGCGAGAAATCCGCAAAGAAGTTAACTTCCACGAGATTGAATTTGGAATTAAGATCCTCAAACCAGCCCTTTATGTTCGGGGCAAGTCCGTAATTGTTCTTCAACGATATGTACCAATGCTCGTAATCGACAAATGCAACCGCCTTCGGGAGCGATGCTTGAATATGCACTTCCTTCGCGTTATCTCTTTTGAATAACCCTAAAATACAATAACCTCCTTTCTTTATATTGATAACATTATACACTTTTTGCGATTTTATGTCAATAGTTTTGGCTTGTAAGGAATTCCTTTAGCTGCAGAATGATCTTTTTTTCAAGCCGCGAAATATAGCTTTGCGATATGCCCAAAATATCGGCAACCTCCTTTTGCGTAAGCTCGTCGCCGCCGCGGTTTATGCCGTATCGAAGCTCGATTATCCGTCTGTCGCGCGGATTTAAGCCGGCTATCGCTCGGCGTATCATTTTTTTGTCCTCGCTTTCCTCGATGCTTTTGTAAACGTAATCGTTTTCTGTGCCGAGCACGTCGGAAAGCAAAAGCTCGTTTCCGTCGTAATCTATATTCAACGGCTCGTCGAGCGAAAGCTCGGTTTTTGTTCCGGTATTCTTCCGCAAATGCATAAGTATTTCGTTTTCTATACAGCGCGAGGCGTATGTCGCGAGCTTTATCTGTCGGTCGCACCTAAAGGTGTTTATCGCCTTTATAAGCCCTATCGTGCCTATCGAAACAAGGTCCTCGATACCGACAGACGTGCTTTCGAATTTCCTTGCGATATAGACCACAAGCCTTAAATTACGCTCGATAAGAAGCTTTTTTGCTTCGGGGTCGTGCTCGAGCCGTGCGATAAGCTCGGTTTCCTCCTCGTGGGTAAGCGGGGGCGGCAGCGTTTGCGGACCGTTTACGTAAAACAGCTCCTCGCCGATACCCAAAACCTCTTTTAACCAATGTATTACCAGCGTTGCTTTGCCTGTCATTACAGTTTCTCTCCTTTATTATAATAAGCTTGCGGGTATCAGTCCGTCGTATCCCGAATAGCTTTTTCGCTCGGTGTCTATGCCGATATATGCTTCTATAAGCTTTGGCTTGCGCGTAGGGTGCAAAAGATAAATTTTTTCGGGGCGGAAGCCGAGAAAGCACCCTCTTCCGCTGCTTGTCGAAAACGGTATGGCGCGTATCGCTAACGGAAAAAGCTCGCTTTCGGGGTTGTCGTAGGGCGGGGCAAGGCAAACCGACGAAAGCACGATTACCGGTAATGCCGAAAAGGGCTCGGTAACAAGATTTCCGCTGTCGCAAAGCAGGCGTGCGCGAACAGAAAAGCCGTCAAGGCATATCTTCACCTCGGCAGAACGGGTATGTATTTTCTTTCGGCAGATAAGTCCGTAGGAAAGCGCGATAACTGCCGAAAAAAGGCAAATAAGGCAAAACGAAAGCGCGTCCACCTCGGAATAAACGCCGTTTGAATATCCCCCGATAAGGCTGTATATTGCGGTTATCATTCCGCCCAAAAGTGCAGACGAAACGATAAAAGTTCCGGTTGTTACGGCAAAACTCTTTGCACCGCGAAACCCAAACGCGATAAAGCATATCAGCGCCGCCGCAAGAAGGTCGAGCGGGAGCGATATATAAACCGAAGGCTCGAACAAATAGGGAATAAAGGAATACAGCCCGCCGACGACCGCCCCGAAAAGCAGTCGCCAAGCTTTGCCCCCGCGGTGTAGCAGGCGCCCTGCAATAAAAAGGCATAAATAATCGAGCGAAAAGTTTATAAGAAACAGTATATCGGAATAAATTACAATGCTTTCTTCATACATAAAAAACACCCCGTTGCTTTAATTATATTAAAAGGGCGTGGGGTATTTTGTCATAACGTAACGGGTGGTGAATAAATTTTGAAAAAACCTTTTATATCGCTCAACAGCGCAAAAGAAAGGCTTAAGCTTGCGCTGTGTATAACGCTTTGTGCAGGCGTTGCGGCTTTGTTCCTTCTGCCGAGCGAAGCGGTGGCTGTGTTTGCGAACGGAAAAAACGAAGGCGTTCGCGGGTTGTTCAATATAATAAACGGTTGGTTGTAAATAATGTTTATACTTTTTCCGAAAATAAGGCTTCGCTTATCGCTGTTTGCTCTGCCTGCCTTTTTGCTTATGCTTTGGCTGGAGGGGGCGTTGCCCTTTACGGTAATGCTTTTGTCGGCATTATTGCACGAATTCGGGCATCTCTGCGCGTTAAAAATACTAAAATACCGCGTCCGCAGGATAGATATTCTGCCGATGGGCGCACTTATTGAGGTGCCCGAAGGGATAGCCTACCGTGACGAGGCGATCATTGCAATTTCGGGGCCGCTCACCTCACTTTTCCTTTCGTTCGTTTGTGCCGTTTTCTTTTTTATAACAAAGGACGTATATGCACTTTTCGGTGCGGTTATAAACGCCCTGCTCGGCATTTTCAATCTGCTTCCCGCAAGCAAGCTCGACGGCGGAAAAGCGCTTTACTGTTTGCTTGCACACAAAAACAAAAGGGCAGAGCGAATATGCTCTGCCGCATCGGTTATTTCAAAGGCTGTGTTTGTGTTTTTTGCCGCCTTGTGCTTTGTGTTTTCCGATTGTAATTTAGGCGTTGCCTTGCTTGCGATCGCGTTGCTGCTGCAACTGTAAAAAGTTGTTCGGAGCAAGAAAAACCAAGTTGGTTTAAATAAAAAACGAGCGTCACCCTACAAATATAGGACAGTCGAAGTTTTTTGTTTGAGTGCTTGAAATACAATGAAAATTAATACCTTATAACAAAAAAACAACGCTTCGGAAAAGAAGCGTTGTTTTGATTTTATTTTGTTTAAACCAGCCTTACGTCCACGCGAGCAGAGGAAATAAACTATCCGATTGCCAAATCGCGGGAACTGCTTGGTGCGTCACGCGCCTATTCGGGGTTTCTTGCGTTGCTTACCGCGTCTTCGCTTGCGTTAACATCGCGCCAGTCGTCAAGCTTAAGGTCGGTAAAGTCGATATAACCAAACCAGCTGTCGGTTTCGTAGCCGCCGATCATCTTATCGTTTGCAACGAAGTTTCTGGAGTACCAGAATACCATAGTTGCGGGGCAGAGTTCGTTAACAAGCTTTTCTTCTGCCTGATGGAGAAGGTTTGCACGTTCTTCGCGGGAGGTTGTGTTAAGTGCATCGGTAATAAGCTTGCTGTAATCTGCGTTGTCGATGTTGGTGTAGTGAGTGTTGAAGATTTCTTCGATAGAAGCGGTATCGTTATCGACCACGATGCTTGCGCCGCTGTATTCCTTAGCGAAAGGTGCGAGGTAGCTAAATGCGTCTACCGAGCCGTTAACAACGTTCACACCGATAATATCGTAATCTCTGTTAATAAGTGCGGTGTTGTATTCTTCGGGGTTAAGGCCGCGGTATTCGATCGAGAAGCCAAGACCTTCCCAATATGCGCCTGCCGCTTTTGCAACGTCTTCGTAAACGTTGGCATAGTTGATCTTTCTGCCGTAAGTCTTTACGGTGTATGCGTTTTGGGGAATAAGGTATGTAACGGTGAGCTTGCCCTTCTTGCCGCCGAGGAGCGATTTTGCGCCGTCTGCGTCGGCAGAGGTGTTGTAGAGGTTGCCGCCGACTTCACGGAAATCGGACTTGCGGTCTACGTTGAACACGCCTTGGGGAACGTAGCCGGTTGCGGGAACTTCGCCGGTTTTGGTTACGTTGGTGGTAATAGCGTTTCTGTCAAGCGCGAGCGAAAGTGCCTTGCGGACGTTTGCGTCCTTAAGAATTTCGTTTGCGGTGTTGAAGTAGAAAGCGTAGCCGTTAAGTGTCTGCTGAGTTTCGAGATCCTTCTTGTAGTATTCGTAGGTCTGTGCGTCGAAGGAGCTGAGGAAATAAAGCTCGCCTGCGTTGAAGCGGTCTGCCTGGAAGGTTTCCTGGGTCTTGTTAGCCGCATCTTCGTAATAATCGAGCTGACCTTCCATATAATAGCAGGTTATACGGTAGGGGAGAACGTATTCATCGAGATCGTCCTTTTCTGCGTCGCGCATATAATATGCGTTACGTTCGAGAACGAGCTTGCTTGCAAACTTACCGCTGAAGTCTTCTTCGCCTTCTCTCTTTTCACGGGGCATATCCATAGTCTGAATACGGAAGGGACCGTTACAAACGATGTTTGCCGCACTGCCTGCCCAGTCCTCGCCCGACTTTTCGTAACGGGTTACGATGTCTTCGCGCTGGGGAGCAAGGTGAATGTTAGCGACCTGTTCAACGAAAAGGTCAACGTCGTATTCATGCTCAAAGGTAACCTCGAGCAGAGTATCGTCAACCGCCGCAAGACCAAGGTCGTCGATAGTGCCGACGCCGGATTTAACGTCTCTTGCGCCCTTGATGGCGTAAAGAAGAGAAGCGTAGGGGCTGTCGGTTTCGGGAGAAAGGATTCTTCTCCACGCATAGATAACGTCGTCCGCGCTTACTGCACGGTTGTCGCTCCACTTGGTTTCTTTAAGCTCGAAATACATTCTGTGAAGCTGATATATTTCGTCGTATTTGTAGTACCATTCGGTTGCTAGAGCGGGCTGAATTTCGCCGTCCTCATCGATGGTAACGAGCGGTTCGAAAATGAGCGAAAGGATCTGTTCGACATCGCTGTTGAGCTGAACTACAGCGGGGTCGAGCGTGTAGGGATAATCGGTGAGAAACATACGAACGTTCGCACCTTTTTCGTCGTCACCGAGACCGCCGCAGCCGACAAGCGCGCTGAGACAGAAGATGAGACAGAGCGTGAGAGAAAGTATTTTTTTCATAGTGACCTCCGGACATAAAATTCCAGCATTAGTTATCAATGATTATAACACTCTTTCTTCAAATAATCAAGTGTCATTTATCTATTTGTGAGAAGTCACAAATTTCGCCATTATTAATTGTGCAAATAATAAAAACGACCTCTTTGAAAGGCGGTTTTTGTCAGGTTTGTTCCTACAATTATAATATTTATATTATAAAATAGGCGTTTTTGCGGTTTTTGCAGGTCGCGGGAGTATAGGCGAAAAACGAAAAAGACGCGTCGTTTTTTTTGCCGACGCGTCTTTAAAACGTGTGTTAAAGTTTGCTGTGAACGATTAGCCGATCAATTCAAGAAGCTTATCAAGAAGGTTGTTGTTTGCGAATGCAGCAACGGTAACGAGCGAGATGGTGCTCATGATCTTGATAAGAATATCGAGCGAAGGACCAACAGTATCCTTCAAGGGGTCGCCTACGGTGTCGCCGACAACAGCTGCATCGTGAGCGGGAGAACCCTTCTTCTGGCCCTGAACGCCGCCGACTTCGATATATTTCTTACCGTTGTCCCAAGCGCCGCCGGAGTTACCGCAGAAGAGAGCGAGCATGATAGCACTGATGGTTGCGCCTACGAGAACGCCGCCAACGAACTGCCAGCCGAATACGAAACCGCAAACAACGGGGAATGCGATACAGAAGATAGCAGGAACGCGCATTTCCTTAAGAGCGCCCTGAGAGGAGATTTCGATACAGGTCTTGTAGTCGGGAAGAACTTCGCCTTCGAGAAGACCCTTGATTTCTCTGAACTGACGGCGAACTTCTTCAACCATCTTCTGAGCAGCCTTAGCAACAGCGTTGATAAGCATACCGGAGAACATAAAGGGAAGAGCCGCACCGACGATAGCGCCGACGAGTACGAGAGGATCGAGAACGTTAAGAGCTAATTCGGTGCCGGTGTGACCGTGGTTAGCAGCGAAGATGAACGAGGTCATCATAGAAAGGGTTGCAAGTGCAGCAGAGCCGATTGCGAAGCCCTTACCGATAGCAGCGGTGGTGTTACCAACTGCGTCGAGTTCGTCGGTGATTTCACGAACGTTGGGTTCGAGGTAGGACATTTCTGCGATACCGCCTGCGTTGTCCGAGATAGGACCGTAGGTATCAACCGAAACGGTAGCAGCAACGAAGGAAAGCATACCGATTGCAGCGGCTGCAACGCCGTACATACCGGAAAGGAGGTAAGAAGCGTAGATGGAAACGCCCAAAAGTACGCAGGGAAGCATACAGGAGATCATACCGAGCGAAAGACCCTGAGTGATGGTGAGAGCCGAGCCGTCGATAGATGCTTCGGAAAGTTTCTTGGTGGGTTTGTAATCGTAGCTGGTGTAATATTCTGCAATCTTACCGATAACGATACCTGCGATAATACCGATTACTGCGGAAACCCAAGGAGAGATCCAGCCTATGTTGAAGCTGAGCTGAGCGAAAACGGTTTCGTTTGCACCGTTGAAGGAGAAGTATGCAACAACCGCACCGAGAACGACGGTAAGACCTGCGGAAACATAGGTTGCACCGTTGAGTTCCTTGTGGGGGTTGTCGGAAAGCTTTCTGCGGATAAGGAGGGAAGCGATACCGATGATACAGGAGATAAGACCTACTCCTGCGAATGCGAGCGGGAAGAGGATCATAGCCTTCATCATAGCGGCATCGGTAAAGGTGAGGTTAGCGAAAAGTTCAACTGCAAGGATAGCGCCCGAAAGAAGTGCGCCAACGAAGCTTTCGAGAAGGTCGGAGCCGAGACCTGCAACGTCGCCTACGTTGTCACCAACGTTATCTGCGATGGTAGCGGGGTTTCTGGGGTCGTCTTCGGGAATGTGAGCTTCGGTCTTACCAACAAGGTCAGCACCCATATCTGCAGCTTTGGTGTAGATACCGCCGCCGATACGAGCGAACATTGCGATGATAGAGCAGCCGAGAGCATAACCGGAAAGGGTCATAGTAAAGGTTGCGCCGAAATCAAGATTTGCGCTGATCATACCGAGAATGCTCTTGGTAGAAGAAGCGAGAACTTCTGCTTCGCCTGCAACAGCATCGATCTGCTTAAGGCAGATACCGAATACGACATAAACAATGAAAATACCGAGAAGCGCAAAGCCTGCAACCGAAAGGCCCATAACCGAGCCGCCCTTGAATGCAACTTTAAGGGTGCTGGGGAGCGATTTGGTGGTGCGCGCGGTGTTGGTAACGCGAACGTTTGCGTAGGTCGCGATCTTCATGCCGACCCAACCTGCGGAAGCACTCATAACAGCACCGATGATGAATGCGATAGCGGTGGACCAGGAGATGAGAAGTGCGAGTACAACTGCAACTACTGCAGCAACAATAGCGATGATTTTGTACTCATAGGTAATAAATGCGTTAGCACCGACACGGATTGCAGAAGCGATTTCCTGCATTCTTTCGGTACCTTCTTCGAGTTTCTTGACCGAGAAAAAGTTGAACGCCGCGTATGCGAGACCGCCGAGCGCTGCAACGATAACAAGGCCAAGGACGAGGGTAATGTCCATAATCTTGTCCCTTTCTTAAAATCTTCGGCTTAATGCCGTGTTTTTGATTATGAATGCGACGTGTAAACGAAATGCCCACACTTCGCACGCTACATATTATATTAATAAGATTCAACACTGTCAAGCAAGAATTTACAAAAATTTCTTTTTTGTGTGCTTGCCCAAACAAAGCGATTTTAAAGCTTTGTTTTTGTGCGAAGTTAAACAAAGACTTTTTTCGCTCGGAGCAGAGCGCCGTTTTGATAAAAAACGGCAAAAAAATTATTATCGATTGACTTTTTCGGAAGTGTGTGGTAAAAAATAAAGGAATACAAAATGTTTTATTCAAGGAGACGGATATGACAATACTTCCTCAACCCAAAAAATTAAAGAAGACCGGCGGCGTCGTTGCTACCGCAGGACTTAATATCGTCCTTACGATGAAGTGCGACAGCCGTATTTTCAAGGCGGCGCAAAAGCTTGCCAACGATATTTACGAAGAAACGGGTATCGATCCCGTTATTACCAAGGTGCTGGGCACTCCCGCTGTCGATGGCAACATCGTTATCGATTGCTTGGGCAAGAAGAGCGGCGAGGCATACAAGCTTTCCGCGCGTGAAAACGGCATACTTATTACCGGCGACACCCTTGCGGGCTGTTTTTACGGTATTCAAACCCTTCGCCAGATGCTCGAAACCTGTGGCGAGGATATCGAATGCTGCGAAATTGAGGACAAGCCCGATATGTCCTACCGCGGATTTTATCACGATGCTTCGCGCGGCAGAGTCCCCAATCTCGACGGCGTGTTCAAGATGATCGATTTCCTTGCTTATTATAAGCACAATTCCTATCAGCTTTATATCGAGCACACCTTTGCATTTGATGAATACAAGGGTATTTACAAGGCGTTCGGTTATATGACCGCCGAGGAAATAATGCAGATAGACGATTACTGCTACGAAAACTTTATCGATTTCGTTCCCTCGCTTTCGTCGTTCGGCCACCTCTTCCGTTTGCTCGAAAGCAACAAGTATAAGCACCTTTGCGAGCTCGACGGATTCGAAGCAACCAAGAATCCCTGGCATAACTTTATGCTTCACCATACCATAAACGCAAGCGACGAAAGAAGCTTTGAACTTGTCGCTTCGCTTATCGATCAGTACGTGCCGCTCTTCCGCAGTAAGTATTTCAATATCTGCTGTGACGAAACCTTTGATATCTGCAACGGCAAGAACGCAGGCAAGGATAAGGGCGCGCTTTACCTTGATTTTACTCTTAAGATAATCGACCACCTCAAATCGCTCGGCAAGACTGTTATGATGTGGGGCGACGTCGTTCTTAACCACCCCGAAACGATGGAACGCTTCCCCGACGATATGATAATGCTCAACTGGTGCTACGACTGCAACCCGATTCTCGAAAACGTGGATAAGTTTGCAGAGCAGAAGTTCGGTCAGATCGTTTGCCCCGGCACAAGCTGCTGGAACCAGTTCTGCGAATGTGTCGGCTATGCAGAGCAGAATATTACCAAAATGGTGCAAAAGGGCGGCGAGCGCAAGGTTATGGGTATGCTCAACACCTCTTGGGGCGATTACGGCGCGGTCTGCCCGATGTCCTGCACGCTTTACGGTATAGTGCTCGGCGGCGCACTTGCTTGGAACAGAAAAACCAAGGTTATGTGTGAAAAGTTCGATAACGCCGTTTCGGAGCTCGTTTACGGCGACGCATCGGGCGAAACGGTTAAGCTTATCCGCAAGTTCGATTCCTACGAACGCGTTCTTTGCTGGAGCCAGTACGTTAACGCGATGTTCGATAACCGCTTCGCTACTTGGGGCGATACCTCTATGCCTACCGATTCCGCACCCTTTATCGAAAACGCAAAGAACTGCTTTGCGCTTGCGGAATCTTTCCGCAGACTTCCCGTACAGAGCGAGCTTACCGTTGACCTCCGCACTATGGCAGAGGGCGAAGCTATTATCAACCTCCGTATGGCAAGAATCATCGACGGCGTGACCGAAATCGACGAAGCAAAGGTCGAAGCGTGGATCGAGCGCTACACCGAATCTTGGCTCCGCGACGATAAATACGGCGAGCTTGATGCCGTTATCGCCGTTATCCGCGGCAAGAAGTTCGATTATAAGTATCTTCTTACAAACGCGTAATTTAAAGACAAATATATCAAGATATGCGAGAGAGGGTTTTCGAAAAATCCCTCTCTCGCTTTTTTTCGAAGCTTTTGTAAATACATCATTACGAATGTGTGATACACGGCGATGTGTTATTATGTTAATATTACTATTGACAATCATATCCTAATGTGGTAGAATATTCGTGAAAAGACACAATAAAATGCCGTCAGAAAGGGGATTTATTATGAAAAAGTCACGTTTTATTGCATTTTTGCTTGTGCTGTGTATGATTATTGCGGCGTTTAGCGCCTGCAAGACCGATACACCGTCCGAAAGCAGTGTTGCGGGGGAAAGCTCTGCCGCTGCGGAGGAAAGCGAGGTTTCGAAGGAGCCCGAGCGTATTGACGGTACGGAACGCTACGAAAAGGCTTTGGATAACTTTGATGAATTGAAAAACTTCACGCTTGATGTAAAATACGAGCTTAAGGTAACGGTGGGCACAGAAACCCGCACCGAAAGCGGCAAAAGCGCGGAAACCTACCTTTCCTACGGTGAAAGGGATATGAAGTGCCGCTCCGAGGGCGAAACGGTTTACGACGGCGAACGCACCGTTAAGACCGAGGAAACCGTAATAAGCGGAACGACCTTCCTGCTTTATGACGACAAAGGGTTTTACGGTCCTGCCGAAAACGATTATTCGGTATTCCTGCCCGATTCCGAGCTTTACGGTGAAATAACCGAGCTTCCTGAAAAGGACAAGGACGGCAATACGGTTATTACTCTTACGTTGCCGGAAAAGGTTGAAGAATGGTTTGCTTATGAATATGCCGTTCTTGAAGATGCAAGCGCAGAGGTGCTTATCGACGACGGGGGCAACATCGTTTCGCTTACCTATAATGCAAAATACGAGCAGGGCGCGGCGTATAACGAAATGACCTATTCCTACACCGTTGCGCCTATTAAATCGGAACTGCCCGAAATAGATGCTCCCGAAAACGTTAAGGATTATCTCGAGGTGGATTCGGTGCTTGCCGTTGTTCTTATGGACAAAGCGCTTATGTATATGAAGAACATCGGCACGTACAGCTATAGCGGCACGGCGTATATGCAAGCCGCAGGTGTTACGATACAGAGCTCGAGCTCGAATTACGATTCGTTTAAATACGGCGATGATTTTGCTGCGAGCTTTAATATGACAAAGCAGAGCGTGTGGTTTGATTTTGACCGCCAAAAAGCGCGTGATGAAAGCGTTGAAAACAAAACCACCGTTATCGACGGTGTTGAAAAGGCGGAAATAAACGGGCTTGAAAACGAACGCGAGCTCACCGAAGAGGATATCGAAAAATTCCGTCAGGGTCATCTCGATACCGTTATGTTCTGTGTGCCCGATATATCCGATATAAAGGAAGTAGAGCTTTCTGCGGTTGACGGCTATATCACCATAACCGTTCAATGCAAAAATGCTCACGGCGAGGAAATATACAAAAATATGAGCGAGCTTCTGAACGAGTTTGACTACGTGGAAGAGGCTTCAAGCGATTTCGATACCGAAAAGATCGAGTTCGTTATAACCGTCGATATCGATACCAATTACCCCGTTGCCATAAACGTTGATTACGAGGGAATATTCGATTTAGAAGGCTATGAGTACGAAATGGGACTCGAACGCAATATGTCGATTATCCCCGCAAACCCCGACAGCTATTTCTACATAACCGAAAAGCATCACCCCGCATTCGACAAAGAGCCCGAGCAAGAGGAAAAGGCGACCCCGTTATTCTATAAGGTCACCGATGCAAACGGAAACGTTATGTGGCTTTTGGGCACTATCCATATCGGCGATAACCGCACGGCATATCTCCCGCAGGAGATTTACGATGCATTCGATGCTTCCGATGCCGCCGCGTTCGAAATAGACGTAATTGCGCTTAACGAGGAATTTGAAGATCCCGATGACGATCTTTTGGACCTTTACTACGAGGCGTATTATTACGAAGACGACGATACTATCGACGATAATATCGACGAAACGCTTTACCGCGATGCGACAAAGCTTGCGCTTGCGCTCGGCTTGGGCAATTACGGCGATTATATCGGCACTCTCGAATACGCAAAGCCGAATATGTGGGGGAATATGATCGCAGATACATATTTGAATCATTCGCTCGGCGTTTATTACAACAAGGGCGTGGATATGCGTCTTCTTACCCGCGCAAAGGATGCCGAAAAGAAGGTTTACGAGGTAGAGGACAGCTACCGTCAGTTCGAAATGGATATCGATTTTTCGGACGACGTTCTCGAGCTCAATCTTTATAATTCGGTATATTACCCCCGTTCGTATTACCGCGCGGATAATATCGAGCTCTTCAACGCTTGGTGCAGGGGCGATTTTAAGGAGCTTTCCGAGATCATTAACGAGCCTGCCGATTTTACGGGTATGTCCGATGATCAGATTGCCGCTTACGAGGAATACACAAAAGCGCTTCAGGATGACCGCGACGCACTTATGCTCACAAAGGCAGAGGAATACATAGCAAGCGGCGAAACCGTGTTCTTTGCGGTCGGTCTTGCGCATCTGCTCGATGAGGATACTGGTTTGATAAAGACCTTGGACGAAGCGGGCTATACCGTTGAATTGGTTAAATACGGCGAATAAGAGGTGTTCTATGAAGAAGCTTATTGCACTTTTGCTTATCGCGGTTTTTGTGTGCGCGGCTGTTGCGTGTTCTGACGAAAAAGAGGAAGTAAGTTTTATCGTGAGCTCGCGCGTGATTGCCGATGAAAGCTCTGAAGCAGAGATTTCTGAAGCAGAGAGTTCCGAAGCCGAAAGCTCTGAAGCCGAAAGTTCTGAAGAAGAGATCTTGAAAGCAGAAAGCTCCGAAGTGAGTGTTGAAACGAGCGATCCCGAAAAAGAAAAAGCAATATTCGGTGTGGTTGTTGATGATTTATACGTAAACAGCTTTGCGAATATCGGATTCAAGCTCAAGGATGATTGGGGATATGCCGAATTCGAACTGTTAAAAGAGTTAAATAAGATAGCAACCGATGCTGCCGACGAACAGTACCAAGAGGAGCTTTTAAAAGCGACCGTATTTTTCGACATGTATGCGGCACATACTTCGGGCACCTATGCGACTGTCGTTTTCGAAAAAATAAACGAAGAGCAAAAGGCGTATTTTACCGACACTTCTAAGATATATAACGCGGCAACATTGAAAAATTTCGAACAATCGTGGAAAAACTCAGGTGCATTGAATGCCGAGTATGAGGTAACAACCGTAAAGGTCGACAACAGAGTCTTCGACGGACTGCATGCAACCTATATTCAAAACGGAAACGATGTGGAAATGTATCAGTTTGTGAATATCGTGGGCGATTATATTATTACTTGCAGTGTTCATGCTATGAACGGTGTCGTCGCCGAAGATGTGCTCGATTACTTTGAGATTTACTGAACAACACAAAAACGGAAGGGAAATTTTCCTTCCGTTTTTGCTTGCTCAAACGCGAAAAATGTGGTATAATAACATAAGCATACGAACGGAGAAGCATTATGGGTTATTTTTACGATCTTCACGTGCATTCAAAGGAATGCAGCGGTTGTGCGGCGACGGGGGTTGCCGATATGATACCCGCCTGCAAGGCGGCGGGGTATTCGGGCTTTGTGCTTACAAATCATTTTTTGACCGGCAATAACTGTATTCCCAAGGAGCTTTCTTGGGAAGAAAAGGTGAAGCGGTATTGGGACGCCTATCTGCTCGGCAAAGAGGTTGGCGAAAAGCTGGATTTCGACGTGCTTTTCGGCATCGAGCATCACTACGGCAACGCGCAGGAGATACTTATTTACGGTATCGACCTTGATTTTCTTCTTGCAAACCCCGATTTCTGTTCGCTTTCGGGCGAGGAGATTTGCGACCGCGTTCACGCTTACGGCGGTTTTGTTTCGCACGCGCATCCTTTTCGCGAGAGGGGATATATCCCAAAGGGCGATTATCATTTGGATTATTCCTGCCTCGATGCTATCGAAATTTACAACAGCGCAAACCGCGAGGAAGAGGACGTTCGCGCACGTTCGCTTTGCGAAAAGCTCGGGCTTGCATACACCGCGGGCAACGACCTGCATTACGCGCCCCATCTTGCGACATTTCCCAACGCGGGGCTTGTTTTCGACCGCCGCATAAGAACGAGCGAGGAGCTTATATCCGCCCTGCGCAACCGAGAGGGAAGAGTAAAGCACCGCGGCGAACGCTTTTTTAAATAAAATTCATAGTGGATGTTAAGAGAGGGCTTTTTTGAAAGCCCTCTCTTTTGTTGTATTATCGCAAAACAAAAATAATTTATCGAAAAACGATAAAAATATATTGACAATCGGAATTTAATATGTTATTGTAAAAACAACAAATGATTGTTCGGAGGTAGGTTATGCCTAAAATTTCTTCGCGTGCTTCAACGCTCATTTCGCTTATTCTTGCCGTAACGCTTGTTGTATTTTTGCTTGCTATGATGGTGATTATGCCACTGTTTATCGAAAAAGCGCCGCTTCTTTCGCATATACGCTCTTGGTTTGCCGAAAAGGAAGCCGTTTTGGGTATTTCGGGCGTTGCTGTTTTCTGGATATGGGCATATTCGGTAATGGCTGTCGCAGAGATATGCTGTATCGCGATGGTGCTTTTGCTGTTCCGCGTAAGGCGTTCGCTTGTTTTCACGCCGATAACCGTTTCGTTAATCCGCTTCGTTTCGTGGGGCTGTCTGCTTATCGCGTTGCTTTGCCTGCTTGTCGTTTACCATTTTCATATGTCGTATATGCTCGCGCTTGCGGCAGGCTTTTTGGGCTTGTGCGTACGGGTGGTGAAGAACGTTATCGAGGAAGCGACCGCGATCAAAAACGAAAACGACCTTACTGTATAAGGGGGCGGCGTAATGATAGTTATTAATCTTGACGTAATGATGGCAAAGCGCAAAATGTCTTTAAACGAGCTTTCGGAAGCCGTGGGGATAACGCTTGCCAACCTTTCTATACTGAAAAACAACAAAGCGAAGGCGATACGCTTTTCCACGCTCGAAGCGCTTTGCAAGGCGCTCGAATGCAGGGTAGAGGATATTATCGAATTCAGGGAGGATATATGAACGCAAATATAAACGCGAACGACCTGCAAAACTGCGAAAAACAGCGCGAATACAGCGGGCTTGAAACGCTTTTTGCCTGGCTGTGCCTTTTGCTCGGTTATCTTTTCTGCCGTTCGGCGAGCCCTATGCATATTGCCGCCGTTTCTCTTTGCGTAAATGCTTTAACGGTATTCGTGCTTGTAAAAAAAGGGGTAAGGCTTGGCTTGAAGTCGATCCTGCTCTGCCTGCTTTCGCTTGTTTTTTCGTTTTCGGTGGTTATTACTCCCGAGCTTACCGCGGCGTTTTCGCTCGTCTGCGCGCTTGCGCTCTATACGCTGTTTATTTACACCGCATCGGGCAACGGCTTGCGCTCGGTCGGGCGCGACCTTTTGCCGCTGAATCTGCTTCGCGCATTGAAGGGCGCAGGTTTTTCCGAGCTCGCGGAGTATTTCCGTGCATTGCTTTCGCGCAGGAACAAAAGCTTTAAATCTGTAATTTATATCGCGCTGGGGCTCTGCGCCGCCGTAATACCGACAATGATCGTTGTTTCTCTGCTTTCCTATGACGGCGGATTTACAAAGCTTTTGAACGACAGCTTTGCGTTTTTGAAGGATTTCAGTTTGCAGTCGCATATCGGCTCTTTGCTGTTCGGCTTGGTTATTGCAATGTATCTTTTCGGGCTGTATAGCGCGGGTAGCGGAAAATATCCCGAAGCGGATATCGAAAAGCATACGGGCAGAATAGAAAGACTTCGCGTTGTACCCGCAGCTGCGGTTGCGGCGGCGTTTGTTCCGCTTGCGGTGGTTTACGTGTTCTTCTTTATTTCGCAATGGCAATATTACGTTTCGGCATTTTCGGGCGTGTTGCCTGCGGGTGTCGAAAATTATGCCGAATATGCGCGCCGCGGCTTTTTCGAGCTTTGCACGGTTTCGGGCATAAATTTCGCGCTTATCTCGCTCGCGGCGCTTTTGCTAAAGCGCGAAAAGGCTTTGGAAAAGTGGATTCTTCGCGTAATATCAATAGTAATTTCGCTTATGACGCTTGTGCTTATAGGTACGGCGATGGCGAAGATGATGCTTTATATCGACCGTTACGGGCTAACCATTAAGCGCGTGCTTTCTTCGTGGTTTATGGTATTGCTTTTTATACTTTTCGTGTTTGTTATAATCCGTCAGCTTGCGCCTAAATTCAAGCTGTTTACCGCATCGGGCTGTGTTTTGCTGTGTATGGTGCTTTTGCTTTCGGTTTCCAACTACAAGGGCGTTATTGCCGATTATAACGTTGATATGTATATTTCGGGCAGAACCGAAAGGATAGACGTGATTGTGCTTTGCTATATGGGCGAGCCCTCTGTGCCCGCAATCGCAAGGCTTGCCGAATTTTACGAGCAAAACGAAATGACCGACACAAACAATTACGTGCGGCTCGAAAGCGAGCTGAGAGCGCGAAAAAAGGCGCTTGAGGATAAGGGCGCTTTTGAGTTTTCTGTTCCGCAATACCGCGCCGAAAGGGCAATAAGGGATTATTATGGAGAAGATTAAAAAAACAAGAATATTTCTTTCGGTCCTGCTTGCCGTTGCGCTTTTGGTTATAACCGTTTTCGCGGTGTGGGCTTATTCGGACCTTCGGCGCGAATCCGAGCAGATTGCGGCACAGCCGGGAAGCTCGGGCGTTGATTATCTGGGCGTTGCGCTTGCAAGCTCAATGCTTATTATAATGCTTATAACGCTTACCGTTTCGATTATCGATATCTATGCCTGCTTGATGTATTTTCTTACATCGCAAAAGAAAAACAAAAGAAAAAGGGTTATGAACGCAATTTCGCTTGTTTTCTCGCTTGTTGCCTTGCTTTCGGTGCCTTTGTTCTTTGTCGGACAATTCGAACTTCCCTTGGTGTTCGGCTTAGTCTGGGCGTTGGTCTGCCCGATATACAGGCTTGTTTATGCAGCAATCAATGCCGCAAGGGGTTAAAGGAGAACAGGTATTAAGGGTGGGTGTTTGTATGAAGATGACGATTGCACTTGTATGTTTGTTTCTGTTTCTTGTGGGTCGCACTTCCTATTCCGCCGAAAACAAGATCGTTGCTTCACTTGGGAACTATACCGCCCGCCAATATCACGATTGCGGTGATTGGCAGGATATCAAGGTTTACGGAAAATACAGCTTCAAATCCGCAAAACTCGAAAATAACGTATAAGGGTTTACTGTTTTATTGTAAAGGAGGCGTGCAATGAGCAAAAAAATACCGTGGGTAATGCATCTGTTTATGTTTCAAACGGTTGTCGGAGTTGTGTGCTTCCTTCCGCTTTATGAATTGAGTCTGCTTGTAGGCGGAAATTCGATAGTGTATTCGTTTTTGTTTGCCGCAGGGCAAGTTAGCAGTACAAGGACGTTTATAATGCTGTGTTGGCTGTTTGTCTATTCTGCGTATTTGATTTTTTCTTACGCATTTTCAGTTATAAAGCGTAAATATACCTTTTTCGAAATTGCAGCAGTTTTGAATATGCTGTTTGTGCTGTATTGTATTTTCCTGAAAATTGTTGACGGTAATTATATTGATATGGCACTTTGTGCGACAGGCGGTGTAACTTCGTGTGTAAATGCCGTGCTCACCGTGAAATTTTTAAAAACAACGGGTATTGACGAAAGGAACGATACAAAATGAAACGAATATTATTAACGTTGCTTTTAATCTCGGCGTTGATTCTTGCGGGCTGTGGAAGCAAATATGACGAAAGCGACTTTTTGGGGAAGAGCTCCAAGGAAATCGTGGCTGAATTCGGTGATTTTGATTGCATTTCCTCGTCTGCCGACAGCGACGGCGTATATCGGAACGCCGTTTGCGGATACACGGTAAGGGAGAAAAGAATGGGCCTTTTGGACAGCATACCCGAGGTTTTGATTTTTATCCATTTTGACGAAAACGGAATAGCGACCGCTTGCGAGGAGGGCTACCGCCCCGGCGGTTAAAACGCTTGCGAAGCAAGCTCATAACTCATAACTTATAACTTATAACTCAAAAGAGCTCACCGCGCGGCGAGCTCTTTTTCTATTCTGCTACTTCGTATCTAACAGTATCGCTGAAATGCCACCATTCCTTGCGGTAGCCCGAAAAGCCGTGCTTTTCCATAACGCGCTCTAACAGCTTTGCATTTTCGGCGGCGGTTGTGCTTACGTCGCTGTAATCTCTGTCGGCGGCATTGCCGAATTCGTCGAATCCGCTTGGCATTTCTATTTCTTCGCCGTCGAGCGATATAAGCGTAACGTCGATAGTATCGCCGCGGCTGTGTCCCGAATAGCCCTTGCTCGGGTCGGAAACGTAACTCGGGTCGGGACAAACCGCCCATAGCTTCCATTGTGCCTCGGTCGGGCGGTAGGCGTCCCATATAAGCAGGGAATAGCCGAGCGAATTAAGCTCGTTTTGCACCGCGGCAAGCTTTTTTACCGTACCGTAGCGAAGGTAGGCATCGCTTGATGTGTAAATTACCTGCTTTGTAAAATTGTTTTCGGTTGCATAGCGGATATCCAGCGCAATATTCGGAATATGGTTTTTTATGAGCACAAGCTCATCATCTTCGGGAACGTAAACGCTTTCTTCCGATATTTTTTCCGATACGTCCGTGCTCGATTCTGCGTCGGGCACGCTCGAAACGCATTCCGAAAGGTTGTTGCTTTCGTTTTCCACCGTTGAAGCCTCTTTTTTGTCATGCCCGCAGGAGCAAAGTAAAATGCAGGCGAGCAGCATTAAGATTAATCTATTTTCCAATTAATTTCCTCTTTTCCGTGTGAGCGAAGAAATTCGTTGCATTTCGAAAAATGCCTGCACCCGAAAAAGCCGTTATATGCCGAAAGCGGGCTTGGGTGTGCGCATTCTAAAATAAGGTGGCGGTTGTTGGTGATAAGTGCCTTTTTCGCCCTTGCGTAGCCGCCCCAAAGAATAAAAACTATCGGCTCTTCGCGCTCGTTAAGCAGGGAAATGGCGCGGTCGGTAAAGGTTTCCCAGCCCTTGCCTCTGTGACTGCCCGCACAGCCGTCGCGCACGGTGAGCACGCTGTTTAAAAGCATAACCCCCTGCTTTGCCCATTGTGTAAGCTCGCCGTGGTTGGGCGGAGTAATGCCGAGGTCGCTTTGAAGCTCTTTGAAAATATTAATAAGCGAGGGCGGCATTTGTACACCCTTTTTTACCGAAAAGCAAAGCCCGTGCGCTTGACCTGCACCGTGATAAGGGTCCTGCCCGATAATCACGGCACGCACCGAATTGTAATCGGTATATTTAAATGCATTGAAGATGTCGTTCATCTCGGGGTAAATGGGAAAGCCCGAATGAAGGTATTCTTTTTTCAAAAACGAGCGAAGCTCGCGGTAGTAAGCCTTTTCTGCCTCGGGCGACATTAAAGCGTCCCAAGAATTGCCGAATTCAAACATATTTTCACCTCTTGTACGCATTATATCATAAAAGCCGATTAAATCAATAAATTTTGATTGACAAATTGTAAAATTCAAGTTATTATAAATTGAATATGCTTTTTGAAAAGGAGTGAGATCTTAATGGATTCACCGCGAAGTAGCGGCATAAAACCCAAAAGTACGTGCGCGGGAATGGTTGAGATATCTCATTCTTTATTTTCGTTCCCGCGTAAATAAGGGTTTTTACCGTGCTTCCTTTTTAACCGATATTTAAAGAAAGGAAAACGGAAAAATGGAAAAAGAAGAACTCTTTGAAACCGTCGCCACCCTGCTTGTGGGGGGCGACTATGCAAAGCTTCGGCTTATTTTAACCGAGCTTGAGCCCTTTGACCTTGCCGAAATATGCGAACAGCTTAACGAATCGCATCTTCCGATAGTGTTTCGCATACTTCCGAAGGATACCGCCGCGGAATGCTTTGCCAATATGAGCTCGGATTTACAGGAGCTTTTGATAAAGCGTATGTCGGACGCAGAACTTAAGGCGATGCTCGATGAAATGTTTGTCGACGATACCGTTGATATTATCGAGGAAATGCCCGCAAACGTTGCGTCGAGATTGCTTGCCAACTCCGATCCCGAAACCCGCGAACAGATAAACCGCATACTTAACTACCCGAAAGACAGCGCGGGCAGTATTTTGACCACCGAATACGTGCGGCTTAACAAGAATATGTCGGTTGCCGACGCCTTTGCCCGTATTCGCCGCGTGGGTTATGAAAAGGAAACTATTTATACTTGTTACGTTACCGAATCCGACAGAACGCTTGTCGGCGTGGTGACAGCTATGGATTTAATGCTTGCCGAAACCGATACGCTTATTTCCGAGCTTATGGAAACGAACGTTATCTCGGCAAAGACCGATGACGACAGGGAATCGGTCGTTAAAAAGTTTTCGGACTATAATTTTCTTGCACTTCCCGTTGTCGACGGAAGCAACCGCTTGGTCGGCATTGTTACGGTTGACGACGCGTTCGACGTCGCGCTTGAAGAAGCGACCGAGGACTTGGAAATTATGGCGGGTATTACTCCTTCCGATAAGCCGTATTTAAAGGTGGGCGTTATTGCCACTTGGCTTTCGCGCGTGCCGTGGCTTATGCTTTTAATGCTTTCCGCCACCTTTACGGGTGCGATAATTTCGAGCTACGAGGAGGCTTTGAGCCACCTTGTTATACTAACCTCGTTTATTCCTATGCTTATGGGTACCGCGGGTAACGCGGGCGGCCAAAGCTCGGTAACGATAATCCGCGCGCTTTCCTTGGGCGACGTTGAGCCGAAGGATATTTTGCGAATTCTTTGGAAGGAGCTTCGCGTTTCGTTCCTGTGCGGCGTTTCGCTTGCCGCTGTCGGCTACGTTAAGGCAATACTTATCGACGGTGCCGATTCGCTTGTTGCGCTCGTGGTATGTATAACCCTGCTTGCAACGGTTATTGCGGCAAAGGTTGTCGGGTGCGGATTCCCCGTGCTCATAAAAAAGCTTGGGTTTGACCCTGCGGTGGTTGCAAGTCCGTTTATCACCACCGTTATCGATGCGCTTGCGCTTGTCGTTTATTTTGCCGTTGCAACGGCTGTTATACCTACACTTTAAAAATCAGTAACCGGAGGAAAATATGTCGGTAATCTATAATTCCGCAACAGGGCAATATTCGCTCCACACAAAAAGTTACAGCTATATAATGCAGGAAAAGGAAGGCTTCCTTTTGCACCTTTATTGGGGCAAAAAGACGCTTGGCGACTGCAGCTATATGTTCCGCGAGCAGGGCAGAGCGGCGTTCTCGCCCCGTATGGAAAACTGCGACGGATTTATTCTCGATGACGTTCCTTTGGAATATCCCTGCTGGGGCAGAGCGGATATGCGTACCCCTGCGCTTGAGATCACCAACCCCGACGGCTCGGTAATAGTCGACCTGCGCGTTGTCGGCAGAAGAATCGAGCAGGGTAAGGCAGGCATTAAAGGGCTTCCCGCAGTTTACGTTGAAAACGAAAGCGAATGTGAAACGCTTGTTGTCGAAATGCTCGACAGAGTGAGCAACGTAGCGGTCGAGCTTTATTACTGCGTGCTTGAGAATTATGATATTATTACCCGCTATACAAGAATAATCAACAAGGGTGCGGAAGCGGTTACTATCGACGCGGCGGCTTCGGCGGCTGTCGATTTCGACCATATCAATTACGACGTTATTTCGAACTTCGGTACACATTGCCGTGAGCGTAATATCGAACGTGCTCCCTTGAAGCACGGCAGATATATAATGTCCTCTCGCCGCGGCGCTTCGTCGCACGTGCACAATCCGTTTCTTATTCTTACCTCGCCGAAAGCCGATGAGGTTTCGGGCGATGCTTACGGCTTCGTGCTCGTATATTCGGGTAGCTTTACCGCCGAAATTGCGGCAAATCAGTTCGATTCGGCACGTGCCGTTATCGGTTTGAATCCCGAAAGCTTTTCGTGGAAGCTCGGCGCGGGTGAGGAATTTACCACCCCCGAATGCGTAATGAGCTATTCGGCAGAGGGACTTGACACGCTTTCTTATAATTTTTCGAATATATTCCGCGAAAGACTTGCGCGCGGTAAATTCCGCGACGTAAGACGCCCCGTGCTTCTTAACAGCTGGGAAGCCTGCTATTTCGGCTTTGATTCCGAAAGATTAATAAAAATCGGCGATTCCTGCGCCGAACTCGGCATTGAATTAATGGTAATCGACGACGGCTGGTTTGGCAAACGCGACAGCGATAACTGCTCGCTCGGCGATTGGTACGTTAATGAAAAGAAAATGCCCGGCGGCATTAAGCGCATTTCCGACCATTTGAACGCAAAGGGCGTTCAACTTGGTATCTGGTTTGAGCCCGAAATGATATCGCCCGACAGCGACCTTTACCGCGCTCACCCCGATTGGTGCCTGCATTACAATAACCGTCCGCGCTCCGAAGGCAGATATCAGCTGATTCTCGACCTTACCCGCAAGGACGTTTGCGATTATATTTACGAATCGGTTGCGAAGGTATTGCGCGAGGGCGGAATTTCCTACGTAAAATGGGATTTCAACCGCAATATGAGCGAAGCGGGAAGCCCCTCTTTGGGTGCGGACCGTCAGCGCGAGGTAGATTTCCGTTACTATTTGGGTCTTTATTCGGTGCTCGAACGCCTGAATGACGAATTCCCCGACGTTCTTTTTGAATCCTGCTCGGGCGGCGGCGGACGATTCGATGCGGGTATGCTTTATTATATGCCGCAGGTCTGGACGAGCGACAATTCCGACGCGATAGAAAGACTTCGCATACAGTACGGCACAAGCCTTGTTTATCCGATGTCTGCGATGAGTGCACACGTTTCGGCTTCGCCCAATCACCAAACGGCGCACGTCACCCCGTTCGATACCCGATTTACCGTTGCGCTTACCGGCTCGTTCGGTTATGAGCTCGACCCAACCGCGCTTTCTCCCGAAGAACAGCAAAAGGTGCGCGAAACCGCCGCGCTTTATAAAGAAATCGGCGGAATGCTCGCAAAGGGAAGATACCACAGATTGCGCGACCCGCACAGCGAGCCTTGCTCGGCTTGGTGCACCGTTTCGGAGGATAAATCGATTTGCGTTGCGGGCTACGTTCTTACCCACGTGCGGCTTTACGGTAATAACGAGCGTATTCAGCTCCGCGGGCTCGACCCCGAAGCGACTTATAAGGAACGCTTTACCGGTGCCACCTACCGCGGCGACCAATTAATGAATTTCGGTCTGCACGCACCTACAACGCTCGAATTCCACAGCATACTTTGGATACTCGAAAAGGTTGAAGAATAAACAAATATATACGAAAATATACTGCAAAAGTGCCTTTCGGGGCACTTTTGTTGCGTTGCAAACAAAAAAACAAAAGTTCTGTTTATTTTGTGGCTTACAAACATCAAAAAAATCCATAAAAATACAACATAACTCTTGCTTTATTTTGAGCAATATGATATAATGTCGGCAATAATAGGGGCATTGTGTTTAATGATGCCGCAATAATAACGGAGGTTTTTTATGAAAAAGCATTTAAGACTGATTTGTTTGCTTCTCTCGGTATTGCTTTGCGCAAGCGTTTTCGTTGCGTGCAAGGGCGACGAGAACAACAATTCTTCCACCGGCTCCACCGAAAACTCCAAGACCGAAAACGTACAGTTGAACTACGGTCCTGCCGATTACGGTGAATTCCCCTACGCGGACAAGAATTACGAAGGCTCTGATCCTATCCGTATTCTTTGTGTAGACACCGAACGCCATAAGTACGGTGTTCAGCAGTTTACCTATCTCGAAGAACTCGAAGGCAACACTATCAACAGCGAAGTTCAGGAACGTAACAACTACCTTGAAGAACAGTACGGCATCACCTTCGAGGTTGAATCCGTTCAGTACCCGACCGATGAAGTTGCACTTCTCGTTCAGGGCGGTACCGACGAATACGATATTATTTCGGATTCTGTTGACCGTCTTGTAAAGGGCATTTCTCAAAGATTCTACTGGTCGCTCGACGATATTATGAACATCAGCCATCCTTGGTGGGATGCTCAGGCTATCGAATCGCTCGCACTCGGTAACAGACACTACCTCATCGCAGGTGACGCTATCATCACCGACGACGACCATACATATCTCACCCTTTATAATAAAGATATGTATAGAACGAACACCGCAGTTTCGGGCAAGGGCGATATTTACGAAATCGTTCGTAACGGCGACTTCACTATCGACCTTTACTACGAAATGTGCCGCGAGGTTTCTAAGCCCGACGAAAACGGCGCATGGGGCTTCAACGCTACCTACGGTAACCTTTCTCACGCATACGGCGCAACCGTTATGATGAACGGCTGTGACGTTGCTACCGTTCAGAAGAACGAAAACGGCGAGCTCTACATAAACGTTATGGAACAGTCTGCTGTAACCGCGTTCGACAAGGTTTACGAGCTTATGTCCGACGCACAGAACACCCAGCGCGCTGAGCTTATCGCAGGTCAGTCGGCTTCCAACCCCTCGCAGTACGGCTTTGCTGAACTCGAAGAAATGTTCGTAAACGGCAGAGGCCTCTTCTACAACACCACCAGCGGCTCTATCTCTATTCTTAAGAGCGCAAACCTCGATTTCGAATTCGGTGTTCTTCCTATTCCCAAGTACGACAAGAATCAGGACAGCTACTGCTGCACCGTTAACCGTTATCAGTCCTCCGCGCTCGCTATTCCCACTACCGTTCCCACCAGCCGTCACGAAATTATAGCTTTCGCGCTTCAGGCACTCAGCTTCTATAACGCGGACGTTATCCGTGCTTACTACCAGACCACCCTTCAGCTTCAGGCAGTTCAGTCTGACGACGACGCAGAAATGCTCGACATCGTATATAACAACCGTTTCTACGATATCGGCGCTATCTACGAATGGGGTACTCTCGTAAACCTTTACGGCAGCGTTATCTCCAACTCCGGCGCAAACACCCTCGTTTCCTCGTGGGATTCCATTAAATCGGTTGTCGAAACCGCTATGGAACAGGCAATCGAAGATTACAACAACGCCGCATAATAAGCAGGTGGTTTTATGACAAAACGTATTATCGGCATTTTTCTTGCTTTGCTGATGCTCGTTCCGATGTTCAGCTTTATGTCATCGGCAGCAGATGAGGTTATATCGGTAGGCAAGAAATACACGCTCGAATATTCAACACCTATCGATAACGCGTATCCGAAGCTTGCGTATAAAAGCGAAAAGAAGCTTACCGACGGTGCAAGAGCAACTCAGGCATCTTACAGCGATTCCGCCTTTTTAAAGCTTTACCGCGGCACTTCGGTTGCCGTTACTATCGACCTTGAATCGGTAATGGCGGTAAATGCCGTTTCTATCGGTCAGCTTCAGCAAAAAACCGCGGGTATCATCTGCTCGCGTTATCTCGAAGTGTATGTTTCCGAGGACGGAGAAAACTACGGCTTTGCGGGCAGGACCGAAAATCGCCTTCTCGCGACCGACGGTACTGCAAGATGCGTTACCTTGAAGGCAACTCTCGATAAGACCTACAAGGCACGCTACGTTCGCGCAGTATTCTCCAGCGATATATTCACCTATGTGGATGAAGTTTCGGTATTCGGCGGCTCGGATATTTCCTCTGCCGAATCCGCACCCAAGTACGAATCCGACGACAAAAACGAATTTGTTTGCAATCTGGATGAAATAAAGAGTATGTGCCTTATGTATATCGCGTCGTATTATTCGACCGATATGATAAAGCCCTATTTCGCTTATATCGATGCGAACGGCAAAGCGACCGACGTTATGTTCGATTCGCTTCTCTTCCTCGGTATGCCCGAAACCGCCGCGTCCGACGGATATATGCGTCAGGCAGATATGCAAAGCTTCGTTTCGAAGGTAATGTCGCCCGACTTTAATATGGGCGCTCTTAATACCGTTGTCGGTCAGCTCAAATCGGAACTCGGTCTTCCCGAGGATTACAAATATCCCGTGTTCCTTTCTGTACCCTTTGTCGGATATTTTACCGACGCTTTCGGCGAAATAGACGGTGTGTCGATTTCCGCTTCCACGCTCGAAAATCGCTCGAAGATAGTTAAATGGTATATCGATTATGCAGAACAGGCATATCAGGCAAGTAATTTTACTAACCTTGAATTAAGAGGCTTCTACTGGTTTGCGGAAGGTATAAACCATCAGCTTTCCACGCACGAATCCGAGCTTGTGAAGTATTTCAACGATTATACTCACGAAAAGGGCTACAAAACGATGTGGATTCCTTATTACAGCTCGGCAGGTATCGACGAAGCGATGGATCTCGGCTTCGACTCGGTAACTATGCAAAGCGGCTTGGCATTCGGCGGCGGTGAAGAAACCGGCAAGCCTAATGCCGAGGTTTGTAAGGATGCGGCGCAGGCTGCAAAAAGACTTGGTCTCAGCGGTATCGAATTTGAAGTAGATATTTACAGAGACGACTATGCAAAAAATCTCGCGAAGTATGTGAGTGCGGCATACGGCGCAGGCGTAATGGAAAACGGTATGATCACTATGTATCAGTCCGGCACACACCTTTACAACAGCGCAAACAATATGGGCACCACCCGCGAAATATACGAGCTTACTTATAACTTTATTTCGGGTAACTACAAGGAAGCCGCTCCCGTTATAAAAGAAGGCGCGACTTTAACTATGAAGGTCGAAAGCTTTGCTAACGGCAGACTTGAAGTTTCCGATGCGGACAACAAAAAGTCCGAGCTTAAGATAGCTCATATCGAAAAACCCGAAGGACTTTATTTCTTCGCGGAGGGCAACGGCTATTTCGAAGCGCAAAGCTACGATTGCCAACCCGGTACCTATACCGCACGTCTTTCGGTAACAGACGGCAACAACGTTTCGAACACCGTCGAAATCACGATAATCGTCGAGCCCGCAGATGAAACCGAGGAAAGCGACGCTTCCTCCGATCCTGCAGGCGGCGATAATAACGGCGGCAACACGCTGATGATAATTCTTATCGCTGTCGGCGCGGTGCTTGTGATAGGCGCAGTTGTTGCGGTACTTAAAATCCGTTCTTCAAAAAAAGATAAAAATTAAAGTAAGGAGTTGTATCTAATTATGAAGAAAATTCTCGCAATCATTCTCGCGTGCTTCTTTGCGGTTTCCTTCGTTGCTTGCGGCGGCGGAGAAGACGAAAGCAGCTCTGCGTTCCAGACTTCCTCTACCGCTGACGTGAGCGAAGCTGAATCCTCTGCTGCAGAAAGCTCTGAAGCAGAATCCGACGCTACTTCCGAAGACGCTTCCAACGCTACTTCCGAAGATGTATCCGACGCTACCTCCGAAGGTGAAACCTCCGACGTTTCCGGCGAAACCTCCGATGAAACCTCCGAAGGCGAAACCAATACTGTTGAATTCACCAACAAGTACGTATCTTGGAAGGTTGCTACCGGTAACGGCGCAAGAACTCCCAACGTGCTCAAGGCTGATGATGCAGCAGCTCTCAAGATTTCCAAGTTCAACGAAGTTCTCGTTGCAGGCGACGTTGGCGTTTACACCTATGACTTCGGTAGAACTATTAAGGGCTTCTCCTCTGCTGCTGAAGATTTCGCAGTAGTAGTTGCCGAATACGACCACGAAACCTTCTCCTACGTTCGCAAATCCTTTAGCGCAGTAGGCGAAGCAGACGAATCCACCAAGATTCCCGAAGACGGCTTTGTAGTAGTTATCTACAAGGATTACGCAGACAAGATCAGCGCAATCTCCACCACCTCTAACCCCTTGTTCCCCCACGGCTTTGTTGCAAATACCGGCCTCGACGCTAAGATCAAGGCAGCTAAGACCGCTCCCACCATCGACGGTAAGGTTGATTCCAAGGAATACGGCAGCCTTATCTGGGACGTTACTCCCAATAACAAGCTCGTTTCCTATGCACAGTTTGAAAAGAACAACTACTTCGCAACCGCAGAAGTTTATATGACCTACGATAAAGATTATCTCTATCTCGGCGTTGTAGTTGACTCTCCTATCCACGATAACGACCTCGCTGCATCCAACGCAGGCGATATGTACAACCAGACTTCTATTCAGGTTAACTTCGGAGCAAACGGCAGAGATACCGATTACATCGATGAAAACTGGGACTGGGGTGTTAACTCTACCACCACTGATGACAACCTTATGCGTCAGTACGGCTTTGCTTTGAATCCCGATAGCGGCGAACAACTCACCACCGTATGGCAGGGTAACAAAGACAAAGTTTGCGAAACCTTCTCTGTAACCCGCGAAGGCGAAATCACCACCTATGAAGTTGCTCTCGCTTGGTCTGACCTCGGTTCTGCTGACGAACCCTTCGCACCCGAAAAGGGCGACGAGTTCCAGCTTTCCGTTTCGTTCAACCTTGGCGGTAAGACCGTTGGTGAATTCAAGAACGTTACTCTCCGTGACGGCGGCGGTATCATCGGTATCAACGACTGGACCAAGATCCCCACTATCACTCTTAACTAATCAACATTAATTTACAGATTTATAAAGAGGTAAAATCGCAATGAAATTAGGCGTTAGTCTTTATAGCTTCCGTGAATATGCAGCGGAAGATTCCCTCGGCCCGAAGGGTTGTATCGATAAGGTCAAGGAATTCGGCGGCGAAGGCGTAGACTTTGTCGAAACCGCGAAATATGCCGAAGACCACGAAGGTTATCTTGCTTATGCAAAGGATATCGGCGATTACTGCAAAGAGGTTGGTATTCAAGCTGTTTGCTTCTGTGTCGGCTCTGATTTTCTTAACAGAGATACCGATGCCGAAATCGCTCGCGTAAAGCGCTTGGTCGACGTTGCGGCGGCTTACGGCTGTCTTGCTATGCGTCACGACGCTACCCCCGGTTATATGGGCGATAAAAAATGGCAGAGCTTCGATACCGTTCTTCCCATTCTCGCAAGAGCATATCGCGAAGTAACCGAATATGCTGAAACAAAGGGCATTAAGACCTGTATCGAAAACCACGGCTTCTTTGCTCAGGATCCCGACAGAGTTGAAAAACTCATAAACGCTGTTGGTCACGAAAACTTCGGCGCGTTGGTCGATATAGGCAACTTTGCCTGCGCAGACGCGGACCACAACTATGCAGTCGGCTTGCTTTCCAAATATGCTGTTCACGCTCACGCGAAGGACTTCCACAAAAAGAGCGGCTCGCTCGATGCACCGGGTGAAGGCTGGTTCCAGTCCCGCGGCGGCAACTATCTCCGCGGCTCTATCATCGGTCACGGCGACGTTCCCGTTCGTCAGTGCGTACAGACCTTAAAGCGTAACGGCTATGAAGGCTATCTCTGTATCGAATTCGAAGGTATGGAAGATGCACTCAAGGGTGTCCGTATCGGATGCGATAACCTCAAACGTTTTATTAATCAGTAAACGGTTATGTGTGTATGGGGAGCGCCTTCTGCTCCCCATACCGATTTTATGGCTTATGAAAGAAACAAAAGAACGCCGCCACACCCCGCCCGAAGAACGGCGCGACACGATGGCAGACAAAAAGAAAATAAAAAAGGCACTCACCATTGTCGTTTGCGTTTTTCTTGCGCTCGGCTTGCTTTTGGGCGTACTTGCGCTTGTTACCGAGCTTTTAAAGCCCAAGGAAAACGAATTTTCCTACGACGATTTTCGGTTTTTCGAGCCCGATTACAATAGTAATCTTTTGGAAAACCGTATGTACACAAGCCTTAACAGAAATATCTATTTCGACCGCTACGGCTCCGAATCGGTATTGACCGAAAGCACCGCTGTCGCAGGCGAAGCATCAGGCTTTTTTTGCGACTATTTTCAATGCCTTGTAAACGGTGAATACGAAAATTACAAGGGATTTTTCACCAACGAATATATCGAGGATCACGGGGAAGATATCCCCGAACGGTTTACTATGCAGGGGGTTTACGACATTCACGTAAAGCTTCACAGTATGAATAAGCCGCAACCCGATAACGATGACCTTACCTGCGAAATTTACGAGGTAAGCTACCGAATTTTCGAAAACAACGGGACGTTTCGGCGCGACATCCTTCCCGATGAAACGCGCACGATCGTCTTTGAACTATATATTTATAACGGCACGGTAAAGATAAACGCTATCGCAAACCGTGCCAACGGGTAAAAAAGCAAATTTACCCATAATTGGAGTGTTTATAATGAACAATTACGACCTTAACGCCGAAATCGAAGCGTTCGAACGCCGCCTGCGTGAGCTTCGTGCAAAGGCGGATAAATATTTGGGCGAGCTTAAATGCGACGTCGCCTCCATTCGCGAGCGCGACCCCGCGGCAAGGACCGATGCGGAGGTGTTCCTTTTGTATCCTGGTCTGCACGCGGTTATGGCGCACCGTATCGCAAACAAGCTTTACAGACAGGAAAAATATTTTGCCGCACGCGCCGTTAGCCAATGGGCGCGCAATATAACGGGCATCGAAATACACCCCGCCGCAACAATAGGCAGAGGGCTGTTTATCGACCACGGCTGTGCGGTGGTTATCGGTGAAACTACGGTTATCGGCGATAATTGCACTATCTATCAGGGCGCAACGCTCGGCGGTACGGGTAAGCATATCGGTAAGCGCCACCCGACGATCGGCAATAACGTTATGATAGGCGCGGGCGCAAAGGTTTTGGGCCCTATTACAATAGGTGATAACGCTAAAATCGCCGCGGGCGCGGTGGTTTTAAAGGATATACCCGAAAATTCAACCGCTGTCGGCGTGCCTGCGCGCGTGGTCCGCGGCAAAACTGCCGAGCCTGTGCAAACGCTCGACCAGCTAAACGTTCCCGACCCTGTTGCACAGGAGCTTGCTTCTTTAAGACAGCGCATCGAGGAATTGGAATCAAAGCTGGAAAAATGATTGGGTTTTAATGATATATAACGGTATGTATAACGGTATGTATAACGAGAGAGGTTTTTTTGTAAAAAAACCTCTCTCGTGCTCTCTCCTAAAAACTTTTTAAATATTTACAAAACAAAAACAGATAGGTTTTCACCTATCTGCTCTTGGCACGCCGCAAGGGATTCGAACCCCTGACCTACTGGTTCGTAGCCAGTTACTCTATCCAGCTGAGCTAGCGGCGCATATTCAACGCGTTATATATTACCACATTTAAGCGCGAATGTCAAGGGTTAAAACAAAATATTTTCTTTTTTATTTCTTTGTTTATGCAATCTCGAATTTTCAATAATGTTGACATAATTCGCGTTTTGTGGTATATTTAGAGTGATTAAATATCCGAAAGGGGCATTTACGTGAAATTATCACGCTACATATCGTTTTTGCTTGCCGTTTTAACCTTGTTCACGGTGTTCGCTATACCGTTTTCGACAAGCGCGGCAATCGATTTATCCGAACATAACCTTACAACAGGTCAAAAATATTTCCTGCGTGTTATCGGCTCGCTTTCGCGCGCGGATTATTACGAAACCGACGTGCTTGGCTCTATTACCCTTGCGCAGGCTATTTACGAGGGCGGCTGGGGCAGATATTCGCTCCCTGTCGGCGGTAACAACCTCTTCGGTATAAAGGCATACAGCAGTTGGGAGGGTATGGTTTACGACCAAAAGACCTCGATGCTCTATTCCTGCTACGACGATTATATGTTCACCGAAGGGCAGGGGCATTTGAACACCTATTCGGCTTGGCGAGCTCACGAAAGCTGGGCGGAAAGCGTTGCTGTGCACAGCGCGCTGTTTCTTAACGAATCAAAATATGCCGCTGTCGTGGGCGAAAAGGATTACAAGGTTGCGGCAAAGGCTATTGTCGATGCGGGCTATTGCAACGATTACGGCTACGTCGATACGGTTATAAAGCTTATCGAGCAATACGGATTGACCGAATACGACGACCTTACACCCGACGAGGACGGCGTTGTTGCGGTGGTTACCAAGCAGGAGCGCAAGCTTTTGGAGGTGGGCGAAAGCTACACCGTGCCGCTTAGCTTTTACCCCGAAACCGCGGTAAGCACCTCGGTTACTTGGGCGAGCGACAACGAAAGCGTTGCCACCGTTGACGAAAACGGCACTGTTACCGCGCTCGCGCACGGTATGACGCTTATCACGGCTACGCTAGCAAACGGCAGAGAAGCCTGCTGTATCGTTTACGTCGATTGCAACGCAACGGTTATCGATAAGGACGCGACCGTTTATACCGATGCTTCTGTCGACGCTTCGGACAACGGTAAAATATACCGCGGCAACGCGATAAAGGTTACAGACGATACCGTTTACACCGACGAAAGCGGCAATAAATTTTACAAAGTAAGCGGATATAACAGCAAAAACGTATTCGTTAGCGGATATGCGCTTGCGCAGTACGTTTATCTTAACAAGCGCAACGTTTCGTCTATCGCCGTTGTGAGCGACGATATAACTGTTAAGCTTGGCGACGATTATACGGTTAAAACAGCCGTTGCGCCTGCCGACGCGGTCGATACAACGCTTTCTTGGGAAAGCGACAATACCGCGGTTGCAACCGTTGAAAACGGTGTTATAACCGCGAAAATGCTCGGAACTGCAATTATTACCGCAAAAGCCGAGGGCGGCGCCGAGCGCAAGATTAAGGTGACGGTTGCAAACGATTACCGCGAATACAACGCGCTTGTTTCGGCTTACGAAACGCTCACCGTGCGTAAAGAGCCTTCTGCCGATGCTGCGCGTGCGGGCAAGCTCGATTTCTTGTCGAAGGTCACCGTTATCGGCGAAGCTCAGGGTGCGTGGTATAAAATAACCGGCACGGAAGCCGACGGCGACGTTATTACGGGATACGCAAACTCTGCTTATATTCAGATAATCGACGATTTTAATGCCGTGACCTACGGCAAAGCACCCGAAGACGTTACCGTTTACAAGCAAAGCGATACCTCGTCGCTTTCGTTCGGTAAGCTCGAGGCGGGAAGCGATTACGCTGTGCTTTCGTCTGATCTTGATAGCGGTTGGAGCTATATTATCGGAATTAAAACCACCGACGAGGCGGTACACGGCTATGTGATGCTCGACAATTCGGGCAATACCGATAACCCCGATAACCCCGACGACCCCGACGTGGGCGCGGGTAGCGATATTCCTGCGGGAAGCTATTACGGCAGAACGACGACCTTGCTTTACGTTCGTTCCGGCGCGGGAAGCAGCTACGGTACGGTAGGTCAGTTCGCAAGCGGTACACAGGTTATCATTACCGGTGAAGCTGTCGACGGCTGGTACCCCGTTATAGGCACCGACAATGAAGGTAACGAGGTTGCGGGCTATTCTTCTGCAGATTATATAACCGTTTTGTATTCGGGTAAGGTCAATGCGACCACGCTTAATGTCCGCGCCGAGCCTGTTTCGGGCGCGGTGGTCGGTCAGTTTGCAAACGGCGAATCGATTATCGTTGTGGGCGATGCGGTCGACGGGTGGTATTCGGTCGAAAGCATCGACGGCGCAGTTATCGGTTACAGCTCGGCGGATTATATCGTAATTAACGGTAAGCTTTCGGCATCATCGACTCAAAAGCCCGAGCAAGGGTTTGAAATACTCGATAACAGCCTTTCGATTTCCGACGGCGTGCTTTACGGCGTTAAGCTCGATACAACTGTCGGCGAGCTGCTCGAATGCTTCGGCGGCGAGGTTGCTATTATCGATAAGGACGGAAAATTACTCGCAAGCGACGCGCTTGTCGGCACGGAAAGCCGCGTAACCGTTACGCAAAACGGCGTGACAGAGGTGGTTGCGGCGGTGCTTGTGATGGGCGACGTAGACGGCGACGGCACGGTTACCTCTTACGACTATATATACGTGAAACGACACTTTTTCGAAACCTACACGCTCGAGGGGCTTTTCTATAACGCGGCACTTGTCAGCGAGAAAGACGAGCTGAACGTTCTCGATTACGTGTTCGTGAAACGCCATTACTTCGGTACTTATAGCATTAGTTGATTGTGTTTTTCAGAATATAATATACGAGAGAGGAGCTTAATGGGGCGGTCCCCAAAAAGTCCTCTCTCGTTTTCTTTTTTAAGAAATCTCAGTTTCGGATTTTTATTGCAACACAAGCATAACGAATTTGCATAACGAAAAAATCACACACAAGAAACTTTTTTGAAATAAAAAGTTTTGAGGAGAGCACGAGAGGGACTTCTGGGGTCCCCGAAAAATCGCAGATTTTTTGGGGTGGTCTCAAAAGTCCCTCTCGTATAGTTCTATTCAATTACTTGATTTCGTAAGTGCCGAA
>JAZSHQ010000010.1:0-19277 GCA_045533335.1 Eubacteriales bacterium
GTTGATGAATTGTACCATCCCGGCTATGCAGCAAAGAGAATGGAAATCGGCGCAGTAATCGCCGCCGCTCCTGCTGAAAACGTTCGCCGTGAACGTCCCGAAGCGGGCGATGCAGTTATTCTTCTCGGCGGCGCAACCGGACGTGACGGCTGCGGCGGCGCAACCGGCTCTTCCAAATCTCATACCGCAACTTCACTCGAAACCTGCGGTGCAGAGGTACAAAAGGGTAATGCACCCGAAGAACGTAAGCTTCAACGCCTCTTCCGTAACCCCGAAGCAAGCCGTCTTATCAAGCGTTGTAACGACTTTGGTGCAGGCGGTGTTTCGGTTGCAATCGGCGAACTTGCCGACGGTCTTCTTATCGACCTCAATGCTGTTCCCAAGAAATACGAGGGTCTCGATGGCACCGAGCTCGCAATAAGCGAATCGCAGGAAAGAATGGCGTGTGTTGTCGAAGCGAAGGACGTTAAACGCTTCCTTGAACTCGCAGAAACCGAAAATCTTTCTGCTGTTCAGGTTGCCACCGTTACCGCAGAGCCTCGCCTTGTAATGAATTGGAACGGTAACACTATCGTAAATATCTCGCGCGAATTCCTTAATTCCAACGGCGCGGATAAGCATATAAACGTCGAAACCGCATCCTGCAAGCAGATAAACAAAGAGGTTTCCGGCAGCTTTACCGAAAACTATAAAGCGCTTGCTTCCGACCTTAACGTATGCTCTAAGCGCGGCCTTTCCGAACGCTTCGACTCTACCATAGGCGCAGGCACGGTGCTTATGCCCTTCGGCGGCAAGCATCAGCTCACCCCCATTCAGGCTATGGTGCAGAAGATCTCTGTCGAAAAGAAGCATACCGATAATTGCTCGTTTATGTCTTGGGGCTATAACCCCTTCATAACCGAAAACAGCCCCTACCACGGGGCATATCTCGCTGTTGTTGAATCTGTGGCAAAGCTTATTGCGACAGGCGCGGAATTCAAAGACGTATATCTTACCTTCCAGGAATATTTCGAACGCCTCGGTAAAGATGCAAAGCGTTGGGGCAAGCCGTTAAGCGCGCTCCTCGGCGCATTCCGCGCGCAAATGGAGCTTGGCATCGGCTCTATCGGCGGTAAAGACTCTATGAGCGGTACCTTCGAGGATATCAACGTTCCTCCCACACTCGTTTCCTTCGCCGTTACGGCAGGCAAAACGAGCGATGTAGTATCGCCCGAATTCAAAAAAGCAGGTAATAAGGTTGTTGTTCTTTCGCCCGAATACGGCGAAGATAACCTTCCCAAAGCAGATTCGCTTATCGCGATCTTCAATAAGGTTACGGAGCTTATGCGCAAGGGAATTGCTGTTGCTTGCTACACCCCCGGTATCGGCGGTATAGCAGAAGCGGTTATGAAGATGTGCTTCGGTAATATGCTCGGCTTCGAATATAATGCCGACGTAACCGTAAACGAACTCTTCGCGTATTCCTATGGCTCTTTTGTGCTCGAGGTTAACGCAGATGTCGATTGCGGTAAGGTTATCGGTACCGTAACCGATAATTGCGCTATCAAGTACGGCGAAGAAACGCTTTGCCTTAACGAAATGCTTGGCATTTACGAGGATAAGCTCGAAAGCGTGTTCTCCTGCAATATCAAAGACAGCGCGTCGAATATTCCTACCCACAACTATTCCGCAAGCGAACGCGTCGCTCCTGCTGTTAAGGTTGCAAAGCCGAAGGTGCTTATTCCCGCATTCCCCGGCACTAACTGCGAATACGATTCGGCAAAGGCTGTGCGTGATGCGGGTGCAGAACCTCAGATAATCGTTATCAACAACCGTACCGCTTCGGGTATCGCAAAGAGTATCGAAAACTTTGCAAACGAATTAAAGACCGCTCAAATGGTATTTATCCCCGGCGGCTTCTCGGGCGGCGACGAGCCCGACGGCAGCGCGAAGTTTATTACCGCGTTCTTCCGCAATGCGGCTGTTAAGGATGGCGTTACCGATCTTTTGGAAAACCGCGACGGCTTGATGTGCGGTATCTGTAACGGCTTCCAAGCGCTTATCAAGCTTGGCTTGGTGCCCTACGGCAAAATTATCGATACCGATGAAAATTGCCCCACGCTTACCTTCAACACTATCGCACGCCACCAATCGCGCATCGTGCGTACCCGCGTTGCTTCCAATAAATCGCCTTGGCTTGCGCTCACCAACGTTGGCGACGTCTATAACGTTCCCATATCCCACGGTGAAGGCCGCTTCCTTGCAAGCGATGAGCTTATAAAGGAGCTTGCCGCAAACGGCCAAATTGCAACTCAGTACGTAGATCTCGAAGGCAACGCTACCGGCGACGTCCACTTCAACCCGAACGGCTCTATGTGCGCGATCGAGGGTATCACCTCGCCCGACGGACGTGTGTTCGGTAAAATGGGCCACAGCGAACGTATCGGCGCAGGACTTTACAAAAACGTACCCGGCGTATATGATATAAGAATGTTCGAAGCGGCTGTTAAATATTTTAAATAAAAGGAGCGCTTAAAATGCAGTACAAGACCGATATAGAAATCGCTCAAAGCTGTGAAATGAAGCCGATTATGGAGATCGCTTCAACTGCTCACGTAGACGAAAAGTATATTGAGCAATACGGTAAATACAAAGCAAAAGTTGATCTCTCTCTCCTTAAAGAAACAAATAAAGAAAACGGCAAGCTCATACTTGTCACCGCGATAACTCCCACACCTGCGGGCGAGGGAAAGACCACCACAACCATCGGACTTGCCGACGGCTTAAAGCGCATCGGTAAGGACGTTACCGTTGCTCTGCGTGAGCCTTCTCTCGGTCCGGTGTTCGGTGTAAAGGGCGGTGCGGCAGGCGGCGGATATGCACAGGTTGTTCCTATGGAGGATATCAACCTTCACTTCACGGGCGACTTCCACGCTATCGGTGCGGCAAACAACCTTCTTGCCGCTATGATCGATAACCATATCCACCACGGTAATGTGCTTCGCATCGACCCCAGACCCATTACTTGGAAACACTGCGTTGATATGAATGACCGTCAGCTCCGCTTTATAGTCGACGGCTTGGGCGGCACGGCTAACGGCACCCCGCGCGAAGACGGTTTCGATATTACCGTTGCTTCCGAAATTATGGCGGTGCTCTGCCTCTCGGATTCTATAACCGACCTTAAACGTCGCCTTTCGAATATAATCATCGGCTATACCTATAAAGATGAGCCCGTCACCTGCGGACAGCTCAATGCACAGGGCGCGATGACCGCACTTTTGAAGGACGCTTTAAAGCCCAACCTCGTTCAAACGCTCGAAGGCACACCTGCGTTCGTTCACGGCGGTCCGTTTGCAAATATAGCGCACGGCTGTAACTCGGTTATGGCAACTAAAATGGCGCTCAAAATGGGCGATTATACCGTTACCGAAGCGGGCTTCGGTGCAGACCTCGGCGCAGAAAAGTTTCTCGATATCAAATGCCGTATGGCAGGGCTTGTTCCCGATGCGGTGGTTGTCGTTGCAACCGTTCGCGCGCTAAAAATGCACGGCGGACTCGCTAAAAATGAACTCGGCACAGAGGATCTCGGCGCACTTGAACGTGGCATACCCAATCTTCTTCGCCACGTTTCGAATATTAAAAACGTATATAAGCTTCCTTGTGTGGTTGCGGTTAACCGTTTCCCGACAGATACCGATAGCGAAATTGAATTCATTATCGCAAAATGTCGCGAGCTTGGCGTAAACACCGTGCTTTCTACCGTATGGGCGGAAGGCGGCAAGGGCGGTGAAGCTCTTGCAAGAGAAGTGGTAAGACTCTGCGAAGAGGAAAAGGGTAATTTCACCTTCTCGTATGAAGAGGACCTTTCTATCGAAGAAAAGATCGAAGCCGTTGTTAAAAAGGTATATGGCGGCGAAGGCATCAATGTTATGCCCAACGCTAAAAAACAGATCAAAAAGCTCGAAGAACTCGGTTTTGGCAAATGCCCTGTTTGTATTGCGAAAACCCAGTATAGCTTTTCGGACGATGCAACTAAACTCGGCGCACCCGAAGGCTTTACCGTTACCGTTAAAAACGTAAAGATTTCCGCAGGCGCAGGCTTTATAGTTGTGCTTACGGGCGATATCCTTACAATGCCCGGTCTTCCCAAGGTCCCTGCGGCAGAAAGAATCGACGTTGACGAAAACGGCGTTATTTCAGGATTGTTCTAAACTAAATAATCAAATAAAAACACCTGCTTTTCCAAAAAGCGGGTGTTTTTTTGCGCAAAAATCAAAAGACAATATTCGTAAAGCAAAGAAAACTGACTCAAAATAGGGAATAAGACGCTAATTTTTTCCAATCTCGCGAAAATGCTCGTGATTTTCTTCGTTTCGCCGAAAATGCATATACGGAATATCGATATCGCTCGCCTGAAATCGCTGTAAATACAGCGATTTCTCTCTTTTTGCCGACACCCGAACACGTGTTCGTTGACATAATGTTAGAAAAAATTACGGCGAAACACATATTCTGATAGTGTAAAATGTCGAAAAGCCTTGAAAATGAAGGGTTTTTGCGTTTGTCAAAATGACGAAAGACAATAAAAAATCAAACATAATTCAATAGAACAATTTTTTGCCGCACTTGATTTTTAGAAGGCTATTATGTATAATAAGTGTAAGTTTTAGGCTAAATGTGGTAATTCGAGGAACGAAATCCCAAAATCACGAAAAAATTGAACGAAAGGGGGAAGACGAATGTTCATTGGCGAATACCGACATAATATCGACGCCAAGGGGCGTTTGATGCTTCCCGTTAAATTCCGCGAAAAGCTCGGGGACGAATTCATTTTCTCGCGCGGATTGGATAAATGTGTTTGCATTTATCCCGTTGAAGAATGGAAAAACTTCACCGCAAAGATCGAAGAACTACCCGTTGCAAGAGAACGCCACGTTCGCCGTTACTTTTTCTCCGGCGCGTGCGAGGGTACACCCGACGGGCAGGGAAGAGTAACGATTACTCAAACCCACCGCGAATTCGCCAACCTTAAAAAAGAGGTTGTTATTGTCGGTAACTGCACCCACTTAGAAATATGGTCTGCCGATGAATGGGATAATGAACAGCAAAAGGTCACGAATGTGGATGTTATTCAGGATCTTATAGAATTGGGGTTCTAAAATGGAATTTTTGCATATTTCGGTGCTCCTTCACGAAACGGTTGATTCTCTTAATATTAAAAAAGACGGAATATACGTCGATTGCACGCTTGGAGGCGCTGGTCATACCTCTCTTATACTTTCCTATCTCGGCGAAAACGGCAGGGTGATAGGCATTGATCGCGACGACGATGCACTGAATAACGCAAAAGAAAAGATCAACGACTCCCGACTGATTACGGTAAAAGATAATTTCGAAAATATTAAGAACGCAGTTAACGGCGCGGGATTTGAAAAGGTAGACGGTATATTAATGGATCTCGGCGTGTCTTCGCATCAGCTCGACGTTGCCGAACGCGGTTTTTCTTATATAAAAGACGCTCCGCTTGATATGCGTATGGACCAAACTTCGCCCCTTACCGCTTACGAGGTTGTGAACGCCTATCCCGAACGCGAACTTGCACGTATTCTTCGCGATTACGGCGAGGAACGCTTTGCTTCCAAGATTGCTTCGCGAATTTGCACAGCAAGAACGAACTCGCCTATAAAAACCACACTCGAACTTGCCGAAATAATAACCTCGGCCATACCGCAAAAGTTCCGTTACGAGGGTGGTAACCCGGCGAAGAGAAGCTTTCAGGCAATAAGGATCGAGGTAAACGGAGAACTCGACTGTATTCCCAAGGCAATCGAGGAAGGTGCGGAAATGCTTAATATCGGCGGACGAATGTCGATAATAAGCTTCCATTCTCTTGAAGACCGACTTGTTAAAAACGGATTCCAAAAGCTCGAACGCCCCTGCACCTGCCCGTCGGACTTTCCGATTTGTGTATGCGGCAAGAAGCAGGCGGTTAAAATAATCACTAAAAAACCCATCCTCCCGTCTGAGGAGGAATTAAAAAATAATACAAGATCTCACAGCGCAAAACTGCGAGTGTGCGAAAAGGTATAAAAAAGGAAAGGTGTAAAATGCAGGAACAAAGAACTACTTCGGTAACAAAAACGAACGCTCCGCGAAATATGAAGAATAACGGTGCATCCAATACAAAAAGAACGTCCGCTGTCGTTAAAAGCGGAAATAAATCGGTTTCTGCAAAGCGCGCATCGAACTTGCGTGCGGTAAGAGCGCCCAGTATAGTTAACGTTAAGAAAAAGGATAAAGCTCCGTTCCCTTGGTCTATCGTGGTTGTAGCGGTTATTCTTACCGGTCTCTTCCTCTTTATGATGATGAACTATGCAGAGGTCGATAAATATCGTTCCGAAATCACCGAACTCAATAACAAGCTTGCTTCGATGGAAAAAACGCAGGACGAGCTTGAAGTAACCTTAAGCAATAAATACGATATCGGCGAAATCGAAAAATACGCAACCGAAGAATTGGGTATGACCAAAACCATTCCCGAAAGCAACATTCATATAATTACTACCGAACAGGAAGATAAAACCGAAATGCATTCCTACGACGACGGAGAAGAAGGCGGTTTCGGCTTCCTGCTCACGGGCTTCGGTGAAGTAATACGCGATTTTCTTAATTAAAAC
This sequence comes from Eubacteriales bacterium, assembly GCA_045533335.1. Taxonomy (GTDB): domain Bacteria; phylum Bacillota; class Clostridia; order Oscillospirales; family CAG-382; genus Coliplasma. The sequence continues at coordinate 6,660 of JAZSHQ010000010.1, forward strand.
TACAAAATTTAATTAAATCACTATACATTCCGAAAATGATGTGATATAATGAATTGGTATTAATTTTACATCTCGGAATATATTTATACAAAAGGGTAACGAGGTAAAATTCTCATTACCCATTTGTCATATCAAAAGGAGTATTTCTATGTCAGGCGCAGTAAAAAAATTCACACCCTCGGGAAGCGGACGCGTTGCAGTCGTTCGCGGCCGTATTGCGCTTATAGTAATACTTGTATTTATGCTTTTGCTCTGCGTGCGCTTTGCCTATCTTCAGCTTATCGACCCGAATGATTACCGCACCGCGGCTCTCGATCAATATACCAGCTCGGTAACTATTCCCGCAAAACGCGGCTCGATATATGCAAACGACGGCACGACCGAGCTTGCCGTAAGTGCAACCGTTTATAACTGCTTTATTTCTCCTGCCGATATTAAAGAAAAGGCAGAAGAAAGCGAAGATACTTCGAATCCTATCACTCGCGAACAACTTCTCGATAATGTTGCCGACGGTCTTTCTCGCATACTTTCGGTAGAAAAATCCGAAATAGTCACAAAAGGCAACCGTACTAATTCGAAATATCAGGTAATAAAAAAATTCCTTACCGAAACCGAAGAAACGGCAATACGCACATTCATTTCGGAAAATAACTATCAAACGATAATTCACCTTGAAGAAACTACAAAGCGTTATTACCGCTACGGCTCGTTTGCGTCTCAGCTTCTCGGTTTTACAGGCTCGGATAACCAAGGTCTTTCGGGCTTGGAACTTGCGTATGACGAATATCTTGCGGGTGTAGACGGCAGATCGGTAAAGGCGGCGGACGCATACGGTAACGAGCTCGATTCGGGTATAGGCTCTACCTATATCGCGGCAACAAACGGCTTGAATGTTGTAACAACTATCGATTGGACCATCCAAAATACCATCGAAAAATATATCGAACAGGCTTATCGCGAGCATAGCCCGAACGGTAAGATCACCTGCATCGTTATGGATGTAAACAACGGCGAGCTGCTCGGCTCTGCAATATATCCGTCTTACGACCCAAACAATTATAATAATCTTTCGCCTATATATCAGGAAAAATACGATGCTTTTGTGGGTACAGAAGAAAAGCGTTCCGAATATCGTTCCGAACTGTTTTTCGATATGTGGAATAATTCGATAGCATCGTGGACGTACGAGCCCGGCTCCACCTTTAAAATCATCACCAGCGCGATGGCGCTTGAAGAAGGCACAATTAATTACGAAACAAGCAACTTCAACTGTGTCGGTGCAACTGTTGTAGCGGGAACGAAGATTCATTGTCACAAAACCTCCGGACATAGCAATCAAACCTTTACCGAAGCAATAGTCAATTCCTGCAACCCCGCGTTCATTCAGATTGGCGGAACGATAGGAACAAGCCTTTTTAAAAAGTATTTCGAAGAATTCGGATATACCCAAAGGACCGGAAGCGACATCGTCGGCGAAACCACTTCGATTTACTACGATACTTATAATACACAGTTTGCGACCCTTGAGCTTGCCGTATATTCCTTCGGTCAGACTTTTAAGGTAACGCCTCTTCAGCACATTCGTGCCGTTTCTACAATCGCAAACGGCGGCAAACTTGTTGTTCCGCATTCGGTGAAATCGCTTGTCGATGACGACGGGAACGTAGTAAAGACCTTCGAATACGAAAACGACCGTCAGGTAGTTTCTTCCGAAACTTGCGAGAAAATACTTAAAGCACTTACAAACTCCACCAAAAACGCTTCTGTTACGGGTTATAACGTCGTTTCAAAAACCGGCACCTCGCAGAAGCAGGACACCGTAAGACCCAACGACTACGTTTCGTCTTGTGTTACCTTTGCACCCGCAGAAGACCCGCAGATAGCAATTCTCGTTCTCGTTGACGACCCTACCTCGGGGCAGTATTTCGGCTCTGCTGTTGCCGCTCCTATCGTAGGTAACATACTTACCGAAGTTCTTCCGCACTTGGGTATCGCACCCAACACCTCCGAGGACGAAAACTTCACCGTGCCCGATTACGCAGGCAAAAAGGTCTCTGAAGTTAAAGCACTTCTTGAAGCGGCAGGTGTTAAATGCGTCGTTCGCGGCGATGGCGAAGTGGTTGTTAACCAGCTTCCTTCCAAGGATACAGTTATCACCAAAAACGGCGTTGTAGTTCTTTATACCGAGGGCGCAGAAATAAGCGCGAACGTTAAAGTACCCGACTTGCTCGGTAAATCTCCGACAGCTGCTATCAAAGCACTCGTAAACAGCAATCTCAACGTATCAGTAAAAGGCATATTCAACGGCGATTACACCAACTGTAAGGTTGTTGCGCAGTCTGTTTCTGCAGGCGAGTATGTACTGCCCGGTACGGTTATCGAACTCGAATTCTTATACGAGGAAGCAATACAGTAATGAATTTTACTTTAAAGTATATTTCGGATATCTGCGGAAGGCTTTCGCCTTCTGCAAATCCCGAACGCGTAATAGAAGGCTTCTTTACCGACAGCCGTACACCCGATACAAATAAGCTCTTTCTTGCGTTGCGCGGCGAACATGTGGACGGCAACAGCTTTGTTCCGGAGCTTCTTTCAAAGGGATGTGCAGTAATGACCGATAGGGAAGAAAATCTTGAATATTCTGGTGACTGCATTTGCGTTCGCGACGTGAGAACAGCCTTGCAGGCTTTGGCAGAGCATTTTCGTAAGAACGAATTACGCGAAGTTCCCGTAGTCGGTATAACCGGTTCGGTCGGCAAGACGACCACGAAGGATATGGTGGCAATCGCGTTGTCTGCGGGAAAGACGGTACATAAAACTATTGGCAACGCAAACAGCCAAATCGGTCTGCCGCAAACGATTCTCGCCACACCGCCCGATACAGGCTGTGCGGTCGTAGAGCTCGGTATGTCCGAAAAGGGCGAAATGGAACGTATTGCACGTTCTGCGCGCCCCGATATTTCAGTAATAACTAATATCGGCTATTCACATATCGAAAATCTTGGCACGCGTGAAGCTATACGCGACGAAAAGTTAAAAATCGCATCCTCCTCGAAAGAGGAAAGCCTTTTGATTTTAAACGGCGACGAGCCTCTGTTGCGCGAATATGACCATGGCAAAAAGCGGGTTTGCTTCGTTTCATATAGTGATGCTTCCTGTGATTGCTATGCAACGGATATATCCGAAACCGAATTTGGCGTAAGCTTTAAAGCGGTTATATTAAATAAATCTGTAAAAGTTCGTTTGAACGTTCGCGGCAAGCATTTTGTAATAAACGCTCTTTTCGCGCTTGCAACTGCTTATTATCTCGGTTTAGATATCGAAGCTTCTGCAAATGCGCTTTCTGAATATGAAAGCGACGGAAAGCGTCAGTATATATATCAATCAAACGGGCATATCGTTATTTCCGATTGCTACAACGCTTCTCCCGAATCGATGCAGGCGGCGCTTTCGGTGCTAAAGAGCTCAAAGGGCAGAAGAATTGCCGTCCTCGGTGATATGCTCGAGCTCGGGGAAGAGTCCGAACGCCTACACAGACAGGTGGGCGAATACGTCAACGGCAGCGCGGATATACTTGTAACCTACGGCGATTTGGCAAAGCATATTGCCGCAACCGCAACCGATGTCGAGATACATTCGTTTTCTCTTGACGAAGCAGAAGCGTTGATAACGTTTTTGAACGAACTTGTGAAAAACGGCGATACTGTTCTTTACAAAGCAAGCAACGGAATCAGGCTTGGCAGATTTATAGTTTAAATTAAAAGAGGTGCGCAATGAATATAGATCTCTTGTGCGGTATATCTGCCGCGGTCGCATTTATTATCGGTGTGATTCTTTACAAAATTTTTATACCTCTGCTCCGAAAGGTTAAGCTCGGGCAAAAAATTTTGGAAATCGGTCCTTCTTGGCATAAGTCGAAGGAGGGAACACCCAACCTCGGCGGTTTGATATTCATATTCGCGATGATAGTTGCGGTTATTGTTGGCTTTGTTTGTCTTGAAGTCTATTTTGTGCCCAATAACGGCGTGTTCCGAAAAGGCTTTACCGCAACCCTTATATTCCTTCTGTTCGCGCTTTCGCAGGGGGTTATCGGATTTGTCGACGATTACGTAAAGCTTTTCAAAAAGCGCAATAAGGGCTTAAGCGCAACTCAAAAACTTATACTTCAGTTTTTCACAACGGGCGCATTTCTCTTTGCAAGAGCGTATTTCCTCGACGCAGATACCGCAATAACCACCCCGTGGGGTAATCTCGAACTCGGCATATTCTATTATGTGATAATGCTTCTTGCAATCGTATATATTATAAACTGTGCAAACCTTACCGACGGTATCGACGGCTTGGCAGGAAGTATTGCGTTTATTATCGGTATAATGCTTCTTCTTTACGGCTTCGACTATGCATGGAGCTCTTCGAACGTATACGGCGAATATTTCGCCATTGCCGTAGTTTCGCTTCTTGGTGCGCTTCTCGCGTTTCTTGTTTTCAACTTCCACCCCGCAAAGATATTTATGGGCGATACGGGATCTCTCTTCCTCGGCGGCTTTATTGTGGGCGCGGTAATGGATACCGGTAACGAATTTGTCCTTGTTCCTATTTCTTGCATTTGGATTATCGAAGGGCTTTCGGTAGTTCTTCAGGTATTTTCCTTCAAGGTGTTCGGAAAGCGTATATTCAAAATGAGCCCGATACACCACCATTTCGAAAAATGCGGTTGGAGCGAAGTGAAGATTGTTTTCGCCTTCTCGCTTGTAACCGTCGCATTTTCTGTTCTTTCTTATTATTTGCTTTTATACATATAAATGAAAAAGGAATGTTGTTATGACCTCTAAGCAAAACGAACAAACGGTAGCGTCTGCGCCCGAAAAAAAGAAAAAGCGCAACGTTCAGGTGAATCCAAACCGAATATACCGCTTGATCGGTGAGGTCGACCGCCCGATGCTCATCGTAATTATCGCGCTTGTTTGTATCGGCTCGGTAATGATATTCTCGGCTTCCTATGCCGTCGCAGACAGCCGCTTCGGCGATTCTTATTACTTTGCGCGTTCGCAGGTACGCTGGGTAATTATCGGTCTTACGGTAATGGCGTTAATCGCCCGCTTCCTCGATTACCGTGTGTTAAAGCGTTTTTCATACATAATTTACGCTGTCGCACTCGGTTTGAACTACCTTGTTCCCTTTTTCGGTAAAACAAATAAGGGCGCGACGCGCTGGTTTGTTATCTTCGGTATCGAATTTCAGCCGTCCGAGCTGTTAAAATTCGCACTTGTTCTTGCCTGCGCTACCTATATCAGTAACCACGCAAGCGAAATGAAATCGCTTCGTAAAGGCGCGCTTCCGCTCTTGCTCCTTACGCTGCCTGCTGCAGGCGCAACCCTTATGCAAAGCCACCTTTCGGCAACTATAATTATACTTATACTTATGGTCGTAATGATGTGGCTCTCGGGCTTAAAAGGTTTCTATTTCGGCGCAGTCATTGGCGCGGGAACGGTTGTCGGCACCTTTTTCCTAACGGTTGGACGTGGGATTCTCGCTAAAATCGTACCTCACGCCATAACCCGTCTTGATATGTGGCAAGACCCGTTTTCGTATATGTCACCCGAAACGGGCGGTGCGGGCTGGCAGCCTGCCCAATCGCTCTATGCTATTTCATCTGGCGGATTCTGGGGACTGGGCTTGGGTCAAAGCAACCAAAAACACGGCTATCTTCCGGAGCCTCAGAACGACTACATTTTTGCTATTTTAAGCGAAGAACTCGGCTTTTTTGGAGTGGTTTGCGTAATTGCGCTTTTCGGCGTACTTGCATATCGCGGCTACTGCATTTCCAAAAACTCACCAAACCGCTTCTGTTCGCTTCTTTCTATGGGCATAACGGCACAGGTGATAGTTCAGGTGCTTTTAAACCTCGCCGTTGTTACGAATACCTTCCCGAGTACGGGTATAAGTCTGCCGTTCTTCAGCTACGGCGGCACTTCGCTTATTATTCTTCTTGCCGAAATGGGTATAGTTCTTTCGGTATCACGTTATTCCTTCATAGAACAAGGCTGATCGAAAGGTGTATATAAATGAAAGTAATACTTTGCGGGGGCGGCACAAGCGGTCACGTTAACCCCGCGCTGAATATAGCAAAGACGATACAAAGTAAGCGCCCCGACACCGAAATAATGTTTATCGGTACAAAGCGCGGGATCGAAAGCACGCTTGTTCCCAAATTTGGCTATAAAATCGATTTTGTCGAGGTATCTGGTTTTTCACGCAAGCTCACGCTAAAGAATATTAAAGCGGCGTGGCACGCATTTACCTCTGTTTCCGAAGCGAAAAAGATAATTAAAAAATTCAAGCCTGACCTTGTTATAGGGACCGGCGGATACGTTTCGTGGCCTACTGTAAAGGCTGCTTCAAAACTTGGTATTCCGACACTTATTCATGAACAAAACGCGTTCCCCGGAGTAACCACCAAAATGCTTTCTAAATTTGCAAATAAGGTGTGTATCTCCTTTGCTGGAAGCGAAAAATTTTTCGATGAAGCTGTGCAGGATAAGCTTACTCTAACAGGCAACCCCGTTATAATCGACGGAATGACACGCGTCGAGGCACGCAAAAAACTTGGCCTTTCCGAAAATGAATCATACGTCCTTTCCTATGGCGGTAGTATGGGCGCAGATAAGATAAACGAGCTTTCGTTTGCGTTAATGGAATCACTCTCTGTTCCGCAAAAAATACGCCATACACACGCAATCGGCAGAGTTGGTCTTGATAAATTCACCGCGCTTGCAAAAGAAAAGGGCTTACTTGATTGTCCCAATCTTTCTATCGATGAATATATTTATGATATGCCCGTGCATCAAGCAGCGGCAGATGTTATAATATGCCGTGCGGGCGCGATGACGCTTTCCGAGCTTGCAATACGCGGCAGAGCGGCTGTGCTTATACCAAGCCCTCACGTTACCGAAGATCATCAGTATAAAAATGCACGTCTTATTGCCGATGCGGGCGCGGCTGTCGTCTTCCGAGAATCCGAAATAAGCCCGAAATTGCTTACCGATACGGTTTCCGAACTGCTTTCTAACCCCAATAAACGCAAAAGAATGGAAGAAAGCGTAAAAAGCTTCGCTATGCCCGATTCTGTCGAACGCATAGTCGATGAAGCACTTGCGCTTGTGAAATAATTTAAACGTAATTCAGAAGGGAAGTGAAATATATGGAACAGCAACGTTTTGTGCGTAAAAACACAACGATGTTCGATGCACAGCGCCGTCAGGAAAAAAAGCGTGCACGACGCACGGCATTCTATGTATTTCTCTTTCTTGCGGTTTCGCTTGTTTTTCTTGCCGTCTGTGTGGCTGTGTTCCTGAATGTGGAAACCGTTACCGTAAACGGTATAGAAAGATATAGCTACGAAGAAATCATAGAACACGTTCCGATAACCATAGGCGAAAATATATATTCCTTCGATGCCGAAGAAATAGAAGCGAATATTATGCAGGCGTTACCTTATGTGGGTGAGGTGGAGATCAAACGTGACCTGCCCACCACCGTCGTTATCGAAATTATCGAAAAGAAGCCCTATTACGCCGCAGAACTCGCAGGTGATACCTATCTTATGTCTGCCGATCTTAAGGTGCTTGAAAAGCTTCCCGATACCTCTGCAGAATCGACCGGCCTTGCAACACTTTCGCTCACAAGCGTTCAACGCTGTATTGTCGGAAACACTCTGGAATTCGTCGATGAACGAACTACCGATGCACTTACCGAGCTTTATTCCTGCTTCGAAGCGAATTATATCGAAACAAAAATCAGAGGTGTCGACGTTCGTTCAAGATTCGATATTTATATCGATTACGACGACCGTTTCGAGGTTTATCTCGGCGATACCGATAATATCGATATTAAAATACGCTTCCTCGTCGGTGTTATCGAAGAACTCGGTGAAGGCTCAAAAGGGAAGATAGACATCTCCGATCACCGCGAAGCAGCGGTCGCGCTGTCTTAAAAACCGTAAAAACTCATATAAATGTGAAAAAAATATAAAAAATCTCACTCTTTTTAAAGAAAAACGAAAAAAACTCTTGCATTTCAAGAGAAAACATATTATATTATATTATGAATGAAAATAAGATATAAGTTTTTGGAGGTTCAAAATGCAAAATATGATCGAAGATCCCAATAAAGTGATTATTAAGGTCATCGGCGTCGGCGGTGGCGGCGGTAACGCAGTTAACCGTATGATTTCCTCTATCGACGCAGCGGATGTTGAATTCATCAATGTCAATACCGATACTCAGATTCTCATTAAATCCAGCGCACCTACAAAGATCGCTATCGGCGACCGTATCACTAAGGGTCACGGCGCAGGCGCGAATCCCGAACTCGGTGAAAAAGCGGCTGACGAATCTATCGAAGAAATCACCGAAGCTATCAAGGGTGCCGATATGGTATTCATTACCGCTGGTATGGGTGGCGGAACCGGTACAGGTGCAGCTCCCGTTATCGCGAAGATTGCTAAATCTCTCGATATCCTTACCGTTGCGGTAGTTACTAAGCCCTTCCTTTTCGAAGGCAAGAAGCGTATGATGCAGGCAGAGGCAGGTATCGAAAAGCTTGCTGAAACCGTAGACTCGCTTATAGTTATCCCCAACGAAAGACTTAAGCTTCTTACCGATAAAAAGATTACCTTCCTTAACGCATTCCAGGAAGCAGACGACGTTCTCCGTAAAGGCGTTCAGTCTATCTGCGATCTCATCACCGTTGAAGGTATCATCAACCTCGACTTTGCAGACGTTTCTGCTGTTATGTCTAACGCAGGTCTTGCACACATGGGTGTTGGCTCCGCTAAGGGCAAGGATAAGGCGGAACAGGCTGCTAAGATGGCTATGTCCAGCCCGCTCCTCGAAACCAACATCAGCGGCGCAAAGGGTATCGTTGTTCAGATCATCGGCTCTCCCGATATCGGCCTCGACGAAATCGATTCCGCTGTTGCTATGATCACTACCGAAGCGCAGCCCGATGCAACCATTATCTTCGGTGCGGCTCTTGATGCTACCCTTGAAGACGAAATGCGTATCACCCTTATCGCTACCGGCTTCGATGCTGATAAGAAGAATGCTGACGTTCGCCGTCAGATGGCTGCTGCTGAAGCGGCACAAAAGGCTGCTGCTCCCGAAGAAGCACCTAAGGATGGCAATTCCGATATCGACGATATCCTCAGTATGCTCAATAAGAGATAAATCGAATATTAATAAAAATTCGCCGATTTTCTTCGGCGAATTTTTTTCACTCTAAAATTTAATTTGCGCAATCAACGCTTGATTGACATTGACGCATAGCGGGTGTATAATTAAATCAGCAACAAAAAGGAGAAGTAAGGATGAAGCTTAACGAGAATATCAAAGCCTTCCGCGAGGAGCTCGGTATGACACAAAGTGAGCTTGCCGAGGCACTGTTTGTAACACCGCAGTCGGTTTCGCGTTGGGAAAAGGGGCTTGCATATCCCGATATAGAAAAGCTTCCCCAGCTTTCACAAATATTCGGCGTGAGCGTCGATGAGCTTCTCGGTGTATCGCCTTCTACTACCTACGAGCTGAGCCGAAAATTAATAAAAGCGCGCGAAAAGGAAAGAGCCGGCACGCCGCAGGATAAGCTTGAATATTTAGGGCTATTAGAGAAATGCTTCCAAAGCAGGTCGCATTTGTTTCTTTGCGAGTTTTTAAACGCCGCAAGAAGGCTCAGGGATGAATTAATTATACCTGAGGAAAGATTCATAGAGATATTCGAAAACGTCAAAAGTCGACTTTCTGAAATTCCGCTTCCGCATAGGAACAGAATACTCACCAATATCGTTATAAACGAATGTGAGGAAAGACTTTCGGAATGGAAAAGCTTTATTACCGACGATAACAATTTTGCTTGCTGGCACGATCTGTTGCTGTTCAGGTATTTTGTAAACGGCAAAGAGCCTGAATGGAGTTTGCAACGCGCTGAAGTCCTGTTTCAGGATATTTCGAAAATACTCTACCTTATGAACCATAAAGGCTCGCCCTCCTCGCGTGAGATGCTGCAAAGAAAATACGATACCATCGAAACCTGCATGGCGGTAAAACGGATAATCGACGTTTATTCAGTCCGTGATGACGATATATTTATTTCAAACCGTATAAACGCGGAAACCCGCCTTGCGGCAATTTATATTTTCAACGGTAATTTTGAGCTCTTTTCCGAATCGTTAAAGCGCTTGAAGATTCTTTTGACGGTTTCCCGCACCTTGGTTGGTAAAAGAGTCTGCGGCTCTACAGAGCTATTTAAGGATTACGGCTTTGAATACGGCATAGAACGCTTTTCCAACGATTACTTTGAAATCGAATTCCTGCTCGAAATCGAGCCGTGCACCGATTATAAAGATGAGCCTGTAATAAAAGAGCTAAAAGAGCTTATAAGCATCAATCGCGGCTCTGTCGACCCCTTTTGCAACATCGACTACAAGGAACGCAAGATTTTCGAGCAGCTGTTGGGCGTTGCAAAAAGAAAATGCAATAATTTCAAATTAAAGGAAAACCAATGCTTTTACGTTTTCGCCGCAATGACGGCAAAGGGCACAATTTACGATTATGCGGTAGATATTTCCGACGGGAGCGGTCAAAAGGAATTCATCGAAATGTTGGAAAAGAACGGCGATTCGCAAATTCGCTTTATTGTCGGAATGCTGTACGATACGTATAATGACGGCTGTGTAGAGCTTCCTTCACATAAATTCCGCGAAATGCTATGTGATCTCGATAAGCGTAATCTCGAAGCCAAAACGATTTTAAACGGTAACTTCTTTTACGTCACGAAAACTTTCGGACAAACGATGTCCCCAAACGTACTTATTAAATACGAAGAGTAAAAATGAAAAGCACACAGGGCTTTAAATAACCTTGTGTGCTTTTGTAATTATTCGGTCACCGTTATTTTAATAACAATTTCCTTCGTTTCGGAAACACCGTCAAAGAATTCAATACAAATTTCGTCCTCGCCCTTGTAACCCTTCATAGCGTAATAAGCGAGCGTGCCGTCAAAATCGATGCGCACGCCACCGTAAAGAGGCGAGCGGACGATTCTGTGGGTTATATCTCCGATCTCACCAAGCTCAACGGTTGCAATCTTTCCGTTCTTTACGGTTATCGTGCAATCCTTAAATCCCTCGATAGAGCTTGTAGCATCCGCAACGTAGTTTTCGTCCAAAAGTCCTTTTGCGTATAGAATCGTGTCGTTATAAACCGATTTTGTAAGGTCGTCCTCTGCGCTGTGAGCATAATAATACGCGCCGGGTAATCCACCCTGATAATAAACCTTTATCGAATTCATAAAGCCGTATTTGTAGCCTGCAGAAAGATATTCTCTGTAAAGTGCTACCGCTTCCTTGCTTTGCGTGCCGGATTCGATTTCGATCTCAACGCACATACCGTAAAGCCGTGCAAGCTCTGCCGTGGTGCGCATTCTTGTCGGCTCGGTGTCGTAAAACATATAGTTGGGCTGTAAGCAGGAAATGTCAAAGCCTACCTTGTGATTCATCCAAATGCCCGATGCATTGTAATAAGGACACCATAGCGTAAGATACCCGATGCTGTGTATATATTCGTTAAAGGCGGTCATAGCGTCCTCGTCGAAGGTGTCGGGACGAATAAGCTCGTGCTGCCAATAAAAACCGACAAGCTCAAGGTTTTTGTAGCCCTTTTCGTTGAATCTGCGTATCGATTCATCCGCCTGCCACTTAAGACAAGCGTTGAAATCCTCGAGTGTGGTTACCGCTTTTCCGTTAAAAGTGTCGCCGATAGCAGGCGAGTTTACGGATATCCAAATCTTAATCTTTTCATTTTGGCCCAATTCGGAATTAAGTCTTGCTTTGGCGTTTTCTACGGCATCTAAATTTGTGCCCTCGTAAAACAGCTCGTCGAAAAAGAAGCTCATTCCTTCTGTGCGATCGGGGTGGTTGTTAAGCTCGCCGCGGGTCGTAAATGCGATAGAATCGTAGAATATACCGTTCGCCTTGCTGTTTTCGTCGAACGATGAAAGATAAATATAAGCCGCTTCTTCGCTCATCAGATGCTTGGTGGTACAATGGTTGCCGTACCCGTCTGTGATCGGAGCAAAAAGTATATTATCGATCCCGAACTCCTCTGTGCTCGGGTATCTTCCGTAACGGCTTGCGTCGTATTCCTTGGCGGTAACGGCATTCGCGGCATTCTTTTTGCCGATAATTTCCCATTCGCCGAGATATACCGAGCAAGAAACCGAATTATCGGGAACGGTGGGGAAGGTCAGTCGAACGTAACGCGCACGATACTCCTCACCGAAGTCTATGCTTTTTGTGTCGTGCTCCAGTTCTTTTTTGCCGTAGTTCTCGTTAAATTCGCCGTAGACCGTTGTCCAATTCTCTCCGTCCTCGCTCAAGCTTACGTAATAAACAACGGGTGTTGAAATGCCGTAGGTGTATTTGTCGAAAAACATAATATTGGTTTTGCTTACCGACATTATGTGTCCGAGATCGGCAACAACGTGTCTGCCCGTGCCGCGGTAAAACACAAAGTATTCTTCGTTGAATTTACCATGCGCAACGCCGTTTGTAATGCGGCTGATTAG
>JAZSHQ010000045.1:0-24101 GCA_045533335.1 Eubacteriales bacterium
CCTGAGTCTTGCCGTCTGCACGGAGATAGGGAAGTGAGTCGTGCTTGCGCCCGTCCGAAAGATGCTTAGCCATGTGCTGTGCATGCGAGATAGGCATAGGCATAAGCTCGGGAGTTTCGTTGCAGGCAAAGCCGAATACCATACCCTGGTCGCCTGCGCCGGTGTCTTTGTCGTCCTTCATTTCGCCGCTCTTTGCTTCAAGCGCCTTGTCGACACCCATAGCGATGTCGGGGGACTGACCGTGAATAGCGGTAATAACGCCGCAGGTGTTGCAGTCAAATCCCTTGTCGCTGTGGTCATAACCGATGTTGCGAACGGTTTCACGCGCGATGGTTTGAAAATCGGGCTTTGCGGTGGTGGTAATTTCGCCCATTACGAGTATAAGACCCGTGGTGCAAGCGGTTTCGCAGGCAACACGTGCCATAGGGTCCACTGCGAGTATTGCGTCAAGTACGGAATCCGAGATCTGGTCGCAGATCTTATCGGGATGTCCTTCGGTTACGGATTCACTGGTGAAAAACTTTCTCATTTTGTTATTCTCCTTTATGTAAGTAATTATTTTATTTCCGGTTTGATTGTATCTTATCTTGGCAAATTATCGATGCAAAATAAAATACCCTTTGACGCGATGTTCAAAGGGCATAGTTTTAACGTAACTCTTTAAAACATCTCATCTTTCGTTATAAACAACGCTGAATTGACACCTTGCATAAAGTAGGTTGTCGTGGGTTCATCGGGCAGCTCCCTCCGCCACTCTTGATAAGAATGTATTTTAATGATAACACGAGTTTTATTATATGTCAATACGCAGTAGGAAAAATTTTCGATAAAAAAACAAAAAAATCTTAAATTTACTATTGACAAATCGAAAATCATCTGTTATACTAACCAAGCTGTCGCGGAAATGCGGCGAAAACATGGCGGAATAGCTCAGTTGGCTAGAGCAATCGGTTCATACCCGATAGGTCGTGGGTTCAAGTCCAACTTCCGCTACCATCAACGGCCCGTTGGTCAAGCGGTTAAGACACCGCCCTTTCACGGCGGTAACAGGAGTTCGATTCTCCTACGGGTCACCAAGAAAAAAAGCACTTCGAAAGAAGTGCTTTTTTCAATGATATTTGCGTTTGGAAAATACCGTCGGCTTCGCAAATGCACATTTATTAACTTTTTGTCCTTGTATTCTTCATTTATATGTGGTAAAATAATCCTATACTAATATAAATGGTGAAAAAATTGTTCAAAAGTATATTCAGTAAATATCTTGCAACCTTTACGGTAATACTTATCGCTTGCATTACCGCCGTACTTTTTGCGGTGTCCTCGCGTATTGCGACCGACAGTTATAACGTTCAGCGCGACACTATGAACGCATCGGCGGGCTCGACCGCGCTCGTTATCGACAACTATCTTGAAAATAAGGGTTACGAAAGCCTTTATTCGGCGTTTTATCCCGAAAGCGACCTTCAACGTATTGTTGATTATACCGCAAGCAATTCGAAAGCCGAAATTTACGTTTTCGATAACAACGGCGTGCTTGTCGGGACGTCTGACGGCAAATTCGAAAAGGGCAAGGCTTCGCTTTCCGACACGGCTCTTTCGACAATGCTTTCGACGGACGAAAGCTATTCGATAAGCACCGTCGACAACTTTTTCCACAGCAACTGTATGAACAGGTATCACGTGTTCTACGCCGAGGAAAAGCCGTTTGTTCTGCTTATCAGTATGAGCAACTATTCAAGCGTTATTTTTACAAAGGAAATAGTTATAGTTGCCGTTACCGTTGCGCTGTGGATGTTTCTTGCGGCGATGCTTGCGCTCTACGTCATTTCGCGCCGCACCACCGACCCGTTAAGCGAAATAATCAGCGCTGCAAAGGATTACGCCAAGGGCAGATTCGACACTAAGATAGAATACACCGGTCAGGACGAGGTTGCCGAACTTGCGGCGGCTATTAACGATATGGCGGTGTCGCTTAAGCATATCGACGAGGTAAGAAATTCCTTCCTCGGTAACGTAAGCCACGACCTGCGCACCCCGATGACGACAATTTCGGGCTTTGTAGACGGCATTCTCGACGGGACTATCCCGCCCGAAAAACACGAAAAGTATCTCAATATAATATCGCAGGAGGTAAAACGCCTTTCGCGTTTGGTGAATACCTTGCTCGAGGTTTCTCGGCTTGAAAGCGGTACCGATCTAAAGCCTGTCGATTTTAACCTTTCGGAAACGGCGCGTACCGTGCTTATATCGCTTGAATCGAAAATAAGCAAAAAGGATATAGATATCGAATTCGACACGGGTGACGACGATATATACGTAAACGCCGACCCCGACGCAATACATCGCGTTATTTTCAATCTTATGGATAATGCGGTTAAATTCACCCCCGAAAAGGGAAAGATAAGCATTAGACTTTCGTTTATTGCCGATAAGCGCAAAAAGCGCAAGGCGCAATTTGTTATACGCAACAGCGGCGACGGCATCGGTAAGGATGAACTGCCGCACGTTTTCGACAGATTTTACAAAACCGATCGATCACGCGGGCTCGATAAAAGCGGTACAGGCTTGGGGCTTTATATTGCCAAAACTTCGATAGTAAACCACGGCGAGGAAATTTTTGTCGATTCGGTGCAGGGAGAATATACCGAATTTCGCTTTACTCTTCCTCCCGCGCTGGTCGAAATAGCGCCCCGAAGATAATTAAAGCGTTGTTTAAGGAAAACGATGTATTATACGTCCGAGCAAAGGAGTATTATAAATGAATAACGATTACAACAACCAGACCCCACCCGAAAATAACAACCGTCCCGATTATTCTTATAATTGGAACGGCTCGGAACACAACAATAAAAACGGTGGTAACGGTGGCAAGGTGCTTGCGATAATCGCAATAGTTATCGGCGCGCTTGCGCTTACCGTGCTCGGCGTTGTGCTTTCGCGTAATGCCGATTTCGGTATTTTCGATTCGTTTTTGTCTTCCGACACCGAAACGAGTTCCGGAAACAGCGATGTGTCCGACACCGAATCGTCGCTTGAGTATTCACGCGACCCCGATGTTAGTGTGCCTGAATTCAACGTTGCGCCTGACAGTGATATCGACCTTTCCACCGATTTGAGCAAGATATATAACGAATGCTCTCCCGCCTGCTGCACCATTCGCGTAAGCGTAAACGGTCAGCCCTATTCTATCGGAAGCGGCTTCGTTATCGATGCCGAAAGCGGCTACGTTGCTACGAATCATCACGTTATCGAAACAGGCGACAGAATAACCGTTGCTTTTTACGACGGCAGGGAATACGATGCGAAGATAGTCGGCAGCGATTCGATTACCGATATCGCTGTGCTCCATATCGAAGCGGATAACCTTACTCAGGTTTCCTTCGGCGATTCCGGCAAGATAAAGATAGGCGAAAACGTGGTTGCTATCGGCACTCCTTACGATGAAACTCTTGCGGGCACTATGACCTGCGGCATTGTAAGCGGTACCGCACGCGAGGTACAGATAACCAACGATTACGGCAAGGTCGTAAAAACGATGAAACTTATCCAGACCGACTGCTCCATTAACCCCGGTAACAGCGGCGGTCCGCTTATCGATATGGCGGGTAACGTAATCGGTATAACCTCGTTGAAGATTGCCGACGAGCAGTTCGAGGGTATCGGCTTTGCAATTCCCATTACCAGCGCGATAGATATTTTTCAAAAGCTTATTGCAGGCGAGGATATTGGGGACAGTGATATTGCGTTTGCTACCCCGCAAATCGGTATAACCGTTTACGACGTAGAGGACGGCTTGGAATATTTCCGTATGAATCCCCGTTGCGAATATCCCGAAGGCGTGCTTATTGCCGATATTGAATTCAACAGTTCGGCTTATGCGGCAGGACTTTCGCGCTACGATATTATTACCGATTTTAACGGCAACGAGGTAAATAACCGTAACGACCTTACGAGCGCGCTTTCGAAGTATCGCGCAGGCGAAACGGTTACCGTAACCGTATTCCGCTTCAACAGAATGCTCACCGACGGCGAATACGAAACCATTACCTTTAAGCTCGACGCGGCTGAATAATACAAAAACAATACAAAAGCAACGCTTCACAGTACGAAGCGTTGCTTTTTAATTATGTATTTATTTGTTGTCCTGCGGGAAATCATAGCCTTCTTCGCAGGCAAGCTTTGCAGACTCTCTGAGCGCATTAAGTGTTTCGGTATCGAGTCCTGCGGTATAGGTGCTGTTCGAAATATCGATATCAAAATAGGTGATCGCCCAAACGCAAGCGATAAGATAAGCACCTTCGTGCGAGTGGTGAGAATTATCGGTGTGATAAATGTTCGCGTTGGGGTACTTTTCTTGGCAAATAAGGAATGCGTCCGCGACGGGAGCGACCTTGCTTACTTCAAAATCCTTTGCCAACTGGGTGTAGTTCAAATGGTGTCTGTATGCGCTGTCGGGGCGTTTTGCGGGGTCTTCGTTCGAGGAATATCTCTTGTAAAGTAAAATCTCTGCACCGTTTTCCTTTATAAGCGGAACAATAATATCCATAGCAGGCTTGGAATCGCTGTAATCTGCGTTACTGTTGTCCTGAACTACAATATAATCGTATTTCTTTTGGGCGAGCTTTGAACGCAGAAGCTTTCCGCAGGATTCATCGCTTTCGTTTGCATATTGACTGAGATAAGCACCGCCGACGCAGCAGTATTCTATTTCAATATCAATTCCTGCCGCTTTGCATATAGCTTGGAATTTATGCGGAACGTTGAAGAAATAGGTCGAGCTGTTGCCGATGAACAGGAAGTCCAGTCTGTCGGACACTTCGGGATAAGCAAGCGCCTCTTCTGCGGGGATTCCGTATGCTTCGGTTTCGGCAAGCATAATCCAGTTGCCGCCGCCGACAAGACGGTATTCTACGTAGCGTGCCGTGAGCGCGCTGTCGAGCGTAAGGGTTACATCGATCGAGCTTGTTTCTTCGCTGTCGATGCATTCGACGTCTCCTGCTTTGTACCAGTCGTTGCCGTCGTTGGAAAGGTAAACGGATACGAATTCGGGTGCGCTTATGCCGACGTCGATATGATAAGCTGAGCCGACGTTTGCAACAAATTTATCGAGATAATAAATACCGCCGAGGTCGACAGTTACCGAAGAATATCCTCTTTCCACGTAGCTTCTCGCGGTTTTGTTAAAGCCTACAAAGGTTTTGTCGGAATAGCTTGCCGTGTTTGCAGGTCGAACGCCGTCGGTAAGGCTCTTGTTGCCCTCGTCGGGATAGCTCGCCGAGGCGTTGTCGGGATAAAGGCCCGAGGTAGTATAGCTTTTTCCGCTCGTTACGTTTGCGTAAGCGGGGTCGTTTGAAATGATTATCATAGGTTTACTTTCCTCCGATTCCGAAGATTCGTTTACGGGCGCTTCGCTGATATCATCACTGTTTTCGCCGGTTTCCTCGCAACCGTAAAGCGAAATCGAAAAGGTAAGAATCAGCAAAACTGCAAGCGACAAAGAAATCAATTTTTTCATTTTCGTCAACATCCTTACGTTATTTTATTGTGATGATATTATAACACATTATAAAAACTTGTCAAGCAAAAACGCATAAAAAGCAGATTGCCGCACAACTGCCGCAATCTGCCCTTTGTCAGTTCAATTTAATATATGCGCCGTAGGAATAGCCTTCGATGCCGTTATAGGTAACAAGATACCATTCGCCGCTTTGCCCCTTTATCTGCACGCGGCTTCCGTTGGGAATCTGCCCGATAATTGTGCCGTCAAGGCTCGCTTGGTTGCGTATATTAAGCCTGCCGCCTTCGGTAACCACCGTGCCTGTTTGTGTGGGGTTGGGGTCGACGAGCGGAACGCCGAAATAATCGGCAACCGATTGCGAAAGATTTTCGGCAATAAGTCTAAGATTGTTTTTTATCCATTCCGCGTCGTTTGCGTTGTCGTGATAAGCAATTTCAACAAGCACCGAGGGTGCGCGCGTGTTGTTCAGCTCGTAAAGACTTGTGGTTGCCAACGCACGCACCTTTGACGGGTCGGGGTAAATCTTTTTAAGGTTTGTTACAATAATGTCGGCGGCGCGCTTGCCGTTGACGCTGGTGGGGTAGTAATAAACGTCGCTGCCGGTCTGCCTGCCGTAGTTCGCGCTGCCCGAGGCGTTGGAATGAAGTGCCAGATGAAGCGCGTAATCACCCGCGTTCGAAAGCCTTACCGAATCGCCGACAGAGCCTTCGGGATTGTTGCGTGTCCAGGTAATCCCGCTTGCCGTAAGATAAGGCTCCATATAATCGGCGATGAGATTCATATAGTATTCTTCACTTCCGCTTCCGTCGTAATATATGTTGTATTCCTGCGTGGACGGACTCAAAAAAAGCATAGGCATAAATAATTCCTCCTTTGTTTGCAGTATATGAAAAAAATGCTGAAATGGCAGAAAATTTCCGAAAAACTATTGACAAAGCCTTGTTTTTGTGGTAATATTTACGGGCACAAAGAAGTAGAGCTTTGCTCTCACCCTGCGACTTTAAGTCAGGCTCGGTCAATATTAACCAAAAGGGCATACTATGCCTATGGTGTTTTTTGGCTGTGCAAAGCGGGTTGTCTGCTTTGCTTTTCTTTTTGCAAAAAGCAAATTATTTTTGGAGGTGTCTCTCATCGCCACTAAACCTTCTTCCTTAATTAATGAAGAAATCAAAGCAAACGAAGTTCGCGTAATCGGTGCCGACGGCAACCAGTTAGGCGTTATGAAGCTTTCCGAAGCACTGCGTCTTTCCAACGAAGCAGAGCTCGACCTTGTCGAAATAGCTCCCGATTCTGTACCCCCCGTGTGCAAAATTATGGACTACGGCAAATTCCGCTTCGAAAAGGAAAAGCGCGAAAAGGAACAGCGCAAAAAGCGTCAGATTATCGAGCTTAAGGAAATTCAGCTTAAGTGCCGTATCGATACGCACGATTTCAACACAAAGCTTAACCACACGCTTAAATTTCTCGCACAGGGCAATAAGGTAAAGGTGATCGTCAAATTCTTCGGCAGAGAAATGGCTCATACCGAACTCGGCGCTCAGCTTCTCGAACGCTTCGCCGAGGGCTGCGGTGAAAACGCAGTTGTCGAAAAGAAGCCGTTGCTCGACGGAAGAAATATGACGATGATCCTCGCTCCTAAAAAAACAAAATAACCGAAAGGAATTATAACAATGGGAAAAATTAAAACACACAAGGCTTCCGCAAAGCGTTTCTCTTTTACCGCAACCGGTAAGATCAAGATGAACCACCCCGGCAAGCGTCACAAGACCGGTCTTAAGCCCAGCAAGACCAAGAGAGCTCTCCGTAAGGCTTCTTACGTAAGCGACGCTCGCTACGACGATCTTAAGAGAATGATCCCCTATAAATAATTGACGGAGGTTTGTAAGAAATGGCAAGAATTAAAGGCGCACTCGCTACCAGAAAAAGAAGAAATAAAATGCTCAAGCTCGCCAAAGGTTACTGGGGCGCAAAGAGCAAACACTTTAAGATGGCTAAGCAGGCTGTTCTCAAGAGCGGCAACTATGCTTTCGCCGGCAGAAAACAGAAGAAGAGAGATTTCCGTTCTCTTTGGATCACCCGTATCTCCGCTCAGTGCAAGGTAGAGGGTATCAACTATTCCCGCTTTATGTACGGTCTTAAGAAGAGCGGCATCGAACTCAACCGTAAGATGCTCTCCGAACTCGCTATCAACGATAAGGCTGCATTCGCATCCCTCGTTGAAATTGCAAAGAAGGCTCTTTAATTAATAAGGAAATTTTAAAAAATTGTAAAAATCTTTGTTGACATGTGTCGAATTGTTTGATATAATGTCCCCAATAGATGCGATTTCCTCGGAAACCGATGTAAGGGAGGGTTAAAAATGGCAGAGGTAAGAGTTAAGGAGAACGAAACCATCGATAGCGCTCTCCGCAGATTTAAGAGATCTTATCTCAGAAGCGGCGTACCTGCTGAAATTCGTAAGAGAGAACATTACGAAAAGCCCAGCGTAAAGCGCAAGAAGAAGTCCGAAGCGGCTCGTAAGCGCAAGTACAGATAAGCTTCTGTCTGCGATTTTGTTTTACACAAAATAAGAAAGCACAACGGTATGCCCGTTGTGTTTTTTTATTTATGTAACAGCCTGTCATCCTGAGCGAAGCAAACGGGCGTAGCCGTTTTGCGAAGTCGAAGGATATACGTAACAAATATTAAATAATTCAGACAATAGGTAGAAGGAATCCATTTTAAGTCTTTCTTGCCGAACACACAAGAATCACCTTGCACGGTATTTTTGGCTTTTTGTCTTGCAATTTTTTTATAGATAATGTATAATAAGTAAGATAAATTAGGTTGGAGGATACAATGAAAAGAATACTCGCTTTTATTATGCTGTTTGCAATGGTCATACCTATGCTTGCGGCGTGTGAAGAAACTACATCAAGCGGAGAAAGCTCTGCTGTCGAATCTACGGAGGAATCTTCTATGTCTCCCGACGCTAACGCACCTACCGTATGGCAGGAAGCCTTTGCCGACGAGGCGAACGGCTTTAAGGACGCAAGCGAGGTATATAAGCTTCAGGCTTATTCCGACGGAATTGCGACCGATGCATACGCATCCCTCCCCGCGGGCGACACCCGCTATATCTTCGAAGGCAAGGATAAATCCCGCGCGGTAGTTCTTTCCGAAGGCTATGCGCTCACTCTTCCTTCGGCAAACATCACTCCCGATTTTTCGCTTGGCGCACTCAGAAGCAAATTCAAGGGCGAAAATTATGTTCTCACCGTTTCTTATGAGGACCAAAACCCTTACGGCGCAAACGAAAAGGGCTGGAACACCTATTTCACCGAATGGGTGGTACGTTATCTCGAAAATAACGATTTTCTTATGGAAAACAGCCTTCGCCGCACCCGCAAAATCGGCGAAACCGAAGACCTTCTTCCCGGCTACGTTGTAAACTACTACGATATGCAGATCAACGTTGCGACAAAAATGGAATACGATTGTTACAGCATCGCGATCGTGCGCCCGAAGGATAATTATAAGTATTTCTGGCTCTTTGTTCTTAAATCCGATGACCCTATGTTCGAAGCTATGGACTCTATCGTTGCCTCCTTTAAGGAGCTCGATAAGAACGGCACCCCCGTTAACAGCGTCGGCTCTTATGAATTAAAGATTCCCGAGCATTGGAACGAAGAAACCAAGGCTTACTATAATAAGCTCCTTACCCAAAATACCGTTGATATGGGTATGTTCTATCAGAAGAACGACCCGGTTTACGTAGATTGGTTTTACGAAAGCATCGAAAGCGAGCTCGACGTATTTATGACCTACCTCCATACCGGCTGGTACGGCAAGGACTACACGAGAAGCGCGCTCGATATGGACCTTATCAACTCCGAAGCGGGCGGTAACGGCTTTAACGGCAAGCCCGTGCTCGAGCTTACCTATCAGTTCACAACCACCAATAACACCCTCGGCGGCTATACCCCGATGTTCGATATCTGCCGCGGCAGACTTGATGCCGAATTCCGCACCCTCGCAAAGGAGATCAAGGAATACGGCAAGCCGGTTCTTTTCCGTCTTAACAACGAAATGAACACCGACTGGACCTCCTACTGCGGTATGCAGACCCTTCTCGACCCCGATATCTTTATCGACACTTGGCAAAGGCTTTACAACATCTTCATCGAAGAAGGCGTTGATAACTGCATCTGGATCTGGAATCCCATCGCGACAAGCTGTCCGTACAGCAATTGGGGCGACCAGCTTAACTATTGGCCCGGAAGCGATTACGTTCAGATGCTCGGTCTTACCTATTACCAGATGAACAACGACGATAAGATCGAATCCTTTAAGGAAATGTATTCCGAGCTTTACAAAAAGAACACCCCTTGGTTTGATAATTTCCCTGCAATCTTGGGCGAATTCGCTTGCGGCGCAGGCGCAGAGGTTATTTTCGACTGGGATAAGAACGCATACGTTCCCGTTGAAGATCTCGAAACCAAAAAGCAATGGCAGGCACAGTGGATCACCGATATGTTCGATTGCTTTATGAAGAAGAACGAGCCCGGCTATGAATGGTGCAAGAACATTACCGTTGCAACTTGGTTCTCGGCTAACGACTACACCACCGTCGACGGCGTTGAAAAGGTTTATAACTACCTAAAGCTCGATAACGGCGTTCCCCTTGCTATCGAAGCATACAAAAACGGCTATAAAAAGCTTAAGGAAGCAAGAGAAAAATAATAAATAATAAACTAAAAGTAAAACAAGCTTCGAACCGTTTCGAAGCTTGTTTTTTTAAGATAATATTAAAATAAAGCTTTATCCTATCATACCCTCGCTTATCTGCTTTGTGGTGTAGGGCATTTCGCCGTCTGCGTTAAAGCTGAGCGTAAGACGGATATCTTGCGAGGAGGCTGCAATATGCAGCAAATATTCTCCGTTTTCGACAACCCAATCACGAAGCACAGGGTTGTAATAAGCCAAATCGGAGTAGGGGATAGTTATGCTTACGTCTTTTTCCTCGCCTGCGCGCAGGAATACCTTTTTGAACGCCTTTAATTCCTTCGGTGCGCGCGAAACGCAGGATAAGGGCTTGGCGGCATAGATCTGAACAACCTCTGCACCGTCGATCAAGCCGACATTTTTAAGGCTGAAAGAAATAACCAAATCATCGCCGTTTCTATAAAACGATGCGTTTTTGTATTCGAAATCGGTGTAGGATAAACCGTGTCCGAAGGGATAAACGATTTCTTCGGGGTGCGAATCGTAATAGCGGTAACCGACTTCGAAGCCCTCGCCGTAGCGCACTACAAGACCGTTACCGATATCAAGGTCGTGCCTTTCTTTTTTTGGGAAGGTTTCGGGAAGTCTGCCCGATGGGTTGACTTTGCCGGTAAGAATATCTGCGATCGCTCCTCCTGCCGCCTCACCGCCGAGCCACATCTGCAAAATCGCGTTGGCTCCGTTTCTCCATCTGCCGAATATCATTGCAGAACCCGATTGGCAGATAACAACAACCTTCTTGCCGAGGTTTATTGCGGCGTTGATAAACATTTCCTGGTTCGGATTAATAGCAAGTGTTCTTCTGTCGAAGTTTTCGGTGTCCTCCGATTCCATTGCACCGACGAACATCAAAACTACGTCGCAATCCTTTATCGTTTCGTTGAACGTGCCAACGGTGGGCCACAGCATTACATCGGAAAAACTGCGTTTTTCGTAGGTTTTTAAATAAATAAATTCGCTTTCGGGCAATGCCTTTTTCAGCTCGGCAAGCGGGCTTTCGATATATTCGTCGTGGGGGAATACTTCTGCGCTGCCCTGACCGTATGAAAGCGCGTTGTCGCCGTATTCGCCGACAACTGCGATTTTTTTGTATTTTTCCGAGTTAAGCGGAAGCACGCCGTCGTTTTTAAGCAGCACGGTCCCCGCCGCCGCAACGCGCCTTGCAATATCGTGCCTGCGACTACGGTCGTATTTCGGGCTCTTGCTCTTTTCGGACAAGGCGAACGAAAGGAATCGGGTGACGGCATCGTCAAGGCGCTCTTCGGTAAGAATTCCGTTTGCCAACGCATCATCGAGCTCGTCTGCCATAATCCAGTTGTTCGGCATCTGAAGGTCGAGTCCTGCGGCAATAGCTCTGCCTGTGTTCTGTACCGCGCCCCAGTCGGAAACCACGAAGCCGTTAAAGCCCCATTCGTCTTTTAAAATATCGTTTAAAAGATATTTGTTTTCCGAGCACCAAATCGATTGAAATTTGTTGTACGAGCACATAACGCTTTTCGGCTGTGATTTTTTTACGGCTATTTCAAAGCATTTAAGATATATTTCCCGAAGCGTGCGCTCGTCCGCTTCTACGCTTATGTTAAGACGGTCCTTTTCTTGATTGTTCAATGCATAATGCTTCAGCGAAGCCGCAACCCCCAGGCTTTGAAGACCGTTTATATACGCCGCCGCAAGCTCGCCCGCAAGTACGGGGTCTTCCGAAAAATATTCGAAGTTTCTGCCGCAGTTGGCGTACCGCTTTATGTTGATTCCGGGACCCAAAAGCATATCTACGTCGTGTTCGACGCAATCTGAGCCCAGCGCCTCGCCCATTTCGTATAAAAGCTCGGTGTCGAAGGTTGCCGCCGCAGAGCAAAGGTTGGGAAAGGAGGTACAGTTTTCCTCCTTGTCGTGTCGGATACCGTGGGGGCCGTCTGCAAGATTTTTAGCAGGAATGCCCAAACGCTCGATTGCGTGTGTAAGCATTCCGGCGTCACCGGTTAAAAGCGACGCCTTTTCTCTTGTGGTAAGCTGTTGTAAAAGCTCGTTAATAGTCATTTTTGAACTCCGAATAAATCATAAACCAAAAACTTTTTTTGCGTTTTCGGAATAGATAAGCGTTTTTTCTTCTTCCGAAAGACCTATGCTTTCTATCTGGTCAAAGGCAAATCGGGTGTTCCAAAGCGGATAATCACTGCCGAACATCACCTTTTCAACGCCGTGCTTTTCAATAAGGTTGTAAAGCCCTTTGCCGTCCATACCGATAAGCGCTTCGCTCGTGTCGGTGTAAACCGGTGCGCCGATAAGATATTTTTCCGCCTCGTCCCAAACGCTGTAACCGCACATATGCGCTGCGATTATTGTAAGCTCGGGCAGCTTTTCAAGAACGTTACATACCCGCTTCGGGGTAGAAAAATCGGTGTTTTTATCGCCTACGTGGAAAAGAATGGGAAGCCCGAGCCTTGCCGCTTCCTTGTATATTTCCATAGCGTTCGGTGCATCAATATAAAATCTTTGAAAATCCGAATGTATCTTGATCCCCTTCGCGCCCAAAGCCTTGCTGCGTTCGAGCTCGGATACGACTTCATCAAAAGGAATATCGGGGTGGAACGACGCCAGCGGAATAAATCTGCTGTCGTTTTCGGCGGTGTTTATAAGAAAATCGTTGCCCACGCGCGCGTGCTCTGTATCGGGGCGAAGCGTTGCCGAGGATATAACGAAGCGGACGTTGCTAAGCCCCTCCGCGCCGCGGAAAATGCCGTCCTGCGAGCCGTCGCCCTGACGGGGAAGCGAATAGTAATTCACAATATTGTCCGCCGCGCGTATCGCGATCTTGTCCGGCCAGATATGTGTATGTACGTCTATTATTTCTCTGGTGATGCTCATAATAATTTACCCTAAAATGAAAGCGGTAAGTATCGCTATGGGCGTACCTACCGCGTTTCTTTTTTTGCTTGATTATTCCTTGTCTTCGCCGCAGCAACCGCAATCGCAAGCGTCTTCCTCGTCGTCGATTTCGGTTTCAACAAGGGTCAAAACCTTACCGCAGGAGGGGCATTCAAGCTCGTCGATCTTTTCAACGTCGCATTCGTCGATATAAACAGGCTCGCCGCAAGCGGGGCATTCAAGCTCTAAGCATTCGCAGCAGTCACAGCAATCGCAATCGTCGTCGCAATCGTCGCAGTCGCAGTAGTCGTAATCGTCATCGCAATCACAGCAGTCGCAATCATCGTCACAATCGCAGCAATCGTCGTCGCAGCAGTAGAAATCTTCTTCAACCGCGCCGAGATCTTCGTCGATCTCTTCGATATATTCGCGAAGGGTTGCGTTTTCGTCTTCGAGGTCCTGAATGGAAAGCGCGAGATCTTCGAGAAGATCAGCCATAGCAGCAAGAATCTTGCCTTCGCCCTTGGAGGTATCTATATCCATACCGTCCATAAGACCTTTGATATATGCAGCCTTTTCGGATACGTTCATTGCAGTATTATCCTTTCTGAAATTGGATTTTTGGGATTTTGCTTATACTCTTTCGAGATATTCGCAAGTTCTGGTATCGATCTTAATAACGTCGCCTTCGTTGATAAAGATGGGCACCTTAACTTCTGCGCCGGTTTCTACGGTTGCGGGCTTGGTTACGTTGGTAGCGGTGTTGCCCTTAACGCCGGGCTCGGTAGCGGTAACTTCGAGTTCAACGAAAATGGGAGGCTCAACCGAGAATACCTTGCCCTTGTAAGCCATAAGTCTGCAGGTCATACCTTCCTTAACAAACTTAAAGCTGTCGGGAAGCTGTTCTGCGTTAAGCGGCTCCTGATCGAAGGTAACGGGATCCATAAAGTAATAAAGATCGCCGTCGGTGTAGCTGTATTCCATATCTCTTCTTTCAACGATAGCCTGAGGGAACTTTGCGGTGGGGTTGAAAGAGGTTTCGATAACTGCGCCGGAGATGATGTTTCTCATCTTAGTTCTGACGAAAGCCGCGCCTTTACCGGGTTTTACGTGCTGGAATTCGATAACCTGCATAAGCTGGCCATCCATTTCAAAGGTCAGACCGTTTTTGAAATCGCCTGCCGAAATCATATTATATCCTCCTGATTTATGTCCTATTCATAAGACAAAATATTATATCTAACTTATTTTATATTAAACGACTGTATTTGTCAAGTATTTTTTAAAGCTCGATAAGGCTTCTGTCGCTGTTTGTAAGATTTTCGCAACCGTTTTCGGTAACAAGCACCATATTTTCGATTCTTACGCCGTATTTTCCGGGGATATATATACCCGGCTCAACTGTCACGATATTGCCCGCAACGAGCGTATCCTTGCTCTTCGGCGAAGCCGAGGGAAGCTCGTGTATTTCAAGCCCCAACGAATGTCCGAGCGAGTGACCGAAATACTGTCCGTAGCCCGCGTCCGCAATAACGTCGCGCGCGATCTTGTCGGCTTCGATGCCCGAAATGCCTGCGCGGATATGTTTCATCGCCTCGCTTTGCGCGGTAAGTACGGTGTTGTAAATGCGCTTCATTTCCTCGTCTGCTTTGCCCAAAACGACCGTTCTTGTCATATCCGAGCAATAACCCGCAAACTTTGCACCGTAGTCCATTGTAAAGAAGGAGTTCGGCGTAAGTTTGGCTTCGGTGGGAACGCCGTGAGGAAGCGAAGAGTTTTTGCCGGAAACGGCAATCGTTTCAAATGCAAGTCCGTTCGCCCCGTGCGAGCGCATAAAATATTCAAGCTCTGCGGCAACCTCAAGCTCGCTTTTGTCGGCGTTGATAAAACCGATTATGTGCGAAAACGCCGCATCGGTAATGCTTTGCGCCTTCTTTATCTTTTCGATCTCCTCGGGAGTTTTTACTCGTCTGTGCTTAAGGCACACGTCGGAAAGATAACCGAATTCAACACCCTCGCAGCGCTCGGTAAGCGTGTTTAACTGCTTTATGGTAACAAGCGCGGGATCGAGCGCGACCTTTTTTGCGCCTATTCCCGAAAAATAATCGGCAATGTCGGCGTAAAGCCCCCTTTTGAAAAGATAAGCGTTAACGTCGTTGCTTAATTTTCCAGCTTTTTTATCGTTTTCCGCCGCTTCGATATAGCGCGAATCGGTAAGCAAAGCCGTTTCGTTCTTCGAAACTATCACGGCGCCGTCGGTGGTGTAAAAATCGCTTAAATAGTATTGGCTGTTTTCATCGAGAAACAAAGCGCAATCAAAGCCCGCGGCGCTTATGTCGGCGTATATTTTTCTTCCGTTCATAATATCAAACCTCCGAAAGTATTATCAACTTTCACTCTACCATAAAACCACGCCTGTGTCAAGTTTGCCGATATCGAAGTTATTTTTGCGATTTATTTCAAAAACTATTGAAAAAGCTGTAATAATATGGTATTATTGTGTTACCTTTTATAATGTAAATTCGGAGGAAAAACATTATGTCTAAAATGAAGATCGCAATTATCGGTTGCGGTACTATCGCTGACAGCGCGCACATTCCCGCTTATATGGCAAACAACGACGTAGAAATCAAGTATTTCTGCGACATTATCAAATCCAAGGCAGAAGCTGCTGTTGAAAAATACGGCTGCGGTACCGCTATTGAAGATTACCGCGAAATTCTTAACGACCCTGAAATCGAAGCGGTTTCCGTCTGCACTCCCAACAAGGCACACAGCACCATCACCATCGATTTCCTTAAAGCAGGCAAGAACGTTCTTTGCGAAAAGCCTTCTGCAAGAACTCTTTCCGAAGCTCTTGAAATGCAGAAAGCACAGCACGAAACCGGTAAGGTTCTTAATATCGGCGTTGTTAACCGCTTCAATGCGGCTGTTAACAAGGTCCGTGAACTTATCCAGTCCGGCGAACTCGGCGAAGTTTACCACGTTTACGTAAGCTTCCGCGCTCACCGTTCCATCCCCGGCCTCGGCGGCGCATTTACCGATAAATCCATCGCAGGCGGCGGCGTTCTTATCGACTGGGGCGTTCACTACCTCGATATCGTTATGTACTGCACCGACGACCCCAAGCCTCTTACCGTTTCGGCAAAGGCATTCTCCAAGCTCGGCGTAGATATGCCTAACTACGTTTACAACGGTATGTGGTCCGAAGATACCAAGGATCTCAACGGTACTTATGACGTTGATGACTTTGTAACCGGCTTCGTTCGTACCGAAGGCCCCACCATCACCCTCAACGGCGCGTGGGCGCAGAATATCGGCGTTCAGGAAACCTATATCGACTTCCTCGGCACTAAGGCTGGTATCCGTCTTAACTACGGCGGCGACTTCACTATGTATACTACCTCCTGCGATACTCTTATCGACTTCAAACCCAAGTATAAGGATCACGCAATGTTCCAGAAGGAGATCGACTCCTTCATCAACTGCATCAAGACCGGCGAAAAACTTCCTTCTCACATCGACAAGGCGATCATCACCGCAACTATGATGCAGGCTATGTATGATTCCTCTGAACAGGGCAAAGAAATCGTTCTCGCATAACGGCGCATATCGAACAAACTCTCGTTTGCAATAGGTGGCTATTGCGGCACTCGCGTTTGCTCAATCTGCATCCGTTCTGCTTCGCCCGATTGAATCGTACTTGCATAATCGCGCAGAACGCTTCAAAAGGACAGCTTAGGCTGTCCTTTTTCATTCCGTGTCTGCTCTGCGAGCACGATTGGTTATTACGACATTCAACACGATTGCTTATAACGACACTAAAAAAGGACGCATTTGCGTCCTTTTTGTGTTAATTATTATTTGCCTTAAAGGTTTCTACTGTATCGTCGATTGCGTCTTTGGTTAGCTTTTCGATTCTTTCGTAAGCCGAAACGAAGGTGCCGACAGGCTGTCTTCTCATACCTGCGACGGAAGACATCATATTACCCCAACGGTACATTTCCGCTAATTCGGGAGCGCGGTTGGCGTTGATAATATCGAGCATACGCATCGAATCGTCATCGCGCGAGATCTGGTATTGCAGAGTCTGTTCGTAGTAAGTGGGGGTCAGCTTTTCCTTCGATACCGCGCCCAACGACTCTATGAAATAGCCAACGAATTCAAGGTCTGCTTCTGCAACCGAGGTGGGAATACAAACACAGTTCGAGGTCCAGGAGCCGACGTTGCTGTTGTAGTTTTCCTGCTCGCTGTCGAAAAGCGGGCAGGGAAGTACGCCGAAATCGTCTTCCATTGTGCGGATAATGCTAAGATTGCTCAACGCATTGAAGAAGAAAAGGCATCTTCCGTCGATAAACACTTGGGTTGCGCGGTTTATTGCAAGTCCTTCGCTCAAATAATCGTCGGCGATAATAAATCCCGTTGTGTTGTCTTGGCAGTATTCCTGTGCTTTGGTAATAAGATTTATTGCGCGTTCGTTTTTAACCGTAAGCTCGGGATAGCCCTCGCCGTCAAGTGTGCAAATATTAATATCGCCCGAGCGCAAAAGCCAATAAACGAAATTTTCCTGACCCGAAACGCCGATAATGTCATCGGGGTCGGGCTTGTTGTTTTCGTTGCTGTCGACGTAAATGGTTTTGGACATTTCAAACATAACGTCCTGCGTCCACGCCTTCGCGTCGACCATATCGTACATAGTTTCGTAGCCGTAGCTTTTTGCAAGCCCGTTCGAGCTTTCTATTCTTTTGTTAAACGCCACAAACATCGTCGATTCCATACCCACGGTGCCGATATCGCCCGATGCAAAATAGGTTTTCCCCGCGATAGTAACGGCATCGTTAAACGGGTGGCACCACCAAGCGTTTTCAAGGTTTACAACCTTGTTAAGGTCGTAAAGCAAGCCGTCCGTTGCAAGCATCGCCGCTTCGTTAAGGCAGGGCATAGCAAACACGTAATCGGCGGTGAAGCTCATCGCGTCGCGCGCGATACGCTGATACATTGGGCCGCCGTAGCGCGAACTCGAGAATATTACCTCTTCCTCGACGTTTATGTTCAACAGCTCCTCGACAAGCTTTGTGCATTCCGAAGCGGCTGTAAGCACCGCGGTGGTGGTTTCTGTCGAATAGTCGGGGTTGTCCTCAGGCTTTATCTGGTAACAAGTGCCGGTTGTGCTGACTGCCGTTGTAAGCACCTTTACCGTTCTGCCTTCGAAATCGAGCCCTTCGGGTATTTCGTATCCGTAAAAAGTGGGTACGGCTTCGCTGCTTTCCGCAACGTAAGAACTTTCCTCCTGCTTGTTGTCGCAGGCGGCAAGCAAAGTGCAGGAAAATGCCACAAGCAGAATTACCGATATTAAGCGTAGTGAGTTTTTCATAACCTTACCTCGCTGTATTTTGTTACCACAATTATATAATGCAGACGTGCGAGATGTCAATATGTAAGCGAAAATAACAAAAAATCGGTATGCAAGTCCTTTATAAATATTGACATTTCGGCTATATGGTGATAAAATATACTGAATATATTTTTGATGTTATCCGCGGAGGAAAATATTATGTCTGTAAATAAACCTATATTCAAGGGTACGGCTACCGCACTCATCACACCCTTCAAGGACGGCGCAGTCGATTACGCCGCTTTGGAAAACATACTCGAGTTCCAGATAAACGGCGGTATCGATGCTCTCGTTATCTGCGGAACTACGGGTGAGCCTGCAACGCTTGATGACGATGAACACAAGCGCGTTCTTGAATTTGCAATAGAAAAAGTAAACAAGCGCGTTCCGGTTATCGCAGGTACGGGCTCGAATAATACTCAATATGCAATAGAGCTTTCGCGTTTTGCAGAGCGCGCAGGTGCAGACGGACTTTTGCTCGTTACCCCCTACTACAATAAATGCTCCCAGAAGGGTATCGTTTCGCACTTTAACACGGTTGCCGATTCGGTAAATATTCCCTGTATCGTATATAACGTCCCCGGCAGAACCGGCTTCTGTATCAGCCTCGATTCCTACAAGCAGATCGCAAAGCATCAAAACATCGTTGCAACCAAGGAAGCAAGCGGCAACCTTTTGCTTATGATGGAGGTGCTCGAAGCCTGCGGTAACGATATCGATATGTATAGCGGCGACGATCAGCAGATAGTTCCCCTTATGTCTATGGGCGCTATCGGCGTTATTTCGGTATTCTCGAACATTATGCCCGCAGAGGCGCATAACCTTACCAAGCTTTGCCTCGAAGGCGACTTCAAAAAGGCGGCAGAGCTCCAGCTTAAATATCTCCGTCTTATGAACGGCCTGTTTATGCAGGTCAACCCTATTCCCGTAAAGACTGCCGTTGCAAAAATGGGCTATTGCCAAAACGAATTCCGTATGCCGCTTTGCCCGATGGATGCAAGCGACGACGAGAAACTCTTTGCATTAATGCGCGAACAGAATCTTATTAAATAATCAGGTACATTTATGAAAATCATTTTAAACGGTGCTTGCGGCAGAATGGGCAAGGAAATTATTGCCGCCGCAAACAAAAACGGCGTGGAAATCGTTGCTGCTGTCGATAAATTCGGCACGCCCGATTTCGATATTCCCTTCTATAATTCCTTAAGCGAAGTGAACGAAACCGCCGATGCGATGATCGATTTTACTCACCACACCGCAGTGCCCGAAATATGCGCCTTTGCGCGCAGAAGCGGCATTCCTTGCGTGGTTGCCTCCACAGGTCATACCGAAAGCGAAAATGCAATGCTTTCCGAGCTTTCAAAGGAATACCCCGTGTTCTGCTCTCGCAATATGTCGCTCGGCATAAATCTGCTTATCGACCTTTGCCGCAGTGCATATAGCGCATTGGGCGGCGATTGCGATATAGAAATAATAGAAAAGCACCACCGCAACAAGCTCGACGCTCCCAGCGGTACCGCACTTATGATTGCCGAAGGCATAGCGGAGCTTATGCCCGAAGGCACCGCGTTCGTAACCGAACGCGCCACTCGCCACGCCGTTCGCCCCGATAACGAAATCGGTATTTCCTCGATTCGTTGCGGCGGAATTTTCGGCGAACACGAGGTTTTGCTTTCGCGTAACGGCGAAACGGTAAGCCTTAAACATACCGCGGAAAGCCGCGCTTTGTTTGCAGAAGGCGCGTTAAAGGCGGCTGAATATATCGCAGCTAAGGGTGCAGGAATGTATTCTATGAAGAATCTTCTTGCAGAATCGGCTGTAACAAAATAAAAATGCAACAAAATGTGCGTTTTATTGCAAAAATATAAACAAAATATCCTCACAAGGGCAAACGAATGTAACAAAAATGCAACAAAATGGTGCTTTTGTTGCATTTTTGGTTGACAAGGGGAGTATCTCTTGCTATAATTGTCCCCAATGAAAGGGAGATATAACTATGAGTAACAAATTGAATATAGAAGTGCTTGCCGATACACTGCGCGAGCACAGTGCGTTTGACGATCAAATGTATGCAAAATACGGCGTCAAGCGCGGGCTTCGTAACCCCGACGGCACCGGTGTGCTTGCGGGTATTACAAGGGTAAGTAACGTACACGGCTACGTGATAAACGAATACGAGCGCGTCCCCTGCGAGGGTGAGCTCTTCTATCGCGGCATAAGTATCGAGGATATCGTAAATGCCAACGATAAAAGAGATCGCTTTGGCTATGACGAAGCATCTTGGCTGCTTCTTTTCGGCGCACTTCCCACGGCGGAGGAACTTGATTTTTACGACGCCATTATGGACGAATACAGCGAGCCGCCCAAGTTCTTTATCGACGATATGATAATGCGCGCACCCAGCCCCGATATTATGAACAAGCTGGCGCGAAGCGTGCTTGCACTTTACAGCTACGACGAAAACCCCGATGATAATTCTATCGATAACGTGCTTCGTCAATCGCTTATGATAATCGCGCGTATGCCGATGATAATGACAGCGGCATATCAGGTGAAAAAGCGTTATTACGATAACGAAAGCTTTGTTCTTCACGCGCCCATTCCCGGACAAAGTATGGCGGAAAACATACTTTCGATGCTGCGCTTCGACAGAAAATTCACGCGTGAGGAAGCAAAACTTCTCGATAAATGCCTTATTCTCCACGCCGAACACGGCGGCGGTAACAACTCCACTTTCGCGGTACGTGCGCTTACCTCTTCGGGAACAGACACCTTCTCGGCAATCGCCGCAGGTATCGGCGCGCTAAAGGGTCCCCGCCACGGCGGCGCGAACATTAAGGTCGTTAAAATGCTCGACGAGATAAAAGCGGGCGTGCGTGATTATAAGGATGACGAAGAAATCGCACATTACCTTAAGCGTCAGCTTAATAAAGAAGTCGGCGACCGAAGCGGACTCATATACGGTATGGGCCACGCGGTCTACACCTTGAGCGACCCCCGTGCGAAGATTTTGCGTAACGCGGCGGAAGAGCATTGTGATATGTTCGGTATGCGTGAGGATTTTGAACTTCTTCACGCAGTCGAAAGACTTGCGCCCGCACTTTTGCAAAGCAAAATGCAGGATGGCAACGCGATATGTGCAAATGTCGACCTTTATTCGGGTCTTGTTTACCGTATGCTCGATATTCCGCAGGAAATGTTCACTCCGTTGTTTGCCATCGCCCGCCTTTCGGGCTGGTGCGCTCATCGGTTGGAGGAAATTATCACCTGCCGCCGCATAATGCGCCCCGCTTACCGTACCTTCCACGGCAGATTGCCTTACATAGAGCTTGAAAACAGAAAGGATAACATAAAATGTCCGGATTAACGATCGCACAAAAAATAATCAAGGCGCATCTCGTAGAGGGCGAAATGGTAAAAGGCTCGCCTATCGGCTTGCGTATCGACCAAACCCTTACTCAGGATGCAACGGGTACTATGGCATACCTCGAATTCGAGGCTATGGGAATCCCCCGTGTTAAAACCGAGCTTTCGGTTGCATATATCGACCACAACACGCTTCAAAACGGCTTTATGAACGCCGACGACCATTTGTATATCCGCACCTGCGCAAAGAAATACGGTCTTTATTTCTCGCGCCCCGGTAACGGTATCTGCCATCAGGTACATCTCGAACGCTTCGGTGTTCCCGGAAAAACGCTTATCGGCTCGGACAGTCACACCCCCACGGGCGGCGGCTTGGGTATGCTCGCATTCGGCGCAGGCGGTCTTGACGTTGCTGTTGCTATGGGCGGCGGTGCATACCATATCACAATGCCCGAAATGGTGCGCGTAAACCTTACCGGTAAATTGAACGATTGGGTTTCGGCAAAGGACGTTATTCTCGAAGTGCTTCGCCGTTTAAGCGTAAAGGGCGGCGTCGGCAGAATTATCGAATACGGCGGAGAGGGCGTTAAGACTCTTACCGTTCCCGAAAGAGGCACTATTACAAATATGGGTGCGGAGCTCGGCGCATCTACTTCGGTGTTCCCCTCCGACGAAAACACCCGTCTTTTCCTTGCCGCACAGGGCAGGGAAGATCAATACGTTGAATTAAAGGCGGATGACGATGCGGTTTACGATCTCGTTATCGATATCGACCTTTCTTCGCTCGTTCCCGCGGCGGCTTGTCCTCACAGCCCCGATAACGTAAAATCTATCGAGGAAATCGGCAATATCAAGGTCGATCAGGTCTGCATCGGCTCCTGCACGAACTCCTCTTACGTTGACCTTATGAAGGTCGCGCATATATTAAAGGGTAAAACCGTTCACGATAACGTAAGCCTTTCTATCGCTCCCGGCAGTAAGCAGGTTTATAATATGCTTGCGGCAAGCGGTGCGCTTTCTTGGATGATCGATGCAGGTGCGAGAATTCTCGAATCTGCCTGCGGTCCTTGTATCGGTATGGGCCAATCGCCCCAATCGGCGGGCGTTTCTCTGCGTACGTTCAACCGTAACTTCCTCGGAAGAAGCGGCACAAAGGATGCGCAGGTATATCTCGTAAGCCCCGAAACCGCGGCAATATCCGCGCTTACCGGCGTGCTTACCGACCCGAGAACTATCGGTGAAATGCCCGAATTCGCAATGCCCGACAAGTTTATGATAAACGATAATATGGTTATTAAGCCTGCAACGGTTGAAGAAGCTAAGGATGTAGAGGTCGTTCGCGGTCCCAACATTAAGCCCTTCCCTGAAAGCAGACCGGTTTCCGAAACTATCGATTGCGAATGCATTCTTAAGGTCGGCGATAATATCACCACCGACCACATTATGCCCGCAGGCGCGAAGATACTTCCTTACCGTTCTAATATCCCCTATCTTTCTAACTTCTGCTTCGAGGTATGCGACGAGGCATTCCCTGCACGCGCAAAGGAAAAGAACGGCGGTATTATAGTCGGCGGCGAAAACTACGGTCAGGGCAGCTCGCGCGAGCACGCGGCTCTCGTTCCGCTTTATTTGGGCGTTAAGGCTGTTATCGCAAAGAGCTTTGCAAGAATCCACGCGGCAAACCTTGTAAACGCGGGTATTCTTCCTCTTACCTTCGCAAACGCAGAAGATTACGAAAGCATCGCGCTCGGAGATAAATTATTGCTTAACGACGTTAGAAACTGCATAAAAGAGGGCAGGGAAATAACACTTAACGTAAACGGTAAGGAAATTAAGCTCGTTTCTTCGCTTTCCGGACGCGACCGCGATATAATTCTCGCAGGCGGACTATTAGAGTTCACTAAGCTCTGAGTTATACCCCAAAATGCAAAAAGGAGAAATATTATGGCAAAAATACAGATGAAAACGCCGCTTGTCGAAATGGACGGCGACGAAATGACCCGAATTATCTGGCAACAGATAAAGGATATACTTATTCTCCCTTACGTTGATCTTAAAACCGAATATTACGATCTCGGTCTTGAATACCGCAACGAAACGAACGATCAGGTAACTATCGATTCTGCAAACGCAACAAAGAAATACGGCGTTGCGGTTAAGTGTGCAACTATAACAAGTCGGATCGTAGCCATG
>JAZSHQ010000001.1:0-20174 GCA_045533335.1 Eubacteriales bacterium
AAACGGAAACGAGCATTTTTATGAAATTTCCGACAGTCCTGTTGACGGAAGCTTGCTCATAAATAAATTCGAAAACGCGGACCCCGACCAAAGCGAGGATGTAAGCACCCCCGAAACAAGCGAGTCCGAAACGAGTGAGCCCGAAACAAGTGAGCCCGAAAACGGCGAAAACAGCATTTTTTCGACAGCTAACCTAACGCGTATTACCTTTTACTCATATTACGGTATGGGAACGGGATGCGAGGTCCCGAGCGAAAATATGGCGGAAATTAAAGCTTGGCTGGCTTCGTTTACTGTGGGCGAAGAAATAATCGGACTTGTTCCGCCCGGGACGAATACGGTTTACGTCGAGCTCGAATATTCCGACGGCAGAGTTATAAATCAGGGCTTGGATACGGTTGAAATCGACGGCGTGGGCTATTATACCGAGCACGGCAAAACTCCCGATTGCTATTACGATATACTCTCTCGCACGAGCCTGCAGTAATAAAGCGAAACGAAAACTCCCGAAGAACTTCGGGAGTTTTTCTCTGGCAAAGAAACGGCAAAGAAGTTGATGCGCAGTTCGGTGTGCGCATTGGGCGCGAAAAGTATCTTTTTGGGAGTAATAATATCTTTAAGCAAAGTTTTACCTCCTTGTTTTTCTTTTTTTGTAGTATAGCACCGTTTACCCCGATTGTAAACAGTTGATTTTTTACCCATAACAAAGAAAATATCAGAAATATGTGACAAACGGCGTTGTTTTTTCGTCTTTGTATGTAATCGTACATTTAAAGCTCGCATAAACCGAACTTTTCTGCTAATTAAAGCAAAAGCATTGACAAATAAGGACTACTATGTTAGTCTATAAGTGTCAAACAGTTTAGACGCTTGAACGGAGGTAAGGAATGACACGCATCTTTCTTGAAATATTCAATTTAAGCATAGCTGCCTGTTGGCTTATTGCGGCGGTGCTTCTCGTGCGCGCTGTTTTCGGAAAGCGAATGCCTAAATGGATAAGTTGCTGTCTTTGGGCATTGGTTGCGGTAAGATTGCTTGTTCCCTTTACCTTCGAAAGCAATATATCGTTAGTGCCTAATCGGCAGTTGGTGGTAAACGAAGGAATTTCGGGCAGGGAAGACGCCGTTTCGGAATCGGTCGTAAGCGAAAGCATTCGCGACGATGCTGTGAGCGAAAACGCTTTCGGCGAGAATGCGGTTACCGACACGGCATCTGCCCCCGAAACTGCTCCCGACAAGCCCTTGGATACCCCCGCGGTAAACGGCGAAGCTTCTGCACCGATTAGTCAAGAAGCAGTTAGCGGAAACATACAAAACGAATTCGAACAAAGCTTTGGCACAGAGGAAAACCTGCCGCCCGTTCAAAACAGCGTTTCTGCCGAAAAGAGCGAGGGCATTTCCGAAAAAACACTATCGGTGCTTTGCATCGTGTGGATTTGCGGTGCCGCTTTAATGCTTTCCTATTCGGTTATCAGTTATATTATTCTTAAACGCCGTGTTGCGCTGTCTGTCCCCTGCGGAGATGGCGTGCGTAAGGGCGAGCTTGTCGATTCTCCCTTTGTGTTCGGGCTTATCCGTCCGAG
Organism: Eubacteriales bacterium; assembly: GCA_045533335.1. GTDB lineage: Bacteria > Bacillota > Clostridia > Oscillospirales > CAG-382 > Coliplasma. Next base: position 1,583 of record JAZSHQ010000001.1, read on the forward strand.
AATATATCTGCCCTACGGGCTTTCGACGCAGACCGAACAATGTGTTATCGCCCACGAACGCGCTCATTTAAAGCGCAACGACCATTTAATAAAGCCGTTTGCATTTCTTATTCTTTCGGTTTATTGGTTTAACCCTCTCGTTTGGTTGGCATATATCCTGCTTTGCCGCGATATCGAATACGCCTGCGACGAAAAGGTTATAAACTCGCTCGCGCCCGAGGAACGCAAAGCTTATGCTTACGCCTTGCTCGAATGCGCGGTTGCGCACAAGCGTATCGCCGCCTGCCCCGTAGCCTTTGGCGAAACGAACGTCAAGGAAAGGGTAAAAAATACGATGAGCTACAAAAAACCGACCTTTTGGCTTATTGTTTGCGGTGTTCTCGTCTGTGCAATAGTCGGCGTGTTCTTTCTTACAACCGAGCGCGGCGAGGGCGCGGAAAGCAGCGAGGATATCGAAAGCAGCGAAATTGCCGAAAGCAGCGAAATAGCCGAAAACAGCGAAAGTTCGGAGGATTTGCAGGAGATACTTTGGAATCCCGAAGAGCTTGATTATATCGACGGCCTGTTCGCCGCAGAAATGATCGATTACGAAGATATATCTAAATACGATAAATGCTACCGTTACGTCGATGACGACGAATACGGCACCGCACCGATACTCTTTATACCCAAAACGGCAATCTTCAACGTTAAAAAATTCTCGATAACAGACGATTGGGCGGATATAAGCGATAAAAAGATCGAAAACATACTTTACGAAACCGAAAAGGTTACCGACACAAAACCGCTTCTTGCGGATATAAAGTTTATCGATATCTTCGCGATAAGAGGCATTTCCTTTACCGACGAAAACGGAAACGAGCATTTTTATGAAATTTCCGACAGTTCTGTTGACGGAAGCCTGCTTATAAACAAATTCGAAAACGCAGACCCCGACCAAAGCGAGGATGTAAGCACCCCCGAAACAAGCGAGCCCGAGGAAAACCAAGACAATTCGAACGTTTCGGATGACAAAACCAATAAAATTGCATACAATGATGCGTACTATTACGCGACAATGAACAATGTACCGTTTAATGAGCATCCTCGGCTCGGAGAGGATGAGCCGCTTACGTATGTCATTAGAAGTTATCACGATTATACTGCAATGGAAAAAACGGTGTCGCCCTTTTACAAGCATTCTTGGAGCTTTGGTCAAGTCGTAGATAAGTTTGCCAAGGGAAAACGCTTTGAAACCAATTATTTCGATGATAATGCGTGGCTTGTGACCTTTATATGTTTACAGGACGGCAACGCCGAATTTTCTGTAGGCTCGGTTTATTTCGAGGAAGACGAATTAGTTGTCGATATCCACTACGGAACTCCGGAAAGAAGACAAAACAGCACGTATAAAAGTGTATGTGTGGTCGCCGAGGTGGATAAAACGCTCATTAAAGGCTTCGACCGCTTTAAAGTTAAATTCGTCGAGCGTGATTATAACGATGTAGCCGATTTGAGTCCGTTCGTTGAAAATCACCAGACTCCCGAGAATTTGTCGGAGCTCAAATACGATATAAACTTTGAACGCTTGCTCAAAATAAAGGTGATAGATGCAAAGAAACAGGTCGAAGAACATATCTACGGCAACGATTCTGCTTTGTTGGTAAAGCAAGCGGGATTGAAGGTTTGGATATTGGATGTAAACGGCAATAAATTGGATTACGTTTATACCAACAGCCAAGGTGTTGCCGCGGTTGTGGTTCCTGTGGGAGAATATCACTTTTATTTCGAAGGGACAGATGAATACGCCGCAAACTATTCGAATAAATGGCTTAAAAACGGCGGATATTACGATAATAAAGAAACATCGTCCGAAACGGTGCTCTTTACTTATCCGACAGAGTGTAAAACGTTAACGATATACGTAACCGACGCAGAAACGGGAGAGCCTTTGTCGGGCGTGGAAATCACAGGATTCGGCGAAGAAGGCGGCAAGGTATATACCGACAAAAACGGAATCGTTTCGATGGATACGCTCTTGACGAAATACGGTGGCAGCGGAACTTGGTTTACGTTCACTTATTCTCACGATCAATATGATGATATTCGGGAAAAAGTGCATATAATCGAAACCGAGCTTCACGTTCAGCTGACGAAAACCAAGATGATACCGTTTTCAATTAAATTTGTTGATTATGAAACGGGAAAGCCGGTTTCGAACGTAAAGGTTGAAAACTATTCGTTTAAATGTCCCGAAAGCGAGTTTTATAACAAGAACACGCAAAACGACGGAATTATAAGCGGAACAATGAATGCAAGTGAGCGTGCGAGCTTTGATAACTGCTTTAAGGTTTCGTATAGCAACAAGAGTTGGACCTCGACCACAGGCGACGCGATTGCGTACTCCACCATATATATTCCGACAGACGACGACTCTTATGAAAAGGTGATAAAAGTCCGTATTAAGGACGGAACGATCAGCTTTGTAAATGAATAATTTCAGGATAACACATAAAATGAAGCTTTCGAATTTGTTTCGGGAGCTTTATTTTTTGGCAAAGAAACGGCAAAGAAAATCGCGCTTGTGTGCTTTTTGCTGAAAACACAAGGAAAAACAGACATTTGATTTTTTGGAATTTGTATTGATTTATGCTTGTTTATGTGTTACAATTTTGGGGTATGTGAAATCTTTTTAAAAGAAAGGAATTTCGAAAATGGATGCTCTTTTGGAAGTGTTTGGCAATTTTGCCAACATCGATTGGCGAATGTGTGTTATGTGGCTTGTCGGCGGCATACTCATCTACCTCGCAATAAAAAAGGATATGGAGCCCACCCTGCTTTTGCCTATGGGCTTCGGCGCAATACTTGTTAACCTGCCGTTTTCGGGTGCGATAGGCGAAGGTGGCCCGATCACCACGCTTTATAACGCAGGTATTCAAAACGAGCTTTTTCCGCTTATACTCTTTATCGGTATCGGCGCGATGATCGACTTTGGCCCGCTGCTTTCTAACCCGAAGCTTATGCTTTTCGGCGCGGCGGCACAGTTCGGTATATTCTTTACCCTTTGCACCGCTTCGCTCTTCTTTTCCGATACGGATGCGGCTTCTATCGCTATCATCGGTGCGGCAGATGGTCCTACCTCTATCGTTGTTGCACAGGCACTCGGTACCCCCTACGTCGGCGCGATAATGGTTGCGGCTTATTCCTATATGGCTCTCGTTCCGATAATTCAGCCCCCCGTTATCAAGCTTCTTACCACCAAAAAGGAACGTATGATAAGAATGCCCTACGTTCAGCGCGAGGTTTCGCAGACCACCAAGATTCTTTTCCCGATAATCCTTACGGTTATCGCAGGTCTTGTTGCACCCGATTCGGTTGCGCTTATCGGCTTCCTTATGTTCGGTAACCTTATCCGTGAATGCGGCGTGCTTGCTTCGCTTTCCGAAACGGCGCAAAAGGTGCTTGCAAACCTTGTTACCATCTTCCTCGGTATCACTATCGCAGGTCAGATGCATTACGAAAAGTTCTTAAGTCCCGCAACCCTGCTTATTCTCGGTCTTGGCCTTGTGGCGTTTATCTTCGATACCGCAGGCGGCATACTGTTTGCAAAGTTCTTGAACCTCTTCTTAAAAACCAAGCTTAACCCGATGATCGGTGCGGCAGGTATTTCCGCGTTCCCGATGGCAGGTCGTGTTGTTCACAAAATGGCGTTTAAGGAAGATCCCCAGAACTTCATTCTTATGCAGGCTACCGGTGTTAATGTTTCGGGACAGATTGCGTCTGTTATCGCGGGCGGTATGATCCTTAACTTCTTCGGTTAATTGCGAAAGGAGATTGGAAATGAAAAAGATATTTTTAGTCCTCTTAACGGCAGTTATGCTCTTTTCGCTCTTTGCGGTTTTTGCATCGGCGGAAACCGAAGCAAACGGTGAATCAATCGCAGACGTCGAGCTCGATTGGCACCCCCAAAATGCGGTGGCAAATCTTAAATATATGGGCTTGGGTATGCTCGGTATTTTCGTTGTTGTCGGCGTGGTAATGGGAATCACCTATATTTTGAACGCCGTGACCGGCAAGAAAAAACAGTAAAAAGCATCGGCTGTTGTGAAAAACAACAGCCGATTTTTTCTTTAAAAACATTGCCAAATTGTATTTGGTGCGTTATAATATAAAAAAACAAAAAGGATACAAGATACAAATATGAACAACAAACGAAGCAGCGGCGTGCTGATGAGCATATCGGCAATACCTTCGGAATACGGTATCGGCGTTTTCGGCAGGGAATGTGTTGAATTTGCAAGAAAAATAAAAGAAATGGGCTTTTCCTATTGGCAGGTGTTGCCCTTTACTCCGCTTGATTACGGCAATTCGCCTTATGGCTCGGACAGCGCGTTTGCGGGCAACGAGCTTTATATAAGCCCCGAGCTTATGGTGGATTCCGGCTTTGTTACAAGACACGAATCCTATACGAATAAATATAACGGTTCTCCATTTATTGCCGATTATCCCTTCGCGCGGGAGAAAAGAGAATCGCTTATGCGCTTGGCGTTTTCGCGGCTTGACGAGGAGTTCAAACAAAAGCTCGATAAGTTTGTTAACGAAAAGGAGCTGTTTTCGCATTGCCTTTACCGTGCACTGAAGTTTGAAAACGGCGGGCGAGAGTTTTGGAATTGGAAGCGCGGAAACAAGTATTCCGAAGCTCTGTTATTGAAAGAAGAGCTTAAAGAGGAAATACGCTACCACGGCTTCGTTCAGTATCTTTTCTGTACTCAATGGGAAAAGACAAAGAAGGAAATCAACGAGATCGGTATAAAGATTATAGGCGATATGCCGATATACGTCTCGCGCGATAGTGCAGATGTTTGGGCGAATCCCGAACTGTTCGATATCGATAAGGAAACCTACAAACCTTCACGCGTTGCGGGCTGTCCGCCCGATTATTTTTCGGAGGACGGTCAGCTTTGGGGCAACCCGCTTTACGATTGGAAATACCATAAATCGCAAGGCTATGAATGGTGGATAAAGCGCATTAAGCGTCAGTTCGAGCTCTACGACGTTTTGCGTATCGACCACTTCCGCGCATTTGCATCGTATTGGGCAATAAAGGGCGACGCCAAGACCGCGCGTGAGGGTATTTGGAAGAAGGGACCGGCGATGTCGCTGTTCAAGGCGGTTAAGGCGGCACTCGGCGACGTGCCGATTATTGCCGAGGACTTGGGCGTTTTCGGTGACGACGTTGTGAAGCTGCTAAAAGACAGCGGATTCCCCGGAATGAGGATAGTTCAGTTCGGCTTCGACCCGAGCGACGATGCGACGCACCTGCCGCATAACTACCCGATAAACTGCGTCGCCTATACGGGCACGCACGATAATAACACCCTGCTCGGCTGGCTGTGGGAGGCAAGCGAGGAGGAACGCGCCTTTGCGCTTGATTACGTCGGCTTCGACCACGGCGATTGGGGTCAGGGCGGTTATAATGCACCTGCCTGCAGGAAGATCATCGAATCGGTGTGGCGTTCGAGCGCATACCTTGCAATAATTCCTTTTCAGGATATGTGCGGCTTCGGAAGCGATGCGCGAATGAATATCCCCGGCGACGACAGCGGCAAATGGCGTTTCCGCACGACCGAGGGTACCGTGAATAATATCGATACTATGTATTTCGCGAAGCTGAATACGCTTTTCCGCAGAAAATAAATTGCTTAAATTGCAAGAAAAGGCTTGAAATATAGAATAAATGTGTTATAATTTGCTTGGAATTACTTATGAAATCCAGAGGTAAATTTATGAAAAAGTATAAGGCTGCCGTTATTGGTTGCGGCAACATTTTCCCTATGCACGCAGTAAGCATCGTGAGATGTGAGAACGCAGAGCTCGTTGCTGTTTGCGACGTTAAGAAGGACAGAGCAGACGCAAAAGCGGCTGAATTCGGTGTAAAGGCATATTACGATTATATCGAAATGCTCGAAAAAGAGGATATCGACGTAGTTCATATCTGTCTGCCCCACTATCTCCACCCGATAGTTTCTATCGAATGCAGCAAGCGCGGCAAGCACGTACTTACCGAAAAGCCTATGTCTATAAATATCGAGGATGCACGCGCAATGATCGATACCGCGAAGGAAAACGGTGTCGTTCTCGGCTGTATCTTCCAAAACCGCTACAATGCGGGCACCGTTCTTACCAAGCAGCTGCTTGAAGACGGCACTCTCGGCGCGATCAAGTCGGCTAAATGCTATGTAACTTGGGACCGTTCCGACGCTTATTACGGCAGCAGCGATTGGAAGGGCACTTGGGATAAGGAAGGCGGCGGCGTTATTATCGACCAGGCTATCCATACCCTCGATATGATGCGCTACCTTATCAACCGTCCTATCGAATCGGTCGATGCGACTATTGCTAACCGCGGCCACGCGAAGATCGACGTTGAAGATACCGCAGAAGGCGTTATCCGCTTCGATAACGGTATGCTTGCAAACTTCCACGCGATCAACTACTACACCTACGACGCAGACGTGTTTATCGAATTCCACTGCGAAAACGGTGTTGCTACCCTCGTTGCCGACAGAGCCGACATCAAGCTTAACGACGGCAGAGAATTCCACGCAGTACAGCCCGATGAAGATTTCGGCTACGGCAACGTAAAATCCTATTGGGGCGTTAACCACTGCAAGCAGATCAACAACTTCTACGAATGCCTCGAATCGGGCGATGAAATGTTCATTCCCGTTGAATCTGCTTACGAAACAATGGAAATGGTCTGCGCTATCTACAAGAGCGGCAAGACAAGGGAAAGAGTATATCTCAATAAGTAATTGCTGAAATAATCAAGGGAGGTTTTTCAAACCTCCCTTATGTTAAATATTGGAGTAAACGATGCTTGATATTCTCGAAACCGAAAAAAGCTTTATACTTAAACACATAAAAGAGGGCGATACGGTTGCCGATTTTACTATGGGCAACGGGCACGATACGTTGTTTTTCTCGCAAACGGTCGGCGAAAGCGGCCGCGTTTTCGCGTTTGATATACAGCCCGCCGCCATTGAAAGCACCAAAAAAAGGCTTATCGAAAATAACGCTCCGCAAAATTATACGCTTATATGCGATTCCCATCACAACGCAAAAAAATATATCGATTGCAAAATCAAAGCGGGAATGTTTAACCTCGGTTATCTCCCCGGCGGCGATAAAAGCGTTACAACCAAGCGCGAAACCACGCTTGCGGCGGTAAAAACGGCGATAGATTTGCTCGATACCGATTCGATATTGCTTATCGCGGTTTACCCCGGCCACGAGGAGGGCGAAATAGAAGGCGAGCTGATTAACGAAATGCTTAAAGAGCTCGACAGAAAAAAATATTGCTGTGCGAAATTCCGCATAATCAATTCGCCCACAAGCTCGTATTTCTATATAGTAGAAACGAAATGACCGTCATCCTGAGCGGAGCGGCGAATGCCGCGAAGTCGAACTTCCGCTTCGGCGGAAGCGAATTGCGTATAAGCAATTCGGGATATAAGTGCAATACATAAAAATCGAAAGAGAGAAACACTATGCTGTTATACGTAATTCGTCACGCCGACCCTATTTACAGCCCCGACAGTCTTACCGAAAAGGGCAAACGCCAAGCCGAAGCCCTGGGCAGACGCCTTTCGGTCCACGGGCTCGATAAAATATATTGCTCGCCTATGGTGCGCGCTCAAATGACTGCTCAGCCTGCCTGCGAACTTTTGGGCATTAAGCCCGAAATTTTGGAATGGACGAGCGAAGACCTTGCGGCAAAGGATTTCGGAATCAACGATTACGAAAATAATTACCACGGCTGGTCCTTCGGTATGAATCCTACCAATTTCAAAACCGAAGAAAACGTTGCTCTCGGCGATAAATGGTACGAGGCATATCCCTTTACCCTCTGTAACGCAAAGGAGGGCTATAAGCGCATCGCCGATGCTTCGGATGCTTTTATGGAATCTCTGGGCTACAAGCGCGAAGGTCTGGCTTATAAAATATTAAAACCCACCGACGAGCGTGTTGCCGTTTTTTGCCATTACGGCTTCGGCACCACTTGGCTTTCTCACCTTTTGGGAATCAACCCTATTTTGTTCTGGTCAACCTTCGATATAAATCATTCTGGCGTAACAATTATCAATTTCCCCAACCATTCAAACGGTTATACCGCCCCGAAGGTGCTTTGCCTTTCGGATATTTCCCACTACTACGGCGACAGATTGCCGATGCAATTTACAAATTATATAGATTTTTAAAGCAAAAATGAGGTTGCCGAAACACACGGCAACCTCATTTGTTATTTTTTGCTTATTAAAGCCTTTACGCGCCCAACATATTTCGTAAAACGCTCGTCTTCGCGTATCGGGTCAAACCATTTCCACCAATGGTTATTTGATGTTAAAAAATCATAAAACCAAGAAGGATAGAACATATAGCAGGTTCCGTCGCGATGGAGGTAGACGCATCTTTCAAAAGGCTCTTCCGGCAATAGGTTGGGTTTGCACCAATCCTCTTGTGCTGTCCATACTATTTGGTCTAGCCACGGCGATTTGCAGCTAATTTCTGTCGGCTCGGTTATGCTCAGGAATTTTTCGAGAAGCGAAACCGCATCCTCGAGATATATAAACGCTTTTTCCTGCTCCCCGCTCGAGGCGAGATATGCCGCTTGCCTGAATCCCATCCAAAGCCGCGGCTCTGCCCAAAAATCAATGCTTCCGTCGGCGGTGATCGGGTGGTTTTCGTCGGGGATAACGCGGTTTATACGGTGAAGAAGCTCTATGTTAAGTTCGTTCATATATCGGCATTCTTCAAGGTCGAGATGCTTTTCACGGTCGCGCCAAGGGTCGCTGTTGCCGATCATTTTGTCGATAAGCATAAAAAAGTTCCATTGCATTGCAGGACGAAGCTTGCTGTATTCGCATCTGTTTTTATAACGCTCCAGCAAAAGCGAATTTCGCGAAATATCAAGCTCCGAGGCGTATCTTTCAAGAAATGCGGCTATATGCTCTTCGTCCTCTATTCTCGCCATATTTTGTATTGTGATTTCGCGTATGCCCGTACCGCTGTGTTTTTCGAGTATAGCCTCGGCGGTAAGTCGCACCTCGGGAAGTATTTCGGGGTCGCAGAATATGAGGTGCTTTGCATCAAGCCAAAAACGCCAAAGCTGACTGCTTTCGAGATGATTACGGCGTATGTCGCGAATTATCGAGATGATTTTTTCCTTGTCGATCGGATCTTCGTATGTTGCAACCGCAAGGTCGTGTAACGCTTTTTCCGAACTTTTTTCTTTTTCTTCCTCGGGACAGCCCAAAAGCTGGTCTACCGAAATACCGAAGAATTTCGCTATTGCAGGCAAAAGCTCCATATCAGGATAAGTTGTTTCGTTTTCCCAACGGCTTATGGCCTGAAAGGAAACGCCAAGCTTTTCTGCAAGCTGTTCCTGTGTAAGGTTGGCTTCTCTACGGTGTTTTCTTATGTTTTCGCCAATGTTAAGTTTCATTAATATCATGCTCCTTTCGGTTGTTTGCCTCGAAGCTTTTTTGTCGACACTTGAAGTATATACTATTTTTGCAAAAAACACAACCTCTCGTTTGTTGAGAGAAATTCTACAATACCGAGAATTTACACAAAAAAGCTGCCGCGTTATTCGCGGCAGCCTTTGTTATCAATTCGAATATTTTTGCTTGGTCTGCTGAATTTGCTGTTGGGGTGCCTGAGTGGAGGGGTACCAGCCCTTTTGCTCCATTTTTGAATAAATTTCGTTCTGTATGCACAGGCAATCGTTAAGCGCCTGCTTGAATGCGGCGTTTACATTCGGGGTAGATGCTTCGATAGTACCGTGCATAAAGATGTCGCAAGCGTTTTTTACGCTTGTCAAGATGTTGTCCATAATTACCTGATCCTGCATAGCTCTTCTCCTTTAAAGTAAATTGTAAATGCGGTCAAAGGTCTGCTGCTGCTTCTGCGCGATAGTCTGCACGAAATTCGAAAGCTCGGTATCGCCAAGCTGGTCGGAAAACTCGTTGCAGACGGTTTTGATCTGCTGGGTGTGGCCGAGTGCGTCCTCGATATAAAGCAGTTCTTTGGGTGACATAAAATACCTCCGAAATAAGATTTGTAATCTTATTGTTGCCGCGGTTTTTTCGGTATATTCACTTGAATTCAATTTGACATTGTGTTAGTATATAATTAATCAAACAACGGAGGAGCATTATGGCGGGCTACGACAGACTTTACGGTTTACTTATAGAGGAATTAAACCAATTATTTGAAGAGGGAAGAGATATAGACCGCGAGGCATACCGCGAACGCATTAATGCTTGCAACGAGGACAAGGCGAAGCTTATGGAGATCTATTCCGAGCTTTGCGCGCTTCCGATGCGTGCGGATTACCCCTATAACGAGCCGAGTGAGCTGGAGGAAATTTACGCCGAAAGCGATATCGATAAGCTTTCTGACGATAAATACACCCCCGTTGATTCCGATTATTTCCGCGGTGCGTGGCTGGGCAGATGTATCGGCTGTGCGCTCGGTCAGCCTGTCGAGGGTTGGCAGTCGCAAAGAATAATCGATTGGTATAAAAACGCGGGAAAGTACCCGATAAAATATTTTGTCCCTACCGTTTCGGGTGAAAATCGCAACGAGGGTCTTGCGACCGACGAAAAAATATGCGGTATGCCGCTTGACGACGATACGCGTTTTACCGTAATTTTCTATTTACTGCTTAAGCAAAAAGGATATAATTTCGATTCGTGGGATGTCGGAAGTCATTGGGCGTGGAATCTGCCTTTCCGATTTGTCTGCACCGCAGAAACGCAGGCTTATTTGAACTATATAAACGTAGATACCTTTACGCCGTGGTATAAGCCCGAAAACGCGATGGGACTGCTTAAGAGCGAAAGGGTAAGCAGCTATTTAAACCCCTACCGTGAATGGATAGGCGCGCAGATACGCTGTGACGCGTTCGCCTACGTTGCCGCGGGTATGCCGAAGCTTGCTTCGAAATTGGCGCATACCGACGCGTATTTTTCGCATATTAAGAACGGCATTTACGGCGAAATGTTCTTTGCCGCGCTTATTTCCGCGGCGTTTACCGAAAAGGACGTAAACAAGTGCTTTGATATTGCCCTTTCGGTCGTACCGAAAAAGAGCCGTTTTTACGAGGATGCCGTTTGGGCGCGCGGGCTTGCCGAAAGCGATATTCCCCGCGACGAGCTTATAAAAACGCTTATCGAGCGCGGCAAAAAATACAACTGGGTGCATACGATAAACAACGCGACCTTCTGTATCGCCGCAATAATGCGCTATAAAAACGATTTTAGGGAAGCCGTTGTCTTTGCCGTTGAATGCGGTGCGGATACCGATTGCAACGGTGCAACGGTGGGCTCGTTTATGGGTGCGCTTCTGGGCGAAAAGGGTGTTCCCGACGATTTAAGAGAGGGAATGAAGGATACGTTCAGCGTTGGCGTTTCGCCTTACGATAATTATTCTATCCGCGCCTTTGCCGATGAGGTCAAGGCACTTTGCGACGAACTTAATAAATAACGATAAAGCACCGTAAAAGCACCGTCACAAACAAAAGTGACGGTGCTTTGCACATATATTTTCGCGAAATAACATAGAATTACTACATATTGAAGAAATTTTTAAAAATATTAAAAAAGCTATTGACAAATTGCGTCGAAATAAGTAAAATGTCAACGGTTAGCATAGACTAACCGAGTTTTAGCAAGCGGTGATTTTATGAATCTTAAACAGGCTATCGAGGGAAAAGAATATATCATCCGCGAGATCAGGACCGATGATGAGGAATTGAACGCATTCCTTTTCTCGCTCGGCTGTTACAGCGGCGAAGCGATAACCGTTGTTTCGCAAAAAAAGCGCGGCTGTGTTGTTTCGATAAAGGACGCGCGTTACAGTATCGATAATCAGCTTGCAGAATCGATAATTATATAAAAAAACAACCGCCAACGGTTTGTTTTTTTGGAATATAGTTAGCAAAAGCTAACCGCGATAAAATCTCGGAGGAAATCAATGAGAATTGCATTGACAGGCAACCCGAATTCGGGCAAGACCACAATGTATAACGCTCTTACCGGCAGTAACGAAAAGGTCGGTAACTGGGCGGGCGTTACGGTAGATAAAAAGGAACACCTCATAAAAAGAGCATATTGGGTGGGCGATGAACAGCTTATTGCGGTCGACCTTCCGGGTGCCTATTCTATGTCGCCCTTTACGAGCGAGGAGAGTATAGCAAGCTCTTACGTAAAAGAAGAAAACCCCGACGTTATCATAAATATCGTCGATGCGACCAATTTAAGCCGCAGTCTCTTCTTTACCACACAGCTTTTGGAGCTCGGCATTCCCGTTGTCGTTGCACTTAATAAAAAGGATATTAACGATAAAAAGAAAACGGTTATAGATTCGGCGTTGCTTGCCGAAAAGCTCGGTTGCGTTGTTATAGACACGGTTTCGATATCCGGCGACGGACTTAAAAAGGTTATCGAGGCGGCGGTTTCGGCGGCGGGCAGGGAACAGAAGGCTCCCTACACCGAGGGCAATATTGACCTTACCAACAAGGCGGCGGTCGAAAAAGCCGACAGAGCGCGCTTTGATTTTGTCAATAAGCTCGTGCGTCAGGTCGAAAAACGCAAAATTCTTACAAAAGAGAAAAATTTCGGCGATAAGCTTGATGATATTCTTACCAACCGTTGGCTCGGCATTCCGATTTTTGCGGTGGTTATGTGGGCGGTATTCTGGGTTTCGCAGGTTGGCCCCGGTGTTTGGATATCCGAAGGCTACGAATTCGAAAACGGCACCGTTATTCCCGGTCTAGTTACGCTTATCGAAGCATTCGGGGAATGGGTAGGAAAGCTTGTTTCGGGCGCGAGCCCTCTGCTTCAAACGATAGTGCTCGACGGTATTATCGGCGGCGTCGGCGCGGTAGTCGGATTTTTGCCGCTCGTTATGGTAATGTATTTTCTTCTTGCGTTGCTCGAGGATTGCGGCTATATGTCGCGCGTTGCCGTTATACTCGACCCGATATTCAAAAAGGTCGGTCTTTCGGGTAAATCGGTAATCCCCTTCGTTGTCGGAACGGGCTGTGCGGTCCCCGGTGTTATGGCTTGCCGCACGATACGCGACGAGCGCGAACGCAGAGCCACCGCAATGCTCGCGCCCTTTATCCCCTGCGGTGCAAAGATTCCCGTTATCGCACTTTTCGCGGGCGCATTCTTCCCCGAATCGAATTGGGTTTCCCCCACGATGTACTTCCTCGGCATAGTGCTCATCTTCTTCGGCGCGCTGCTTATTAAGTTCATTTCGGGCTATAAATATAAAAAATCCTACTTTATTATCGAACTTCCCGAATATAAACTCCCCTCGCTGTGGGGCGCGGTAAAATCGATGTTCTCGCGCGGGTGGGCATACATAGTAAAGGCAGGCACGGTAATACTTATTTGCAACTCTGTTATTACCGTTATGGCTAATTACAACTGGAGCTTTCAGGCGGTCGGTCAGAGCGAATCGATACTTCACGATATCGCTTCTCCATTTGCGGTGCTTCTTATTCCGCTCGGCTTCGGTATGTGGCAAATGGCGGCTGCGGCAATAACCGGCTTTATCGCAAAGGAAGAGGTTGTAGGCACGCTCGCGGCGGTGTTCGCTATCTCCGAAGAGGTTATCAACGGCGATTTTGAGCTTCTTGCAGGCGGCGGTGGAACGGAAATGTTCGGAATTACCGCGGTTGCAGGGCTTTCCTACCTTATGTTCAACCTCTTTACGCCCCCCTGCTTCGCGGCTATCGGCGCAATGAATTCCGAAATAAAGAGCAAAAAATGGCTGTTTGCAGGTATTGGGCTTCAGTTCGCCATCGCCTATCTGCTTTCCTTCTTTGTTTATCAGTTCGGAACGTTTTTCGCTACCGACGCATTCGGCGAAGGCTTTGTCGGAGGACTTATTGCGGTAATCGCGATCATCGCAACAGTCGCGCTCCTTGCTGCGCGCTCGAACGCAAAGGCAAAGAAGGCATATTCCAAAAAATAAAACGGGAGGCGCAATATGACGGCTGTTGATATTATTGTTTCGGCAATACTCGTATTAATTATCGGCGGTGCGATTGCCTATATCGTAAAATCGAAAAAGAACGGGCAGAAATGTATCGGATGTCCGAACGCAAAACAATGCGGCGGCAAATGCGGCTGTAATTGCGAAACCGAAAAGAAGTAAATAAAAGAAGTAAATAAAAAAAGAACCGTGTTAAACGGTTCTTTTTTGTCGCGTTTTATCTTTTTACAATCATATCGAGCAGTTTGTCGGCAAGCGCGTCGTTGGGAACGTAGAATTCAAGAGCTTCTTCGTTTTCTTCGTTCATAGAAACGTAAAGCTTGCATTTTTTGTTGCCTGCGGGGAATTCGACGTTTTCGCTTGCCAAGTCAACGCTATATGCGCCGTTTGTCGAAATAAAGCTATCGTTTGCCGGCTCTTCGGAAAGCAGGTCGCACACCGCGGTGAATACCTTAACGTTTTTCGGCTTGGCGGAAATGGCGGTGATAAAGTATTTGCTGGTGCGTATCTTTCCGTCGCGTCCCGAAACAAAGCGGGTCTGCGCATCCTCGCGGATAAAGCCGTAAAAATAGGAAAAATCGCGGGAATCGAGCGTTTCCTTGCCTATGTTTCTGCCGTCGATGCGTTTTTTGAATTCCTCGATAGTGTTCTGAATGTGCTCGTCAATGTCTTTGTCGGTAACCTGAATGCCCGAGCTTACGAGAAATCCTATAACACCGAGTGCGATAAGCGGCATACCGTAGCCCCACCAATAGAAGTAACCGACTATTGCGCCCAGAGCTATAAGGACAAGGCTTACAATATAGAATTTTCTGCCTATATTGCTGCCAAAATATCTGTCGAAGCGTTTTTTCATTTGTTGTCTCCTTTTTTTGGTATGTGTGTATTTTACAACAGTATATACGAATTGTCAATAAACGGTAGGTTGAATTTTGCTCTACCTGCGATTGACTTTCAATTATATAGTGCATAAAAGCTTTGTTTGGTTTGGCTTTTTTGCAAAAAAATTCAAAAATTTTTTCGAAAGCTGCGGTTTCTTTGTTCCCGAACACGAAAATGCACAAAGCGGTGAATAAATTGTTGACATTGGGCGGCATTTGATTTATATTTATTATGTATGAGTGTAATAATTGCCATACTATATTCTTTTTTCGACGGAGGATACGCCGATGAACAATGTACCCGAAGCATTCGGCTCGCTGGTATTTGACCGCGAGGTAATGAAGGAACGTCTGCCCGCGGAGGTCTATACCTCGCTTAAGCATACTATACAACGCGGTGAAGACCTTGATATTACCGTTGCAAACGTGGTTGCCGAGGCGATGAAGGACTGGGCGATAGAAAAGGGCGCGACCCACTATACCCATTGGTTTCAGCCGATGACAGGCATAACCGCCGAAAAACACGACAGCTTTGTAACCCCCGACGGCAAAGGCGGGGTAATAATGGCATTTTCGGGCAAGGAACTTATTAAGGGCGAGCCCGACGCGTCGAGTTTCCCCTCGGGCGGTCTCCGCGCGACCTTCGAGGCACGCGGTTATACCGCTTGGGACCCCACCTCTTACGCATTTATAAAGGATGGCTCGCTTTGTATTCCGAGCGTTTTCTGCTCCTACGGCGGCGAAGCGCTTGACAAGAAAACACCGCTTTTGCGTTCGATGGAAGCGATAAACGAACAGGCGATGAGAATATTAAAACTGTTCGGCACCGAGGCGCGCCACGTCGAGCCTAATTGCGGCCCCGAGCAGGAATATTTTTTGGTAGATAAAGAGCTTTTCAACAAGCGCGAAGACCTTGTTGTTTGCGGCAGAACGCTTTTCGGCGCAAAGCCCCCCAAGGGTCAGGAGCTCGAGGACCATTATTTCGGTGCTATAAAGCCGAGAATTTCGGCATTTATGAAGGAGCTTGACGAAGAACTTTGGAAATTGGGCGTGCTTTCAAAGACGAAACACAACGAAGCCGCACCCTGTCAGCACGAGCTTGCACCTATTTACGGATCTGCAAACGCCGCGACCGATCATAACCAGCTTACTATGGAAACTATGAAGAAGGTTGCCGAGCGTCACGGATTGGTATGCATTCTTCAGGAAAAACCCTTCGAGGGCATAAACGGCAGCGGCAAGCACGATAACTGGTCGCTTTCTACCGATAAGGGCGTTAATCTTTTGGCACCCGGCAAGCATCCATACGAAAACGCGCAGTTCCTGCTTTTCCTTTGCGCTGTTATAAAGGCTGTGGACGAGCATCAGGACCTTTTGCGTATTTCGGTTGCAACTGCGGGTAACGACCACCGCTTGGGCGCGCACGAAGCACCCCCCGCTATCGTTTCGATGTTCCTCGGCGACGAGCTCACCGCGATTTTAGATGCTATCGATGAAGGCGTTCCCTATTACGGCTCCGAAAAAATGCAAATGGAAATAGGCGTTCACGTCCTTCCTACATTCCCGAAGGATACGACAGACCGCAACCGCACCAGCCCGTTCGCGTTCACCGGCAATAAGTTCGAATTCCGTATGCCCGGCTCTGCTATGTCGGTTGCCGAGCCTAACGTGGTTATAAACACCATCGTTGCGGAAAGCCTGATGCAGTTTGCCGACGAGCTCGAAAAGGCGGACGATTTCAGAACTGCATTGAGTGAGCTTATACGTCGTACCATAAAACAGCATAAGCGCATAATCTTTAATGGTGACGGTTATTCGGGCGAATGGAAGCTCGAAGCCGCACGCCGCGGACTTTTAAACCTTCCCACAACGGCAGACGCGCTCCCTTATTTTGTGCGCGAGGAAAATATAGAACTGTTTACTCGCCACAGAGTCTACACCGAAAAGGAATTGCGCTCGCGTCACGATATCCTGCTTGAATCCTATTGCAAAATAATTGCTATCGAAGCGCTTACGATGTGCGATATGGCGGGCAAGGACATAATTCCCGCGGTCGGCTCGTATATTTTAAAGTTGGCGCAGACAGTGAACGCGCTCAAATCCGCAGGCGCGCCCATACCTCACCACACAAACACTACATTAAAGCGTCTTGCCGAGCTTTCGGACGAAATGTCGGCTTCGCTTATGCGCTTGCGCGCCAATGCCGAATACGCACAGCGTAATTTGTGTTCGGAAAAATGCGGCATTTACTGCCGTGACGAGGTTATTCCCGTTATGCGTGAGCTTCGCCGCGCGGCGGATGAGGCGGAACAGCTTACCGAACGCTCCTTCTGGCCCTTCCCGACCTACGGTGATTTGCTTTATTATATTTAAACGAAAAGCACACATAATAAAAATATAATCTTAAGGAGGAAACACAAAAAATGAAGAAAAACTTCAAACGTATTGTTGCACTTGCTTTGGTGATTATGACGGTCGCAGTGCTTGTTCCTGCTTACGGTGTAAGTGCAAACGAATACAGCATAAGTAAAAGTGCAGATGCTTCCACAATGGACGGCTGGAAGTCCTATTTCGGAGCAGATTACGGCTCTACCGCAAACGCGGGCGGTATATGGCTCGACAAATCGGTGCTTACCGATGCAAGCGCCTTCCCGCAGAACACGGTTACGCTCAAGGATGAAAACGGCGCACTTGTTGCGCTTTCGGCTATCGCGGCGAACAAAACTATCGTCGGTTACGATAACGTTCCTACCGACACGATTTTTGTTCTCGACGTTTCTTCGTCGATGAGAAAAAGCCTCGAAGAGCTTGTTGATGCGGCAAACGCATCTATTAAAACTCTTTTTGAACTCAATACCGAAAACCGTATCGGCGTTATCCTTTATTCGGGATATTGGGGCATAGGTGCTTCGGATACCGAAACCGCAAACGTTCTTCTTACGGTAGATCGCTATACCTCGTGGAACGCAGAAGGTGATTTCCTTTTCTATGAGTTCGAGGAAGCGGGCGACGCGAATAATATTATGGACGACGATATCCGTGTGCGTGTTGCGGACGGCGTTACCAACAGCGCGGGCGAAACCGTTTCGACCGACCTCGGTAGAAATTACGGCGGCTCGACCTATATCCAAAACGCTATGTTTAAGGCTTACCAGACCTTCGATGCGGTTGAAAGCACCGTGGTCGAAAGCGGTTTGCAAAAGGGCGAAAAGCGCATTCCCGTTATGGTATTTATGAGCGACGGCGCACCTACCTCGGCTACCACCGATTACGATAACGTCGGAACGAGCAACGTTTCCAACGGTAGGGATATAAGCGGCGAGGTTACCGACGTTGCATTCCTCACACAGCTTACCGCCGCCTTTGTTCGCGGTAAGATAGAACAGAAATACGAAAAAGAAATGCTCTTTTACACCCTCGGAGGTTTCGGCACGGGCGATTCCGAATACGCACAGAGCGTTCTTAATCCCAAGGGCGTAACAGAGGAACTTTGGAACAGCTACGTGAACGCGAACGGCGCAAATATCACGCTTTACGTTCCCACCACCGATAAGCTTAATGACGACGGAAGCCTGAATTGGTATAGCCCTTCCATCCACACGGGCAATCAGATTTGTATAGATAATCAAAACTATGCAGACGGCTATTACGTTGCCGAAAAT